>CALAHF010000229.1 GCA_937891465.1 uncultured Verrucomicrobiales bacterium | reverse complement strand
TTCCTCCGATTCCTCCGATTCCTCCGATTCCTCCGATTCCTCCGTCTGGTCCTGAGCCCCCTACTCCTTCTCCACCTTCTGCCAGGTAGTTGACCCCATTATCGAAAAAACACTCTTTCCCCCGTTCTCAACAACGCCCTTTCCAGAGTCATAGACCACTTCTTTACCACCGTAATCGACTTCACCGATTACCGCTTTGCCTTCAGACGTGTCTGCTGGAGCTGAACTCGTCGGTGCTTCGCGAGACGTTTCGAGTGAAACTTGAGTCTTAAGTTCTTTAGGATCCCCGGCAAGCTTCACTAACTCACCGCCAATTTCACTGCTCTTTTCGACGGCAGGCTTTGCTGCTACAACGGCTGTTTTTGAAGTATCGGTTTTATTTTCAAATGCCTCGGCAAACGCTTCGCGAACGGCATCCGCATGATCAGGAGCGGCGGCCACGGCGGACTCAGCGATCTGAGGCGCATCCTTCTCTCTTGAGCTGGGCATCAGCTGAGGCCTGCAAGAAAAAGGCAGCAGTAAACGCGAATAAAGATAACGCGGCCGTTCGGATAGTTTTCATGGTGCGACAAATATTGAGGATGGAGCGGGCAGAGGGAATCGAACCCTCATAATCAGCTTGGAAGGCTGGAGCTTTACCATTAAGCTATGCCCGCAACGACAAGAGTATTTTTACAGAAATTACGAAAATTACAAACTTATTTTTAAAATTTCAATAAATTTGAAGTAATTTTACAAAATTCTCTAGAATTTGCGCACCCCGAAAGGTGAGTTGTATTTATAACCACACTCTCCCACTTGCCAAGAGTATTTTTGAAAGATTCATCACATTTTTTGCGGTCGGCTTTTTTACGAACCTGGCACGTGTCGCCTTTGCTGCTGCTTTCCCTCGCCGCCATTGGGGGAATCATTCTCGGAGAAATCGGCGGAATCAAACTCTGGGCTTTGAGTGGACTTTGTTTTGCCGCTGCTTCGGCCAGTTTCATTTTTTTGGATCATCGTCTGATTCGAACTATTTCCGCAGTTGGCGCCGTAATTCTCGGATTTGCCGCATTGCATTCACAAAAAATTCAGGAAATCCAAAGTTTTCCTCTGAACCCCAACTTTAAGAATGGGGAAACGATCAGAGTTTCAGATGTTTTGGCAAAAGTGATCGCAGAACCGACGTTAATTGGCACCGGGGCGCAACGTTCAGGAAGAGCGGTTTTGAAAATCACCGAATTCAACCTCGCCAGCCGCACGTGGAAGTGCCGCCATCAATTCCCGGTTTTTTTCGAAATTCTCCCCGACGATCTCAAATACGGAGACGAAATCAAAACGTCAGGCATTTTCCAACCCCTTATTGCAGCGACGTCTCCGGGTGCTTTTAACGAAAAAAAATTCCATTTCCGGACCAATGACGCTCCTGGAAAATTCCTCGTTCAATCCGGCGATCGAATTCAAGTGTTGCGCTCCAATCAGGCAAATCCCGTTGTTTCGCTGGCGATCATTACTCGAAAATGGTTAGAAAGAGCCCTTCGCCATGGCATCGAGGATTACCCGGTTGAATCTCAATCAGTCATCACGGCCATGGTTTTGGGCAATCGTGAAGACGCTCCCGAAGAGATTGAAGACCTCTTTCGACTCAGCGGGACCATGCATATTTTTGCAGTATCAGGGCTCCACGTCGGCATCATTGCGGGGACAGGCTGGTTGATTCTCCCGCTTTTCGGAGTTTCACGCCGCACCGCCTCGATGATTTTGATTCCAGCGATTTTATTCTACGCGTTCATCACCGGGCTGCGACCCTCCGCCATTCGTGCAGCTATCATGGTCTGCGTCTTCGCCCTCGCCTTTTGTGTTCGTAAAAATCCGCGCATTCTCAACAGTCTCGGATGCGCGGCGCTAATCATTCTAGCGCTAAATACGCAGGAGATTTTTCAAATCGGCTTCCAACTCTCATTCGCTGTCCTGATGACCATCGTGCTTTTCGCGGAGAAAATCGGTCGCTGGTTCTATGCGCCTTTTGAAGTCGAGCCACTCATGCCACGCCGCCTCATTGCCCGTCCCCGCCTGTGGACCGATTGGGTGGTCAAAAGATTGAGCGATGGCCTGGGTGTATCGCTGGCCGCATGGATTGGCTCCCTGCTCCTAATTGGCTGGTATTTCAGAGTCATCTCACTGACGGGAGTCCTCGCAAACATTGTGATGATTCCCGTTGCCACAGCCATCATTGGAATCGCGGTCATGGCCTCGATCTGTTTTGCCGTTCACGCCACGTGGCTCACGGCTCTGTTAAATCAACTGAACGCATTCCTCGCATCCGGTCTCGTAAAGCTGGCATTTTTCTTTTCAACTATTCCCGGCGGTTACATCAGCACGCCGAACATGCAGGCTCCGCTTTCAGAAGATAAACCCTCTGCTTTTTCGATCGAAATTCTCGCAAACAACGGAAGCGCCGCCCAACTGTTTTCGATTCCTGCACTTGATGCCCCGGATCCGATCAATCAACGCCATTGGCTCATCGACTCGGGCGATCCGTTTCTCTTTCGAGGAAAAATCCAGCCACTGCTTCGCACCAACGGAATCAATGAGCTCAACGGAATGTTTCTCAGCCACGGTGACCAGGCTCATCTCGGAGCCGCTCCCATCGTGATTGATCGTTTCAATCCGAAGGCGATTTTCGAATCCAAATTGAGAAATAGAGCTCGGGTTTACAAAGAAATTCTCAGTCTTGCCGAAGCAAAAGCAATTCAACGCGTTGCCATTTCGGGTGGCGGACAGCTTGACCTAGGAAATGACGTCCGCTGCAGAGTCCTTTTTCCGCCAGAAGGTTACCCCGACCAATCGCGTGCGGACGATCACTCACTGGTTCTTCAATTCCGGCACCACAAGTGGAAAATCCTCTTCACCTTTGATGCTGGTTTTAATACCGAAAAATGGCTCTTGGAAAACGATAGCAACCTGAAGTCAGACATTTGGATCAAAGGCCGACACAGCACATCGCCTTCTGGATTGGAGAGCTTTCTCGATAAAGTGGATCCCAAAATTGTGATTGCTACGAACGCCGGGTTTCCCGTTTTCGAGCAAATCCCAGACGAATGGATTGAAGAACTCAAAAAGCGGGACATCGATTTCTTCGACCTCACCACCGAAGGTTCCGTGTCCGTTCGGGGTTCCAGAGAAAAACTCCAGGTCAGATCATTCCTCAATCCCGATCACGCACGGACTCTCGAGAAACCCTGAGTCCGTTTTCATAGTGTCATCCCATCACGGAGCTCGAAAATGAATCAATAGTATTGATTCGCCGAACGAACCCTGTTTAATCGTGGTATGAGATTTTCGCGATTTATCATATCGGCCTTATTCACCCTGGCCATCGGCATTGGCAACGCACCGGCCGCCGACAAACCGAATATCATTTTCATTCTTGCAGATGATCTCGGCTACGGAGACATCGGCTGTTTCGGTCAGAAAAAAATCATCACGCCGGAGATCGATAAAATGGCGACCGAAGGCATGAAGCTGACCGATTTCTACGCCGGCTCGACTGTTTGCGCGCCTTCGCGATCCGTTTTGATGACCGGTCAGCACACCGGAAAAACCTGGGTTCGGGGGAATTCTCGTGGCGATGCCCAAACATTGCGCGACGAAGATATCACCGTGGCGGAAAAGTTGAAAGACGCTGGTTACAGCACCGCGTTAATTGGCAAATGGGGCCTCGGAGAACTCGGCTCAACCGGCCACCCGAATCGTCAGGGCTTCGATTATTTTTACGGCTACTTAAATCAGCGCCATGCTCATAATCATTTTCCAGAATTCCTCATTCGGAACAGCGATCGAGTTGAACTCCAGAATATTACCGATCCCGAATGGATCAAAATGAGAGAATCACAAGGCAGGCCTGATGACGGTGCCGGATGGGCAACACCAGAAGGGCGAATTGATTACGCCCACGATTTGGTAGTCGAGGAATCCCTCAAATGGCTCGATGAACAAGCTGGCTCGGCCAATCCATTTTTCCTTTACCTCGCGCTGAATATTCCGCACGCCAACAACGAGGGAACCCGTGGAACTGGCGATGGTCAGGACATTCCCGGCTACGGAATTTACGAGGACAAAGATTGGACGAATCCAAACAAAGGCCAGGCCGCGATGATTACACGGATGGACAGCGATGTGGGTCGAATCCTCGCAAAATTGCGCGATCAGGGAGTCGCTGAGAACACGCTTGTGATTTTCACCTCTGACAACGGTCACCACAAAGAAGGCGGTAACGACCCCAAATTTTTCGACGCGAACGGCCCGCTCAAAGGCATGAAACGTGATCTTTCCGAAGGCGGCATTCGCGTTCCGACCGTCGCATGGTGGCCGGGGAAAATTGCTTCCGGCAGTCAGTCCGATCACGCCGCGAGCTTCTCGGATTTCATGGCGACGGCTTGTGAAATGAGCGGTGAAACAACTCCAAAAAATACGACATCAGTCAGCTTTCTCCCAAGTCTCCTCGGCGACGATGCTGCCCAGAAAAAGAAAGAAGTTCTCTATTGGGAATTCTACGAAAAAGTTAGCTCACAAGCCGTTCGCTTCGGAAAGTGGAAAGCCATTCGCAAGCCGATTCACAAAGGCACTGTAACGCTGTTTGATTTATCGAAAGATCTCGGGGAAGAAAATGATCTCAACAAAGCGCATCCCGAAATTGTGAAACAGGCCAAGGATTACATGAAACGAGAGCACGTGAATAATCCTAACTGGCAACCCAAGGGGAAGAAAAAGTGACCGAGCTGAAACAGAAGCGGTTGCTAGTAATTTTTGGAGTTGTCGCCGGAATTTTTCTGGTGATGTTTCTTTTTCAAACTCGTGCCAAGAAAAAAGAAATAGCCTGGATCCTAGGGCAGGATAGTAGCAACATCGCTTATTGTTTACTAGAGTGCAGAACTTACCAGGTTGAGGAGAATCGATACCCACCGTCTTTAAAGTCCCTATATCCTGACTACATCAGCTATCTGCCACTCCCTGAGCCGCCTCGCTTTCAAGCAAAACCATCGGGACCCTACATCTCCGAGCCCTATATTTATCTGGTGCCCTCCCCGGATTCAACGGGGAAGATTCCAGAAGAAACGGTGGTCTTAATTAGTCCATTTCCCTATCCCCGAGAACAACGCCTTGTTGGATATACCGCTGGAAATACGGGCCTTATCCACGAAAAAGATCTCCCCGATCTTAAAAATCATTCTCCCGCCAACTGATCAGGCGGGCATCTTCTTCGCCATCCCCTTTTTCGTTGAGCATTCCATTCTCGACTAAGAATCGATCGCACTGTTCCAGCACCGCTTCGTAGGAAAACGGATCGACGTTCAAGTTGTAGAAATTTTCGTCGCGGCCATCGAACGGGAAAAACTCGCAGACGTTCTTCTTCCGCTTCAGTTTCTTCGCGAAATGCTCAACGTCTTTGTAAACGATAAAACGATCTGCCGTTCCGTGAAAAATAATCAACGGCCGCTGACTGAAAGTGATAAATTGAGACAAGCCATAGCTCTTTGCTTCACCAACGCTCGCAAACCGATCCACTCCATAAGCGTCTTTATCGATATCAATCATTGAACTGAAAAGCATCGCGCAATTCGGTTTCCCGTCCGTCGCGGTATTATCGTCAGGATCATCTTGCAACTTCCTACTGAGAAGCAACGTTCCCGCAATGAGTCCACCTGCCCGACCACCGGCCACCGTCACTCGCTCAGGATCGATATTCAAACGCTCCGCATTTTCCCGAACCCAACGAACTGCCGAACGACCATCCTGCATTGCCTGAACGGGATTCGCTCCATGAGAAGCATCCGTCCGATATTCGACAAGCCCGGTTACCGCGCCACGATCGGCAAAATGAAGCGCTTGCGGCGCAAACTGCGTGACGTGTCCGCGATCCCAGCCGCTGCTGAAGAAAAATAAAATTACAGGACGAGGCGGCCCTTCCGTGTGGCTATCCGGCAGGTAAAAATGAATATTGAGATCAGGATCAGGATCGACCGTTTTAAAAACCATCGAATCGGATTGTTCCAGAAGCAAACGCTGGCGGTCTTGGACCGTTTGAAGAGGAGGATTCATGACGAGTAGGGCAACGACAGCATGATACCGATCACGCCAACCAAAAGCAAACTTTCACATCCTAAAACTTCACGAAACACGATATTTCGTTGCCAAATCGCCCCGCCCTTCGTTTCTTCTCGAAAAATGAACGCTGAATTTTCCACCTTCGAAACCGCGCTCGATGTCCGCCCCGACGACATCGACATGAATCGCCACGTCCATAATTCGCGCTATCTCGACTACGTTCTCGCCGCTCGATTTGATCAGATGGAACGCTGCTACAAGATGTCGATGAACGACTTCCTCGAACGCGGTTTTAGCTGGTATGTCAAAACCGCCCACATCGACCACAAACGCGGCCTCGCCCTCGGTGACAAAATTCTCGTCCGCACCCACGTTTCCGAAATGCGTCGCCACGGCGTACGTGTCGAATTCAAAATCGTAAAACAGAGCGATCAAAAAATCAGTGCCAAAGGCTATTTCGACTACGTCATGGTTGATGCTGAAACAGGTCGACCTGCCATCATCCCCGAAGACATCGCCGCTGCCTATTCTGTTTGAGGAGACAAAACGAACCAATAGGGTCTGTTCGACGAACGCACCCTGTTGGATCGCGAAAATAAATTTCAACTCACCCAAAAACCACATCAGCACCGAGCGTGCCGCGTAGCTTCTTCAGATAGACTTCAGGCGTTTCGTCAGCGATTTTGATCCGCTCACGAGCCTGATCCAGGCGCTCCTGAATGTTGAGACGCTTCGCTTCGCTGGCGTAGACCTCTTTTTCCAGGAAGGCCTCGAGCGATACAATTTGGCTGGTCAACGTGCGACGACGAACGGCGAGCTTGGCGTCGAGTCGAGCCAGATACCAATCGCTCTCGAGAACGGTTTCGCGATTAAACAACGCGCGAACTTCGGGATCGTTGATCGATTTACCTTCAAAATCTCCGTGAGCCATGAAGTGCAACAGCGCTTAAGTCTCCGAAAAAGCCACTTTCAAATCTTCACCGAGATAATTGCAAAGCCACGATGTGATATGATGATCAACTGGGCTGCGGTAATCCTTCATCAGTCGAAGGCGGTCCTTCGAACATACCCTTTTGATTCGAAACGCCTTATCGAACCAACCCTATTAATTCATTAAACTTACCCTGTTGCTTCGTAAACTTTACTCCGCCGCGTTTTTCTCAACGAATGCACGAACTGCTGCTGCAGTGGCATCGAGCGGATAACGCTTCTGCGTTTTCTCTTTCAATGCTTCGAGGGATTCTTCCGTGACGATCTCACCGATCGCTTTTTTGGTCACCTCAGGGAATTTAGCCGGGTGAGCAGTCGCCAAAACGACGTTGGTCTTGTTCTGATCTAAATCCTGAAATCCGCAAGCTGTGTGAGGATCAATCACGTAGTCGTATTTCTCTTTCACCATCGCGATGTTCCGCAAAATATCGTCGTCGGTGCTTTTCGTCGCCGTGAAATTATCCCGTCCAAAGTGAGGTAGATTCAACTTACCGTCGGTCTTGATTTTCGCCATCTGCTCGACGGTTTCGCCTGCATCTTTGCCGGTGTGATAGAACAAAAAGCGCTCGAAATTCGATGCCACCTGGATATCCATCGACGGCGCGAAACTCGGTGACACCTCGCCTGCTTCGTAGAGGCCGCTGTTGAAGAAATTGTAGAGCATGTCATTCCGATTCGTCGCGACAACGAATTGCTCGACCGGCAATCCCATTTTGTGAGCCATCCAACCGGCGAACACGTTCCCGAAATTCCCTGTTGGAACCACAAAATTGACATCGCCTTTATTTTCCGGCGGTAGCTGCATGAAGGCGTGGATGTAGTAAACCGACTGCGCAAGAACCCGGGCAATGTTGATCGAATTGATCGCCGAGAGATTCATTTTATCTTTGAATTCAAGGTCGCCCATCAGCTCTTTCACAATCGCCTGGGCGTCATCAAAAGTGCCTTTGATTGGGATCGGGAAAATATTTTTCGCTCCAGTGCACGTCATCTGACGCTCCTGAAGTTTTGAAATCCGCCCTTCGGGATACAGCACAAAAACGTTCACGCCATCTTTCCCAGCCAAGCCGTGAATGGCAGCAGAACCAGTGTCTCCAGAAGTCGCGCCGAGCACGTTGATCGATTCACCAGTGCGTTTGATTTGTTCTTCGAAAAGATTTCCAACTAACTGAAGCCCAAAGTCCTTGAACGCCAGGGTGGGGCCGTGAAAAAGCTCGAGAATGAACAGATTATCGGAAAGCTGAGTGAGCGGAGCGCTCATTTCCTCCGAAAAGTCACCGTAGCTTTCGTCGACCAATTTGATGAGATCGTCACCTTCGTGATCGGAGTCATAGAGACTCAGAAAATCCCACGCCAGCGCTGGATAAGGCAGCGGCTCATCGGTCAATAGATCGCTTGGCAAAAACGGAAACCCCTGAGGCACATAGAGTCCCCCATCGGGTGCAAGACCATTGGAAAAGGCTTCAAAAAATCCGACCGGCTCACCGGCCCCACGTGTAGAAACGTACTTCATGACTGTAAATTTTCGCCACTTTCTAATTCGAGTTCTTCGATCGCTTTAAGCGTTCCAGCAACGGTCCCAAAGGTAGGCGCAAACATCCAACCGACCACCGGAATCATCATTAAAATCAAATACCCAGCTCCTAGACCGATTGACATTCCCGAGCGGCTTTTCACGAACTTGTCACTCTCCGGCACGGAAAGACCGCGGTTTTCGAGAGGAAAATCCATCAAGCCATACCCAAGAAACCGTGACTGCGTGACAAACATTCCTACCGTTGAAATGATGGAACCAACCAACGGAATCACAAGACCACCAACGAGAAACGCCAGGTTGATAAACAATTCACGGATGACATAACGAAGGTTGATTTTCGCACTTCGCCCAACGGATTGCGGCATTGTTAGTTCGGATTGCACGAAGGCTTCACCTTTTACTGCCTTGAGAGTTTCTTCGGCAACTTTCCCCAGAAACGGAGCCAAAATAATCAGGACGAGGTGCTTGTGAACGAAAATAAATCCTGCCACCAACGCCACAAACGACAAAATCGCTGCGGTGACGGTCACGGCATTGTCGAGCCACTCGATCTTGATGTTGATCAAGCTATCCATCCATTTCGAAAATCCATCGGCCGCAAAATAGAATCCGATGAAAAGTAGGACGCTGACCACCAAGCTGATCAGTGCCGGCAACACCTGAAATGCCCACAAGCGATGTTTCGAAAGCGTTTTCGGAACGCGGAGATACATCCCGAGACCGGAGAAAAATTGTGAAATCGTAGAGCGTTTGGCCATTTTGGGAAAAGGAGTCTGGAATCAGGAGTCAGGATTCGGGGCGATTGCTTCAAGCCCGAGTCGAAGTGCTTCGACAGCACGGGAAATCTGTTCGTTCGAAATACACAGAGGAAACATCAGGACCAAGGTGTCTCGGACCGGGCGAGTGAGCAAACCGTGTTTTCGAGCTGCGAAACAGACGCGTGCTCCGGTTTGATCCCGCCAATCGTCGCTTTTCAATTCGATGCCCGCAATCAGTCCAATGTGCCGAATTTCTAGGACACGTGCGTCATTTTTGAAGGCGCGTGCAATTTCAGAGCGGAAAAAATCGACTTTTTCGGGGAGCGACTCGATCACCTTTTCATCGCGGAAAACCTCAATGCTGGCAAGGGCTGCAGCGCACACCAGCGGATTAGAGCAGTAGCTGTGCCCATAGAAAAATGTCTTCTGTTCTTCGTATTCGCCCAAAAATCCGGCAAACAGTCGCTCCGTCGTCAGCGTCGCGGCGAGCGGCATCGTTCCGCCCGTAAGCCCTTTTGCGAGGCATAAAAAATCAGGCGTGGCGTCCGGCTCCTGTTCAAAAGCGAAGAGCGTTCCCGTTTTGCCAAAACCAGTCATCACCTCGTCGTAGATGAGAAAAACGTCATGGACATCACACCAGGCGCGAAGCTCCGTCAGCATTCCCGAAGGCCACAATTGCATTCCAGCGGCCCCTTGAATCAGCGGCTCGATCGTAATCGCAGTGACAGATTCGATTTCTGAATCAGATAGGCTTTTCAGAGCCGCAAGATCGGGAACATGGGTGACGCGAAATCCGGTATGCTCAAACCGATCCTGAAACGCACCGATTCCCCCGAGCGACGCCGCACCTGCGGTATCACCGTGATACGCCTCGTTGAAGCTGATAAATCGGGTCCGTTCCGGCTCGCCGGTGAGCTGGCGGTATTGAATCGCCATTTTGCAGGCACACTCAATCGCAGTGGAACCGTCGTCGCTGAAAAACACGCGAGTTAACGAATCCGGTGTCAGATCCACAAGAGCTTTTGCCAACTTGATTGCCGGTTCGTTGGTATATCCCAGCGCTGAACAATGCGCCAGTTTTGCGGCTTGCTCAGAAATGGCCGCGACAATTTTCGGATGAGAATGCCCATGAACATTGGTCCAAATCGAAGCGTTCCCGTCGATGTAATCGTTGCCTTCAGAATCCCTCAACATCGCTCCCTCCCCTGATTCGAGGATCATGGGTTCGTGATCGTCCGCGCACCAATCCTGCATCTGTGTGAACGGATGCCAGAGGTGCTGCTTGTCGAGTTCGCGAAGTTGTTCGGTGGAATATTTCAACACGCAGAATCTACGATCCAATAGGGTGCGTTCGCAAAGCTAAATGACTACGCCAATTTGAATCGAACGCCGCTTTCGGTGGGCTCGAGTTCAATGGGAAAATAATTTCGCGCAAGAACGGCAAACTCTTCCACAACCGGCTCTGTAAATTCCTTTCCGTTAAAATGTTGAATCAGAGCTTTTGCCTGACCAAATTCACCAGCGGCATCGTAGGCGATCAACAGGCGAATCGAGCTTTGGTCCGGCTTGGGTGGATTCCCGGCTTCCGCTTCAAGCTGTTCAAGATTTAAGCGGCGGCTGCTGACTACCTTGGCCTGAACTGGTTTTGCAGGTGCTTTAGGAGGCGATGATGAAACCGTTTTCTTTTTCTTCGCCTTAAAAATCCAGCGCCAACCGCCATAGAGAACACAAATCACCAAAGGAATTTTGATCCAGAGCAGAGGGAATCGGAAACTCAGAATCACAGCCACGAAAACAACGGCGAGTTTCAGCATGACAATGACCAGCTCGCGCAGATTGATGACGTCATCCTTACCGCCGTCTTTTTTCATGTAATCCCGATCGTTTATTCCCATGGAACTCAGAGTTAAAAACTTTTTCACCTGACTGACAAGAGGATTAAGAGCTCGAACAATCGGTTGGAACGCGTTATCGCGATTCATGCAGCAACGATCACTCGGCAACTCGGGCCTCGCGGTCTCTTCAATTGGTCTGGGACTGGCCGCCCTTGGTCGCCCAGGATACATCAATCTGGGACATGAAGAAGATCTTGAAGCTGATTACACCGTCGTCGCGATGGAAGCCCGGGCGTATCGGGTCTTGGATTCTGCATGGGAAGCGGGAGTGCGTTATTATGATGCGGCTCGATCGTATGGGCGCGCCGAAGCGTTTTTGAGTTCCTGGCTCCAAGCTCGAAAGCATCAGGACCTGACGGTTGGCTCAAAATGGGGCTACACCTACATGGCGGATTGGGGAGTGCAGGCTGATGCGCACGAAATTAAAGAGCATTCTCTTGATGTCTTGACCAAACAGACAGCTCAATCTCGCGAGCTGTTTGGTGATCGACTTCACCTGTATCAGATTCATTCGGCAACGCTGGAAAGTGGTGTTTTGGAAAATCAACCGGTGCTGGAGAAACTGGGCGAGTTGAGAAATTCAGGACTGAAAATTGGACTTTCTGTCAGCGGAACCAAGCAATCGGAAGTGATTCGAAAAGCGGTGAGCACTGAAGTCAATGGCATGCCGCTGTTCGATACTTGTCAGGCAACCTGGAATATTCTGGAGACCTCTGCTTCCGGCGCCCTCGCCGAAGCACATGACGCGGGCGTTGGGATTATCATCAAAGAAGGACTGGCAAATGGTCGACTGACCTCGCGAAACGTGTGTGAATCTTTCGCCGCAAAACGAATGATTATCGAATCTA
Organism: uncultured Verrucomicrobiales bacterium; assembly: GCA_937891465.1. GTDB lineage: Bacteria > Verrucomicrobiota > Verrucomicrobiia > Verrucomicrobiales > DEV007 > JABDJT01. The sequence goes on along the minus strand of CALAHF010000229.1, from coordinate 11,798 downwards.
TGGCGTCATCATATGGAACCACTATCGATGCGCTGGCATTGGCAGCTGTTATGGCGCTGCCGTGGGTCGACACCGTTTTGAGTGGTGCCGCAAGCGTTGATCACCTGCAATCCAATAATGCGGCCGCATCAATCAAAATCGACGAAGCTGCGATGAGCCAATTGTCCGTCTTGGCCGAAACTCCGGATGATTACTGGGCGACCCGATCTGCGCTGGCGTGGAATTAAAAGTAGGCGATTCCAAAACGCATCGAAATTTCGCCCTCAATTAACCCCCAGCGAAGACTGGATTGAATCCGGCCTCTTCCAAAATGCGTTTTACGACTTCGCGATTGTCTCCCTGGATCTCGATGCGACCATCTTTTACCGAGCCACCGACGCCGCAAGATTTCTGAATTTTCTTGGCCAACTCTTTGATCTCAGGCATCCCAATTCCTTTGAAGCCAGATATCACGGTGACCGTCTTGCCGCCCCGATGAGCCGATTCGCGAACGACATCAAGACGCCCGCGAGTGGTGTTTTTCCGATTGCGACGCGACGTTGGCGGAGGAGTCTCTTTCGCAACGACACTATCAAAATAATTAGGAGCCTCGATCTCTTCTCCGGCGGACGAATTGGGTTTCTTCTTGTTGCTCATCTAAAGTAATTCAGCACAGATCTTTGATTCACGCACCCATTATTGCCGCGGTCCGACGCAACGATGGGATCGTCCTCATCACAACCCCTCGACGAATTCCAAAATTTTTCGAACATCGATTTTGGCGGAGTGATGATGGTGATGAACAAAATTCGGAGTTCATCGTTCACGACTCTTCCGAACAAGATCGTGTGACCGTCGTAAAAATGAGCGGATAAGGGCTCTGCTTCGGGACTTAATTTAACGGCGGCCTCGATCAGAGTTTTCTCGTATTCGCCTTTGATGATTAAAGTCTGACCGACATTAAACGCAATCGTTTGATGAAACGGAACCCTTCCTTCAAAAAGTGGGTCCCATTGGATTTCGGAGTCTTTCCGGGGGAGCTGCTCAAGCTTTTTTCTGACGGCAGCAACTTGGTTGTATGAGAAATTTCCGGCCACGATCTGATTGCCGGATTTCGAAACTTGAAAGCCCTGATAGTATCCCACTTCGCCTAGAGTGTGATTTATAAAATATTCGTTTAAAACATCGAGAAGAACGATGTCATCAAATTTTAAATCAGGTTTTGGCAGCACCAACTCGACGATTGTTACGTCCTGACTTTGAGAGCGAAGCCTTTCGGTCCATACCACGGAGGCGGCCATCAAGGCCAAAACGATTCCTATGATAATCCAATAATGTTTTTTCATCGTCGTGACACTGGAAGAAACGTTCATATCATCCTCTGGACAGAATCGCGAAGGAACGAAACGGTAGACGATCACCCCACTCATGGCGTATCCATATGAACCATGACAGCGTTTCAAAAGCAAGCACCACAAAGACTCGTTCTGGCAGGATTGTTATTCGGGAGCATCGTCATCGCACAGGAAGAGAAGGTTCCGCTTCCTAACGGATACCATGAAGTTGATTCCGATAAGGTGGCAAGCTTGCAAAAATTATGTCAGGCCACCGCTGATACGGGCCTTTTTTCGGGAGCTGTTCTGGTGGCTGACAAAGGAAAGGTCATTTACAAAGCGAGCTTCGGGTTGGCGAATCGGGAGTGGAACATTCCCAACACCACCGATACCAAATTTCGGCTCGCATCGGTCAGTAAACAATTCTGCACCATGGTTGTGATGCAGCTCGTTCAGGAAGGGAAAATCAATCTGGGTGACCCCATAACCGAACATCTGCCTTACTACCGTAAAGACACGGGAGACAGGATTACGATTCATCATTTGATGTCTCACCAGTCTGGAATCAAGGATTACACAGCCAACTTCGACTATCGTGGAACCATTTCCCGGCTGCCTTTCGACAAGGATGAGTTCATCAGAGAACACTGCAGCGGCGATCTGTCGCATGAGCCGGGCACAATTTATTCCTACTGCAATGCGGGCTATTCTATTCTCGGAAGAATCATCGAAAAAGTGACACGGCGGACTTTTGAGCAAAACCTCGATGAACGCATCTTCAAGCCTCTTGGAATGGAGAATAGCGGTTACGACCGGAATCAATATGTGCTCGAAAAACGGGCCAGCGGCTATACCCGCGGAGCGTTCGAATACACCCGAGCGGATTACCTGGACATGGACTCATCCCCGGGGGCGGCAGGCTCCATCTATTCCACCGTAGAAGACATGTTTCTCTGGGATCGGGCACTCTACACCGATCAATTGTTGAACCGGAAATACCGCGATCTCATGTTTACACCGAACCGTGACGTGCCGGAAGTGAAAGCTGCGGGCGGGCGACCACAGAGCAATTACGGATACGGCTGGCAGATCTATTCACGAACCCATCCCGTGACGAAACGGCGAACCAAAATCGTCAACCACGGCGGTGCGATCAACGGGTTTCGAGCGATGGAAAACCGATTGGTTGAGGATGACGCTTTCGTGATCGTTCTCTGCAATCAGGGAGACAATTTCGGAGCTTCGGAAGTGTGGAGCACAGTTGTAAACTTGAGCACAGAATTGATTCACGTAGTAACCGACCAGCCCTACAAATTGCCGGGGAAAGCACGCATCACTCAAAACCAACGCATGTATGACATGGTCAAACGTGACGGCGTTGAAGCAGCAATCACATGGTTCAAGGACAAGGGGAAAAAAGCAGCGTGGGGAGGCACCACCATGGCTCTAGCAGAGCAGCTGATCAATGACGGGCGCGTCGACGATGGGTTGCGATTGATGGATCTCGAAGTCGAGATGGCTCCCGGTAAAATCTGGCTTCTCAGGAAAACAGCAGAAGCGTATCTCGGAAACGGCCATCCCGAGAGGGCTTTAACGTTGGCGGAAAAAGGGTTGGAGCAAAAACCCGATGACGAAAAACTAAAAACATTGAAGGCCGAAATTGAAAAAGACCTGAAGAACAAAATACAGTAACCGCTGAAGTGACGATGAGATCATCTCGGGTGCTGGTGGCATTTGAAAACTTTGAACTCGGCAGAATTCACTCCATAATACCCGCAATGATTATCCATCGCCCCCTACGCCATTGGCTCTGCGTTCTCTTTGTCACAACGCTCGCAATCTTTGAAAGCCAAGCGGCGCCGTCCAAAAGCCCGAAAGTCGTTGTTTTTCTTGTCGACGACCTGGGATACATGGACATCGGCGCAAACAACCCGGATTGCTTTTACGAAACACCCAACATCGATAAGTTGGCCACCTCCGGCGTTCGCTTTACCGATGGCTATGCGGCGAACCCCGTTTGCTCGCCGACTCGTTACTCGCTCATGACGGGTAAATACCCGACTCGGGTTCAAGCGACTAATTTTTTCTCCGGAAAACGGGGAGGGAAATTTAAGCCCGCGCCACTTCGCGATGAAATGCCGCTCGATGAAATCACCCTGGCGCAGCTCGTGAAGAAAAAAAACTACGCGACCTTCTTTGCCGGGAAATGGCATTTGGGACACAGCGAAGAATTTTTCCCGCAAAACCGCGGCTTCGATATCAACATCGGTGGCTGGACAAGAGGCGGCCCTTACACTGGGAAGAAATACTTCGCCCCGTTTGAGAATCCTCAGATGAAAAAAGAAAGCCCCGTAGGCGAGCACCTCCCCGCTCGACTTGCCCGCGACACCGCTAAGTTCATCGATGACAACAAAGACAAACCGTTTCTCGCTTACCTCTCATTTTACTCCGTTCACACGCCACTCATGGGGCGGCCCGATCTCGTCGAGAAATACAAGGCCAAAGCCGTCGCAATCAACGGAGAAGAGTTTGGTGACGAAGAACAAGTCGCTGGCAAAAAGCCCCGCAAAGTTCGTATCCTTCAAAAGCACGCCGTCTACGCGGCCATGGTCGAAGCGATGGATGAGGCCGTCGGAACCGTTCTCGATCAGCTTGAAAAATCCGGCGTCGCAGAAGAAACGCTGGTCGTTTTCACCTCAGACAACGGCGGGCTTTCGACCTCCGAAGGCTCACCGACCAGCAACCTCCCCCTTCGCGGCGGTAAAGGCTGGATCTACGAAGGCGGTATTCGCGAGCCGTGGATTATTCGCTATCCGGGTATCACAAAAGCCGGCACCGTCAGCGCCGAGCCGATTTGTTCGATCGACCTTTATCCCACGGTTGCAGCCGCCGCCGGTATCGAGATCGGTCACGAAATCGACGGGAAAAATCTCATCCCCGTTTTGGAAGGCCAATCGCTTGAGCGTCAGTCGCTTTTCTGGCACTACCCACATTACAGCAATCAAGGCGGTATTCCCGGCGGAGCCATTCGCGAGGGCGATTACAAACTCGTCGAGCGCTATGAAGACGGCCGCGTTCATCTCTATAATTTGAAAAATGACATCGGCGAACAAGTTGATCTCGCAGATAAGGACCCCGAGCGCGTCAAAGCCATGCGCGAGCGACTTCATGCGTGGTATAAAGAAGTGGACGCAAAATTTCTTCAGGAAAAAGACGGCGAGAAACCGTGGCACCCCTTTGAAGGTGCTGAGTAGAATTGCCCTTCCTTCAATGATGCATGAATCAACCGCATCTTATAAATCATCGAATCGATGATTGAAGGCTCGGTCTTCCGGTGAATTACCGGCTGATAGATGATGATAGGTAAGGATTGAAATCAACTTCAACTCCCGCTCTTCATCTCGCCCATCTGCTTCGTCGCAATCCCGATCGGCCGATCCACCGGAACGCCGGCGCAGGCGAGTAGCGTTGTCAGCAAATCGCCCTGATTGCCTTTGGTATCGGGCAAAAACCGGCCGGTATTGATGGAACCACCGCCTTTGCCCGCAACGATGAACGGCAGGTTCTCGCGGCTGTGTCGGCTCCCGTCCTCGAGGCCGGAGCCCCACATCATGATGCAGTTGTCGAGCAAGGTGCCGTCGCCTTCGCGCAGGTTGTGCATCTTATTCACCATGTAGGCATACTGATCGATGTTGAACTTGGTGATCGCCGCGACTTTGCGAATCTTTTCCTGATCTTTGTTGTTGTGATGGGTCTGGGAATGATGGGCGTCGGTGAAGCCGAGCTCGGGATAGGAAACGCCGTTCGGGGTGGAGCCGATGTAGGAGCTAACGCGGGTGGTGTCGGTCTGGAAGGCGAGCACGTTGAGGTCGCACATGACTTGCATGTATTCACTCCGCTTGTCGCCCTCGGGGATCTTGATCTCGATCGGCGGGGAATCGGCCGCGTTGCGTTTACGGGTGCTGACGCCGGCTTTTTCGAGGGCAGCCTCTTTCTGCCGGGTCTCGATGGAAGCAATGCGCCGCTCGACGGCCCGCACGCTGTCGAGGTATTCGTCGAGCTTGTGCTGATCGTTCTGCGGAAGCTTTTTGCGAAGATCGCGCGCGCCTCCGATGACGAGATCGAGCATCTTACGATCCAGCGGATCGGTTTGCAGGGCCTGCCCGGGTTTGTCGGACTTCCCAAAGAGCCGATTGAGAACGCCGCGCGGATTGGTCTCGGCCGGGACGGCCTGGGTCGGCGAGCGATAACTGCAGTGCGAGTAATAGGCTTCGTGCAGTCCCTCCTGATTCTCCTTGTGCGTCTGCGGCATCGTCGCCAACTCGAGCGACGGCAGCGAGGTAAGACCTCCCACGTAGTTGGCCATGATCTGATCGGCGGAGATCGCGATGTTGACCCGGTTCCGGGTGGGCGCATCGGGAAGGATTGCGGTGAGCCAGGTCGACAATTCCAGAGCATGAGGAGCCCCGTTGAACGGTGAAATCGGAACGCCCGAGATACCTTTCATCATCAGACACTGATCGAGCACGGGACGCAGCGCTTCAAGCGCGGGCGGCGGTGTCGACAGGTAGGTCTCCGGCGTCGCGGGCCAGAATTGATCCATGATCACCCCGTGTGGCATGTACATAAACCCGAGACGCACCGGCGGTTTGAACGGCTTGTCTTTACCGGTCTCGGCCCAGCCCATCGTTTCCAAAAGCGGCAGCGCGAGAGTGGCACCGGCTGCTTTCAGGCAGGTGCGACGATCAATGAGGACGTTTTTTCTCATGGGATGAAAGGGGGTCTACGGCTTAATACGGCGTTGCGTGAAGGGATAGCTGGTCACGATTTCGCTTATCACCGTTTGCATACGATAGTCGTCCTTCGCGATCGTTTCCATCAAGTGATCCACCACGATCTCGTCATAGCCTTCCAACCCACGACAGACCGCGTAGGCCAGCAGCTTCTCGGTCAGGTTGCGAGCGAGCTCGGCCTTTCGCTCAGCGATGATGGCTTTCAATTCCTTCGGTGAAGCAAACGTCTTGCCGCCCGGAAGCTCTCCCGCCGCGTCGATCGCACCTCCCGTATCATCCTGGATCCGCCAGCGGCCGATCGCATCGAAGTTCTCCAAGCCAAAGCCGATCGGATCGAGAACTTTGTGGCAATTGGCGCAGGTCGGATTCGAAAGGTGCAGCTCGGTCCGCTGACGCACCGTCATATTCGCGACCGTTTTCTGATCCTGTTTCTCCAACGCCGGAGTGTTCGCCGGCGGAGGAGGCACGTGTTCGCCGAGCACTTGTTCCAGCACCCACACACCGCGTTTCACCGGGCTGGTGCGATTGGGAAAAGACGTGGTCGCGAGAATCGCCGGCATTCCCAGAATCCCGCCCCGGTTAGCATCCTTCAGTTTCACCTTGCGCATCTCCGGGCCGGTGACGGTCTTTTCCATCCCGTAAAGCGTCGCCAACGTCCCGTTGAGAAACGTGTAGTCGCTGTCCACGAATCGGATGACGCTCTGGTTCTCGCGCATGATGCTTTCAAAGAACAGCCGGGCTTCATCGACCATGGCCGATCGCATCTCACTCGTCATCTGCGGGAATTTCTTGGGATCAAACGTTTTCGTTTCCAGATCATTCAGCCCCAGCCACTGCGCTCCGAATCCATCGAACAACGCCCGCGAACGGGGATCTGCGATCAGGCGTTTCACCTGCGCTTTCAACACCGCCGGTTCATGGAGCTTCCCGCTGTCAGCCAACCCGATTAGCTCCGCATCCGGCATCGTCGACCACAGGAGATACGACAAACGGGATGCCAATTGATAGTCATCCAGCGGGATAATCTTGTTGTCCGTCGCGACTTTCTCCGCCGGGGTGATGAAGAGAAACGGGGGCGAAACCAGAATCGCCTTGGTCATCAGTCCCAACGCCTCCGGGTAGTCGAGCTTGTTCTCCCTCGCCAGATCGAAGACCTTCAGCAACACCTCGATTTCCGCATCCGATGGCGGGCGGCGATAACTTTTCCGCGCCAACGCGCGGGCGAACGTCTCCGCCTCCTTCCGGAGGTTGGCCCCCCTGGCAGGCTTCTCGTTCTTGAGCAGCTCCTGCACTTCCGGCTGGCCCACCACTTCATTCGCGATCCCGAGGAACAGCTCCGACTGGAGAGACGACAGGTTATTCAAATAGCCTTCACCGAACACTTCATCCGGCAAATCCTGCGTCACCTTGGGGTCCACCCCGAAGAGATCATGCAGTGTGTTGCCATACTCCACCTTGGTCAGCCGGCGGATCACAAACAGGCCGGGATCTTTCGGGCTGAGAAACTTGATCTTCCCGATCCACTCCTCAAGCTGCTTTCGCTCCTCATCCGTCGGGATCGCGTCCTCATCATCCGGCGGCATGTCGTGGTTCTTCACGTGGGCAACCGCCTGATTCCAGTGTTTGCGGTAGGTCGGATTCCCCGGGTTCTTCAGCGCCGCCTCAAAATTGAGCCCCGACTTCTTTTTTTTATTCCCGTGACACTGGACACAATAATTTTTCACGAACGGGCCGACCCCTTCCGCAAACCCCTTCTTGGCATCCGTCTGAAGCGCCGCGAACTCCGCATCGACAGCATCATCCGCCGACACCGGTCCCGCCATTCCAACAGCAGTCATCGCCGCCACTAGCAGGCCGATTCTAAATGTTCCGAAGTTGATCATCAGATGAGGTTAAATCAACAGAGGCTTTTCGATGAATCAACCCTGTATATTTGGAACAACGCTAACGTTTATCAGCCGCAGTAATCACTTCGTCTTTGTTCACATCAACATTCGGAAATTGACCGCGAAAGATATCGAGGTGCTCCTGGCGTGAGAGCTTGCCATCTTTGTTTTTGTCTCCGCCTTTGAAAGCTCTCGGATGAGGGAACTCGTCTGCATCGAGAAACCCATTCCCATCCTTGTCGTTCGGATCAAATTGTGGGGCGCGGTAGTCGACAAACTCGTTCTTCGTGATGCTTCACTCCCCGTCGATCAACCCCAGAATCCTCTTCATCTCTTTCCGGACATCAGCGTGATCTCCAGATTTCTCCGGTCGGTTTTCGGGTTGGCCCAGCTCGTTCACTTGGATCAGCTTTCCCTTATCGGTGTAGATCCACTCCTTGGTTCTGATCTGTCGCTCGCCCTTGTATTCGATGTGAACCCATTCCCGTGACGGTCCGTCTTCTCCCAGGAGCTGTGGCAGGAAACTTTGTCCGTGGACGCGTTGCATCGGCTTGGGAGTCGCAGTCATCTCGAGGAATGTGGGCAGGAAGTCCGCCAGCTCGACAAGATCATCACACTGCGTTCCGGGTTTAATTGTCCCCGGCCAGCTCGCGATCAAGGGTACTCGTGAACCCCGGTCGGTCATCGTCATTTTGCCCCCTTTGATCCTGGTGCGGTCGTCTCCCCAGACGGAAGTCACCGGGCCATGCGTGCCGTTATCCGCACAAAAGAGAATGACCGTATCGTCACTGAGGCCCAGTTCATCCACCGCGTTCACAAGCCGGCCGACGTTCTTGTCGAGATACTCGACCATTTCGGGAAAACACTCCGGACCACTCTTTTGTTTTGAATCGGGCAAAGTCGTCGTCTTCGGGCCACCGGGAACTCGGATGTAGGGCGTGTGAACCAATAAAGCCGGGTAGTAGATCAAAAAGGGTTCGTCCTTCTTTCGCTTCATGAATTCGATCATGAAGTCAGCGAGGACGTCCGGACCAAAGCGATCAGCGATCGATTCCTCTTCGATTTTTCCATTGATGCGGAAGTAGGGCTGGTAGAAACGCGATCTCTTGACGCCATCGCGGTCATACATCTGCCAGAGGCAATGTTCATCGAAGCCTAATGCTTTGACGGTATCGTTGCGTTCCAGCCAGGAGACATTCCACTTCCCGGCGACGGCGGTGGCGTATCCCGCTTCATCCAGTTGATTGGCGAAGCTGTTGAACTGCTTCGGGTCGAGGTAGGTGTCATCCTTCCACCTGCTGAGGACATGCTGGATGCCATTGAAGCTGGGATAGGTGCCGGTCAAGAGTTCCGCCCGGGATGGAGAGCAGGCCGGGTTGGCAAAGCAATGAGTGAAACGCATCCCCTTGCTGGCCAGCTGGTCGAGGTGAGGCGTCTCGACACCATGACCTCCGTAGGTATTGAGCGCTTCGATACCCAGATCATCAGCGAAGATCAGGATGATGTTGGGGCGCCCGGCTGCGGGTTGGTCGTGCCGCAGATCCCCGGTGGGAGCCTTTGCTGATTTCTTCTTGAGGGCTTCCTCCCAATCATCTTGCTCCGTTTTGAATTTCTGGAAGGCCTTGTACTCTTCCTTCGAGATCTGACCGTCGGAGTCGGTATCGATATGGGGGAACAGCCACTCCCACCCCTTCTTCTGCTGATTCCATTCGTCCTGGGACTTCCATCGCGCTGTCTTGGTCTCTTCAGGTTGCTGCACCCGATCGAGGACTTGGTCCAGGTCGTCGAGCTTCTGCCGCAGCTGCTTGTAGGGGACCTCTTGCACGGGAATCTCGGCATCGACCGCCATGGCGGCGGCCACGCCGGCGGATTCACCGAGGACCATCCAGACGGGCTCCATGCGAAGAGAGGTGAAGGCGATATGGCTGGCCGAAACGCAAACGGGCACCAGCAGGTTGTCGCATTCTCCCTTGCGCGGCACGATGGCTTCGTAGGGGATCTTGTAGCTGCCGTTGTATTTCCCTCCATCGATGTAGACGATGGAAAACGCACCGCCCTGCACCGCGACTTTGCCATCCTCCACAACCACCGCATACGGCCAATCGTCGACCCCATAGGCGGCGAGGGCGACCGTATGAGGCGGATCGGTCCTGCCCTCGAGATCCTTCTGGGTGACGACATACGATGACACCATCCGGCGGGCTTGACGGACATAGAACTGGTTTGGCCAGCCCCCGGTCTCATCGAACACCCCCTTCCTGAAGGAAGTTTTCATCGCACGTTGCTTCATGCTTTTGGGGGCCGAGGGATCGGTTTTTGCGAAGTGAATCGAATTGATCAGGAACTCCTGATGAAACTTCCAGATCCGTGACCGCGTGGCCCAGCCGCCGTTCGGGTATTCATCGTTACAACCGTAGACGGTGGACCCCATCAGGTTGCGATTCGATTGGGCACCCCCGACGAATGGCCCCCTCTTTGCTTCCGTGATCTTGCCGAGAGTGGTTCGCATCTTTCGACTTGAGAAGATGTCGACACCATCGCGAATGGCACGGCGGTAAACTTCAAATTCGGCTGGATCATAACTCGTCGGCTCGGGGATCGGGATACCCTTGCCGCTCCCGTCGAACTCGAAGCGGAAGCAGTAACCCATCGACAACGCGTCCGCACTGCCCAGAGGCCCAATCTTCCGATCTTGAATAAACGGGATCAACCCACTCTCAGGATTCCCGGGTTCGATGTAGGGATCGATGTCGTGGACCCACAGATTGGGACGCACCCCGGCCAGTGATTCGTCGTAGTGCTCACGCGCCTCGCGGCCCCAGGTGTAGCTGACGCCGCTCATCCCGAGTATGTCGCCCTCGTATGAGCAATCGATAAACACTTTCGCGGAGACCGTGATGGCATTGCGCTTCTTCGGCTCGGGAATGGGGCAGCCGGTCTTGTCGAAAGGGGCGTAGTCGAGGGTGATGGATCGAATGGATGGCGCCTTACCCTTCGGGGCGATGTCTTCACCCAGGGCAATCGGCTGCTGGCGTGTCGGCGCGTCGATGGTGGCGTCCCCGACCCGGACTTTGCCGAGGCGGTGGTCGTAGATCACGGTGATGCCGCGGTCCTCAACTGCTTTCTTGAAGCGCTCGCGATACTGCTTGTTGCCGATGCCGTGGATGGCATGCCCGCCATGAAGCTTCTGTTCACGCACCTCCAACCCTTCCATCAGGATCTTGTAGGTCGAGCCGCCCACGGTGTTGCCTTTGCCCCAGTCCAGATGATTGATCCCTCCACCGGTCATACCGCCAAGCCATCGACTGGGCTCAATCAGGATGACCTTGGCGCCCTCGCGTTCAGCAGCCAACGCTGCCATGACCCCGCTAGCCGTGCCGCCATACACACAGACGTCTGCCTCGTGATGCGTAGGCTCTGCAACCAGACAGGTTTGCCAGGCCAGTAGCGTGTTAAGAACGATGGTGAATGCTAAGAGATGTTTCATGCTGAGGTTAGTGCGTGAGGCGTCGTAATCGGTTCAATCACCCACCTATCCCGGATTTCTCCAAACCTGCCATACCGACGAAGAAAAAACTTCAATCCTGCTCTTTCATCACCAACTCCAGGACAGGACCGGCCGCTTCGCGGTGCTGGCTGGAGGCAAATCCGTGAACCAGTGTGGAACCCGGTGTTTCACAGTGAATCATGAACCCGACCTCGCCGCTCTGATCGGCTTTGAGGAAGGCGAGCAATTCCGGTGTATCGAGTGTCACCACGGATCTCTGCTCGGCGCGACGCAGAGGAAAGTTCGCCAGCCGCATCGA
>CALAHF010000228.1 GCA_937891465.1 uncultured Verrucomicrobiales bacterium | reverse complement strand
GTTGGCTCATGGATCTTGCCATGCGCCACGGTGTCCTTTTTTATGAGGCAACGCGGACCGCGTGATCGCCCTGAGAAAGGTGTTTCTTAGCAAAGGATTTCTGATAGAATTTCTCTATGACGCAGAATCCCGCTGATTACGATTTCACTGCTCCTTCGCCGGAGGAGTTAGCACCGTTTTTTCCGGCCTACAAAATTAATGGATTTGTAGCCCAGGGCGGCATGGGAGCCGTCTATTCGGCAACTCAGACATCGCTTGACCGTCCGGTAGCGATCAAAATTCTGCCAAAAGTTTTTTCGAACGACCCCCAGTTCCAGGCCACTTTCGAGTCCGAAGCTAAAGCGATGGCACGTCTCAGCCACTCGAATCTGATCGCCGTTTTCGATTTTGGTGAAGCCGACGGGATGCTTTACATCGTGATGGAGTTGGTCGATGGCAAATCCCTGCACGATTCCTGCCGTGGTGAATCCATCGAACAAAAAGAAGCAGGCCGTCTAGTGTCTGAGATTTGCAGGGGCCTCGCCCATGCTCATAAAGCCGGGATTATTCACCGCGATATCAAGCCCGGAAACATCCTGCTGACTTCTTCTGCAGAGCCTAAAATCGGCGATTTTGGACTCGCGCATCCCCTTGGGGAAAGTGTCCTCAATGAAGGCGGATACATCTGGGGAACGCCCGGATACAGCGCGCCCGAGGTGGTCGACAATCCCGACGGTGTCGATCAGCGCACCGATATTTTTGCGGTCGGCATTCTGCTTTTTGAATTGCTGACCGGGGGCATTCCGGCAACGCCGCCGGGCCTTCCGTCGGTCCTTTCAGGGTGCGATGCCGGATTCGATACCGTTTTCCAACGCGCGGCCCATCCTGATCCCGCGAAGCGATATCCGGATGCTGATGCAATGGCGCAGGATATTGATACGATTTTGCAGCAACTAAAAAATCCAGCCGCTGCGGCAGCTGCAAAGGGAAGCCGCCTCGTTCCCGGAGCGGCTAAAAAACGGGGCGCCATCAAACGACCGGTGGCGCTCCGGACGGGTGCTGCATCCCGGCCGCTCGCCACTCCAACGGCAAAAAAATCCAGCGCTCCTATTGTGATTTCGCTTGTAGCGGTGGTTGCCGTCATTGGGCTGATCGCTTTCGTTTTTTCCGGGCAGAATAAAAATTCGGACTCGTCTTCGGGGAAATCCGGCAACCCAAAAGCAGTCACCAACCCAAAAGCTTCGTCAGGGAAGACCAAAACCGCGAAGTCGCCCCCTTCTCCGGAAGAAATCGCAAAATCACCGGATCCCGACAAAACGGACCCTGCAGAATTAAGTCCTAAAGTCACGCCGGATCCGGTGACTGATCCGGCTCCTGAACCTCCAGCACCGGTTTCGTTCAGTGTGTTAGCGAAATCTCTTGGCAATGGAGATTTCACCGAATTGCCGGAAGGCGCCGTTCAAATCGGTTCGTTTGTATTTTTGTTAGTCAATGAGCCGGCCACTTGGCGCGGTGCGTTGCAAAAAGCGGAAGAAGCCGGCGCGCAGCTCGCCGTTTTTGATTCACCGAAGGCTATTGCGTGGGCGTCCGTAAATCTGAAATCAGATTCCCCGCTCTGGTTGGGGCTTTCCGACTCCGGGACTGAAGGCAAGTGGTATTGGGCCAACGGGACGCCGCTCAACGCCCAACTGTGGGCTCCCGGACAAGGCGGCGAAGGGGATAAGATCAATTTTGGAGCGCTGCTCCCGGGCAGCCAAGTTCTCGATGATTTGGAAGAAAGCCTCGAACTCCCGTTTGTAATCCAGTGGGTTGAGAACCGCAAAGCACCTGGAACGTTGAACGAGCAAATGAGTCGGTTAGGCCAAAATTTCAGGGCCAAACAACCGCCCGTTTTTCCCACTGGTTCGATCAACGTTGGAGGTTCGCGTTTCCTCCTCGTGCCGCAAAAAGTTTCCTGGGAAGCTGCTAACACGGCTGCTGTGACTTCCGGTGGGCATCTCGCGGTGCCGTCATTTCAAGAAGAGGCCGACTGGATCGCAGCTGATTTGGGCAAGCTTCTCGGAGACGGCAACGCAGCCTGGATGGGCGGCCGCTTTACTGGCGGTACCTGGAAATTTGCTACGGGCGAGCTGTTTTATTTTCTCGACTGGGCTGATGGAGAGCCGGAAGCCCCGGCTGCCAGTGGAAAAACTTTTCTCGCAGTTCGTCCGAACAATGCGGGCGCTGGACGATTGGCAGCAGGTTCGGGGAACGAAGGCGAGGCTGATTATTACGTGGTCGAGTGGTCGGCTCCATCCCGCCGGAACATGCCGGGCCCCGACGGAGATCGCTCCGCTACGGAATGGCTCACAAGTTACCGGAATTCGTTTTTGCGAGACCAGGGCAAGCCAATAGACGGCGTCAGCAAAGAGGTTCGGGAAAATGCCCAAAGCTGGATTCGCAGCATGAAACGTGACACAGAGGACCTTAGGCAGTTCAGCGGAGTGGCTTCGCGTTATATTGATTCGCTCGAAGAAGAAGTCGAAAGAACCGGACGGGTGCCGGATGAATTGCCGCGTGAGGCGGTTGCCTTTATTGGTGAATCCCACGAAAAAGCGTTGGGCAAACAAAGTAAGAGGGAAGGCAAATCTTCCGGAGCGGTTGAGAAATCAAAAGTAGTTTACCAAAGTGGGCTCGAAACCGAGGTTACCCGCCGCGTGAAGATCGGAGACAAAAAAGGAACGGCCTATCTGAAAGCCGACCGGGAACAGGCACAAGAAGACAATTATTTCGGCAGAATCCTGGGCGGAGAAAACCCTCAACCGACTCCAGATCCCGAGCCCAGCGAAGATGGGACGGAAACACCAAGTCCAAAAACAGGCTCCGTTTTCGGCGTGGACCGTTGATCGAAAGGCGAGGAATTTTGAACCTCGCAGGCTTTTTCGAACAACTCGGGTTTGTTTTTAAGCGGTGAAATGTTATTTTACAATAACCGACCCGTTTCTTAATTGATCCTTTCGGTCCGATTGGGTGGGGATCTCTCTCTGTAAAATTAAGCAGCTACGCGCTGTTCAGCCGCAAGGGCTGCAACATGATTGCGAGCAATTCAACCGGTTCTCCCGAGATTGTGCTAAGCAAACAAAGATATCCGGCAACTTTCCGTTGCGACTTGGTCAATGGAATCTCAGATAATGACTTTAAATCGCTATTTAAAACCCAAATTGAAGAAACCGTGAATTTATCCTGTTAGATCGGAGAATTTCCCATCCGGATAAATATCAAGCCCAGTTGGAGTGAAAAGCGTAAACTCTTCAAAAATGCATATTCTCCTCACAGGTGCCAATGGTTACATCGGACTCAGGTTGCTCCCATCACTATTGGATGCCGGGCACCGAGTCACCTGTTTGGTCCGCGATAAACGACGTTTTCCTTTGCAGAATTTCGAGGATCAAAGCGTCGCTTTGTTTGAGGCCGATCTCCTCGACCCGAAGTCCCTCGAAGATCTTCCCAAGGATATTAATGCTGCCTATTACTTGGTTCATTCAATGGGCTCAGGATCGGGTCACTTTCCTGAAATGGAATCGCGTTGCGCGGAGAATTTCATTGCCGCGCTGGAGCCGACTAAAGCATCCCAAGTGATCTATCTGAGTGGGATCATTCCTCCTACCGGTGACTCCGACACTTCCACTCACTTGCGCTCACGCGCCAAGGTCGATGAAGTTCTCCGCTCGGGCAAGGTTCCCGTGACCTCTCTGCGAGCGCCTATAATTGTCGGATCTGGTTCAGCGTCTTTTGAAATCATCCGTGATCTGGTTGAAAAACTGCCGATAATGACTGCTCCAAAATGGCTGCGGACCCGATGCCAACCCATCGCAATCAGCAATGTAATCACCTACCTGACCGGAGTTCTCGGGAGCCCGAAAGCATATGGAAAAAGTTTCGACATCGGCGGCCCAGACATTCTCACCTATCGGGAGATGTTGCTTGGCTATGCAGAAAAGAGGGGGCTCTCCCGCCTCATTATTACGGTGCCGGTATTAACTCCGCGCCTCTCTTCCTATTGGCTGTTTTTTGTCACATCGACCAGTTTCCCGCTGGCCCGAGCCCTGGTTGAAAGCATGAAGCATGATGTCGTTTGTAGCGATGATACAATTCGCGACCTCATTCCCCAAGCGCTTCTTAGCTACGGAGAATCGATTGATCGCGCTTTCGCAAAAATCGCTCAGAATCACGTTCCCTCCAGCTGGTTCGACGCGCTCGCTTCAGGCTGTCTCGACAACCGATACCTGAAACAGGTCAAACCACCTGAGCATGGTATCTTTACCGATAAGCGAACCTTTGCGATCGCCGATTCCAAGGAGGACACCCGAAAACGAATGTGGTCAATCGGGGGCAAAAAAGGGTGGTATTCTTTAAACTGGGCATGGGGCGTGCGAGGCTGGATCGATCGGCTTGTCGGAGGTATTGGTTTGCGCCGCGGCCGCAGGCATCCGACAGATCTCATCACGGGTGATGCCCTGGATTTCTGGAGAGTTCTCTTAGCGGACTATGATCGGGGCAGACTCCTTCTTTTTGCAGAAATGAAATTACCCGGAGAAGCATGGCTGGAGTGGGAAATTCTCGACCAGAAAGAACTGGTTCAAACCGCCATCTTCCGTCCCAACGGATTACTTGGCAGACTTTACTGGTATTCGGTGATCCCTTTTCACCACATCATTTTCCAGCGAATGGGCGCCGTCATTGCAGGACAGATAAGTTTGAGAGACGAGAAACCAACGGTTTAGAATATAATGACGACTTTTTTAATTTGGTTCTCAGCGCTCGCATTCCTTGGTTACGGCAACAGCTGTGTCTTCACTTCTCACATGGTAGTAGAGTTTGATCGCTATCGGCTGGCACGGTTCCGGGTAATTACGGGTGTGCTCCAGATCATTGGAGCAGCAGGACTGCTTGCAGGGCTGATTTATCCTTTAGCTGGACTGCTCGCTTCAGGTGGATTGGCTCTCCAGATGCTACTGGGATTTGGGGTGCGTTTAAAAATTCGAGACAGCCTGCTACTCGCCAGCCCCTCCTTCATTTTCATGTCGATCAACGCCTACCTGTGCTACGAATTTGTGAACGCCTTATCCTAAAAAACAACGGCAAGGCACATTAAAAGCATCGCAATAGCGGGCAGAGCCTTGGGCAACGGGTCTTTGACTTTCACGTGAGCGACGATCGCACCGACCATGAGCATGGCGAGTAAACCTGCCGCAGGCTGAACAAGCATGTCAAACCAAATGCCGGCAATGAGAGCCACCGCACAGCCGACTTTGAGGGTTCCGATCACCCAGACCGAACAACCGGGGAGTCCGTAGGTCGCAAACTCTTCCTTCAAATTGGCGGCTTTCCCTCCACGATAATTAGTCGCCTTGGAGAACCGGAGAAACCAGACATTAAATATCCCAAGTGCTATGATGATTTGGAGTGAGGTCTGCAAAATTTCCATCGTGTTTTAAATTTTTCTCTGTTCGGTGAATCTGGATCTACTGATAACCGATAGGAATTTGCTTTTCCAAGGTTTTCTTATCGGCGTTTCGGTCGGGATGGGATTGGGAGTGGAGGCGCGACTGGAAAAAGGAGCAGGTTCACTCTGATCCGGTGCATTATCTGGCATTGCTGGAGCGAAAGCCCGGAGCACTGCTCGATCGTCTGACACACCGGGTCAACATTATAGAGGCCAACGGTGAAAGCTATCGCCTCAAAGATGCCCGGAAACCGCAACAAAAAACGAAGGGGGGATAACCGCCCCGATGGCAGGACGCCTCGTCGCCCTGCGGGCTCCTCACCGTACAGCCATTGGAAAAGTCCTGAAAAACACCAATCTTGACTCAATCTAACCTTGAAATTAAAATACCTACAAGCGTACCGGAATTATCCCGACACCCGTACCGGAATTATCCCGACATTTACATCCGGCATTTTTTCATGGTTAGCCGGGTATTCAAGAACGCCACACCACCGCCGCTTGATTTTTTATTGGCCACAACGTTTCCGGAAATCAGGCAATCGTCGACGATTGTGTGGAAAGCCGACCCCGTTTGTCCGCGTGAAGAGAGGCCGCCCCCATGATTATGCGGCTACGGAGAAGTCTTTGAACTATCGCTGATCACGCAACGCTGAATAGTGACCTCACCGGCGTTGACTTTTGTATGATCAATATAGATGCCAGCGCCGTAGCCATTTGTTGCGTCAGTGAAACCATTCTTGATCGTAATTCCTTCGAATGAAACCTTGGCGCCCTTTTCCTCCAAGGTCACCAAAATACAGCGCCTTTTGCCTTCACCATCGACAATCACATCTGCCGGGTCGGCGGATTCGCTCTTCAGCGTCAGTGATCGAATGATCTTCACCACCGGCCCCACTCCAGTTCCCTTGTAAACCCCTTTTCGCACAAGAACGATTGCCTCATCGTCCCCGACCTTGACCGCAGCATCAACCGCATCCTGAAGAGTTACGGCGGCATCTTTCCAATTACGGTAGGGGTATTTCCCACCGCCATTCGGAGACACATGATAAATGTCGGCATGAAGTGACGTGACGATGAACGCGACCAGTCCAACCAGGCATGCGAAACACTTTTTCATAAACTGAAAGGAATTTGATTTTTCAAAGAACTCTTATCGGGGGCGCAGTCCCGCAGGGATTGAGGGGCTGCATTCAGATAAGTCTTTTCAGTATACCTTGCAACGTCACTCCCATCGCAAGGTCAGAGCCCCGTCGCATTCCCCGCTGATCAGCAACTCCACCGCCCGCGAAACTTCGTGGAAATAGCGGGAATCGCTCAGACCAATCTTTTTTCAGAAACTCAAAAATGGAGCAAGATCCACAGTGACGACAGCTGGTTGAACCGCCTGCTGTCATGCCACTACCTTGAACCGATAGCCTCCACCGGACAATTTATAGCGGTGCATGTCGAAAATCTTCCTTCCTACATCCAGAATTCCAATTTTTGGGTGATTACTGATGGGAATTAGCTTTTTCAATAGGTTCTCATCGGGACGCCGGTCCCGCAGGGGTTGAGAGGTGCAGGGTTTTCCAATGATTGACCCGTCCCTCTATTTTCCTACTATCAATCGGAATACGATTCTGCTGGCGCGATCCAACTTATCAGCGACTTTCGCCGAACACTCCCGTTCCTCCAATCAACCTCAGCCCGAGTGACCCTATGCTATCCCGCATCCCCTTTAAACGCGTTAACTGGATCAACTCCATTTTCCTATTCATCATTTCTGCCCTCGCCGTTATTGGCGCGCCCATCTATCTCGTAAAATACGGGACCGATTGGTTTACAGCGAGTTTGATGTTGTTCTACGTCATCGCAACCGGCCTCAGCATCACACTCGGCTATCACCGGTTGTTCTCGCATCTTTCCTTCAAAGCCAAATGGCCCGTGCGCCTAGCGACCCTGATTTTCGGAGCCTGCGCTTTCGAAAATTCCGCGCTTTGCTGGGCATCCGATCACCGGAAACACCACAAACACACCGATCACGACGACGACCCCTACGATATTTCGAAGGGCTTTTTCTGGGCTCACATGGGTTGGATTCTCTTCAAAATCAATCCCGAACGCCCTCTTGATAACGTGGCTGATTTACAAAAAGACAAACTCGTCATGTGGCAAGCCCGTTGGGATAAATGGATCGCCGGGCTCGTTGGTTTGGCATTGCCCGCGCTGCTGTGCGGCCTCTGGGCAGGAAGCTGGGTAGGTGCCCTCGGCGGATTCCTCCTTGTGGGAACTCTGCGAATTTTTCTCGTTCAGCAAAGCACCTTTTTCATCAATTCCCTGTGCCACACCCTCGGTCGCCAGCCGTATTCGAGAAATTGCACTGCGAAAGACAGCACGCTGATGGCATTTCTCACCTTTGGAGAAGGCTATCACAACTACCATCACGAATTTCAGCACGATTATCGCAATGGCGTGAAACGCTGGAGCTTTGATCCCACGAAATGGTCCATCTGGCTTCTCGAAAAAGTCGGTCTTGCATCCAATCTCCGTCGCGTTCCCAGCAGCAAGATCCTTCTTGCAGAAATGGCCGAAGCCCGCCGCCGGACCAGCGAGCATCTTGACCACATTGCAGCCTCAGGAGAGACCGTCTGCGAACGAACCCATCAAGCTGTCGTCGAATTGCTTGAGCGGGTCACCGACAGTTACCACGAGCTGGAAACGTCCACGGGTGAGCACGTCGAAATGTCGAAGCACAAACTCGCTCAATGGCGTCGCGAAACCAGCGAGCTCATGTCCCGTCTGACCCACCTGGCCAGCCTGACGCCTCAGATGGCGTGAGGAGAAAGAAGAGGGACGTTCGCAAATTATCGCGGGATCAGAAATCGATTCCGCCAATGAAACGGACGCGCATCATTTATTGACCCGTCTCTCTATCGTATCGCGCGATTAGTAATCACCTCCGGCGACGAGTGGAATATCCTGCCACGACTCAGCCACCTTTCGCTTTCTGTCTCTCATCCCCCACTCTTCAGATAGGCGATCAAATCCGCCATGTCCTGTGGGGTGATCGCCTGCTCCAGGCCATCCGGCATTAGCGACATTCCTGTCGCAGTGATGCTCTCGATGTCAGGCCGAAGAATCGTCTCGCGAATTCCACCGGGCTGGACGACTTCAAGACTGGCGGCGGACTCATTCGCGATCACTCCGACCAACGTGCGTTTGTCGCGAGTGGTAATGGCGTAGCTGACATAACGCGGCTCCACCGCGGCGCTGGGATCGAGAATAGCGGTGACAAAATCCGAGACACTCTTGTTGTAGTAGGCCTTGAGATTGGGGCCCACAACCATCCCTTGTCCGAGGTAGTCATGACAAACCGCGCAGGCAGTTTTAAATACGGTGGCGCCATGAACGGCATCGCCTTTCAGCTTGGCGACTCGTTGGTATTTTTCGACGGCGGCTGCTCGTTCGCTGTTGTCGGCCACTGGTAGCAACGCACGCGCGCGGTCTCGGATTTTTTCGTTGGCATGGGCTTCGAGGGTTTGTCGGTTGGAGGCCGTGACTTCGGCCGGACTGATCACTCCGTCCTCGACGGCTTGCAGCAGATGCTGGATCCATGCGTCACGTGCTAACAAGGTGGTAATGATCGACGCCCGCACCGATGGAGTTCGCAACGACCAGTCGCTGAGCATGGCTTCTGCAGCTTCCTGACTGGAAGATCGTGCAAGCATGGCCAGCACCGTTTTTTGAATCGAGTCACTGACCGTGGGACGGAGAAATTCCGAGAGCAGCGGGACATCTTGTGCCGGGTCGTTGAAACCTCGACCGAACAAACGCAACGCCGCCTGGCGATCTGAATCGTTCGATGTGTCGTCAGCTGCGATCCGATGAGCCGCGTCAAACAGCGGGCGCAGCCGTTCGGCACCACTCAATGAAGCCAGTTCGATTTCACGCCGGTCGAGCGCGTCGAGCACCCGCGCCACACAGACGTAGGCACCCTTGCTCCAGCAGGTGATCCCGGTGGGGAACGGAATGCCTTCGAGCAGTAATTCCGAGCGCTCGTAGCGTCCGTCGCCATCGTTGTCGGAGAGAATTTTCACCCGACCGCCAGGCTTCCAGTTGCCGTCCATTCCGTTTGGGTAATCGGGCTGCTCGACCACCCACATGCGACCGCGCGTATCCCAGTCGATTGCGACCGGATCGGCGACAAAAGGTTCAGCAGCCGCCAACTCGACAACAAGACCAAGGTCATCGCGCGTCTGAATGGCCGCCAGGGAATCGGCCGGCGACTTCGGTGGGATGTCGGCACGGTAGGATGCGAGAAATTCAGCAGGCAGAATATTATAGACGGCAGCTACAATGAGATCCTCGGCACCCGGCGCAAACTTGGCGGGCTGATCGTAGTAGACCATCGCGCTTTCCCCTTCAAAGCCACCTTCCGCCAGCACCTTGCGCGACGGAATGTAGCAAGGCGCATCATTGGCATAGGCATTGACCCACAGTCGTTCGTGATCGAATTCCATCTTCAGTCGCAACTGGTAATCGACCGTCACCTCACCGGGCAGAAAAACCATCGCTAGGTCTTTGCCAAAAGTCCACGACTGCACCTGATAAGGCACCTCTTTCGCCAAAGCGTCACCGCGATCCAGGCGCTCGAGATTTCGCTTCGCTGCGTAGGCAATATTCTGGCGCTTCGATGCCGCCAGCAGCTTCAAATCCTCCCGCGACGGCAGTGGAGCAAGCGGCAGGGCCAGATTTTCATGGCAGAAATAGAGCGAAGCAAAGCAGGTGCATTGCCGAACATCTTACCAGCATAGGCACAGCCACGAATTCGGAAAAGCTTCAATCCCGCATCAGCGGTCTGTTTTTGAGCTGACGATCGTGATACGATCCAACAGCAAAATAAGACCGGCGATACCGCCTGCCAGAACCCTACCAATTCGCGACAACGTTTTTTCTGAAATACTACGAGTTAACCCTGACGCGATTTGATAGGGTATGTTCGATGAACCACCCCTGTTGGTTCGATTCCCTGATATGTTATGAAAACACGATTCTTCCCAATTATTGCGCTCGTTTTATTCAGCCTCTCGAATCCTGTATTTGGACAGGTTGTCGATGGAACGTTTCCTGTTCAATCGAATCTCAAGGCGGGCGTTGCGAAAGTCGATATCACTCCTGAGATCATCGAGGGAATGGAAACAGTTGGGCATCGACGTGTGGTGACCGGTGTTCGCGACCCGCTGCGAGCTGGGGTTTTGGTGCTCGATGATGGTGAGACGAAAGCAGCCATTGTCACCACCGATTTGATCAATGCTTGCGACGACATGGTGAAATTGGTGCGGGAGAAAATTGAAGCTGAAACGGGAATTCCGGCTGCGAACATCATGGTGACGGCTTCGCATAATCACTCCGGGCCGAAATTCACTCCGCTTTCAAAATACGGTCGCGAGCTGGTTCAGAAAATCGGCAGTGCCGCCAAAGAAGCTGCCGGGAATATGAAAATGGTTACGATCGGTTACGGCGAAGACAAAATCGGTTTTGGCATCAATCGGCGGAAAGTGATCGATGGTCGTGCCGTGGTGAATTTGAATCCGGATGGCCCCAACGATCCGCGAGTCAAAGTGCTGAGGTTTGATGACGGCGAGTCGCTCACTCCCATGGCGGTCATGATGCATGCGGTTTGTCATCCCTGTTTTTTCACCTGGGGCGACAAAGGAACGCATCCGTATCCGAACGGCTACCCGAAGGTGACTGCGGATTTTCCGGGTGATGCCCAGACATTTGTCGAGATGGTTTACGGCGACAAAACGAACGCGCTTTTTCTGCAAGGCTGCGCGGGAGACATTCGGCCAAATCTTCCGGGTTATCCCTATCGCTGCGCGGATGAAGCGGACATCCAATGGGCCGGGCGTGATCTTGGTTGCGCCGTAACACGTGCGCTTGCTCATGGGGTGACACGCGAGAAATTGAAAGAGCGAGAAACGTTTTACCCCATCCGGGTTGCCAACAAAGTTCTCGAACTACCCGGTAAAGAAGGGCCGGTAAAAGCAGAGTTGATGGCTATGAAAATCGGACCTTTTCTGTTCCTGACTATGCCCGGTGAGCCGATGGTCGAATACGGATTTAAGCTTGAGCAAGCGATCGCCGACCGGGCCATCCCCATCATCGTCGGTTATGCGAATGGGCGAATAGGTTACATCGCGACAAAGGGCTCGTATGAAGTGGGCGGCTATGAACCTGAAATGTCGCTGCTCGCGCCGGAAGCGGAGGCGGTGATTCTGGACGAGCTCGGCAAGTTGGCAGACCAGGTTGTCGGAGATGTTTTCAAATCGTTTTCCAAGCACCAGAAAGACATCGATAAACGCGATGCAGAGGAAAAAGCCCGCATCAAGAAAACGAAAGCGGGCAGCTCCCAGTAATTAAAGTGACAAAAAAGCTTTTTCACAGTTCCATTTAAAGAGCCTGATCCAGTTCCCAACAGCCCCAAAAAGAATGAAGACCCTAGTCACTTTGCTCCTCCTAGCTTTCGCCACATCCCCGCTCACCGCCGGCGAACACTGGCCCGCCTGGCGCGGCTCTGATAACAACGGCGTTGTTGATGCGCCCGACGAATCCTACGCGACCGAGTGGTCCTCCGAGAAGAACATCGCCTGGCGCACTCAACTCGACGCGCCCGGCAATTCCTCTCCGATTGTCTGGGGCGACCGGGTGTTTCTCACCGAAGGACAGAACAGCAATCAGCAGCGCTCCCTGCTGTGCTTCAATGCCGGCGATGGCAAACTGCTCTGGACCCAATCCGTCAAACGCCCGACAAAAGATCCCACCCATAAAACCAACCCCGGCGTTTCTTCCTCTCCACTCACCGATGGCAAAATCATTGTTGCCTGGCACGGCAATGCCGGTCTCCACGCCTACGATTTCGAAGGGAAGTTGCTCTGGTCCGCCGACCTCGGCGATGACTACAAGCACATTTGGGGCGCCAACGCTGGCAGTCCGATATTTTTCAAAAATCAGATCATCGTGCACGCCGGACCGGGCAGCGCGGCACGCCTCTTCGCCATCGACAAAAGCAACGGCGACATAGCTTGGAAAAAAGAGTTACCCGAAGCTGCCTCGAAGAAGTTTGACCAATTCAAAGGTTCCTGGGCAACACCACGCATCATCGACAACGGTGGTCGCGACGAAATGATCATTCCCCTCGCGGGCCAACTGACCAGCTTCGATCCCAATACCGGCGTAGAACTCTGGCGCTGCACTGGTCTCAGTGATCTCAGCTACACTGATGCAATGATCGGCGAAGCCCATCTGGTCGCTATGTGCGGTTACGGTGGTCCCGCCCTCGGCATGCGTCGCCCCTCCGCGACCGATACAGGTGACCTCACTGACAGCCATCGCTTGTGGCACGTCAGTAAACCCAAGCCTCCGCAGCGAATCGGCAGTGGCCAAATCATTGGCGATCACATCTACATGGTCAACTCCCCCGGTCTTGCCCAATGCATCGAACTCGAAACCGGAAACGAACTCTGGAAAAAGCGTCTCGGCCGCGAGACCTGGTCATCACTCGCCCTCGTCAACGGTCTGCTCTACAGCACCGACAAATCTTCCACGACTCACGTTCTCGAACCGTCACCCGACGGCCTGAAGGTAAAAGCCACCAATCGGATCACGCCACCCCAAGACAACGCCAACAGCACCCCCGCGTTTGCCAGTGGAACCATCTATCTGCGCACCCCGACAGCGTTGATCGCGATTAAAGAGTAGACCTTGGACAGGTGAGCGACGCGAACCAACAGGGTTGATTTAGCGAACATACCCTATCAAATCGCTCCAGGGAATTTGAGTTGGAAGAATTTTTCCAAAATTCGAACGTCTCGCGAATACATTTCGAAAAGTTCATCCACGGAAAAGGGTAGCCGCTGCCATGAAGTGAAATCGTGGCACTCAGCCTTTCCATGCCGAACCCACCCTGTTGTTTCGTGTTTTCGCTATTGCGCCTTTTTCGATTTCTCCGTAAAACCCTTCCATGACCGACGCGGCACAAGAAGCGTTCTCCCAAACCAATTTCGGCACGATCGATACCGTGATCGTCGTCGTGTATTTGCTAATCTCGCTCGGAATCGGGCTGATGGTGAAACGCTACGCAGGCTCGATGTTGAACTACATCGGGGCGGGAAGGAAGATCGGGCCGTGGCTGGGCGTCGCCACGATGACGGGCACGGAACTGGGTTTGGTGACGGTGATGTATTCGGCGCAGAAAGGTTTCTCGGGGGGATTTGCGGCATTTCACATGGCCGTGATCGCCGGCGTCGCGACGCTTTTTGTGGGTTTGACCGGATTCATCGTCGGACCACTTCGCCGTTTGGAAGTCCTGACAATTCCGGAATTTTACGAAAAACGATTCAACAAGCAAATCCGGGTGCTTGGCGGAATATTACTGGTGCTGGCCGGAGTTTTGAACATGGGGCTGTTTCTGAAAGTCGGCTCGATGTTTATCGTTGGCGTGACCGGAATGGCGAGCGAAGGCGAGGCTTTGAAATGGGTGATGGTGGGCTTGTTAGTGTTGGTTTTAATTTACACAACGCTCGGCGGAATGATTTCAGTGGTGCTGACGGATTACGTGCAATTTGTCGTGCTTTCGTTTGGATTGCTCGCGGCGACCGGCGTCGCGATTTGGAAACTGGGGTGGACGAATATTTTTGAGACGGTGCACGCGACCCTCGGCGAGGGCGGGTTTGATCCAACGGTCGCGGATAGTGGTTTCGGATGGGAATACGTTTTCTGGATGGTGATCACGGCGGGCTTCGTCGGGAGCGCGGTGTGGCCGACCGCCGTTTCGCGGGCATTGGCGATGGAGAGCGAGAAAGCGGTTCGGAAGCAGTATTGCTGGTCGTCGATCTCATTCACGGTCCGGTTTATGCTGCCGTATTTTTGGGGGATTTGTGCGCTGGTTTTCATCGCAGCAACACCAGCAGGTGATGATTTGAAGAACCTCTTTTTCCCGGAAGCCGGGGAGCCCGAGGTGAGCAATCTTTACGCGATGCCGATTGTCATGGGCCGAATTTTGCCGCCCGTATTGATCGGAATTATCACGGCGGGGATGATCGCTGCGTTCATGTCGACCCACGATTCGTATTTTTTGACGTGGAGCTCGGTCATCACCCAAGACATCGTCGCGCCGCTTCGGAAGAAGGAATTTTCGACGAAATCGCGCGTTAAACTGACGCGGATTTTGATCGTACTGATGGGCGGCTACGTTTTGTATTGGAGCGTTTTTTATAAGGGCCGGGAAGATATCTGGGATTACATGGCGGTGACGGGCGGGATTTATTTTACCGGTGCCTTTGTCGTTCTCATGCTCGGCGTTTATTGGAAGAAGACGAGTTCGTTAGGTGCTTTGTTAGGGCTGTGCTCCGGGCTTTTGATGTTGTTTGGGCTCGAACCCGTGCAAAAAGCAGTTGGCCTAAAATTTCAGAATGAACAAACCGGTGAGTGGCAGGAAATTCTGACGAGTCCGCAAATTGGGCTGATCACCGTCGGCATCGCGCTGGCGGTGACGATCATCGGATCGCTCGTTTCACCAAACCGAAAGGAAATTGAAATATGACATGGGAATTGATTTGGAAAATCGTGTTCATTGTTGTGCTTTCACTGTTCGCGGTGATGGCGGTGGCGGTCACTGTTCTCGGGGCGCGCGACGTTCGGAAGCTACTGGCGCGCTTGAAAGACGAGCAGTCTAAAGACGACGAATAACCCCGCTTCAACGCGCCTCTTTTCGAGCGACCTGCGATTAGAAACAAACCGGTATTTTGGAATCGCCGCACGAGAAATCCGCGAGGATACTCTCCCACTCACACATCATGAACGACTCATACACACTTCCACCGGTCTCAGAACATGTTAGCTCGATTCGTCTTCCGTTGACGATTTTTTTCGGACTGATGGCACTGCTAGCCGTTTATGTCTGGTGGACGCATGGTCAGCTTCCGGACAAAATGGCGGTTCATTTTAATGGCGCGGGAAACCCCGATCGATGGGCTGGAAAATGGGAGATGACCGGAGTCATGTTGATTGTGATCGGGCTTTATTCAGTGATCTTCGGCCTGAGCTCAATGTTTATGTCAAAACTTTCGCCAAAGTGGTGGAATTTACCGAACAAAGACTACTGGTTCGTTCCCGAGCGGGTGAGCGAGACGATGACGAGTTTCAGCAAAAGTTTGCTTTCGATTGGAATCTGCATGGTGGTTTTCATGGGATATGTTCACTGGGATGTGTTCCAGGCAAACACCGTGCGACCGGGAAATCAGCTCAGCATGAGTGTCTGGGGAATCCTCGGATTTGTGGCACTGATTTTTACGCTGGTAATCCGGATGGCCCTGAAATTCCGCAAGAAAAAGAGCTGAACCGGAGCTCCACGATCTCGATATCGAAGGGCGTTCCCCGGAGTGGTTATCTTGTGGGGTTGAAGTAGCTTGATTGTGCCCTCCTTTTTTATTGAGCCGTTGTCGTGGGAGAATACGCTTGTTTCATGCGGAAACCCCTCGTCATCACTGCGTTGTTTATGCTCGGGGCGCTTTTGCACGGTAAAGAAACACCTCAATTCTGGTCGCTCCAGCCGATAAAAAACCCGTCGGTTCCAGAGGAAAAAACGGATTGGTCGAGATTCCCTGCATGACTAAAATCTCCGCTTCGGGAGGCACGTCAATCCAACTGTCCGGTTGTAGGGTCTCGGAGTATTGAAGAGTCCATCCCGTTGCTGCCGTGGGCCAATGAACTGAGAGACTCTTGAGATCACGCAAGATGCGGGAGGTCGTCGGCCACGTCCGCTGAAACAGGTGTTATCAGCGCGATTGCGAGACAGAGTCCTGTTTGGATTCATTTTATCATGGGGTGTTCAAGGGTGGAGTTTGAGCTACCCCTTCGTGATCTTTCCATGCCTCCACTTGTGGCAGCAGGTTTGGCAATCGCGGTTGCAACGGATAAAGGCGATGGAAAACACCCACGGACGAACCGGAGATGGGCGGCACGATCCATGACCACTCGGCCTGTACCTCGTGGCCCTGAGATTGCTCGCGCTCACAGTGGGCGAGGAATTCCTGCGAAGCTTGGTGGTGGTCCACCATGCGCACACCTTCACGGGCAAAGGAATGCAGTACGGCTTCGTTGAGCACGAGCAGGGCGCGGTCCTTCCACAGGCCGCTGTCACGCTGCAATCCGAGCCGCTCTGCCACTTCTGGCAGGAGGTTGTAGCGGTGGGCGTCGCCGAGGTTGCGGGCACCGATCTCGGTTCCCATGTACCAACCGTTGAAGGGGGCGCAGGGAAAGACATCGTCCAGGGTGACCAGCATCATGTCGGAGATCGCCGGCACGGCGTGCCACCGCAGCCCGAGTTTCGCGAACCAAGGATATTCAGGGTGCTCGAGTTCGACCTCCAGCACGACCTCGCGCGGCAATTCGCGGACGATAACCCGTCCGTCTACCTCAATGACCAAAGGCAGCAAATCGAAGCGTCCGGGGTCGGCCGATGGCGACCAGCCGAGCGAGCGGACCCGCTCGGTGAAGGCCACGTTCATCGGATCGCCCAACACCGAGCCGTCTGGGTGGCGGTATCCGGCGTAGCGGATCAGCTGGTGGTTCCAAATCCGAACGCTCGGGTGCCCCTCCCGCCACTGGGCGAAAACCGTCTGCGTTGGAATGATGCGACCGCCGCTGGTGGCTACGCGCAGATGCTCGACACAGGCCTCGAATACCTCGTCTGCATCATTCAGCGAGCGGGCGTCGATGACCTGCAGAGAGCGCCAGTGAAGACGTCCGATGCAACGCACTGATTCGCGCCAAGCCAGGCGTGCGGCATCGCCCAGCGGCATCCCGCCGGAGCCGTCCGACACGGCTTGGACTAGGTCCCAAGCCTCGTCAGCCCGCCAGCGACGCGCATGGTCGAAAACACCCGCGGCATAAGGGCAGGCACCGCCAGACGTCGCTACGCCGGCCGGGTCTTTAGGGGAGAGCGGACACATGGATCTTCAGGGATTGGCCGGCGCGAAGCGAAAGAATGTACTGGTAGGAGATTGATTTTTGAATTCTGCGGCCATCGCTTCACCGGCGGCCCGGGGATGAAGGGGGTTCAGAATTCGTTTCCATCGGGCTGTTTCTTAGCAGAACGGGTAGTTATACGACGTTTACAAATTTCGTCGATTGCATAGAATCATGGCATGAGTGGACGTTGGATCAAGAAAAATCGGGCCCGATCCGAGTGGGGACGGAAGTTGGCGAAAAAACGATGGGCGAAACATCGTGCTTCGGTGGATGAGAAAATCAGGAATGGTGAATTACCAGCTGATCCTCCTCCTTGGCCGCTGGATAAGTCGCTTTTTGAGATCACGGTGAAGCTCAATCGTACGGGAACGACTCACCAGTTTGAGCTGTTTCGATCAAAAACGGGACGGATCGATCAATACCGGATTCCCCAAAACGGACAGGAATGGAAGATGGCGATGGGTTTGGCGCGTTTTTTGCGCGGGCTTGGTGCGGCGCTATTCGGGGCGCGGGCGGAAGTGGTGGCGAGCCGAAAAGCGTAATCAACGCGGGCAGCGAGCACTTTCACGAACCAACCCTATTGATTCATCGAACGTACCTTATTGGTTCGTGGGGATGAAGTCCCATGCCTTGCATCTCAGGAATATCGCACAAGGAATTTCCAAATTCGAAGTCCCGCAGCCTCCGAAACTTCTGATTTCGAGATTCCTTGTTCGATATTCAACAATCGCTGGGCCCAGTCGGTGAAGAAGGAAATTCTGGCGTCCCGGCAGGGACAGCTCGACGGTAGCCCGGTGCAAGTGAGACACGAACACAGCGGCGGGATCAGATCCGTGCCACCCAAGTCACTCCGGCAGGGGTGATAGAAGTTTCCGCCGCATCCACCTTCGTTGCACACAGCAGCCATCGGCCCGATTCGATGTCACCGGCATCAATGCGATGTGAACATTCATGGGGTGGATTTGGGGTGCTGGCGAATCGGATCGGATCTGACCTGGCGGATGGGATTGTTGGCGAAATGGGGGCTGCTATCACCCTTGCCGGGGTGATCCCACGGGTATCGCGGGCGGTCTCGGAGCTGCGCTCGTGCCTCGCTTGCACCAGGCTAACATCTGTCGGTCCTGCCGGGACGTTCCTTGATGATCTGCAATTCCAATCGGACTGTCCCTAGATTGAATCAGATGACCAGAGGTTGTCATCAGAAGACCAAACGATGCATTTTAACGACCCTGAGTTGCCGTCTGACGACTTCAGATTTTAATCAGATCATCCAAAGGCGCAGTCACATGTTCACGAAATTGAATCGCACGATTCTTAAATACATTCGAACCAGCCAGAGGTGCAATCAGACAATCGTATGATTTAATCAGATGACTCGAAGATTTCAACAAATCATCCTTAGGTTTGGTCAGACGATCTTACTATGCTATCAGACGTTCACTAGATTAAATCGGACAACTCTTAGAGTTAAGTTGACGGCTCAAACATTTCTTCAGACGACCAAAAAATTCCGACATATTACTTTGAGATTTAATCCCGCAAACAGAAGACATGTTCGAATGACCCTTAGATGCCGTCAGACGATGTGACGACTCGGCTTACCTTGCCCATTCAACTTCCGGTCGACGCAGATCGGTTCCCCTTTTCAAAAAAGGCCCGATTCATTCGAAACTTTTCGAACGTTACACGCCTGCTTTCTGGCCGGTCAGAATCTCGTAGAGCTCGGAAGCATTATCCGCTTCGCCAAGTTGGGTGCGCGTGTCAGCGGAATTAAGCTGCTTGGCAATCGCCGCGAGCGTCTTCAAATGGGCGCTGTATTCCGAACGTGGAACTACAAACAACACAATGAAATGAACGGGTGAGCGATCAATCGAACAGAAATCGACTCCGGCGGTCGAGCGCCCAAAAACGGTGGTGACTTCTTCAATCGTATCTGAAAAGCAGTGGGGAATGGCAACGCCGCCGCCAATTCCGGTGCTGCGCTCTTCTTCCCGTTGGCGAAACGCCTCCAAAACGACGTCACGATCTTCGATCGGATAGGAATCGATCGAGATCAGGTGGTCGACCAACTCAACAATGGCTGGCCAGTGTTCGGTCGCCTGTAGGTCGGCAATCACCCGGTCGGGTGATAGTAATTGGGCCAAAGTCATAAAATGGGAAGGGGCCGATGATAAGCCGGTGCCGGAACCGTTCAAGGAACGATTTTTCAGGGGATTTTTGACTTTTCGCGCGAAGGCGCTCCATTGGTTACCCGAAATGAAACACGTTCTGTTCCTTTGCACTGGAAATGTCTGCCGCAGCCCGATGGCAGAAGGTCTTTTTCGCGAGATGGCGAAAAAGGCAGGGCTCGATGCAACCGTATCATCCGCTGGACTTAGCACCGGAGACGGCATGGAACCGAGCGATTATTCGGTTGAGGTGATGGCGGATATGGGCATCGATATTTCCAGGCAACGCAGTATTGCCCTGACGACTGAGCAGGTGAACCAGGCCACTCATATTTTCGGAATGACGGAGGGCCACGCGGAGCTGGTTCGGATTTATTTTCCCGAGGCGCTGGAGAAAACTTTTGTCCTGCGTGAGTTCATTACGAAAGACGGTTTCGAGAGCGATGTGTCGGACCCGATTGGGATGCAGCGCGATGAATACGAAAGAACGAGAAATCTGATCACCGAAGCCATGCAAAGCGTAATTAATTTTGTCAGTTCCGGAGATCCCACACGCTTTGACAAACCCGATGAGGAAGCGTAACGGACGGCAAAAATTTTTATCCACACACGAAGAATGAGTAAGACTATTATCGTCGGCGCCGATCACGGTGGCTTTGAACTGAAAGAAGCTGTTGTTGCTCACCTGAAAAGCCTCGGCCACGAGGTGAATGACATCGGCGCGTATTCTGCAGAATCCGTTGATTATCCGGACTATGCGCACCGCGTTGCGGGTGCTGTTGTCGGCGGAAGCGCTGATCTCGGCGTGCTTTGCTGCACGACGGGCATCGGCATGAGCATCGCTGCCAACCGTCACCCCGGAATTCAAGCGGCTCTGGTAACGGATGTCGAAACAGCCGCGACAACGCGAGTTCACAACAATACCAACGTGCTCTGTCTCGCCGGAAATAAGACCGGCCCTGAAGGAGTCCCTGCGCTTCTCGACGCGTGGCTGGGTGCTGAATTTGATGCCGGTGGTCGCCACGAGCGACGCGTTGGAAAAATCAATGCCTGCGGCGGCGATCTCGATGTGGTTCCTGCGGAACTCGCTGCGGTGGATCCTGAGATTGCCAAGTGCATTGCGGACGAAGCCAAGCGCCAGCAGAATAACATCGAGCTGATTGCATCGGAGAACTTTGCTTCGAAAGCGATTCAACAAGCGCAAGGCAGCTGCCTGACGAATAAATATGCTGAGGGTTACCCCGGTAAGCGTTGGTATGGCGGGTGTGAAAACGTCGATGTGGTTGAAACACTCGCAATCGAGCGGGCGAAAAAGCTCTTCGATTGCGAATTCGCAAATGTTCAGCCGCATTCCGGTTCACAAGCGAACGCGGCGGTTTACTTCAGCGTATTGACGCCGGGAGATAAGATTTTGACGATGGACTTGAGTCACGGTGGTCACCTGACCCACGGTCACTTCGCGAATTTCTCCGGTAAATTGTACGAAGTTGAGCACTACGGCGTTTCCGAGGAAACCGGCCGGATTGATTACGATAAGCTGGCTGAAGCCGCGAAGCGATATAAGCCGAAGATGATCACAGCAGGAGCTTCGGCTCACTCGCGAATCATCGATTTCAAGCGCATGCGTGAGATTGCCGATTCGGTTGATGCTTACCTTTTCGTCGACATGGCTCACATCGCCGGACTTGTTGCGGCAGGCGTTCACCCGACACCGCTCCCACACGCGCACTTCATCACGACGACGACTCACAAGAGTCTTCGCGGTCCTCGTGGCGGCCTGATTTTGACGAATGACGCGGCTTTGGCCAAGAAGATCGACTCCCAGGTTTTCCCAGGTGTTCAGGGTGGACCGCTCATGCACGTGATCGCTGCAAAAGCGGTTTGTTTTCACGAAGCGCTGCAGGACGACTTCAAAGCGTATCAGGAGCAAATCGTGAAAAACGCAAAAGCGCTCGCGGCAAAACTCGCTGACAACGGTTACACGATTATTTCAGGCGGAACAGACAATCACTGCTTCCTCGTTGATCTTCGCCCGGCTGGCTTGAATGGAAAAATTGTTCAGGAAACGCTCGATGAAGCTGGAATCACGGTGAATAAGAACTCGATTCCATTCGATACCGAAAGCCCATTCAAAGGCGGCGGAATCCGAATCGGATCTCCTGCAGTGACGACTCGCGGCATGAAAGAAGCCGACATGGAACAGATTGCTGATCTGATTCACGAAGCGATCACCAACCGCGAAGACGATGCCAAACTGGATTCGATTCGCGAGCAGGTGGCCGTAATCAATGAGCGATTCCCGCTCCCGTAGTTGAAAGGAGCAGAAGGAATCTTAACTCTGCATTTTTGATAGCGAGGTTGCCAAGTCACGGTAATCTCGCTATTTTTTTAGGGTGAATTCTGAGGACACTCCCTTCACTGCTCGCGTAGATTTTCCCGTAAAACGGATGCTGCGGATGATTGTCTTGGGAAATTTGATGACCACAGGCGGGATTTATCTCCTTGGAGTGACTGCATTTGTTCTCCGGAGAATCTCTTTCTATATCACCTCGGAAAAATCCCTTCCTTCCATAGAATTCGTCGCTAAATCGATTCGGATCGTCGGAGACGAATTGATCGGACTTATTCTGAAATATCCGGGCCTTCTTTTTGTACTCTTTGCACTTAGCGGTCTCGCCTCGATGATCTGGTATGTCATCGCTCGACGTATCGAAACTCGCGAAATGAAAAAGCGGTGGCTCATCATTCAGAAATCCAGCGTTTCGGAAGAGCAGTGATCAATGCCCTTTCGCAAACGTCGCGATCTTAAAACTCTGCCCCATCATCCCAGGGTGAGTCAGCGTCTGAAACTGCCGGATGCGTTTCGCAGTTTCAGCATCGGGGACGACCCCATCGATCGACCGAAGCCACTTTTCGGAGGCCCGAATCAGAAAATGATGCTGATCTGTGAGCAAATAATTCCCGAGCCCCACATTGGCGGCTTCGCGAGCGAGATGGCTGAAATTCACATGCGTTGTCAGATCGGTTTCGCCCACCCTTTCGAAGGGATTCTCTGATTTTTCGTGATTCCGATAACATTGCAGCGTGCCGGTGGTGCGGTGCGACGCAAAAAAGTCGTCATCTTCAAATCCGTAATCAAAAATCCAGAACAGGCCTCGTTTCGAAAAAGCCGAGGCCGCTTCGGAAAGCCATTGGGTAACCGCGAGACAAATTTCGGTGATGTAGCCTTCCGGAAAATCTTCACCCAACCGCGAAACTTCATCCTCAAGCGCAGAATCGGCGAGAATTTCGACCGGCTGCCACGCAAATCCATCATTCCACCGCGTAACATGCAATTCGCGCCACACTCCGTTTTCGAACTGAATGCGATGCACCGGAAAAGCATCAAGCAGCTCGTTCGCGAGAAATATCCCCTGTTCGCCCCGCGCCTCGGAAAACGATCCGACAGGGTTGATTCGCTGAACCAACCCTATTGATTCGAAACGAAGCTGCAGCTGCTCTCGAACCGATTCTCGCGGCTCGACAATCACGTAGCGGCCTCCGTTTTCAAAAAAATCCGGCCGACGAGCTTCCAAAGCCGTTACCACATCGATGGCGAGCTGCCCATCATGCCCGCCTTGCTCGATGATTGTAAAATTTTCGGCAGATTCGAAATTTTCTACCCAATTCCGCTCGATTTCGTGACTTAAAACAAATCCAAAGGTGTCTCCCACACTGACACTGGTGAAAAAGTCGCCAGACCTCCCAATCACTCGTTCTGCCGGAGCTGCGTAGTAGCCCTGATCAGGATGATACAACGCCAAACTCATAAAATCCGCGAAGGAAATCGACTTGGATTCCGCTTGTTCGATCTGTTGAAAGATCACTTCTGCAAGCGGCGTATCAGGTTTTGAATTTTTTTTGTCGTCAAGATAGCCCACAAGCCGATTTAACGGTATAATATGAGTTTTTCACGCACCCTTTCCGCACAAAAGTACGTGTCTACCGATATTCCAGACACCGGTCCCATCGATGAGGCCGTTGATGATTTACCTGACGAACTTGAGCCAGCGCCGCTGGAAGACCTTGAGAGCGAGGGAGAATCCGTGTCCTCTGAGCCGGAAATTTCAAACGATGAAACGGAGGAAGTAGCGGCAGAGGTTGAAGAAGAAACCGTAACGCCTCCGATTGAAGAGGAATTTCCCGCAGAAGACGAAATCATTGAAACTCCACTGTCACTCGTTCCGGACACCGAGATCGAGGAAGAAACGCAGCTTTTTGCGGAAGAGTTGGAACGTGTCGAAATCGAAGATTTCAGCGAACCACCTCTGGAAGTTGATCAGGATGAGGAAGAAGAAGAGGAATTCAACGAAGATGACGTCGTCGGAATCGGGAATGTCGCGTTCGACGATGAACTGTCCCCAATCCTTGATGAGCAGGATGCCGATGATGACTTGGAATTGAGCGCTATCGACGCCATTCCGCTGCCACCGCCGCCAAACACACTGAAGCCGGCAGCAAGTCGAAAGAAAAAATTACTACGACTGTGGGCGTTCGTGAAATTCTGCCTCTTCATGCTGGCATTGTTTTTGATCGTCGGTGTTATCGGCGGAGTCGGGGTTTATTTTTACTGCTTGCCCCGCTATGAGCTGGCCCAGTCTCTCGACATGAGCAAGATCGATGATCTTGAAGTAGCGAGTAAGATTTTTGATCGAAACGGAAAAGAGCTTGGCCGGATTTATGTGCAAAACCGCCACCCCGTCCCCTATGAAAGTGTTTCCGAAAATTTCACCAACGCCCTGCTCGCGGCGGAAGACAGCCGGTTTCATACTCACAACGGCGTTGATCCGAAAGGTCTGCTCCGAGTGCTTTTTCAGGCCATTAAAACCGGTGAAGTGAATCAAGGGGCTTCCACAATCACGCAGCAATTGGCCCGGAATGCATTCGATATGCGCGAGCGGAGCATCAGCCGAAAAGTGACAGAAGCGTTTCTGGCTTGGCGAATCGAAAAGGAAATCGCTGATAAAAACAAAATCATGGAGCTCTACATGAACCGGATTTATTTCGGTGACGGCTACTATGGAATTGCTTCTGCGGCTGAGGGATTTTTTGGCAAAAAGGCCAGCGACCTTACCATCGCGGAGGCCGCGACGTTGGCCGGGGTAATCCGAAATCCTTATTATCGGGGGCCACGGAAATTTCCAGCCGAGTCGAAAAATACGCGGGACAGTGTCATTCGCCGAATGCTGAAACTTGATTTCATCGAAGAAAACCAGTCAGAAGCGGCCATCAACCAGCCCATTACGACCATTCCAAAAAAGAATCAGACAGGCCGCTCCAAATATGTTTACGACCGCGTCCGCCAGCAGGTGATCGAACAGCTCGGCTATGAAACGGTATCTCAAGGCGGTTACACAATTCGGACGACGATTGATATCGACGTTCAGCAAAAAGCCGAAGAAAAACTGCGATCCCAGCTCGACGAAGTCGAGAAACACCCTGACTTCAAGCACCAGACGCTAGCTCAGTATAAAGAACTGAAAAAGGAATTTTCCGATGCTGAAAACGGATCTCAACCACCGAATCCCACTTATTTGCAGGGATCGCTGTTGATGATCGAAAACAAAACCGGAGCCATCGTCGCGCTCGTTGGTGGGCGCGATTTCTCCGACAGTATGTTTGACCGGACCTCAATGGGGCGCCGCCCTTCCGGCACAGCTTTTCTTCCGTTTGTCTACGCATCCGCTTTTGAGAGCGGCAAATTTCCCGGTTCACTCGTCGCGGACACACCGATGGATCAAAGCAATTTGCAGATTGGCGGGCTCACCGGAATTGTTGCCGAATGGGGACCGGAAGATCTCGATAACACCTACGAGAATTCGATCACCTATCGGCGGGCGCTCTCCAAATCAGCAATTGGTGCAACCGTAAAAGTCGGCACGACGGCGAAGCTGGACAACATCGTTGATCTCGCAAAATCGGTCGGCATGTCCTTTGATGGCGATCTGCAGAATTTCAACGCCACCATGGTTGGTCGCAACGTTGTTTCAATGTCTGAGCTTTGTGAGGCTTACACCATTTTCCCGAATAACGGCGACCGTCCCGAAGCGACTTATTTGATTGAGAGCATCACCGACGCAAACGGTATCGAGATTTTCAAACCGGAAAAACGAATGACCAATCGTCCCGCGATCGATAAGTATTCCGCATTTCAGGTGACGAGTTGTTTGCAGGATTCTTTGAAAACGGGCTCCGCCAAAAAAGCCACCGAAGAATACGGCCTGGGAGATTATCCTGCCGCCGGCAAAACCGGCACCGAATATGGATTCACCGACAACTGGTTCGTCGGCTACACCAGCGAAGTCACCTGCGCAGTGTGGGCCGGGTTCGACAAAACCGAACAAATCTACCCCCTGGCCTTCAGTGCCGACACCGTTTTACCGGTCTGGACTGATGTCATGAATGCCGCGAAGGCGAGCTATCCCCCACAGGAATTTACGCCTCCAAGCGATGCGGCAGAGGTTGAGGTGTGCACCCACTCCGGCGAATTGGCGACCAATGATTGCTTTGAAATCGTCCAAAACGGAACCGCCGCAACCCAAGTCCGGACAACATTCATCGAGTATCTCCGTCCCGGAACTGAAGTGAAGTCCATTTGTTCCATCCATGCCCGACCCGGCAGCCAAGTATTGACCGGTGCCGGCAGACTGACGCTTACAGGGAACAACAAACGTCCTCAGCCAATCCGGGTTTCATTGGTGGGCGCCGATCTTGGAGAACCCATCATTCCTATGGCCATGACTGTCGTTGGCGAGGATCCCTACGCGTCCGTCGTTCCCGTTGTTCGGGCAAAGGTCGCCCTTCCTCATCCGGATGAAGAAACTGATGATCCCGAAGCGATCCCCGGCGAAGAAAATCCCGATGATCCTGAAGCAATCAATCGCAAACCGTTGCGAGCAGTTCCCGTACAAGTCAATTCCAGCGGGCTTCCTGTCGTTCGCCCTATCTTAGAGGACGATCCGATCGAACCCGTTGCCAATCGCGTTCGCCTTGCTCCGCCCCCTCCGATTATGCTGGATGGAATCGCTGGAGAAGAACCGGTTCCTGTCGAAGCCGGTCCAGCCATTTCCCGCCCAATTTCGGAAGACCCTTCGCCAGAAGAGGAACCTGAGCCTGCAATTGAACGGCGCGCAGTGCCTCGTACGGGAAGCATTTTCAAAAATCAGTGAGCCAACAACTCGCATCATTTCGAAATTGCTCTTTTTTCTGCAAGACCGTAGGATTGCCGATCATGAAATTTCCCGTCTCGATTTTTTCACTGGTGATACTGACGCTCACCGCTTCATTCGCTCAGGATAAAGAAGCCGCGCCGAAAACGACAAACCTTCCACCAGATCCATTCGGAGATTTGGAACCGGTCCCGGTGATTCCTGATTACGCGATGAAAGTGGATCGCACTCGCGGTCTGATGACAATCGATGCCAAAGACGGCACCTACGTTCCGGGAAGCCACTTCGCCCACTGGAATTGGACGACCAACGCAAAACGCTGGGGGAATTATTATGTGACTTTGAATTACGAATCCGTCGCCACCAAAATGGGGATCAATGTAAAAATCGGCGACAACACAGTCAAAAGCTACGCTCCTCGCACCAGCAGTGGCGAACCGAAGTTAGGCGATATTACGCTCGGAACCATTTATGTGCCAAAATCCGGAGAATACCCAGTCACCCTTCTCAGCGCCGACAAATCAAACGGCCCCGCATTCTTTGTCCGTGGCCTTACAATCCATCCGGCTCCCGAAGGGAAAGTAGAAGGTCAATCCATCGATGGCTCGATCGAATTGCTAGCTAAGACAGCGACCACGTATTCTGAAATGATGCGCTACGAGCCGAAGCCCGAGAAAAATTGCCTCGGTTACTGGATCGACGAAAAAGACTGGGCCGAGTGGGTTTTCGAAGCAGGGATGCCCGGCAAATTCAAAGTCAGCGTTGTTCAAGCTTGCGGAACCGGCAACGGGGGCAGCGAAGTGGCCGTTCTTGTTAACGATCAAACTTTGAAATTCACCGTCGAAGACACCGGTGGCTTTCAAGAATGGAAAACCCTCGAGATTGGCGAAGTCGAAATCAAACACGCCGGAGAACAGAAGCTCGCCATCATGCCGCTCAAGAAATCAGCCAAGGCAGTGATGGATATTCAAAAAATCTTCCTTGAGCCCGTCGCAGCGAAAACAGCGGCCGCTGAATAAACACATGGGTAGCTCGAATGAGCCTTGAATGGTTTTGTCATTTTTTTTGATTTTTGCCTAAGATTCGGGTCTCTCAATGATCCCGAACACTCCCGCAAAAAATCCTTTTTCACGATCCAATAGGGTTGGCTCATCGAACCAACAGGGTCTGTTCGTTTCGCCCTCACGAACCAATAGGGTCTGTTCGTTGATCCAACAGGGTTGGATCGTCGCTACACTTCTTTTCATCTCGTTCCTCAACGCTCAAGACGCGCCCGTTCGGGGATCGATTGTTGAAGATCGCGCGGCGAAAAAATTGCTCGAAGCGGGTGACGCCCGAATCGAAGCGGAAGAAACCGAAAAAGCGCTCGAGATCTGGCGGTCAGTTATCGAACGCTATCCGCGCTCGAAATTTCGATTCGATGCCCATTTGCGATTGGGAAGTTTTCTCCTCGAAAAACGTCGCGCTTTCGATGAAGCGCGTGGTCATTTTGAAGCTGTCGATGTCGAAGCCAACACGGATGACGCGCAACGTGCTGCGGCGGCACTGCAAACGGGGGTTTGTTTTTACGAAGGTCGACTGTATGGCCAGTGCTTCAAAGTATTGCGCCGCGTGATCGAAGATTACCCGTCTTCGGAACAAGTAAACTCGGCCTATTATTTCATCGGCCTCGGCCATTTTAAACAGGGGCATTACAGCCGGGCCATTGAAGCGTTGGAAAAAGTGGGAACCGCGCTTTCTGAAGAAGATGCTCAGATAGACAAAGTAGAAGCTGGAAAGCGGCTTTTCGTGAAAGTCGCCGATCAAGACCTCGCCGTTCTTGAGCCAGGCGAAACCGTGACGCTTCGCTGCAAAGCGAAGAGTGGCGATGAAGAAGATGTGATTTGCCATCCGATCGGGCGTCAGGTTCGCGTGATTTTGGGATCGATACCGACAGCCCTGGGCGCTCCCGCTCATGGAAATGGCCGGCTTGAAGTTCAGGGCGGAGATACAATTGAAGTCACTTACATCGATGCCCAAACAGCCGACCGAAAATTTGATGAGCAGCGTTTATACACCGTCAACGTCGTTGGAACAGCAATCGCGCAAATCATGGACGGATCGTTTGGCGACACGCTTGCAGGTGTGGTCATCGGAAAACAGGCGAACTTGGAAATTCTCGACGCCGATTTTGATACAGGTGACGGGGCCGACAAACTGACCGCAACAGCAGAAATCTGGCGTGAGAAATCAACCGCAGAGCTGGATGAAGAGATCGCAGCGGCGGCCGCAAAACAGGATCCGCTCGCAGAAACAAATGAAGACGGCAAGGTGGATTTGAAGGTCGAACGGTTTAAGAAAATTGATGAAACCAAAGTGACGCTGACTGAAGCTTCGATTGTTCGCGAAGTTTTCAACGAAGTGGAAACCGCAGACGAAACGCCTGGCGACGATGCAGCGCCCGCTCCAGAAAGCGCTCCGATCACTGAAACAGAAGACGCGCCACCAACAGTTCACAGTGGGATTTTCCGCGGACAAGTCGTCATCGCAGACGAAGCAACGCCAAAGGCGGGCGATTCGATTTTACAGGCTCAGCCGGGGGATTTGTTGCGACTTCGCTATCGCGACGAAAAAAATCTTACCCGCGCTTCGATTGATCTGACTGCGCAAGCTCGTTGCATCGAAGGCAATTTAGGGAATGTCAGGGTGACCAAAACCGACATCTCAAACGCGGAGTTGAAAATCAAAACGCAACTGGGCTCTGCCGATGCATTGACGAATATCGGCAATCACTACCGTGAATTTGGCCTTCAGAAAAAGGCTGACCTAAAATACGAAGAAGCACTTTCGGTCGCCAACGAAGTTCTAGCCGAGGCACGAAAACTCGGCGGATCGATTTTGGAAAACGCCTATGTGCAGCTGTGGCGGACATATTTTGCGATGGAAAACTACAATCTCGCGGTGGCGATGAGCCAGCAGTTGATGAAAGAATTTCCGGAATCAACCTTTGTAGATCAAGCGATGTTGCAACAGGCAGATGCCTTTCGAGCGCAAGGGAAATTGCCGGACGCGATCCGATTGTATGGTTCGATTCTTCGTTTGAACGACAGCCCGCTGAAGGGTGAGGCTCAATTTGGCATTGCCGAAACCTACGAAAAGATGGCCGCCGATGCAGCCATCGCTCAATCAGACGCGCTGTATGAAAGGGCTTTTGTTGAGTATCACAAGGTCTACGAATCGTTTCCCGACAGTGGTCGAGTCGGTGACGCCGTTGCGAAGATGGCGAATTTCTATTACAAAAAACAGGACTATTCGCGAGCGATCGATGTCTTCGAAAATGTTCTCTCTGAGTATCCCGACGCGAATTTCCTCGACGTCATTTTGTTCAACTACGGTCGATGCCTGTTCCGCCTCGATCGCAAAGCGGAAGCCCGAAGAATGTTTGATCAATTGATCAATGAATTCCCCGAGAGCTCCGTCGCCGGAGAAGCTAAACGGATCAGCGATGCGCTGGTGAAGGCGGGAATCTAAATTTTTAAACGACTTTTTGCGATGAAACTGATTTCGAAAATTACTCTGGCTCTATTCGTCTGCGTGGCAGCGACCGGCCTATCTCAAGATGAGCCATCAGCAGCTGAAAAAAAGGCGGCTGATCTCGAAGCCAAACTTCGGCAGACGTTGGAGTCTTCGGAAGAAGGGGCGCGGGTGCTTCTGGAACTGGTGGATTTGTATTATGTGGAGGGACAGGTCTTTGGACTGGTGCGCTCGGGCAAGACGTTCGTGACTGTTCAGGTCGGGCACCCCCGCCATGAAGAGATCATGGGGAAGTTGATTGATGGACTGGCAATCGCTTCTCGAAATTCAGATTTGAAAGCGAACATTTTGCAATTTGTGGATCGCTATCCCAACTCGAAGCGAGCCGCCGAATTTCACCGAATGCTGGCACAAGTATTGGAGCGGGAGGGGCAACGGCGCGACGCGGCAGATCACTATCGGACTTCATGGGAAAAACGCGGGGTTGCTACTGGAGCGGGGGATGCGGAGAAAGCTTTTAAGCTCTACGCGGATCTGCGGAGTGAGGTGACGGCGAAAATTATGGGGGAGATGGCGCTGAAGTTGTTGGATCAGCTGCCGGCGAATGTCTCAGCGGGGCAGTTTGGCATGGCTGCGGTGTATCAGACGCGGACTTATGGGGGTCAGTATGCGCTGAGCAATCAGGTGGGGGCAAAAATCATCACTAAAAAGCTGCCGTTGGTAGATCGGCAGGCGTGGGAGGTTCACAGCTGGATGGGGGATAATTTCCGGACGGAGAAGCAGTATGCCAATGCGATTCAATCGTATCGGCAGGCGATCGCGAAAGGCACGGACTACCATGAGACGCATCGGAATCTGATTCGTTCGCTCTATGATTCGCAGGCGGCCCAGGGGGATTTGGATAAGGCGGTGAATGATTATCTGCGGGCGTTTCCGGAGGAAACGGTGGCTCGCAAAGCGGAGATGAGTGTGCTGATGGCACTGTCTAAACAGCGTGCGGGGGATGTGAACGGTGCGCTGGCGATCTTGAATCAGGTGTTGCGGGAGCATGCCTCTACGTCGGCGTATCTTTTCTCATGGACGGAGGAGGAGCCGTTGTGGAAACGGGCGGAGCAGATTTATCAAGATGCGGCAAAGCAGAATCCTGAGGATGTGCATCGGCTGCATTATTCGGCTGCGTTTTCGCTTTACCGGGATCGGCTGAAGAATGACGGGGCGGCCAAAAATCTTTTGCGCGGTCATATTCTCTACAAGTCGCCGCTGCCGAATGCGGGCAATGAATTCCGGGTGGCGTTGGATTGGATTCTCGACACGGCGGCAAATGACGGGGAGTTTCAGAATGAGATCCGCAAGCATTTTGATCACGCGAAGAAGAACGGGCAAAATCAAAATTACTCGAAGGCGGTGGAGCAATGGCTAGCTGAAGCAAAGCGGTCGAAAGAGGATGTAATCAAGAACCGTTATCGCTGGGCTCAGGCTGAGTATGCGAAGTTTCGCAAGGATCCTACGCTGCGACTGTGGGAGTCGGCTTTGCAGAACCGGATGAAGGGGCACGGGGCTCGAGAGCAATTGCTGAAAACGAATCTGATGGTGGAGCAGCGCAAGCAGTTGCTGGCGCTTCATGCGTATGACATCCGGACGTATGGCGATTCACGGAAGCGAAATGAGTCGATCCCGTTTTATGAGCAGTTGGCGAAGTTGGATGCGAAGGATTATGTAAGCGGGAAGGCATGGGTGGAGGTGGCATCGGGCTATGGGGACGTTGCTCAATGCAAAGCTGCGTTGGAGCACTTGCTAAATCTGGATCAGACGACGCAGGACGCGGTTGGTTGGTATCATGCATCGAACGCGGCGCGGAAATCGGAAGACCCGACGCTGCAAAAGCGGGTATTGGATTGGATCCGGAAGAATCAGCAGCGGGTGGGGGCTTCGAATGCCTACGCGGGAACGATCATAGGGAACTTGCGGGCGATGGAGTTGGAGGCTGACGCGGTGGCTTACATGAATGAAGCGGCGAAGCGTGATCTGAACTATTCGGATACACAGACGGCGGTGCGGGGGCTTTTTGAACTGCAAGAAGAGGGGCCGGCGCGCATTAATTTTTTGAAGCCGTATCTGGCTCAGTCGAGTGAC
The DNA here is from genome assembly GCA_937891465.1 of uncultured Verrucomicrobiales bacterium. GTDB lineage: Bacteria > Verrucomicrobiota > Verrucomicrobiia > Verrucomicrobiales > DEV007 > JABDJT01. The sequence continues at coordinate 28,240 of CALAHF010000228.1, read as the reverse complement.
AACCACGGGCACTATGCCAGTTGGACCGCGGATGAATATTTGAAGCTGGGTGATTTCGCTAACTTTGAAAAGGTTTGCCGTGAGGCGCGGAAAACTCAGAATGGGCGTCGGCTCCGTCCCTGGAGCTTTTATGGAAATGCATGGGTGAGCCATGCGCTTGCCAATGAGGAGTGGACTGCCGAGCAAAAGGAGCAGGTTTACCGTGTTGTTCGAGATATGAATTATGGTCGTGATAGCGCACTCGGCGAGATGGCTTTGCTGGAAGTCGAGGGGTTTAACATGAAGCCTGTCGAGCGACTGCTCGCTTACCGAACGGCAACGATTGAGGTGCAAAAGGATCAGACGAGTTACAACTATTTATTCCCATGGGCGCAAAAGGCAATGGGGCGCGATGAGTTTGCTGAGGCGGCTGCTTTGGCGACAGGGTTGCTGGCGAATATTGATAACATCGGCGTGGATACAAAGGGGAAAACCCGATCGCTGATTCGTGAGGCTTATGGAAAAATGGGGGCACTCGGGATGGAGGTCAATGCGGATAGCCCGATGGCACCCTTGCTGGAAATCGGTCTTCATTTACGACTCGGCGATCGAGAGCGAGCGCTTGAGGCTTACACCGAAAATCTAAAACGTTTTGACGAATTTGTATTGGAGTTGCCATCCGAATTGGTTGCGTTCGCGGCAGATTCCCACACTACGGCTGGAGGTGAACAGAATTACGATCGTGCCGAATCCATCCTTCGAAAATGGATGGTCGCTCACAGCGAAAGCGAGAAATTCTCAGATTCAGAGAAGGCTAAAATGCAGCTTCTCCTTGCGAGAAATTACGACCGCGCCAAGCGCTTCGAAGTGGCTCGGAGCGAATACACTACGGTGGTAAATCGCTACCCTGAAACGGAAGAAGCCGTCGAAGCTCGTTTCGGCATTGGTGAAACCCAAATGGCGCAGAAGATTTTTGACCAGGCGGAGGAGACTTTTTTAGATCTCTCAAACAACCCGATTTCTAAAGTTCGCATTCGGGGAATGTTTCTCCTCGGAGTGTTGGAAAGCCGAAAAGGAAATACGGAAGATGCGCGAAAGATTTTCAAAGACGTTCTGAGTTCGATGCCGGATGTCTCTCTCGCGAACGAAACCCTGTTTAACCTGGCGGAGGTTTACGGCGGCGAACAACGGTATTTGGACCAGCTGAATTTGCTCCGCACAGTTGGACGCTTGGGACAGGAATCAAAGCGCTGGCACGAGCCGGGACGCGCCCTTTCAATTGTTGTTCAGGATTCCGATTTGGGAATCAGTCGCGGCCATACAAAAATCCCCGTGCAGGTGACAACGGTTCCGGGCGGCGATCGTGAGATGGCTCACCTTTCATCCGGCGGAGCTGGCAAGGGACTTTTCATTGGGGAAATCGAAACCAGCCTGGGATTGGCGCAGGCTGAAAACGGAGTACTCGAAGTTTCCGGAAACGATTTGATCAAGGTCGATTATCCGGAGGATTTTAAGAATGAGTTTCAATTCAATCCCCTGGCCACCGGTGATATCGGAATTGCAATTGACGCAGAGTTCACGATGGCCAGTTCCCAAATCGTCGATGAAGAAGTCGAAACCGAAGCCGAGCGAATTGCGCGAGAAGAAGCGGAGGAAGGCGATTTGCGTCAGTCAATTCAGCGCCCGCAAAATGAAATCAAACCCGGAAATCCGATCTACCTTCGCGTCACCGATCTTGACCGCGATATTTCCGGAGAGGCTGATGAAGTGATGGTGAAAGTGACAGCTTCAAGCGGAGACGAAGCTCAAGTGATTCTCCGTGAAACCGGATCGCATTCCGGAATTTTTGAGGGATCGGTCGACTCGAGCGATCTGCCGGCGGGGGCACTGGCCACGGACACTGCAATCGAACACAATCCGCTGATGGCAATCGACAAAGATCCTGCGTCAGCTTGGGTCAGTCAGCCCGATGGGCTCACACCGAAATGGTTGTCTGTTGATTTGAAAGAACTGCGGACGGTTTCGAAGGGAACGTTCACGACCCCGAATCCACAGGATCAAGCGCCGGTCCGCACAAGGCTGCAAGGAAGCCATGACGGACGATTCTGGTATCCACTCGCCGAACATCCGCAACGCGAGACCGCGGAAAAACCTGCGGGTGATTTCAAACGGATGACTCAACGCCTTTGGCACAGTCGAAATGCGTCGGCCATCACCAATTGGCAGGAAGTGATCAAGCTCGCAAAAAGTCAGCCGCCCCATGAAGAATCTCAGCCCGATGAACTTCACTACAAAACTGAAATTCCCATTGATGCAGAAGAACGACGAAAGCGAAAAGCCGATCCCTGCGGTGTTATTTGGCAGGGCGCTTTCATTCAACCGCGAGATGGTGCCGTGCGATTCGCTATTTCGGGCCAAACAGCTGGTGCCATGATAGATGGCCTGCTGATTCAGCCTATCGTCAAAGTTCAGCGTCAGGTGGAACTTGATGTCTATCTTGAAGCCGGGCTCCACGAAGTGATTTTCTTTGCTTCGACAAGCGATTCGGGCCGCCGGCCCATCGGAGTGTTGAGAACCCGCGAGAATCCAAATACCAGCCAAGTTCGACTGACTCGATTCGTGCCGGAGGATTTTGATTTGAATCAGGCCTTTGCTGCCGATCTGAAACCGGCGGGCAACTATCCACTCGGCACAATGTCGGCTGATGACGAAGGAAAATGGGAATTTGGAATTGAGCCCCGCGAGCTTCGTCACGTGCGCATGGTGATCGACGAATATGTAGGCCAGGCCGTTGCCATCAACTCTGTTACCGTGGCAAGCCCTAAGGACCAATTTATTCCGACCGAACAGGATTTGATGCAGCTCTCCAGCAACAACATTCTTGAAATCACTCCGGGGGATCAACTCGAATCGACCTACATCGATGAACTCCCAACGGGTGGTGAGCCTAAAAATCGCGCTCTCTCAGAACGACTCAACGCCACGTATTACAACGGCTCAATCACCCCGATCGCCTACGACTTCGTCAGAAATAGCAACGGCACGGTTGAAGAGACCGAGAAAGACCTGCTACGAATTGATCCCGGAGAACGTATCACGCTGGAGATCGTAGATTTTGATTTGGACTCCACCGGCCAACGAGACAAAGTGCCAGTGAAGGTTCAGATTGGTGATGGAGCTCCCGTCGAATTATTTGCGACGGAAACCGAATCCACCTCGGGTATCTTCAAAACGGAAATCGATACGTTTGATCCCAACGCACCGGTAGCTGAAGTGAAGCCGGAAATTGCTTCTGAAGATGGAGAGACCGAAGAAGAAGAAGAAGAAGACGCGGAAACAGATCCCGCGCCTGAATCCGATCTGCCAAAACTAGCCATCAAATCGGGAGACCAGATTTACTTTACCTACCGAGATCAAGAGAACACCTTTCCCGGCCACGCGATCGATCGCGATGCGGTGATTTATGTTCGAGAACCAACGGCAGGGCGTTTTCGAATTCTTGAAACCCGCGTCACACCTCCACAAACTGAAGGTGCTCAATCAAAAGTCACCTTTTCGAATTCGGAAAGCGCAGAAGGAGTAATCAAAGGGGTCGCTTATGACGTTCCGCTTACCGTTGAAGTCATTGATGAAGATGCAGCGAGAGATTCGCGCTCCGAAGTCACAGTTTCACTGACTCTCGCAAACGCTCCCGAAGGAACCGAACCCGTTAAGGTCGCCTGCCGAATTTCGGCGGCTCATTCAGATCTCGACGACTCCCTTGCGCAGGTTCGGAACCCGGCGCTGCATCAAGGCCGGTTTGTAGGGCAAGTCACCATGCGTCTTGGGGGATCCAACAGTCCCACATTGATTCCCCGCGCTCCTGGAGTTTCAGCAAATGCGTTGATCGGTCGAGTCTTGCCTGTAGACGACTCTGAAACGATCGAGGACGGCTTGATTGGAGTTCTTAACCTCACCGGTGCCGACACGATCCAAGGGTCTTACATCGACGAACAGACCCTGCCTGAGCGTGAAGCTATCCTGTCAGACAGAGCGCGCATTCTTGGAAACGGCTCACTCGCGGCCACCGATAGCGCTTACGAGGAAGTCGTGGAAAAGCTGCAGGTTGGCGAGCGCTTGTATTTGCGATTTTCCGATGCAGATAAAGACATCACCGACGAACGCGATAAAATTGATGTCGCGGTCGAATCCGCCAATGGAGAAAAAGAAACGGTGCCACTTGAGGAAACGCTCAATCACAGCGGCATTTTTACCGGGTCTTTCAAACTAAAGGCCGTGCCGCAGCCCATCCCGGGGAATTTTGACCCCACCTCGCCAGAGCTGGAGGCCTTCTTCGGCCAGGCAATGATCGCAAAATACACCGACGATCGTCCGGCAACCCCGGACGAGGCCGCGGTTCCCCACGTTACCGAAATTCCCGTGTCAGATGGAACCGACGGCGATCTCGCTGCATTCACCAAAATATTTGGCGATGAAGATTTAGCAATTCAGACCCAATTTCATATCGCAGAGAGCTTCTTTGAACTCTTCAAGAGCCACTTGGAATTGGATCGAAAAGAAGAAGCCGACACGGATTTGGAAAACGGACGACGGGTTCTGAAAGAGCTTCAAGAAGACTATCCCGATCCAAAATATGCGGCCCGCGTTGCCTATCTCCTTGGGCAATTTGCTCAGGAATTAAAAAACTGGGACGAGGCAATCGAGGCTTACGAAACCATCGTGAAACAGTATCCTGATCACACCCTCGCCGCAGACGCACAATACAAACTGGGACAATGCTACGAGGAGGCGAAGCGACTTGATGAAGCTCTTGAGGCCTATGTGACTCTGGCCGCGACGTACCCGGAAAATCCGCTCATTTCAAATGTGATGATTCGGATCAACGAGCATTTCTACGTGCTTGAAGAATTTGAAGTCGCCGCGCAGGTCGGAGCGAAGTTTCTTGAGCGATTTGAGAACCATGAATGGGCTCCCCGAATGGCTTTCCGGGTCGGGCAGTGTTTTTACAAAGACGAGAAATATAAAGAAGCGGGCCTCGCCTTTGATGATTTTGTGAAACGATTTCCCGAAGACGACCTTGCCGGCCAATCGCTGTTTTGGGCGGGGGAAAGCTATCGCCAGGGCAATAACGTTCCCTTCGCCTTCCGGCGCTACAATCGTTGTCGCTGGGATTTCCCCGAATCCGATGCCGCAAAATACTCCCGGGGCCGATTAGCGCTGCCCGAAATGCTCGCTCAATTCGAGCGCGAAGCGCAAAATGTTGATATGGAGGAGAATCAATAAAGAAAAGCGGTTTGGTAGTTTTCAGAATCCAGTTTTTAGACAACCTTCAATAAAATGATTCCATCCTCATTCCTCGATTCCGGCGCCCTCGGCCTGCTCCTTCAAGGCGGCATTTTCATGGCGCCGATCTTGATCCTCGGCATTCTCGCCGTGGCAGTCATCATCGAACGATACCGGAGCCTGAAAATTCTGGATTCACGTTCCGAACAAGTCCGCCACGCAGTCATTGATGAATTAGCCGAAGGAGATATCGAGAAGGCTATTGAAGTTTGTGAGAATTCACAGGGTCCCGTTGCTGCTGTCATGGGGAATGGGTTGCGCAAATATCTCGTCCTGGAAGAACTCGGCTACGAACCTGCACGAATCGAAGAGCAGGTTACCAAGAGCATGGAAGCTTACGGAGTTCATGTGGTGGCCGCATTGGAGCGTCACCTCCCGATTCTCGCAACGGTTTCCAGCGTTGCCCCGATGCTGGGGTTTCTCGGGACCGTTCAGGGAATGATTGTTTCTTTTGCCAATATTGTTGAAACGATGGGGCAAGTGAACATCGTTGAAGCAGCTGCGTCCGGAATTCAGACCGCTCTTTTGACGACTTGCTTTGGACTGATTGTCGGAATTCCCGCCTACATGGGGTTCAATTATTTCATGAGCGTTATCAACAATTTTGTCCTCGAAGTTGAGCAATCCGCCGCTGAATTGATCGAAGCGGTTTCAGTTCAACTCACTCTCGCATCGAGGAAGTGATTTTATTCCAATGATGGTTCAACGTCGCAAACTCCTTGTTGATCCGCCGGCCACGGCAGCGCCGGATATTGCGTTTATTTTGATCATCTTTTTTCTGGTGTGCGCTTCCGTTCAGCCGGATACCGGTCGACCGCAAAACATTCCACGCAGCGAAGAAACACCGGAAAAAACAGCTGAAACCAAAAACGTCGAAATTTCGATCACGGAAAAAACAATCCTGGTGAACGGGGAACTGCTTCCGCTGGGCAATTTGAAAACGAAAATCAGTCAGCTACTCGCGGGCAAAGAATCCGATTCTGACCGCGTGATTTTGGTCAAGACAGCTGATGATGCGACCTATCAGCGCTGGATCGATGTCACCAGCGCGATCGAAAGCGCAGGGGGAATCATCACGATCCAAATGGAACAGGAAGAAGTCCAAATCGTGAATTAACAGACCGTTTTTCGATCCAATAGGGTACGTCCGATGAATCAACCCTGTTGGTTCGTGGAAATTCACTCCGACTCTTTCGCTGCTTTTTCGAGCGCTTTGATTCGATCCAACATTCTTGGAAGCTGCTTGATTCGCATGCTATCTCGAAGCGTGTCTTTCATGGGTTTCGCCGGATAACCGAACCATTTTCCACCGGGTTCATCGATACTGGAGATCACACCGCTCCGCCCTCCGCAGATTACCTTATCAGCGATTTTAAGATGACCGGCCACGCCCGTTTGAGCAGCAAGAGTAACGTAATCACCGATGATCGCGCTCCCTGAGATGCCGACTTGAGCCACAATCAAACAGTGCTTCCCGATGACAACGTTGTGACCGATTTGGACCAGGTTATCAACCTTCGTTCCCTCACCAATCACGGTTTCACCAAATCGAGCACGGTCAATGGTTGTGTTCGCCCCTATCTCGACATCATCATCGATTCGGACGATTCCAAGTTGCTCGATCTTCTGATGCCGCCCTTCAGAAAATTCAAATCCATAGCCGTCGCCCCCAATGACAACTCCAGCGTGAATAATCACACGGTCGCCAATTTTCGTCCCCTCACGAAGGCTGACATTCGGCCCAATCTCGCAGTCTTCACCTATTTCAACATTGTCTCCAATCACTGCTCCGGGGCCAATTTTCGTCCGATCACCAATCGATGCGCCATCCAGAATCACAGCGTTCGGCATCACAGAAACGAATTCCACATTCAACGTCGCGGTTTCAGATACAGAAGCAGAAGCGTGAATCCCAGCGCGAAAAGGTGGCTTAGGAATACAGAACCGCTGAATCACGAGATCTGAAGAAACCACCGGATTCTCAACCTGAACCAAGGCCGCTGCTTCCGGGGTAACCCACTCGCCCGGAGGAATCAAAATCACTCCGGCAGCGGATTCCTTCAAATCATCGGCGTATTTTTCATTTCCGAAGAAACTGATATCACTCGCCGAGGCATTGGCAAGTGACTGAAATCCTGTAAAACTCAAGTTTGAGTCACCACGAACCAGGGTGCCGCCAACCAATTCGACGAGTTCAGTGAGATTGATTTTCATAACTTTATTCCGGGCAAGAAAAAAGGGCCAAAGCTAATCGCTCAGACCCTTTCAGTAAGTTCCACTTTCGTGAAAGGAGATCTTTTTCTAAAAATCAGTTCGCTGGGCCTGTCGCAGGCGCTGCTGCTGGGGTAGGTGCCGCGCCGGCTGGTGCGTCTTTGTTGAGAGTCGCAACAAGCTCAGCAGTCAAATCAGGGACGTTTGCGGATACAAAAACGATCGCTTTGTTTGCTTTTGGGAGGAACGACTTGTCATGAACGAGGTCGTAACCTCCAGCTGTTGCCATTCCATTGAGTACCGAGCGAATTTCTTCAACGAGCGCTACTTCCATGGCCTGACGCGCCTGAAGCACTTCACCCTGGTATTTACGCTGTGCATCTGAGATCTCTTTCGCCTTTGTTTGACGCTCCTGCCCAACGCGCTGCATTTCTGCAAGTGACTCTTGGCGAGACGCCTCCGCACGAGAAGTGTCACGGACAATCTTATCCAATTCTGCCATTTTTGAAGTCAGGGCCTGAAAATCAGCAGTGCGCTCATCGAGGTTTGCACGCTTCTCTTTGGCGAGCCCATTGATCTTCTCAACTTCGATCGCAGTCTTGTAGTAATTGTTGAGCGCCTCCTGCATGTCGACAACAGCAATCTTGTAGCCTTGCGCCGAGGAGTTTTGACTAAATCCGAAAGTCAGGGCGATTCCGGCAAGTAGAGTAAGAAATGAATGAAGCTTCATGATGTGAATTGGTAGGTTTTGTTGAGTTTGAAAATTGTTTGTAATTGAATCGCCAGATACTCAGGCAGGAGCGAGTTGGGTAAACAAAATTTCGGCGGCTTGCTGCAAGAGCAATAAACCGCCGAAGGTCATACGATTTTCCTCAGATAGATATTAGAGAAAAATCGCGAATTTGTTCAAATCAGAACTGAGCACCGATTGTAAAGTTGAAGCGTCCGCTTCCATCGTTGTAAGCATCAGACTCGAGTGGGATACCGTAGTCCAACCGGACCGGGGCTGCACCGAGAAGGAAAAGACGAAGACCAATACCGTAATCGGAATTAACTCCGCCACCAATGGTGCCGTCAGGCCCACCGGAAACTTCACCCACATCGTAGAAAACTGCACCGCGAATCTTGGTAACCAAGGGGAACGTTGCCTCCAACGTCGCATTCCATGCTTCATCACCACCAACACCTTCGAGTGAATCAGGATCTTTTGGACCTACGTCGCGGAAATCAAAACCACGGAGATTGTTCGCACCACCTAGGAACTGACGAGTGAAAATGTTATCACCATCAGACTTCTGGTATTTCGCGCTTCCGTTCAGGATAATGTCGAATGGTAACTCAACATGCTTTGCAACCGAGAGACTGTAAGCAAGATCATCCACATCCCCACCAAGACCGGCGTAATCAACACCGAAGCTTGCACGGTGGCCCTCACGTGGCATGAAAAGGTTGTCACGAGTATCGTAGACCAAATCGACTCCAATCGTGCTTTTGAAGAAATCTCCCGCTTCGTTCTGGAAGAGTTCAGATGCACCGGGCTCAACGTCGATCTCATACATTTCAGGACGATACCCAACTACACCGTAGGTGAACTCTCCAAGTGACTTCCGAAAGTTGATGTCACCACCATATTGAGTTTGATCATACTGATCGCTCAGGAAAAGGAGGTCGCGGTAGAAAACTTCACCCGTAAGAGCGAGACGCTTGCCCATGAACCAAGGCTCAGTCAGGCTCATCTGGAAATCACGACGCTTAGTTCCCGCACGAAGGCTCATCCGGAAACGTTGTCCACCACCGGTAAGTGAAGGCCAGTTACCAATGTCGAAGTTTGTCTGAGTCACCTCAACAAATCCCACCAAATCATCAATCGAACTGAAGCCAGCACCGAAGTTAATCGTTCCAGTCGGCTTCTCCGTTACACGGATCAAAAGATCTTTCTCGTCAAGGTAGCTCGTGTCGAGTGGAATCACTTCAACATCTGAGAAGTAGTTCATATTTTGGAGACGAGCGCGAGTTGCATCAAGAGCAACGGTATCGAAGTTCTCCCCTGGAAGGAGAGCGATCTCGCGACGAATCACGATATCCTTGGTCTTGTTATTGCCTTCAATGTCAATCTGACCAACTCGATAGGCTTTTCCTTCGAAAACCTGCAAAACAATATTTACCTGTCCAGGACCTGCGTCCTGGAACTGACGGCTAACACGTGCCTCAACATATCCGCGCATGCCATACTGATCTTCAATCAGCTTAACGTCAGACTCAAGGTCACTGCCGGAGAATACGTTACCAGCGGTCATCGTGAGGTATGGCTGGATGTCAGATCCAAGGGAAAGACTATCGATTCCAAGGATCGAAACACCAGCAACGGTGTAAGCCTGACCTTCGTCGATTGTCATGATGACGTCCACACTGTCAGTATCAACCTGAACCTTGGAGACGTTCACCACTCGCGCATTGAGGTAACCCTCGTCCAGGTAGAGACGTTCGATCCGCGAAACATCACCCTGAAGCGAATCAGCATCCGTGCGGCCCTTCTTACCGAAAGGAAGGAATCCCTTCGCTTTCTGCTCCATCGCCTTGCGAAGTTCACTGCCACTGAAGACAGTGTTTCCTACAAACTCAACGCTCCGAAGGATACCGCGACCACCCTCGTTAATCTTAAATGTTACGATTGAGTAACCATCCGCATTTGGCGCAGAAACTTGATAGCTGATCGTTGCTTCAGGAAAACCCTTCTTGCGATACATCTCCTGAATCGCTGTCCGACCTTCCTGAACAGTTGCCTCATCAATTGGTGAATTGACCTTCAGATCAATTTTCTTCTCGAGCTTATCATTTGAGAAGAGCGTATTCCCCTCGAAAGCTACACCGCCGTAGAGCGCACGAGTCTGAACAACAACAATCAATCCAATTCCGCCGCCCACTGGCTTCGAGAGCATCCGCACATTCTCAACCAAACCGCTGCTGTAAAGATTCTTAACGTCGTCATCAATCTTCGCTGCAGAAAGCGTGCTGCCAACCCGAGTGGACATCCTCGCTTTGATTTGATCAGCTGAGACCGCCTGTGCACCTACATATTGAACGTCGATTGACTTAACAGTTTTTCCCTCCTGAGCAGAAGTGGAAGCAGCCAGAAGCACGAGCGCCGCAATAGCCGAAGATAGTCCGCGGAAGAAGACTGTTTTTATGGAGACAGAAGAGTGGTGGTTCATCTTGGAGAGTTGTCCTGAAAGTGTTGTGCGGTGTTTCGTTCACAAGAGATACGGAGAGATTCCGATAGTCTTAGAATAAAAGCTTCTTTTCGGGAAAAAAGGGCGTTTCGTCAAGCTGGAATTTCGAAATCCACCTATCTAAATTACCAATAAAATTATAATTTCTACATATTTTCCGTTATTATTAACAGGAATGCAAGCTCTGTAATTTGATGAAATGCAAATCGTTCGACGCCTTTAAAATTTATGTTATCTTAGAATTCAATAAATTCAAAGCAAGAGAAGCGGCTACCACATCTACTCGAGATACCATATTATCTCGCTTCATCAATAAAGATTAAGCTTTTTAAGGCTTCAATTTCGTCCAATCCCGATGAACGAACCTTTTTCAAAAGAAAATTCAGAAGAGCCTGCCAGCGACTTCGATAAAGCACTTCGACCTCCTGATTTTGATGAATTTGTCGGTCAGGTGAAAGTAAAAGAGCGTTTAATGCTGATGGTCGAAGCAGCAAACCAACGGGGCGATGCTTTGGATCACGTTCTGCTAAGCGGTCCTCCGGGATTGGGAAAAACAACGCTGGCGCATATTTTAGCGAAAGCTTTTGGCAGCCAAATTCACTGTACGAGCGGCCCTCAAATTGAGAAAGCCGGCGATCTTGCAGGTATCCTCACCAATTTGAGCCACGGAGATTTTCTTTTTATCGACGAAATCCATCGGCTTCACCCTGCCATTGAGGAATATCTGTATCCGGCGATGGAAGATTTCCAGCTCGATATCATCATCGACCAAGGGCCGAATGCTCGTTCCGTTTCCCTGTCATTGCCTCCATTCACGTTGATCGGCGCAACAACCCGCCCAGGCATGCTCACTGCTCCCCTGCGGTCACGTTTTGGCATGACCAATCGCCTCGATTACTACACGGCGGAAGATCTCGTAAAAATCATCAATCGCTCTGCCAGTTTGATTAAGATTGAAACCGATCCTGGTGGCGCCCATGAAATTGCGTCCCGAAGTCGCGGCACCCCTCGAATCACCAACAACCTGCTGCGTTGGGTTCGTGACTACGCTCAAGTACGCGCCGACAATATCATCACTCAAAAAGTCGCCGACACCGCCCTCGGGATGCTCGATATCGACGCCGATGGACTCGACGAAATGGACAAGCGCATCCTCGAAGCCGTCATTTACAAATTCGGCGGCGGCCCCGTCGGCGTTGGTTCTCTGGCTGTTGCTGTCGGAGAAGACGCCTCCACCATCGAGGACGTTTACGAACCCTATCTTATTCTCCAAGGCTATCTCCAGCGGACACCACGCGGTCGGACAGCATCTCCTCTCGCCTATCAAAAAATCGGCCTTGAAGCACCCACCAACCAACCTCCCCAGCAGGGAGATCTCTTATAAAAACCTCCTCTCGAACGCCCCAGCACACTTCCCATGAAAAACTCGTTCGCCCAGCTCGAAAAACTCGCCGACGCCCTATCAGATGCAGAATACCGGTTCCTTTTTCTGGAACCCATTCTGCTTTACGGCATCGCCTTCGGCATTATCGGATTCGTCGTCAGCTATTTTCTGAAAGCTGACAAATTGCAGATCACCGCTTTAATCTTCGTCGCAGTTTCTTCGTTTGTGTTTCTTCCCTACATAAACGCACGCTCCAGCGCTCAGCCTCGTCTCGAGAAAGTGTATAACCTCAGCGCTCCCTCCCGGGCCAAGACTTTTGCAGACAACACCTGGCTTTGGAAAAAGAATAAGTGGGTTTATTACGCATTGGCTGCTGCAGCCGCTGCAACCGTTTTAGTTGGCGCACGCCGCAACCGCCTCGGTATGATTTTTGGAATCGCCACGGTCTCACTCGGATTGCTGGCCATGAAAAATTCGGCATGGATGCATTACAGCGACGCCCTCGCCTATCATCCCACATTAAAAACAAACAATGCTCCGGTGAAAGAAAAGTTGCGTGCCAAACCTGTCAAAACAGCGAAAGCAGAACCCGCGTCAACCGAGCGGATCAAACGCCCCGTGGCCCCGCTTTCAGCAAACTGAATCCATCGGATTTGATTTTTAACGATCAGTCAGGGTTCGTTCGTGAAGCCGTTTCGATCCGATAGTATTGGATCATTGAACCAACCCTATTGGATCGAAAAGTTGGTTTTGCTCTAAATCCCGAATTCCTGCTGCTCTTCGTCTGAACCATCCGTTTCCGGCACAAGCCGATGAGATCGGCACCTTTCGCCGGCGATAATGGAACTGAAAATCTCGAAATCGACTTCCTTCGTTCCGCTAATCACTGTGTAGCTGTATTCAGCCCAGTGCTTCATTTCCTTGCGTGCATTGCGAAGTCTCAAATCGAGTTCCTCCTGCCCTTCCGTGCCTCGATTGTTGAGACGCTCAACCAACTCTTCCTCGCTTCGCGGGAGAATAAAAATGTCAACCAACGCCTCCTGAATCAACGGGTCGATGCTTTTTCGAATGAATTGCGCACCCTGAACATCGATATCCATCAGCACATCGCGACCAGCCCGAATGTGCTCAATCACTTCATCTTTCAGCGTTCCGTAAAACCTTCCGTGTACTTCGGCAAATTCGAGGAATTCACCCCGGGTTGCTTTTGCCTGAAATGCCTCGCGCGTCAGAAAATGATAATCTTTTCCGTCCTTCTCGCCTGTCCGCGGAGGTCGCGTTGTGGCAGATACTGCATAGGTCGCTGAAGAATCGGCATCGCTAAAGGCCCGACACAACGTCGTTTTACCCGATCCCGCAGGACCGGACACGACACACAACAAACCGCGACGCTGAAAATCAAACTTCATTTCTCAAATTCAAATTCCGACAAGATTGCGCAAATTGATAGAAATTTCTGCGCCTCGATGTCACTCCACGTTCTGAACCTGCTCGCGAATTTTCTCGAGCTCCGTTTTCGCATTCACAATTCGTTGCGCAATTCCCGCATCGTTCGCCTTGCTGCCGATTGTATTGAATTCCCGATTCAACTCCTGACACAAAAAATCAAGCGGACGCCCCACCGGCTCATCACTGGAGAAGTAATTCCGAAATTGGGTGACGTGACTCGCAATTCGGGTCAGTTCTTCTGAAATATCTGATTTCTCGGCAAAGATCCCGATTTCACGAAGCACTCGCTCATCGTCCAAATCGAGTCTCTCCAGCCCGCCATCGCGCAGCCGCTTAAAAAGTGACTTCCGGTAGTGCTCTACCACCGATGGCCCGATTTCTGAAACAAATCCAATCTCGGACTCAATGGTATTTATCCGGTTTTCTAAATCTTCACGAAGGTGAGCCCCTTCTACTTCCTGCATCGCAGACAACTCGGATAATGCGAATTCCACCGCAGCGGTCAATGTGCCGCGAAGCTCCGCTGGCTCGACGGACGCGTCTTCGACTCTAAAAACTCCGGGTGCTCGAAACAAATCCGAAGCGGTGACCTCGGCATCAGATCCGAGCAACGCTTTTGCTGCGGCCACGTATTCGGCAGCCAGTGATTCATCGATCGAAAGCTGGCTTTCGCCGGATTCTCCATTCGTCAGAACGATCCGGGCATTGATTCGGCCCCGCGAAATCGCTGCTGTCAGCTGCTTGCGTACATCACCTTCGAGCTCATGCAGCCGATGAGGCAAATTGATGGCGAGATCGATTTGCTTTCGATTCACGCCTGAAAGCTCCACCGTCAGCGTCCATTGTTCCTCAGTCGCTTCGCCGCGACCAAAACCAGTCATGCTTCGCATAAGTTCGTTTTCGTTCTCCCCGTAAAAAATTCACGCGCAAAGGAAAGACGGAATGGCTTCCTGTTGCGCGTGCTTATAGTAATCGAAAAAATAAAATCGTGCGCGTAAATTCGCGCCTCAATCAATCATTCTCGTCACTCGCTTCAGAAATCTGCTGAAGGGCAGTGATGAATTCTTCCAATACTTCGCTTGGCACCATGATGGTGTCGCGACGACCGCGAACATCTTCGGTGATTTTTACAAAACGACCCCGGTCGTTTTCCTTCAGGTCGAGAAAAAAGATTTTGCGATCAGCAAAGATTTTTTCTGTGTGGATCGGATAATTGTCCGAACGCCGTCCGTTGTCTTGGTCTTCTTCGTAGCCTATCATTTCTGTATTTTCATCTAACCTCCTGTTAATAAGATTTGCGCAGAGAAAGCAAAAGTCACCTACGCCTTTTTATTTCGTGTGAATTTCTGTTTTATCACGCAGATTTTGTAGCGGCAAGACACCGGAAAGGCGCATTTGCGTTCATATTTTTTGTTACAGGATCGGTACGCCGCATCTTCGCGGACCCACCATCGCGCAGATCACTTTACGCATCTTTGCCGAATCGTAAAATCAGGCTAGGTTCGCGGCCTCACCAAAAATCTTCTTCACCTTACTGTGAACTTTAACGACTCATTCGCATGCTCTTAAAATCCGCTTTTGAAAAACTCTTCAAAATTCGGGAAGAAGCTGGCCGCGCCCGAAAAGAAGGTTCCGGTGCCGACGCAGGCTTCGACCCCCACGAGAAACCGTTTCTCGAACACCTTGAGGATTTGCGCAAAACATTGATGCAAATGTTGGGCACGCTGCTTGTGATCACGATTTTCACGTTCGTGTTCAACCAACAAATTTTTGATTTCGTCCTGCTCCCGCTGAAAGTCGCGATAATCGATGACTCGGGAACGCGCCTTTATGACGTAGCCAATCTCCTCACGCTGAGCCCGCAGGAAATGCTGATGCTGGCAATCAAGACGTCGTTCATCGCCGGATTGATTTTGGCATTTCCACTGCTCGTTTATCAACTATTTCAGTTCATTTTACCTGGCTTGCGTCAGGTAGAAAAAAAAATGGTCATTCCCGGAGCGCTCATAGGATTCCTGCTTTTCCTTGGCGGAGCGTCCTTCGCCTTCTTTCTGGCATCGCCAATTGCCCTGAAATTTTTCTACGAATTCGAACAAGAACGAGTCGGCTCAATTGACCCTTCAGTCGAAGCTCTGAAACGGCCGATTGCGGAATTTACTCTCATCGGTCTCGATGGAAAACCCATTCCGGTTGTTGGCGAAGAACCAGCCGATCCGCCACCTGAAGGCGAAACGGCCGTGCAAGAAAACCCCATTAAGCCAGTCGAACCTGCCGTTGCGGTAGTAGAATCGACACTCGATGAAGCGACGAAAAAAGAGGTTCGCGATTATATCCTGAGCGTTTTCGCCTTCCGGGAAGGGTCCGAAATCGCGCTGCGATATGATGAAACCCGCGACAAAGTGATCATCTTAAAAGTGAAGGGCAAAACGACCGAGTATCGGATGGGCGATTACATCAACTTCGTCACACGATTGGTATTGGTGTTCGGAATCAGCTTTCAACTGCCGGTTGTCGTCACGATTTTGGTAAAACTTGAGCTTCTCACCGCTCGCGTGATGCGCGCAACTCGAGCCTACGCGTGGGTCATCATGATGGTGGCAGCGGCGATCTTTACTCCGCCAGATATTTTGACTCTCGGCCTGCTCGCTGGCCCGCTGATATTCCTTTATGAAGTCTGCATTGTCATTGCGACGGTGATGGAGCGTGGCCGCGCGAAAAAAGAACGTGCCCGCGAAGAAGCTCGCAAAACCCGACTCGAAAAACTTTACGAACGCAAAGCAGAAGACCTCTCGGAAGAGGAGAAGGCTGAATTGCACAAGCATGAGATCGAGCAATACGAGAAGGAACACGCTGATCTCCACGACGACGATCACGCCGATAATCCGTATGCAGATCCCTATCATAATGACCCGTATCACGACGAATACGGGCATCCGATTGATGACCCGCATGCGAACGATCACAAAACGGGCGATGATCACGATCATCCGGAACATGATGAAAGTTGGACCGATGATCATCACCACGATGAACACGGCAATCCCGATCCTCACCACGGTGAGGACGAGCACAAGCCGTTTCAGGATTGGCCGGATCGCGAAGATGGGGATGATGCGGATTCAAAACCGGATGCGGATGAGGACAAACCTGTTCTCGAAAGCGATCACGCTGAGCCAACTGAAGTAGATGAAACCAACGACGACCACGAGCATGATGAATTCGATGACGAAGAAGTCTGTGCGCCAAGCGGTCCGATTGTGGATTTGAATCACTCCGATTTCGAAGAAATCATGAACCTTCCAGGAATGGACGAAGAACTCGCTCAGATGATTATCGACCACCGTCCTTATGATTCGTTCGACGATGTCGAAGACGTTCCCGGAATGGATCCTGATCGATTGGCCGATATGATTGAACGCCTCATGCTTGGATAATGTCCAAACGATTTCACAGGGCGCTTGCACGACAGCAGCGCCCTGTGGCATTTTCATATGGCTCCTGTTTTTCAGAAATTCCTAGTCGTCTTTGCATTGCCATTAGCGGACCGGTGGGTGCAGCATCAGGAAAAAAAGATTCTGAACGAAGGCCGTGAACTTTCAGAATGGGAAGTCGATTGGGCTCACGACGTTGGCGTCATGGATGTCAGCCGCGTTCGCATTGCGATCGTTCCCGAGGTTCCCACTCCGGGTTCTGCACCATTGCAATTTTTAGCAAAATTAGTCGGACTCTCGATGAAAGCGTCAGGCATGGCGCTTGGCCACGGCATTTACGTTGAAGCCATCAATGCTACCAACCCCTCGCTGATCGTTCACGAGCTCGTCCACGTTGCTCAATACGAACGCCTCGGCGGGATTCGAAATTTTCTTCGCGAATATCTCATCCAATGCCTCCGCGACGGCTACTGGGATGCGTTTTTGGAACGTGAAGCTCGCGAATTGGCACTGAAATACGCTCGTCCTCCAGAGCGTTAATACCGCTTGATTCTGCAGCGTTTGAGCGCTCATTTGCCGCAAAAATTTCAGACATGGACGAAAACTCACTTATCGCTCCGGCGGACATTCGTAATATCGCGATCATCGCACACGTTGATCACGGTAAAACCACGCTCGTCGACCAATTGCTCCAGCAAGCCGGCTCCTTTCGCGACAACGAAGCTGTCGCTGATCGCGCCATGGATTCCATGGACCAGGAACGCGAACGTGGCATCACAATTAAGGCGAAGAACACTTCCGTTAAGTGGGAAGGCAAGATCATCAACATCGTGGACACACCCGGACACGCCGATTTCGGTGGCGAGGTCGAGCGCGTCATGAAGATGGTCGAAGGCGTCATGCTCGTCGTCGATGCTTACGAAGGCCCGCAGGCTCAGACCCGTTTCGTTTTGAAAAAAGCACTCGCGGAAGGCCTCACCCCTATCGTTTTCGTTAATAAAATCGACCGTCCCAACGCGGATCCGATGGCGGTTCACGACAAAGTTCTCGAACTCTTCCTTGAGCTCGATGCAAACGAAGATCAGTTCAACGCACCCTTCCTCTACGGAAGTGCTCGTGACGGCTATGCACGCCGTTCGCCCGAGGGAGAAGAGATGGACATGAACACGCTTTTCGAAGTGGTCATGAGCGAGATTCCAGCACCGGCAGTCGACCCGGATGCCGAGTTTAAAATGCTCGTTTCCAACATCGACTGGAGTGATTACGTTGGCCGGATTGCGATTGGTAAAATCCTCGCCGGCAAGGTTGAAATTGGAACTCAAGTATGGCGCCTTCGCGAAGGTCAGGCGCCACAGCGCGCAAAAATCAGCAAAATTTTCGAATACAACGCGCTTTCAACCACCGAAGCTGACTTCGGAATGGCGGGCCACATCGTTGGACTTGCCGGTTTCGAAGACGTCGATATTGGCGAAACGATCGCCCTTTCAAACGACGCCGAGCCACTACCATTTGTCGACATCGATCCACCGACCGTTCAGATGTCGTTCTCCGTTAACGACGGCCCATTCGCCGGACTTGAGGGCAGCAAAGTGACCTCGCGTGAGATTTGGGATCGCCTCGTTCGCGAAGCTCGTACCAATATTTCGATCAGCGTGGCTGAAACCGGCGAAGCTGGCGTTTATCGCGTGAATGCGCGGGGGGCGATGCAGGTTGCCGTTGTGGTTGAAACTATGCGCCGCGAAGGCTTTGAGATGCTCGTTTCTCGTCCAACGGTCATTAAAAAGGAGATCGACGGCGTAAAGTGTGAGCCATTTGAAACCGCTTACATCGAAGTGCCTGACCACGCAGTTGGCGGCATCATGCAGTCGCTCGCGACACGAAAAGGCGTTGTCGATATGATGGAGGCCAAAAACGGTCGCACCAATATTGAGGCCACCGTTCCGACCCGTGGCTTGATCGGTTTTGAATTCGAATTGCTCAACTTGACCAGCGGTGAAGGCATCATGTCGCACCTCTTCAAAGAGTATCGCAAAGACTCTGGCGACATCCGCACCCGCTCAACCGGAACCCTGATTTCGATGGAACGCGGAACTGCGATGACTTACTCGCTCGTCAGCATCGAAGAGCGCGGAAAGCTCTTCATCGGCGCGACCGAAGAAGTTTATGTCGGAATGATTATCGGGGAAAACTCCCGTGCGGATGATTTGCCGGTTAATCCGACCAAAGCCAAACAGCTGACCAACCACCGTGCTTCCGGAACTGACAAATCCGTTCAGTTGCCGCCTCCGATTAAATTCTCACTCGAGCGAGCGATCGAATACATCGCCCCTGACGAATTGGTCGAAGCCACGCCAGTGAACATTCGTCTCCGCAAGCGAATCCTCGATCCCAACGAGCGGAAGCGCGCCGTAAAACGCGGCGAAGATCAGTAAAATTTCGCCGACGGCGAAATCTGAATTTCACGAACCAACAGGGTATGTTTGACGAACGCACCCTGTTGGTTCGAAATGCCAAAACGATCGAATAGGGTTGGTTCGCTGAACCGATACTGATGAATCGTTTTTCCGTTTCTTCTGAAACTTTAGGCTTCAGATAGTGTTTAAGGGGTAATGTCGGAAGGAATTCGCATTTGGATTTTGATCACGAGCTTGGTTTGCTACAGCGGTTGCGAGCAGAAACCTGCGGCTGAAGCTGACGCTTTCTCCGGCCAGACTGTGTATAACCGTGACCAGGCTGTAGAAATTATCCTGACACGTTCAAAAAACGCACCTGTCGCCGGCGAATTCGCTTTGGATTGAGTGGTTTTTGATCCTTCCACCCGAAATGAAGTCGAGCTGAGTTCGTTGTGGAAACGAATTCCGGGAATTTTGGTTTTTGGAAGTGGGAGTTGCACCTCTAGCAATCTCTTCAACAAAGACCTCAATCATCTGGCGAACCGGTATGAAGGTAAGGCAAGCTTCAATCTCATCTACATTAGGGAAGCCCATCCCGAGGGCGGATTCCAGCCCATGTTACAAAACGATTTTGCGAATGAGGAAATCCCGCCCATACAGGACCCAAGCGATTTAGAAAGCCGTTGCCAGGCAGCCCTAGATTTTCGCAAGCGGAAGGGTTTAAATCTCAATTTCCTCGTTGACGACATTGATGATCCAGTTGCCGCGAGTTGGGGTGCATGGCCGACCCGAATTTTTGTGGTGGGTAGCGATGGAAAAATTCTTTACGCCGGGGATCAAGGCCCCTGGTATTTCTCCGTCACTAAAGAAGGCTGGCACGATCCACCGCCGTCTTTTCTTGAATCAGAATTCCGGAAGCGGCCCTTCGACCGGATCAGCCTTGAGGAATTTCTGGAGACGCATTTCAGCGATAAAACGTGAATTTTCGAGCCGAAGAAAACCATTTCGTAAGCCCCTGCTTTAATTCTCGACTAATCCGATAGAGAACTAGGGAATAAACATTTGACATGATCGCCGATGTAACCCACTTTCGTGGCCCGATGGCAGAATTTACTCTGACAGCTCCAAAACCGAACGATGAACCCGCTCTGAAATCAAATTCGGCAGGCGGTTCAAACCTGGTGGAGTTGGGCCAAAAATTCGAAATCGATTTTCACGCTGACAACGCTGCGCTCGAATCGAAAACGGCTGAAGAACGCGTGGCGTGGGGTTTGGAAAAATTTGGCGCGGATCGCATTGCCCTCAGTTCAAGCTTTGGAGCTCAATCGGCGGTGTCGCTGCATATGGTAAACGTAGCCGCACCGGGAATTCCGGTCATTCTCGTAGATACCGGCTACCTTTTTCCCGAGACGTATCAGTTTATCGATCAACTGACGGAAAGACTAAACCTGAACTTGAAAATTTATTCCAATCCGCTGTCGCCGGCATGGCAGGAAGCCCGTTTTGGGAAAATGTGGGGAGATGGCCTCGAAAGCATCGAAAAATACAATCAGCTCAATAAAGTCGAGCCGATGGACCGGTCTCTAAAGGATTTGAATGTCGATCTTCTCCTGGCAGGGATTCGTCGGCAGCAAAGTGGTTCCCGCGAAAAAATGCCGGCTCTGGTGGCTCAAAAAGGCCGCGCAAAGCTCCATCCGATTATTGACTGGACAGATTTGGATATTTTTAATTACCTGAAAGCCAACGACCTCCCCTATCATCCTCTCTGGGATGAAGGCTACGTTTCAATCGGCGACGTTCATACGACGAGAAAACTCACCGACGGCATGACCGAAGAGGAGACTCGCTTTTTTGGCCTGAAACGCGAGTGCGGTCTTCACGAAGAAATCGACTTTTCGATCTAATTTTACGATGGACAATCTTTATCCCACCTTTGACAAAATGTTGCCACGCGAGGCAAAGGAAACGCTGCTTGGTCAGCGGGGACTCGTGGTATGGATGTATGGGTTAAGCGGATCAGGAAAAAGCACCCTGGCGAATCTGCTGGAGCGAAAATTACACGACGAAGGCAAATTTATTAAGGTTCTCGACGGCGACAATATTCGCTCGGGCTTGAACAACAATCTGGGATTTACCGACGATGATCGGGCCGAAAACATCCGCCGCGTTTCTGAAGTCGCGAAGCTTTTCGCGGACTCAGGAATTATCACGCTGACCTCCTTCATCACACCCGTGGAAAGCCTCCGGGCGAACGCTCGCGAAATTATTGGCGATGACGATTTGCTGGAAGTGTATGTGAAAGCTTCTTTCGATGCCTGTGCAGAGCGGGATCCGAAGGGGCTTTATGCAAAAGTAAAAGCTGGCGAAGTAAAAAATTTCACAGGGAAGGATTCCGCATTTGAAGAACCCGAGCACGCTGACATAATTATCGAAACGGAATCTCAAACCGAAGCGAAGTCGCTGGAAACTCTATACCAAGCGGTGATTTCACGTATAGAACGAGGTTGAACAATTTTTTTGAACGAACGAAATGGAAGACACGAAACGACATTCATATCAGGTAAATCATTTGGCTCAACTGGAGTCCGAAGCGATTTTCATCCTGCGCGAAACTGCGGCTCAGTTTGAAAAGCCGGCTCTGCTTTTTTCTGGCGGTAAAGACTCCATCGTCATGGCGCATTTGGCCCGCAAAGCGTTTCACCCGGCGCGCTTGCCCTTTCCGCTCCTGCATGTTGACACGGGACATAATTTCCCTGAAACCATCGCATTCCGCGATAGCTACGTAGCAGAATTGAAAGCCGATTTACGAGTCGCCCTGGTTCAAGGTTCGATTGATAAAGGAACTGCAACCGAGGAAACCGGAGCGAATGCGAGTCGAAATGCATTGCAGACAGTGACTCTTCTCGAAGCGATTGAAGAGGGTGAATACGATGCCTGCCTGGGCGGTGGTCGTCGCGATGAAGAAAAGGCCCGAGCGAAGGAGCGTTTCTTTTCTCATCGAAATGATTTCGGTGAGTGGGACCCCAAAAATCAGCGACCGGAGCTGTGGAACATTTTCAATGGCCGGAAGCATCACGGTGAGAATTTCCGCGTCTTCCCTCTATCGAACTGGACCGAGATGGATGTGTGGCAATACATCAAGGCTGAGAATATTGATCTACCGAATTTGTATTTCAGCCATGATCGCGAAGTGGTTTCACGTGGAGGATCCCTTTTGGCAACATCAGACATTGTTCAGCCTCAACCGGGTGAAAAAGTCGAGACGCTGCGGGTTCGCTTTCGCACCATCGGTGACATGACTTGCACCGGAGCCGTGGAATCCGACGCCGATAGCCTGGATCAAATCATTCAAGAAGTCGCCACTGCCCGCCAAACTGAGCGTGGGACCCGCGCCGATGACCGCCGCTCCGAGACGGCCATGGAGGACCGGAAAAAAGAGGGTTATTTCTAGGCCAAACCGACTCCAGACTTCAATTTTTTACGAATTCACATTTTAGATTTTTATGAGCGAGACGACTGACGGATATTTAGACATGGACCTGCTGCGATTTACGACAGCGGGCAGTGTCGATGATGGTAAATCAACCTTGATTGGCCGATTGCTTTACGATTCAAAAAACACGTTCGACGACCAGCTCGAAGCCGCAGAGGCATCTTCGAAACGGCGCGGCGATGAGCACACAAACCTGGCGCTTCTGACGGATGGTTTGCGCGAGGAGCGCGAGCAGGGAATCACGATTGACGTGGCTTACCGATATTTTGCGACGCCCAAACGAAAATTCATCATCGCGGATACTCCCGGGCACATTCAGTATACTCGGAACATGGTGACCGGGGCTTCTACAGCGAACTTGGCAATTATTCTGATCGATGCTCGTCATGGCGTGATTGAACAGACCATGCGTCATGCATTTATCGCCAATTTGCTCCGTATTCGCCACGTAATCATTGCGGTGAATAAAATGGATTTGGTCGATTACGACGAAGCGGTCTACACCAAAATTGTCGACCAATTTCATGATTTTGCGTCACGTCTCGACAACATCGTCGATATGACCGCGATTCCTATGAGCGCGCTTCACGGCGACAATGTAGTCGAAAAATCAACCAAGATGCCGTGGTATGAGGGCCCAACGATGCTTTATCATCTGGAGACGGTTTATATTGGTTCCGACCACAACCACATCGACGCTCGTTTCCCAGTTCAATGGGTGATTCGTCCGCATTCAGATGAACATCACGATTTCCGCGGATACGCAGGTCGGGTTGCTGGCGGTGTTTTCAAACCGGGCGACGAAATCACTGTTCAGCCTTCGGGTTTCAAATCAAAAATCAAAGCGATCGCAAACTACGGCGGCGACCTTGAGGAAGCTTATGCGCCGCTTTCGTGCACGATTACGTTGGAAGACGAAATCGATATCAGCCGCGGCGACATGATCGTGAAAGGGAACAATCCTCCGCAGAAAGATCAAAACATCGAGGCGATGGTCTGCTGGTTTTCCAATTCAAAAAAGCTCACGCCAAGATCGAAATTTCACCTTCGACACACTACTCACGAAGTGAAAGCAGTGATTCAAGAGATTCGCTACAAGGTGAATATCAACACGCTGCATAAAGAAGAAGATCAGTCCGAAATGGCTCTTAATGAGATCGGACGAGTCTCCATTCGGACTTCAGGACCGCTGTTTTTCGACAGCTATCGCAGCAACCGGACGACAGGCAGCTTTGTTTTGATCGATTCCCAAACCAATGAAACAGTTGGTGCGGGGATGATCGTTTGATTGACATTGTTCAATCCGTCGATTTAGTGCGGTTCCGATTTTTCGGACAGGAAGTGGCGAGGTGGCCAAGTGGTAAGGCAGAGGTCTGCAAAATCTCCATCGCGGGTTCGATTCCCGCCCTCGCCTCCACTTCTTTTTATTGAATTTCTTTTGTCTGAAAGACTGATATTTTCCCGTTATGCCAGAGTATATCACGATGCCGAAATTGAGCGACACGATGACCGAGGGAACTCTGGTTAAGTGGCTTATAAAAGAGGGCGACTCTGTCGCTAACGGTGACGAAGTCGCTGAGGTCGAAACCGACAAGGCAACCATGACGATGTCTTCTTTCGCAGACGGCGTTATTCACAAAATTTACATCAAAGAAGGCGAATCCGCAGCTCTTGGTGGTGCGCTCGCGCTTGTTTTAGAAGATGGGGAAGATGCTCCCGACGATGCGGATACCCCTCCAGCTACAGCAGGCGGCGAGCCAGCTGCAGAAGAAGCTCCGGCTTCAAGCTCACCGGCACCTGCCGCAGCTCCAGCAAAAGCGGCCACTCCGGCGAAAACCGGCAGTTCTCTTCCCCAAGCTTCGACACTTTCTGGCGATCGCGCCAAAGCCTCGCCTCTTGCGAAACGACTTGCTGATGAGCATGGAATCAACGTCGGAACGTTGCGTGGTTCAGGCCCCGGTGGCCGAGTAGTAAAAGACGACGTTTTGATGGTTGCGGCCGGTGGATTCTCCGGTGGCGTTGGAACAGCGGGCGGAATCGGCCTGAATGCACCTGTCAGCGAGCGCGGAGACGAAGTCCTGCCTCTTTCCGGAATGCGCCGCGTCATCGCAGACCGACTTTTGTTGAGCAAGACGACGGTTCCTCACTTTTATCTGAATGTGGAAATCGACGCGGAGCCAATGATGCAGCTTCGCAGCAAAGTGAATGAAGCCAGCATCGAAAATGGTGGCCCAAAATACACTGTGAACGACTTTATCATGCGCGCCTCCGTGATGGCTGCAGTCAAAGTTCCACAAGTAAATGCTGAGTTTCAGGGCGACTCAATTCTCCAATTCGGTGAAGTGAATCTCGCAATCGCAGTGGCGATTGACGATGGATTGGTAACCCCAGTGATTCGTTCAGCTCAAACCAAGAACATGCGCCAGCTCAGCGGAGAAATTCGTGATCTCGCAGGGCGTGCTCGTGACAAGAAGCTGACTCCTGATGAAATGCAGGGGGGCACCATGACCATCTCGAATCTCGGCAGCTACGGGGTGAATAATTTCGATGCGATCATCAACCCGCCGCAAGCAGCAATTCTTTCGGTTGGCACCATTTCAAAACAACCCGTGGTGAACGATGCCAACCAAATCGTCCCCGGCATGAGAATGTGGATCGGAATGAGTTGTGATCACCGCGTGATTGATGGCGCCGTCGGAGCCACCTACATGGCAGAGTTGAAGCGATTACTGGAAAATCCAGTGCTACTGGTCGTTTAAAAAAATCGATTTTGCTGGCATCCCGACAGCGTTTGGCTACGATCCTGCTGATCTTAAAATAAATTGATATGAGCGAGGAAACACCAACACCGGACTTGCCTGCGATGGGATTTGCGCAGGATCTTGACGACAATAATCGTCTGGAACTTGAAAAATACGGAGAATTTATTTCATCTGCCGAGGGCGATACGTTAATTGCTGAAGGTCAGGAGCAGGATTCTCTATTTTTGATTATCGTTGGCTCATTTCACGTTCAAACTGATACGACTGGACGGTCTGTCCTTCTTGGAAAAATGAAGGGCGGCGACACAATTGGAGAAGTGAATATTTTTGACCCGGGCAAAGCCAGCGCAAGTGTGGTTTCGAAATCCAGCGTTTCTCAAGTGTGGAAAATCGATCGCAGCAGCCTGGAGCGTTTTCTCGAGTCCAATCCTGAAGCCGCACCTCGCCTGCTTGTTAATGTCGCCACTCAACTGAGCAAGCGATTGCGTAAGACGAACGAAAAAGTCGCCATGGCCCGTGAAGCCATGATGGACTCTTTCTAAGGTCTTGCCCTTGACGAGCCAGCGGGCATAGTACAGATTTTAGATCAACTATGTTGCACTCGAGTATCACTTTGCCCATGGTGTCGGCTTCCGATCCGGCATCTGCCTTAGCGCTTTTATTTGCCCTCCTGATTGGGCATGCGTTCGCGGATTTTCCACTCCAGGGCGAATTCATTGCTAACGGAAAAAACCGTCACCTCCCGGCACCAAAGCTGGGTGACGGAGGCGAGCCACCAAAATTTCTTTGGATTTACCTCATGTCAGCCCATTCCCTGATTCATGCAGGGTTTGTCTGGGCAATCACTGGCAGCATGCTTCTCGGATTTGCCGAATTCGTTATTCATTGGGCAATTGACTCCGTGAAATGCGAAGGACGCACCTCATTCGGGCAGGACCAGGGACTCCACGTCGCCACAAAGCTGGTTTATGTGGTTATTATCTGGATCGGCTGGTTTTAAATTATTGCCGCCACGATCCAACAGGGTCTGTATGACGAATTTACCCTGTTCGATCGTAGAAGACGAAAAAGCCCTGCCCGTTTCCGAACAGAGCTTTCTGCGAACCAACCCATTATTGGTTTCAAATTGCTTTAGAGTGTCGCTGTTGCACCGAGCGAAACGCGGTTTTCGTCATCCGACGCATTTGTCGTGTAGTAATAGCTCAATCGCAGATCGACGTTCTCGACGACTCGGTAGGCAAGCCCCGTTTGAAGGGCGATGGTGTCTTCATTGATGCTGTCGAAAACATCGCCTTCGAACTCACTGAACACGTAGCTCGCGCCAGCCATTGCCCGAAGTTTGTCGGTGATCGCGTGATTCACCGTAACACCTGTCCGATAGGAATATCGCTCGTTGAATCCGAAAATCTCATTGTCCTCAAGGCTCGCACGGGCCACCCAGCGAAACGATGTGCGATCCGAAAGCCGGTGGGACAAAGCGGCCTCAACATGAGGGCTTGTTGAATCACGACCATTCCGGTCGTAATCACGGAATTCTGCACCAGCGACCACTGTTCCCGTCGTGGTTTCAGAAAAACGGTGGTCAACTCCAGCAAGGGCGAAGTGTGACATTGAGTCATAATCGATCGAATCGAATTCCGTAGCTTTTAGGCGGTATTCAGCACGTCCCGTGGTGTTCGGAGTGAATGAATAGCGGATTTGCTGCGAAACCGTATGCGTCAGTCGTTCTTCTCGCTCACTCAAAAGCGAATCTTCATAAGTGATTCCCTGAATTCCGTAACCTGTCACTGAACTCCAACGTTTGTTGATTTGATAAAATCCTGAAATCCGACCGTAGAAAAACAAATACTGATCGTCACGAAGGGCTACGGAAGCTCCGATAAAATAATCCGGTTCCGTTTCGTGAGAAACCAACGCATTGTTAAAAGGCTGAATTTCCGAAACCGGACATGACGATGATGGCGGAAGCAATAAGCGCCAGCCGTGAATGGGGTGATGAAGTTCGCAGGTTCATTATTTTAATAATTATAGTAAATGCATTAAAAATTAAGGTTATTTCAAGTCTAATTGTTATTAATTTTTAAATTTTTTTAATTATTAAGCTGAATTTCCCGCTTTTTATAAAAAACACCTCGTATCTGTGTTCTCTCATCGGTGGATCTATCGCGAAGATGACTGCTAATGAGAGCCACCAGGGTCGGTTTCGGTTTCCCGCTGTAATGCGCCCGTTCCATCCCGGACATAAAAAAAACGCCACCGAATTGCTCGGTGGCGGCTTTTCGAAAACCTTTATGTAATTCCCAAAGGGTCGTACCCCAAAGTTAGGGACTTGTTGGAGACATTGGATTCGATCGGATGACGCGACGATTTTTAGCTTTGGTTCGACTCCGGCTCTTAAAAATAACCTTGGTCTCCTCCTCAACCGGAGATGCGGTCGCAATCGGCGGCACCATATAAACTCCGGCAAGATCTACCGAGCCATATGAGAAAGAATTATTGCGTGAGTTCTGACCCAGCCCATTTCCTCCGATTCCTCCGATTCCTCCGATTCCTCCGATTCCTCCG
>CALAHF010000227.1 GCA_937891465.1 uncultured Verrucomicrobiales bacterium | reverse complement strand
CGGGGCAGTCAACATTTTTCAATTTCAGTCAAAGACATTCGATCAAGTGCTCTCGGCATTCAAATGAAGAATTCTTCCTCGAATCATTTCACGAACCAACAGGGTTGGTTCATCGAACAGACCCTGTTGGTTCGTTTTACTCTTCGGGCCCAAACTGAATTTTCACGCCCGATCCGGACGCCTTGATTTCCTGCTCGCCAAATTTCTCATGCCAGGCGCCGAGCGTGTATTCCCCCTCGGGTAAATTTGGAATCTCAAATTTTCCGTCTGCATCAGTCACCGCAAAAAACGGGTGATCCATCACGTGAAAATGCGCGGTCATCCAAGGGTGAAAATCGCACTTGATCGTGATCGGACCTTCGGCGGTTTCGAAGATTTTCTCGCGGTCCTCCGAATAGGCGGGCTGGGCGATGTTGAAGGGGCGGTTCTTTTTCGATAGGGAACGAATGTTGTGAATGAACGGATCGCCGTTTTTCATGACGACCTTTTGGCCGACGCGGATTCCCTGAACGCGGGGACGAAACACCGATTTCTGTTGATCAATGACGGCTGGTTTCGAAGGCACAGACCATTTGCCTTTCGGCGGATTTTTCACGTAGACGAATACATTGGCGAGCCCTCCGGATTCGTTGATGAGAATCGTTTCATCGAGAGGATGATCGTCGCCGTAGAGTTTTTTGCTGGCCTCGTCGAGTGGGAGGCGGGTCCGCTTTGGCTGCGATCCTTCGAAACGAACGACTCCGTTGAGGCTCGGATTTTTGATTGAGGCCTTCGTTACATCGACGACTTCGGCGCTGAGAATGAGATCGCGAAAGGCTGGATCGGTGACTTGAGTGAGCGTCTCCTGAAAAGCGAAGAGGTTGGGGATGTCGGCCGCATTGATTTTCAGCCCGGCGTAGTCGGCATTTCCTCCGGCTGCCTTTTTGATCTTACTTTTTAGAATCGTTTCAAACTCGCCCCGTGACCAACTTCGATTACGAAGAGATTTCTCCCCTTCGATTTTGAAATCTGGAGACGAGTGACAAGTAGCACAGTTGGTGACTTTCGCGTTCCCCTCCGAACCGAGAAATGTTTTGAACCCGTCGTAACCCGCCCGATTCATTCCCGGTGGGAGTTTAAGCAGGACGCGTCCCTCCTGGTTGGCAAGTCGTCCGTGGATCCGTCCGGCAAACTGATGCGGAGTTTCTCCTTCGCGTGGCTTTTCGGGAAGGCGGTTGACGTAGATAAAGGCATCAAAGGCAGAGCGGTGAGGCGTTTCGAGACGGTGGATTCCCGTATTTTTCTCCATCATTTTTTTCGAGGAACCAGCCTGAGGTTTTGCGTTCGTTCCCGGCCCGGGTTCGGCCGGCATCTCAGTGGCTTTGCCGCCATTGGCGACGTAGTCAAGAATGCGAATGAAGGTGTGCCCTGGATTTTCCATCTTCGCCCCATTCTGACGTCGCTGGTTGAAGAGCTGCCCGACTCGTGCGCGCTGTTGTTCGGGCAGGGTTGCCATGACCCGTTCAACATACTGCTGGTGCATTTTGCCATCGTAGTCCTCGGGGATTTTCCGCGCCTCGATCTTGGCTAACAAAGAGCCGAGTTGTTCGCTTCGCTCTTGCTTTTGTTTCTGCTGTTGAGATTCGGTCAGGATTCCCTGCTCAGCTTCACTGAGTTGAATGGGCTTCACTTTCATCCCGCCGACTTCTTCATTGAAGTCGGCGAGAATTTCCAACTTGATGACGGTCCCGCAAACGTTCTCCATATGTCGAGCTGGGCCACTGGTGCTTGTCCAAACATTGCCTTCGTTGTCGAATTCGATCTCCCGGGTGTAACTGACGCGGTGAGGCAGGGGGAATTCGACTAGGTATTCGGTCTTCGGATTAAATCTATATAAAGTGTCATTTCCCGTGCCGCAAATCCACACCATGCCATCGGGTGCGACGTTGAGCGCGTAGGGGATTTGATTCAGATAATCGGGCAGCGGATAGGTGGTCCATTTTTCCGTTTTGGGATCGAATTTTCCGAACACGCCGGATCCGAATCCCGGCACCCAGACGATTCCATCCGGTGCGACATGAAGTCGCCTTGGCCCGCGAAACGGCGGATTCCACTCAGTGATATTTCCATCGGGCGAGTTGGGATCGATGCGTCCAATTCGGTTGCCGTTTAACTTTGAATACCAAATCGATCCGTCAATCGGAGAGTAATCGAGTCCATAGGGGGTGATTCCACGAGACTCGCCTTTGCCGCCAGCTTTGACCTGACCTGCGTCGAGAAGTTTATATTCTTTTCGTTCAAATGTTTTCGGGTGCTGGCGAAATACCGAGTTCCTTCCCGCATCGGTATACCAGATATAGCCTATCTTATCCTTCGGATCGATACGCAGGGTGTGTGGCCAGGATCCTCTTTCGGCCGGCGCTTCAGCACTCGAAGTGATGGTGTATTCCTTGGTTTCAAGATCGAACTTCGCCATTTCTCCGGAGACGCAGAGGGTCAGCCACATGTCGCCCTGATTGTCCGGCTCGATGGAATGTGGACCGTGTGAGCCGCGCGGGAGCCGATAGTAGATTCGCTCACCCGTCTTCGGATCGAGTGTCGCGGTATATTGTTTTCCAATATGAACGAGATAGGCGAGGCCGTCATCGCCAATCTCCAAATCGTGGAAGGAACCTACATAATGTTCACCCATTTCCCAGGAAGTGATTTTTGCCTGAGTCACCATTCCGGTGGGAGCCGGGGGCGGGACATAAGCCGGCCAACGGGTAACGGCGTCACCTTTGTAGGTTTCGATGATTCGCTGAACGATCGTGTCTTTGGTGTGGGGGTAGAGACCGCCAAAGCCATCCATCCTCGTAATCATCGTTTCCCAGTCGACCGGCTTCTCCGGGGAGCGGAAACCGGGCGTTCCGATTTGATGACAGTAGGTGCACATCATTTTGAAATTGAGGCGGTCGCGTGGGCTGTCGAACTGCAACTGAGAGAAAGCACTCGTCGCCGGGCGTTGCTCTTCCAGGGCTTCGCCAGTGGCAGGCTGCATCGCGATGGAAATATCATCCCGGCCGAGCTTCACCTTTTCGATCAATCGGTCTTGTTGGCCGGGCAAACGGGCGCGGACTTTAAAAACAGCGTCAGCTAGATCATCGATTTGGAAGCTGCCATTAGGCTGTGAGAAAACAGAGGTGCTCTGGCGACGTTCGTCATCGAAAGCGGAAACCATGACGCCGCCCATCGGCTTTCCGGATGAGTCTTTCACGATTCCGGAAACTGATCCGCTTTTGCCGGGGGGCTTTCCGGGTTCGCGACGAATTTCAGCTTTCACTTTCCGTTTGATGTTCGGATTTCCCTGCGGCTTTGGCTGGGTTTTGGCTGGTGGCTTTCCGTTTGATCGGATGTAGTCGAGAATTCGGATGAAAGACTCTCCGCGGTTTTTCATCTCCGGGAAGAGACGCACTTGTTCTTTCCAGAGTCGGGCAACTTCACCGCCTTTTTCGGGCGGTGCCGAGGCGAGCCATTTGTCGACGAATGGCTGATGTTTGTCACCGCCCTCATAGTCCTTGGGAATTGTGCGCTTCGAAATAGACTCGAGTAGCTGGCGGAGCTCGGCCTCGGCTTTCAGTCCAGCGAGCCATTGTTTCACATTCTCTTCCTCCCCGGGGAAAGCAGCGAGATAAATCTCGATCGATTCCTCGCCGGTGATTTTTCCGGCCTCGACCATCTTCCGGAGCTTGTCACCGAGCCCCTTTTTCGGGTCTGCAGGTGTGCTCGCCCGGGCCTTTGGTTCAGGAGCGGCTGAGGACTTCATTGCATTGCCATCGATCGTCCCGCCTTCCACTAGGCAGTAGAGAAATCGCATCCCGCGCAGAAAAATCTGTTTCCCGGCGAGGGCGGGGGATGCGTGAAAGTTGTCGTCGAGCTGGTTTGTCGCCAGCACTTTGAATTCATTGCCCGGCTCAATCACGATCGTCGTTCCTTTCCTGCCGGTAAAATAAATCCGGCCATCCGCTCCAACCGGCGACGCATAAATATCGCCGAGATCCGGAACCCGCGTGCGCGGAATCACCTCGCTGCCGTCTGCAGATTTTATGGATGTTAGGATTCCCTGATTCGATTGCGTAAAATAAAGCTGCCCCTCATAAAGAATCGGCGACGGCACATATGGCGTTCCCCGGTCTGCTTTCCATTTGATCTGACTGGTCACATCACCTGTGCCCGTGATCGGGATCGCCAGCAGCGCATGGCCTTTGTAACCTGTCATGCAATAGACTGTGTCACCCTCGACGATGGGGCAGGGCGCGCTGTTGTTCGTCAATCCAGCCGCGCGCCATATGAGTTCGCCATTGTTCAAATCGTAGCTGCGCACCGCATTCGTTCCGGTGGTGATGACCTGGGTTTTTCCATCATGCTCAGCAATCGCCGGGGTGGCCCAGGTATTGCCTTCATCGCGCTCCTTCTTCCAAAGTGTTTCTCCCGTTTCCGCATTCAGACACTTGATCGTTGATTGCCCCGCGTGATCGCGAACGATGATCAGCTTCCCATCATGCACCACCGGCGAGCTGCCTTCGCCCAAACTGGCGCCCATCTTCGCTGGGCCGAGATCGCGTTCCCACACCTTTTTCCCATCCAGCGAATAGGCATACATCCCCGCCGATCCAAACCAGAAATAGATTCGTTCCCCATCGCAAAATGGCGAAGCCGAAGCAAAACTCGCATCTTTGTGGTGCCCTTCGTGCGGCACGACTGTTTTTGCGACATCGCGCCACAGCTGCTTTCCTGATTTCCGGTCGAAGCACAGCACCACCATTTCATAAGTCGTGTTGGGATGTTTGATCCCAAAAACCCGCTCCGGCTGATCCTCGGGTTTCGGCAACTTGGGATCCACCTTGCCCGTGTTGATCGCCGTCGTGACGAATACTTTATCACCCCACACGATAGGGCTGGAAGTCCCATGACCTTTGATTTCCGCTTTCCACGCCAGATTCTTTTTCTCGCTCCACTCAAGCGGCGGCTTTGCCGTTTTTGAAACCCCATTGTTCTCCGGTCCGCGCCATTGGTGCCAGTTGTCGGCATTGGACTGAGCATGGGCAATGGATACTGCGAAAATGGAAAGAGTCAGGAGAATCGAAATTTTCATGATGATGGCTTTCCTTTTCTCCGCAGAGCAGGCGAGTATTCGGAAAATAAGGAGAGAAAATATTTCCTCCTGTTTACGAACGAACAGGGTTGCTTCATCGAACGTACTCTATTTGATCGAAACGGTAAAACGAACGTATTCTGTTGATTCGTCGAACTGACCCTGTTGCTTCGATTAAACGAAAACTGGTGCCTGTAAATTTTCTTAAAAAAATCCAATAATCTCATGATTCTACGCATTGGAAACGGTGCGCACCCAATATGTCACTCTCATCATCCAATCCGGAACTCGATTCTGCGAGCGATCGTTCGTTGATCGAATGCTATCTGGGGCAGGGTGATGATCAGGCCGGCGAGGCTTTGATTCAGCGTCATGCGAAAAGTGTCTACCGATTTGTCTTTTCGATATTGGGGAATATGGAGGACAGCGAAGACGTTTGCCAGCAGGCCTTTACGCGCGCCTTTTCGGCGCTCCCTGCCTATCGCGATGAAGATCGATTCCGAAGCTGGTTGTTTCGCATCGCAAAGAACGAGGCATTGGGATTGCTTAGAAAGAAGGGAGCTCGCCCTCAGATTGAACGTGAATTGAGTGAGCAGGACCTCGGTGCGCCCTCAACGGCTGAGGAGGTTCAGTCCCGGGGCTCTGTCGCAGCGATTGCCTCAGCGGTCCAGGAGCTTCCGCCCGCCGAGCGCGAGGTCGTATTTTTGAGGATGCGGGAAGGGCTCTCTTTTCGCGAAATCGCTGAGCTTACGGATGCGCCGCTGGGAACCGTGTTAAGCCGGATGAGTAAGGCTCGTGAGCGTCTTCGAAAATCTTTAATGCCCATTTTAGGGGCGGAATCTATTCCATCCAATCCATCCAACTCATCGAATTGCCATGAATGAACCAACTGAAAATGAACTGGAACTCTGGCTCGAATCCGAAGAGGGGCAGCAAATTCAACGGGCCCTCGTGGACGAAATCGGAGAACTTCCTGGTGAGAACACCATTGCAGATAAGGTGACCGCTGAGGTTTTTTTGCCGACAACAAATCGTATCGCACAACTGGAGTCGGGCCTGCGTCGCTGGCGTATCGCAGCTGTTTTTGCCGTCGCTGCGTGTGTCGCGTTTGCATTGCTGGTGCTTTCGAATCCGAGGTCATTGAAGCGTGAGGCCACAGAAATAGCGGCGGCTCCAAGCTCGACTCCCCGAGTCAGTAGTGTCGCGGCTAAGCTCTCGGAGACTCGCGAGAAACTGGCTCGTATCACACCAAGTTCTGACTTCGCATCAACTCGAAAATTCAAACGGTAACCCTCTAAAAATTCGCAGTCATGAAATCAAAAACCAATCTATCCATGATCAAAAAATCCATTGCTACCGCTCTCACCCTACTGGCATTCGCAACGACATGCCTTTCAGATGATCACAAAAACGACAAAGAGGACTGGAAGGATAAAGAGTTTCCGGGCTTCACCAAAGTTGAAGAATTCCTTGAGGAGCACCTTCCGGTTTACGCGGAGTGGCTGAATGAAGCGAAGGAGGAAAACTGGTTGGAATATCACGAGGGCGTAGAGAAAGCCGGGAAGCTTTTCATGGAATATCAGGAGATGGCGGAGCACAACAAAGGCAAAGCAATATTGTTTCTCCAGCTCCATAAAGTCGAAGGCCGGATCGATCGTTTGACCCACGAATGGCATGAAGTGGAAGGCGCGGAAAAAGCCGAAACCAAAAATGAACTTAGGGAATCGATCGGTGAGCTCTTTGACATTGAGCAGGATTTGAACGCCGCAAAAATTGACATGTTGCGTCAGGAGATCGAGGACCACGAGGCGGAAATCGCCGAAGAAAAGGAAAAACGCGAAGTTATTGTAAACGCGGAACTCAAGGATCGGCTTCGCGAGAAGAAGGATGAATGAGTTGGATTCTGGTGTCAGCAAATTGAAAATGAAAAGACTATTCCTATTTCTCTCTGTGGCGTGTTTTTCCCTGAACATTCAGGCTGACGAAATCAAGAGCGGCGAGTATTTCGTAACCCAGAGCTGGTCACAGGAACGCGATTTTGATCGGCCGTATTTTGTGAGTGTTCCCGACGTTTCGGATTCTGGAGCACTTCCCGTCTTGATTTTTCTCCACGGAAATGGAGGAAATGCGGAGCGTGCCATGAAAGGTTTCATGAATCGTTATCGGACGGTTTCCTCCCGTTGCATTCTCGTCTTTGCGCAGGGCTACAAGGAAAGTTGGAACATTGTCTCAGAACGGGCCAGATCTGATGATCTCGGTTTTATCGAGGAAATCGTCACGACGTTAACGAAATACGAGAATGTTCAGGGTGAGAATTTCACGATTGTGGGGAGCTCCAACGGCGCTGCGTTGGTGAATCAGATTGCGATCGAGACAACGCTGCCTCAGATCAAGAATTACGTTTCTCTGGTCAGTCCGTTGAATGGGTTTCAGCACGATGGGGAAAATTTTAAGGCCAAAGGTGAGGATAATAACTACACGAAGATCGCCCGTCCGATGCCTGGAAAGCGGATTCTAAATGTATCAGGGACGGACGATCATCTTGTTCCTTATAACGGCGGAGCGTCCAAAGGTATTCCTGCAAAGGGCGGAAAGTTGTCTTTTGTTGCTGCTGAGGAATCCATCTTTTTGTGGGCGAAGCATTTTGGTTATGAGGGAAGGAAACTGACAAAGCCCACGAGGATCGAGGGTGAAATTGAAAAATTTGTCTATCTGGACGGAGATGCGATTCACATCAAAGTGAAGGACGAAGGGCATGGAGCAGGTGGCGCGCTCAAAGAAAAGGAGCTGCTCAGATTTCTGAAACTCCCCGCTGAGGATGTCCTGCCAAAAAAGAATGATCGGAAAAAAGATAAGCCCTTGCCCGATGGACTCGACGATGAACTCGGAAAGTTTCTACAGGAAAACGCTCCCTCAATTGTCGAGGTCTATCGTGAACTGGAAAAAGAACTGGCGGCCGGGGAACTCGAAGAAGTTCGTGAGCGGATGGCGGAACTGCGCGAAGCCTATCTCGAAGTCAAAGAGGACGCAGGTGAAAAATGGGCCTTGCTCGAAGTGGCTGAATTGGAAAGCGAAGCTCTCGTCGAATTTACGATGTGGCTGCTTGAGGAAGAGAAAATCGGGGAAGACGAGGCGGAAAAGAGAATCCTCATACTGCTCCGCGAGAGGCTCGCCATTCATACGCGGGCCAATCGCCTTGAGATGGAGGAACTGGAGGAGGTTGAAAATCTGGAGGAGGAAATCGAGGAACGCGAGGATCGGGCTGATGAGATCATCGCGGAATGGATGGAAGAATTGCTTGAGGGTTTTGACCGGGAAGAGGACGAACTTCCCAGGGGTGCGATCTACACTCCCTCACCAAGGCAGAATACAGATTCGGGCAAGGCGGAGCTTGCTTCGGTGACCTACGATTTCGACAAAGGCATTGCTCCCGTTCTTGAGAAATTTTGTTTTGACTGCCACGACCGGGACTCCGCCAAAGGCGATATCGATATTGAATCGGCGCTCGATCAGAGGCCGTTGGTTCGGAACCTCAATCACTGGAGAAATGTGGCGGAGCGAATCAAAAACGAAGACATGCCTCCGGAGGATGAGACGCAACCGTCAGCGAAGCAGCGGCTGCAACTTCTTGCCTGGCTGACGCGGGAGATTGATAAGTTTGATTATGCTTCGGTTCGAAATCCCGGCCATGTGCCGCCGCGCCGATTGACCCGAGAGGAATACAACCGGACGATCCGCGATCTGGTCGGCCTCGATTTGCGGCCGGCAGATGATTTCCCGATGGATTTCAGCGGGACGAGTGGATTCTCGAATTCTGCGAACACGCTCTTTCTGCAAACCGCTCATCTGGACCGCTATATGACCGCGGCGGATGATGTGATTGATGCGGTTCAGAAAGATCCACACGGGGCGTGGCAAAGTCTGAAAAGAGACAGTGTAATTAATGCCGCGCTCGCAACATTTCTTCGCCGGGCCTATCGCCGACCGCCGAGCGAAAAGGAATTGGCGCTAGTTCTGAGTCAGTTTTCCAAAGCGAAAGATGCAGGGGAATCGGATGACGATGCTTTCGCCCGAGTGTTGAAATTCATTCTGATTTCTCCAAACTTCCTGCTGCGAACGGAGCAGCTCGACGATGAAAACCCCCAGGATCAGCCTGTCCTCGATTACGATGTCGCATCGCGATTGTCCTATTTTTTATGGGCATCGTTACCTGACGAAGCACTGTTCGTGGCGGCTGAACTGAAGGAGCTGAACACGTCGGGTCAGCGGCGCGCTCACGTGCTCCGAATGCTTGACGATCCGCGCAGTTTTGCACTCGGCGAGATTTTTGCCGGAGAATGGCTGGGAACCGATGACCTAGGCCCGCGAATCCGAAAAGATCCGATCGACAATCCCTGGTGCACCGAATCGCTTATGGCAGCGATGCGAAATGAAACCGCCCATTTTGTGCATTCACTGATTGTTGATAACGCACCTGTTTCCAGCCTTCTCGAGGCAGACTACACATTTCTCAATCAGGAGCTGGCGCGGTTTTATCGAATCGGCGGAGTCGAGGGCGATGAAATGCAGCGGGTTTCTCTAAAAACGAAGAACCGTGGAGGCCTTTTGGGCCAGGCGAGTGTGCTCGCGACCACTTCGTTCCCAGACCGAACCAGCCCGGTTGTTCGAGGGGCGTGGATTCTTGAAACATTGCTAGGAACACCGCCGCCTCCACCTCCGCCGAATGTGGATGAAATCGAAGTCGAAGGTCGGGGACGAAAAGCAGCTGTGACCTTACGTCGTAAATTGGAGCACCATCGCGAATCGAAACAGTGTGCCGGGTGCCACGCTCAAATCGATCCGCTCGGATTTGCTTTGGAAAACTATGCTGAATTCGGCCAATGGCGAAACGACATCGATAGTCGAGGCACGCTTCCAAACGGCGCGACATTTCGCGGCCCGGCGGGTCTAAAGCTGGCGCTGATTGATAACCGCCTCGACGATCTCGGTTCTCAGGTGATTCGCAAAATGCTCGCCTATGCCCTCGGTCGGCAACTGGAATACTACGATGAAGCCGTCGTTCGTGAAATCGCTGCCAGGCTAAAACCAAAAGGCTATCCGCTTCGTGACTTGGTGATGGAGGTTGCCAATTCCTACCCATTCACGACACGTCGACTCCCTGCTAAAGTTGAAACAACCTCGCTATGAATTTCCCATCTCAGAACAACTTCGGAAATCGCCGGGCTTTCCTCCGCAATCTCGGGGCCTGTCTCGCCTTGCCGGCGTTGGAAAGCTTCGGACAAGTGTCTGGAAAAAACGGACCCGCCACGAACCTCGCCTATCTCTACTTCCCCAACGGCAGCGCCGAGGGGTCGTGGACTCCTGAAAGAGTCGGCCCTGATGGGAAACTGCACGAATTGAACTCCTGGATGAAACCGCTCGATGAGCTGAAATCTGAACTCATCCTCATGAGAAATCTGTGGACGCCACGCGGCAACGGTCACGGTGCAGGAACCGCGACCTGGCTGACAGGCGGTCGTTACAATGGGCGGAAAAACGATGTTGGCGGTCCCTCCGTCGATCAACTCGTTGCCCGGCATTTATCTAAGGGAACGCCTCTGCCCTCCCTAGAAATCAGCACCTCTGGCGAGGGGAGTTTTGCCGGCAGCCTCCCACGCAATTGCCTTTCGTGGACCGCCCGCGACATTCCGGCCGCACGTGAAACCGTGCCTCGTGCCATCTTCGATAAATTGTTTCGCCGGTCCAACGAAGGCTTCGTGGACCAGAGCGTTCTCGATTTAATCCTCGAAGAATCCAAGGCACTGAAAAGACGGACCAGTTCTGCAGACTCACGAAAAATCGACGAGTATCTCGAAGCGGTTCGCTCGGTCGAAAAGCGTGTCGAGTTTGCAGAAAACCAGGCCCGCCGAGCGGCGAGCGATCAAGCCCTGACCGATACCCTTCAGCGACCGACCGCTGGTATTCCCATCAATCATGGCGACTATGTAAAACAAATGCTGGAGCTCATGGCCCTGTCATTCTGGTCCGGTGCGACTCGCGTTTCCACCTTCATGCTCGATCACGGGCAGAGCAATCGTTACTTCAATTTCGTGCCGGGCGTCAAAGGCACCTGGCATGCGCTTTCCCACTGGAAAGATTCCAGCGGTCGAACCGAAGACGACGACGGAAAAACCTCCTGGAATGACGTAAAGACCAAACGCGATCAATATAACGCCGTGACACGCTGGCATCACGAGCAACTCGCCTGGTTCCTCAAGCGGCTCAAAGCGTTGAAGAATGCCGATGGATCAACCGTCCTCGATCGCTCGATGATCGTCTATGGTTCCAGCATTGCCGACGGACACGAGCATGCCGAGAAAAACCTCCCCATCCTCGTGGCTGGAGGCGGATCGGGTTCATTGCAGACAGGTCGCTTTCACGATTTCCGTAGAGATACGTCGATGTCCAGACTGCATCTTTCCATGATGCAAAAAATGGGAATGGCCACAACCCGCTTTGCCGATGCGGACGAGGGGTTGGTCTTGTGAGAAGTCTATTAGGCCATACTTCTCAACCCACATTGTACCGATTACCTCATGCAGCATGATCGTTTTCGACACGGTACGTCAGAGCCGATCCTACGGCTTCGGTTTTGAAGAATCGACCTTGTCCTTGTTGATCGCTGTCGTGATGAAAATACTGTCTTCTCAGACAATTGGGCAGGATCACTCCGCCTCGAATTTTAGTCCTTCGACCGGTTTTCCGCCATTGGTCAATGTGCAGGTAAACCGCCATCCCTTTTTGTGATCGACGACTTTGAGAACCAGATCATTTCTCCCTTTCTCCAAATTGACCTGTTTTCCCTCGATCAGCTCACCGTTGAGAACTGCTTTCACGAGGTCGTCCGCTCTCAGAAAAAGGGTCGCCTTCTGTTCTACGGGAGAAATCACTGTGGTCCGTACAAAAGCACTGCAATCGTCGTGCTCGCCAATCGTCGCTTGAATATCAATTCGGTCAGGCTCGAAACCTTTTTTGA
This sequence comes from uncultured Verrucomicrobiales bacterium, assembly GCA_937891465.1. Taxonomy (GTDB): domain Bacteria; phylum Verrucomicrobiota; class Verrucomicrobiia; order Verrucomicrobiales; family DEV007; genus JABDJT01. The sequence goes on along the minus strand of CALAHF010000227.1, from coordinate 48,723 downwards.
TCGGCTGCCATTTGGTCTCACCCGCGAACGCCGCAGCAAATGCCTCAAGATTTCCCGTTTCCTTATCGTTCAAAAACGGCCCGGTAATTTGCCATTCTTTGATGAGGCCGGCGACTGGTGCCGCCCCGTTGCCCTTCCCTGAGCGTTTTTTCGGTCGAGGTGCTTCCGGATTATAAACCTCACGCCCGATCCAGCGCAGCAGGCAATCGTAAAATCGTTTGTCGGATCGCGGGTGATCCGCGAGATCTGCCAGAGCTACGTTAGCCATCTCTTTATGTCCTAATTTATCTAAAGTCCAGGCAGCCATCATGCCTACTTCGCCGGCTTCGTCTTTCAGTGCCGCCTTAATTTTCTCCTGCGAAGGCTTCGCCTTTTTTTCCAGAAGAAACAGCCCGCAGATTCCCCAATAACGCATCCCTTCATCCGAATCCGAGAGCGCCTCAATAAAGATATCGAGATTTCCGGGATCGCGGGCAAGTGCCAGATCTGAAATATCGAGATACCGCTCGAGCGGATAGAGTTTCGGATCACGAACCATTTCATAAATCGTGAGGTTATTTTCTTTCGCGCGCCGCAACCGCATGTCTTCGGGAAGCAGGCCGGAATCAAACAATTCGAGCTGTCTTTTTCTCAACGCGGTTTTGAGCTCGATGATTTTTTCCTGATGCGCGGGCTCATCAATCAAGTTGTGGACGTTGTCGAAATCCTCAACCGTGTCGTAAAATTCCTCGGACATGCGCGGGCGAAAAAATCGTCCCGTAATCGCATCGGTCTTGCCTTCACGGTGATGTTTGTGCCAGGCCCGGGTTGCTTTCATCGTGTACATGTATTGCAGTTTTTGGCCGTTGGGCGCCCACGGCATGTAGTTTTTGATGTAGGCAAAACGTTCGTCGCGCATCCCGCGAACCATGTCGCAAGCCTCGTCCGCCCGCTCCCGAAAGCTGAGATGGTAGTCCGGTGCGGGATCGACATTCGGGCCAAGAAAGGTGCTTCCCTGGTAGCCATCCGGTATCTCCGCTCCGGCAAGACTGAGCCATGTTTTGGGCATATCCACGAAGCTCACGATCCGATCCACCGTCATTCCCGGTTTCTCAGCAGGCCACCAGGATTTCCACTTTTCAGGAATGCGAACAATGAGCGGACAGTGAGTTCCGCTGGAATAAACAAAGCGTTTGCTCCGTGCGATGACACCACCGTGATCGGAATTGTAGATGATAATCGTGTCGTCGTAGAGCCCATCATCTTTCAGTGAAGCGATAACTTCACCGACCTTTTTATCCATGTTTTCAACGGCATCGGTATAACGGGCATAGGTCTGGCGAACGTCCGGCAGATCCGGGTGATAAGCTGCGAGGACCATTTTTGCCGGATCATTCCGGGTCGGCTCGGGTTTCGGAAACGCGCGGCTTTCGTGGCTGTCGCCGATATTTTTGATGGTAAAAAACGGCTGGCCATCCCCGCGTTTTTCCCAGGATCCGCTATCTTTCCAAGTGTCTTTGTCGTCTCGACTGCCAACGTTATAATCGGTTTTCCCGCCGTTTCCGACGAAATAGCCGGCCTTTTTCAGCTGATCGGGGTAGTAGGGAATCCGGTCATGTGGAATCGCGTAGCGGCTCCGCATTGGCTGCGTCCCGATGGAAATCGCATAGTGTCCGGTGATCCACGTTGAGCGGGTCGGCGCACAAACTGCGGCATTATCAAAACAGTGCGTGTAACGAAATCCTTCTTTTGCGAGCTGATCGATGTGTGGTGTCTTCGCATTTTTTGATCCATAACAGCTCACCCACGAGATGCTGTTATCCTCACTGGTGATCCAGAGAATGTTGGGCCGGTCTTCCCCGGCAGCCGGTGACATGGAAAACAGAAGGCAGATCAAAATCAATAGAATCGGTTTCATAAAGCGAGAAGATCCTACACAACGCCTGTGCGAATGGAAACCACCCAAACGTGGCAACCACCCTCTTCAATAATTGGAAGTCATTTACGCTCGAATAAATTTCCGAATTTCGCGCGTCCCGGGCGGAGATTGATAACCTTTCGTCATTCTATGAAACGCTTCTCCCAATGAAAAAATCAAAGCCCCTCAATTTATGCGACGTTCCCCCTGGGATAGAGGCCCTGCTCTGGGACGGCTTTTTGCTGCCTTTTCGCGCCGGATTCAAAAAAGATAAAAAAAAACGGGCAATTTCGATGAGCATGTGAGGTTTCCCAGTTGAATGGAAACAGAATTTCAGGCCAAGTTCGACGACGGCGAAGTGTTCGTGCGCTATTTCTCGAAATACGAGGGCAACGTGCGGGCCTTTGTCGCATCCCTGTTGCACGACTGGTCGGCTGTCGATGAGGTCGTCCAGGCGGCAAGCCTTGTGATGTGGCGGAAATTTGACCAGTTCGATCGCAGCGGTCCGGAATCCGGCTTTCTCAACTGGGCCTTTATGATCGCCCGCTTCGAGGTGCTGAAATACCGGAGCAGGATTGCCCGGGATCGGCTGGTCTTCAGCGATGACGTTCAGCAACTGCTGGATGCCGAGGCAGAGTCCGTCGCGGCGACTCAGTCGGAGCGAGAGCACGCTCTGCAAGACTGTCTGAAGAAACTTAAACCGGCCCAGCGGGAGCTGATCGAGGCAACCTACGGCAGTGGAGTTTCGATCAAGGATGCCTCCAACACATTGGGACGCACGCCGACTGCTCTATACAAAGCGCTCGCGCGAATTCGCGACAGCTTGCAGATATGTATCGAGCGAGCCCTGACAAAAACTCTGACTGAAGAAAAGACATGAACTCCGACGAACGTTTCAGAGAACTAATCAACGCTTGGTGCTCGGGAGACCTGGACGAGTCCTCCCTCTCCGAATTGGAGGAAAACCTGCGCCAATCGCCCGACACCCGACGTCTCTTTCTCGAATATCGCGCGACCGAGTCAGCTCTGCGAGCGACCTCCGTCGTCCCGGAATTCATTGGTCAGCCCATCCGGCGACCGTGGCAGAGCTATGCTGTGGCCTCCCTGACGGCAGCATTCGCGGCGCTGCTTGCCTGTGTTTTCATTTTCTGGCCTGCCCGCCCGGGCGTGATCGCCACCGTCACAGGAAAAGCCGGAGCCGTCCTGTGGACTGGTGATGGCGGCGAGGTGATTCACGATCTCGATGCTGGCGACGCCATCGGTGGCGGCACGCTGGAAACTCTCGCCGCGGATGCCTGGGCAGAGTTTGCGTTTCCCGATGGAACGACGATGGCAGTTTCGGGAAATTCCGCGATCACGATTTCGGAACAGCAGGGACAGAAGATCATGCGGCTGCGGGAGGGATCCCTGTCTGTCGATGCTGCAGAACAGCCTGCAGGTTTGCCGATGCTGTTGATGACACCCTCGGCGGAAGCCCGGGTCCTCGGAACGCAATTTAACGTCAGTGCCGATGATTTCACAACCCGCGTGACCGTCAACGAAGGCCTCGTAGAAGTGGAGCGTCTCGCGGACGGATCGGTTCAGGATGTGCCTGAAAATCACCTAGTGATCGCTGCGCTCGAAGGGGAAACCGAGTTCAAGGCGGTCCCGAGGCGTGGGTTTGTCGAGACCTGGAAAAGTGATCTGCCCCGCGATCGCCGCTATGGCGAGTGGCGGTCACCCATCGATGGATTGCCCGGAGCGCAACAGGCTCGCCCGATGCTTTGGCAGAAAAACCAGGAGAAGCCGTTACTTCTCCACGTCGCATCGATCGATCCGTCTCCGAAAGACAGCCCACCGGTCCGGCTGACGTCCGGCACACGGCTCCAGATTCGGGGACGGCTGAACCGTGGTCACAGGGTGTTCTTTGGCCTTACGACTTTGCACGCGGAAGGCGGGTTCGCTGGAAAATATCTCTTCACCACGCCGATTGAAACCGACCACGACGCCGGGTTCGAAGTCGAAGTCCCCATCGAGAAGTTCAAGCGGGAAAAGGAATCGTTCCCATCATCGCCACTGGGACTTGAACTCGCGGACTTCTGGGCGCTCACTATCGAAAAGAATGTCGGCCTTGAAATCATCGAAGTGGAACTCTTGAAATAATCACCATGAAAATAATTCAACTCACCACCACTACCGCCGCCCTAATCTTGGGCTTATCACTTGTCTTGGGCGACTCAGCGGAAAGCAAAAGAGATATTCCGGCGGTGCCTGTCGAGATCGGCCACCCTCCACTGATGAGTCCACATGCGGCTCCGATTGCTCTCCACGACAATCGACTTTTTGTTGTCAACACTCCTTCAGATACGGTTGATGTGATCGATACGGAATCTCGGGAGATCGTTGCCCGTGTAAGTGTGGGGATCGATCCGGTGAGTGTTGCGATCCGACCGGATGGAATGGAAGTTTGGATCTCGAATCATGTTTCCGATTCAGTGAGCGTGATTGATAACGATTCGGAAAGCCCGTTGTATTTGCAGGTCATTGCGACGATCCAGGAATTCGATCAGGAAACGAAAGCGACTCGTTTCGATGAGCCGGTCGGCATTGCTTTTGCAGATAATGAAAAGGCTTACGTTGCGCTGTCGTCGGAAAACCAAATTGCAGTTGTCGATGTGAAGACTCGCAAGGTCACGAAACGGCTTTTTATCAATGCGCAGGATCCACGGGCGATCACGGTGCGTGGTGGAAAACTCTATGTGCTTCCCTTCGAATCGAACAACAAAACTCAGCTCTCCGGAGGGGGAAAGCGCGACATTGATGGCGATCTCGTCACCTTCGATATCTACGATCATTCCGTTCAAAACAACAACGTTCTGTCGATTGGGCATGTAACGGATATCGTGAAACATCCTCGTGTTCCGGATCGTGATCTGTATGTGTTCGATACGAAAACGGATCAATTGATCCAAACGGTCGATACGCTGGGGACGCTTTTGTATGGCCTCACGGTCGATTCGAAGGGGCAGGTTTTCATTGCCCAAACCGATGCACGGAACGATGCCAATGGTCGCTCCGGCACGAAAAAGCACGGGCTGGCGGAGTTGGAGAATCGCGCTTTCCTGAATCAAATTACGCAGGTGAAAATCGGAGACGGCAATGAAAAAGCTACGCCGGAATTTTTCGATCTCGAACCAAGTCCGCCTCATCACCCGGATCCAGACAAGGCACTGGCCACACCATTCGCGATCCAGATCAGCGAGGATGACACAACGCTGGTCGCATCGGCCGCCGGTTCTGACAAAATTTTCACCGTTGATGCAAAAAGCGGCGAGGTGATCGGTCGCGTGGACGTTGATGCTGTGCCGCGTGGAATTGTGCTTGAATCGAATGATTCAGGGGAGGCATCACGGGCGTGGGTTTTGAACGCGGTCGCGAACACCGTTTCGCTGGTCGATGTTTCAGATCCGGCCGCTTTAAAAAACGAGACCACGATCCCGCTGGAAGACCCTTCTCATCCTGCTTTTAAACGCGGACGAATTGCATTCAACACCGCCAAAGCCTCCTCGACGAAATCATTTTCCTGCGCCAGCTGTCATCCGGACGGGCACACCGATCAGCTTCTCTGGGTGCTAAAAACTCCGATCGTGACGGGCGGAAATCAGATCATGCCCCGCTCGACCATGCCAATTCGCGGACTGCGGGATACGGCGCCTTTTCATTGGGACGGCATTCCCGGCGATCCCTACGGAGGCAGTAATAGCGCCAATGTCCGGGGGCACGTCGAACCGAATTCAGATATAGAAAAACCCGAGAGCACGACACGGCATCTCATCGATGGCGGACTCGCTTCGACCATGATGCGGGTCGGAGATGAAACGAAAAACGATGAGGAGAAAGCCGGCTTTTTGTCCGCCGCCGAGCGGGATGACATGGCCAAATTTTTGCTGAATGTCACTTATCCGCCTGCTCAAAAGCGGGCCTACACCAACGAGCTGTCAGATCGCGCCGAAAAGGGATTCGAGCTGTTTCACATCACCGGCAATGAGGAAGGCAAGCCACGGCGCAATGTCTGCGGAAATTGTCACCGGATGCCGTTTTGGGTCAGCACCAACACGCCGGGATCAGGGATGGATGCGCCGACCTGGCGGGGTGCCTATGATCGATTCCTGATTCTGCCTCAGGGACGGCTCAATGTGATTGATCTCGATTTCTATCAACGCGTTGCCGAGCGCGGAATTCCTGAACGCGACATCTGGCGTTTTTCGTGGCGGAGCAAAGCCGAGTTCGATCCGGTTTGGAATATGGTGCTCGAAGGGAGCACCGGATTTTCCGGTGCGTTTGCCCGTCAGGTGACCGTGAATCAATCCACGGCCTCAACGGATGAAACGAAAAATATGCTCACCGCTCTCGAAGCGTCCGCCCGTGAAGGCGGCATCGTTTTGCAATGCGACGGAGTTTTCATCGATCAGGAAAAAAGCAGCTCGGTCACCTTCCAGTTCGATGGCGAGGCCTACGCCGCAATTGACGGGAACGATGAGAAATTCACCCGCACCGAACTAATCACGCGCGCCGGCGAAGGCTCCTTTCTAGGCACTTTTACAGGCCGGCACGGTGAACACGCCGATTACGAACACCCACAACCCGCCCTCTGGACTCGCGGGCCAATCCACTCACAGCGGGGCAAGCAGGCGTTTCCGGTTTTGTTTGGTGAATCGAAAATGATCAAAATTAGCGGGCGACACATCCGCGAAAACGCCCGGATAATCGTCGACGGGCATCGAGTCGAGGCTGAAATTCGCCACGGCGAAAACGAACACATCCAGATCGATTTGAAATCACTTCCGGCGGTCGGCCTGCATTTTCTGCAGGTGCAAAATCAGAGCGGTTTGTTCAGCAACGATTTCATTTTCCATGTTGCCGCCAGCGAAACCGCCGCCAACGAACTGAAACGCGCAGCAGGCACCAACCGGCATCGCCGCGCCCTTGGCACCGCGATTTCTGAAGGAAAAATCGCCGAAGTGAAACGGCTGATTCGCGATGGCGGAACGCTGAACGGTCGCCACCCCGATAACGGCTCAACTCCGCTGAACGATGCCGCTTTTCACGGCGAACTTGAAATGGTGAAATTCCTGCTCGACCGCGGGGCCGACATTTCATCCACCACCCGGGACGAAACCACGTCGCTCCACACCGCTGCGTTTTTCGGTCGGACAGAAATCGTAAAACTGCTTCTGGAACGAGGCGCTTCGGTTGATAAAAAGAATGGTCGAGGCGAAACACCAATCGATATTGTATCCGGAAAATGGGATGACACCCTGGCAGGGATTTACCGCTATTTCGATAAAGCTGGAAACCTCGAATTGGACATGAAAGCGATTCAGGAAAGACGTCCAGAGATGGAAAAGCTCCTGCGCGAGCACAAACGCTGATTTACGAACCAATCCTGTTGGTTCATCGAACAGACCCTGTTGCTTCGTTTGGAGCTTCTCAGGTGAGGCTGAACTTTACATTTTCCTTACACCCGAAACCTTTCTCCGATGTTACTATGGAATCACCATACGGCGGGATTAATTCAATCTGGAATTTGTGCAATAAGACGCACCACCGAAAGACAGTTGCCAGACAAGAAGCCAAAAAACGATCATCCAATTTTTTATGAAAAACGCCATTGTCATCGCAGCGCTTAGCCTATGCATTGCATCAAATTCTCTCTTCGCTATCATCGATGTTTTCGTAGAGATCGGTCCTTCTGAAAATCCCGAGGGCTACCACACCAAGCTTCAACTTGAGAAATATGGGGAGGGCAACATTTTACTGACGTTGCCTAAGATTGATGGCAACTCCGATCTTGAGGCTTGGCTCGTAGTCTGCGAGAAAGCAAGAGGCGAAGGACGCCGAAACTTTCGGTACGAAGTCCATTGGCCGGAATCCAAGGCGAACAAGCAGGATATCAATTTGGTCACCCCTATTAAATTTGAAGAAAAAGGATTCGCTAAGATCCAGATGACCCGAGATATGGCCTTCAGATCATACATCGTTTTTGTTGGTCACTTTGATGATGGGACGTTCTACACTGTTGATCTCCCCGGTTTTCTGAAGGAAATGAAATAGAGTTCCCAGACGCGGGTGTGCCCGCAGATGCATAACCCCTTCAACAATCGCCAGACTTATAAAAGTCTTTTTTCTCAGAGATCCAATCTGCCGATTTTATTGAACTCCTGGTTCGGAGCAAGGACGACAACTTCGCCGCGCGTTTTGATGCCCGCGTGGCCAGTCCCGCAATGGTTGGTGACCGTTTGTTGATTCGGATTCAGAATAAACGTGGGACGTTGCAAAGCCGAAGGTTGAGTGAAAGTTAGAACAAATAATCCATCATCATGATCATGAAATTCCAACGGGCAACTTTCTCTCTTATTTTTCTATTCCTTGGATCGTCTGCGGCATTTGCGCAGGAAGCAAAACTGGAATTCCAACCTGACCCCGACGCTGTCGGATTTAAAAAAGACACGATTAGGAAACTTGATGCTGCGATGGAGAAACAGATTGCCGAAAAGAAGGTTTCTGGTTTGATCGGGTTGATCGCACGAGATGGGAAAGTTGGTTACTACGAAACCTACGGGCAACAGTCTATCGATCAGGACCAGCCGATGGCGAAAGACACGCTGTTTCGAATTTACTCAATGACCAAGCCCATCGTCGCTGTCACCGCGATGGCGATCTGGGAAGAGGGAAAGTTCAAGCTCGACGATCCGATTGCCAAACATTGCCCGGAATGGAAAGCGGCACTCGTGCAAAAAGGCGGGGAGACAGAATCTGCCCGCAATCCCGTCAGCGTTCGCCAGCTGCTTACGCATTCATCCGGGCTGACTTATGATCGCAAAGGCCTCGACTTGTCGCCGACCGCAACGCTGGAAGAATTTTCTATCTCGGCAGCGAAGAAGCCGCTGAAGTTTCATCCCGGCACCCAATATACCTATGGATACTCGACTGATATTCTGGGGCGCTTCATTGAGGCTGTTGAGGGCAAGCCGCTCGACGTCGTCATGCGGGAACGTGTCTTCGATAAATTGAACATGAACGACACCGAATTCTGGGTGCGAAATGCCGGGGACAGGGGACGCGTTGCAACGGCCTACGCCAAAGGCAAAGACGGAAAGCTGAAACCTGCAATGAAGATCGACGATGTCATGAAGAAGCCAGCCCGCATGATGGGCGGCCAGGGGCTCATGTCGACGACGGAAGACTACGCGCGGTTCTGCGCCATGATGGCTAACAAAGGCGAATACCGGGGCGCGCGGGTTTTGAAAAAGGAGACCGTCGAATTGATGACTCAAAATCACCTTAAGGAGATCAAAAAAATCTACGGGCTTGGTGGTATGGTCAATGGCAAGGGCGGTTACCAGTGGGGCGGCGCGGCTGGAACCCGTTTTTGGGTTGATACCAAGGACAACGGTTACGGCGTTTTCATGGTCCAGACCTGGGGATACAGCGCCCCTACTTTCGGAGTATTTGAAAAGCACGCCCGCGAGATTCTGGGGAAACCGCCGAAAAAGTAAACACGGTCCAAACTACTCACTCCGCCTTCCCCAGCGACAACAAACGCGACTGCGTGCGCAGATACATCACGCCATTAACAATCGCTGGCGTCGCAAACGTCTTTTCACCGAGATCTGTTCTGCCCAATTCTTTAAACTCCTTGCTGGCGGCGAGGACGACAACTTCGCCGCGTTTGCTGATGCCATAGACGCGGCCTTCGATCCAAAGCGGGGAACTGTAAAAGTCGCCTTCAATTCGCTCGCGCCAATGCACTTTGCCCGTCGCCGCATCGATGCAGGTGACGACTCCGCCATCGGTCCAGAGAAAAGCGAGGCCGTCTTTAACCACAAAACAGGGAACCAGCGGCACGCTCTTGGTGATGTCGTAAACCAGCTCGCCTTTCTTCGTGCTGCCGGCTTTCTCCTCCGGTCGAACCGCGACGAAGCGTTGCCCGGACAAACCCTTGCCGAAACTGGCGAACACCAGATCGTTGTAAAGCTGCGGCGAGGTGACCGTGCGATTGTCCCACAGCTGATCGATCTCCCAGCTGATTTTTCCGCTTTGCAAATCGACCGCCGTCACTCCGTGAACGGTGCTGGTGAAAATCGCTTCCGCCCGATCACCCACCCGGCGAATACACGGCGTTGCGTAGCCGACCAGTTCGGATTTCCGGTCGATTTTCCAACGCGTTTTGCCCGTCTGTCGATCCAGCGCGATCAAAAAACTCTTGCCGGGATCCATATTGGTATCCTCGGGTAGATAGAAAGAAAAACGCTTCGGATCCATCTGGTCATTCGCGAGGACGACCAATCCATCGGCAATGATCGGAGAACTCGCCGAGCCGTGCAGTCCCTTGTAGGGGCCGAGATCGCGCCGCCATTTTTCCTCACCGTTGAGGTCCAGCGCGATCATGAGCACCTGCTCCGGCGTTGACCACACCACGACGACACCGTCTTCATCGACACACGGTGTGCCGGAGGCAAAATCATTGTCCCGGTGCAAATAGTGATCTTCAAAATCGTAATCGCGCCGCCACAGAACCGAGCCGCTGTCCGCATCGATACAGAGAATACTGCGCTCACCTTTTTCGGTGTTATCCCCGGTCAGAAAAATTTTCTTCCCCCACAAAACCGGCGAGCTACTCCCCTGAACCGGAAGATCGATCTCCCAGTTGTAATCCGCCTCCATCCAGATCACCGGGAGCCCCGTCGCCGGGCTGATGCCCGATCCATTCGGCCCGCGAAACCGCGTCCACTCCTGCGCTGTTGAGTGGGAACAAAGGAAAATCAGGATGAGAATGGAGAGAAGCGAACGCATGTCTGTCGGATAGAGCGGAAGGATCAAAGTAGGGGCGGGAGTCTTTCAATTCAAATCCATGATGTTTCAAGAATAATACAATTTTCAACCCATTCCTGTTGATTCGTCGAGTCTTGTTTCCGGGCGATGTGTGCGGCAGCAAAATTCTACTAAGGAGCCTATCCCGAATGACAGTGTTCTAACCTCTGCGACCAGAATGAGTATTACCTCCGAACTCAAAAAACTGACGTCGCTTAAAGATCGTGGCGACCTTTCTCAAGCTGAATTTGAGAATGCAAAGGCACTCTTGCTGCCCGGGGAGAATGCGGCTGCTTCAATGCCGAACGCCGGAGAAAAGAAACGGAAAACCCTCCTTTTAGTCGCAATTCTATCCATAATCCCCGTCGTAATTTCGGCAGGGGCAGTGGTTTTGGCTCCCTCACCGATAAAGTTGTTGGCTCTGGTGCTGTTCGCTGTCGCTTGCACGCTGAACTGGTGCGCAATCGTCAAACAGATGAGAAATTCCTCATCGAAAGGAACTCTGGAGTCCCTCTCTTCATAGATTGGTGTGTTTTAGGAGGCCAAGCGCAGAAGGCTTTATCACCCCGGAAATTTTCACAGAGAATTCTTCTTGTCTTCATACCGATTTCACGAGAAAATGGGACCGTCTACCAATGCAGCAAACTGCTTCACCTTCCCGGCCGAAAAAATCGCAACGCAAATTGGTTCTCACGGTGTGCGCCGTCATACTCTCCATTCCAATCGTGATTGGAATGGTTCTATTCTGGACCTATGGAACTGACACGCATCACTCCAGTCGAAATACCATCTGGTGGACCGAGAGAGGGAGGAATTTGATCCCACCGGCCGCGACCGATATCACGCTGCGCCAGGATTTTCTGGATCACTACGCCACCTATACGATTTCGACGACAGATCTGAACGCATTCCTTCTCACGCTCGATCCTGACAGTAAACTTTCACCCGATTCCACAGGAACGGCTGGAAAAGTCATCGGCAATCTTGGTTGGATTGCTCCAAAGCATGCCCTCTCGGGCTCCTACATCGCGGGGAACGGGGGCGTTCACAGCTACTATCATGATCCGAAAACCGGACTGACTTATCAGGAATCTGCCTACTGGTGAGTTTAGAAAACGCGGCGATTTGCTTTCAACGAGACGACTGCGCGTTGATCCGGCGACTGACATTCCCAACAACGACTTTTCGGAATCCTTCGTTGGAGATAGAATTAGCCCATTTCAATGCTCCCTTCGGGTCTTTACCTGCAAGGCCGTGGGCCAGTCCATTGATTGCAAAATCGCGGTCCCGTCCGTTTTCGAGAGAATTCAGTCGGCTGACAGCGTCATCGATTGGCGTGTTTCCGACACCTCCTCCGAGCTTGCCGAATGCGGCTGACATAACCGTTCCGCGAACTTGTGCGTCCGATTGCGAAAGTGCCATTTTCACCGCATCCATCGGCGATTTGTCAAAGCCACCGCCTTCGATATATTTTGCGATGGCCTGGCCTTTTTCGACGGGGTCTTCGATCTTGTTGATCCAGTCCGGCAGGGCGCGCGCGATCATCCGTCCGGCGAATTTTCGCGCTTGATCCCTGGCGCCACGAGCCGCTAACTGGCTCGCTTTTTCGACACGTTCTTTGTCGTAATAAACCCGGATGATCTCTCCATTTTCGATCGCAATGGAAGCAATGGCCACTTCAAGATCGTCAGGCCTTTCAAACTCGATCAGCTTCCAGCCCAGATGGTTTGGGGATTCAGAAATGGCAAAGGTTTGGCCGTCTGCTGTGTCAATGAGAGTGGCGACCGGCTCGTCGTTGAGTTCTGCGATTCCGCTGAGGACAAGTGTATCGGAGAGATTGACCGAACGGGTGAAGGGCGATTGCTTCTTAAGCACGTCGAAATGCTGTTCCGTCACGGATTGAGGAAGAAAGCGAATCGCTTTTGTTTCCGCTTCTTTCGCGAAAAGGGTGCCGTTTAAAACTAGAAGCCCTATGCCCAGCCGACGACCCCATCGCGTGGGGGCAAGTGAATCTGAGTTCTGTGCTATCTCAATCATTTTGCGAAACACTCGTCATCGTTTCTCATTTTCCGCGACGTGCTCCATGATCCGCACAAATGACGCGCCGCGATTCGGCATGTTGGGTTCGACCGCTGTTTTCTGCTTCCACATTTGGCCGACCATTCCCTTCTGCCGATCGCTCATCCCGCCGAGCCGGCGATCAACGTAGGACTGGTGAAGCGTGTGCGATTCCTCGCGGCTTTTACCTCTGCCGGGATTGTAGCCCTCAGGCAATTCCCTCTGGTCAATTTTCTTCAACATGGTGACTCGCTCTTGCGGAACGCCGTGATTTCCCGCGTTTCCGGATTGTGCCCGGGCCTGAGCGGCAGCGCGTTGAGCCTTTGCTTGTGCGGCAAATTTTCTTCGTTGGCTTGCCGTTTTCATTCGCTCTTTGTTGTAGCGAATTCTGATAACGTCTCCGCCGGGAATAGCGATGACTGCCACTGCAGTTTCGATGTCTTCCGTTCCTGAAATCTCAACCAGCTTCCAGCCCTGTATTGTTGGAATTTCCGAAACCGCGATGGTTTCGACGACTTCGGTATCCATGAGCGTGGCAATCGGTTTGCCGCCGACTTTCGCGATCCCCGTTAGAATTAGCGAATCTGAGATGACCACGATTCTGGTGAAGGGCGAGTGATCCATCAAAGCTGAAAAATGATGGGCATCAACGGTCGAAGGAAGATTCGAAGACGGATCTTCCGCGTTCGCACCGGCTGCGAAAAATAGAATCCCAAACGCGTGGTGTAACAATCGGGCCATGTTACTTCGGTTTCTTTAATTCGATGCTTTCGACAACCAATCCCGCATCTGATTTCACGGTATTGATCCAGAGATACATCATTTCCTGCCCGACGGGTGATTTGGGAAAACGCGGATTCGTCGAGACAAATGAGATAAGCGGAAATTCTGCTTCAAAACGGCCGCCCTTATCGATTTTAATCGGCGAACCGTTCTTCACCGCATATTTTCCGGCAAAACCCCCGCGCTCTTTTTTCGTCGCAAAACCAGGATGAATTTGGTGCGAACGATCCATTCGTCCACGAATAATGACTCGACTTCCGGCAACAAGTTGCAGCGGCGGGGATTTTCGCGACGAGGGATCGAACACGACGCTGTGGAGTAAAATTGGATCGCGGGGATTATTTGGTTCACCTTTCCAAATGTGAGCTTCGGCCCGAATTCCATCGACACCCGACTCGGAAATTTCGTGCTGCCCCTGAATGGTATCCCTTGGAATTTTACTCGTCCACGCATGTACTGCCACCCGGCGCGGAGCCGCTGCAAAAGACGTTCCCTTTTCCAATGCCGCGACCAGTTCTTCATTGGCAACCACATCCTCGATTTTTCCATCAGCCAGTCGCGTCATTCGCACTTTGCCTTCGTTCACTGTCAGCTGGGTGGAAAGCGCGTTCGTCGCGATATTAAAACGCGTCCCGACGACCTCCGCTTCTGCAGAAGGCGTGTGAATTTTCATGGCGCGGTCCTTGGGTTGTTTCGCGGCATCGACCGAGAGATTCCCCTTTTTTAATCGAAGCACTTTTCGCCCATCGACGACCGCGATTGTCAAAACAGATGGGCCGGTCAGCGATGCTGAAGTGCCGTCCGGAAACGCCAATTCAATCCATGATTCCGCCGCAAATGTCTCAATCGTGCCGGCGGGAAGGGGAGTGCCCGCCGTCAGATTTGAATTCGTTTCGCCATTCCAGCCTTCCCATTCCGTCGAGCCGCCGCTGTCAACAATCTCGATGACGGGTTGTGGTTTTGATTCAGAGAAAAAGAATGCGACGCCTGCAATTGCAATTCCCGCCGCAGCCGTCAATGCCGCCGCAGGCAACCAACGCAATTTTTTCGGAGTCGTCTGACTTTCTGAAACGGGAACTTCACCGCCGCTCTGAATCAGCTCCGCGTGCAAATCGAGATAGCGCAAATACTGGCTCTGCGCGTCGGGAATTCCATCGAGCAAATTTTCAAGCTGGAGCAGCTCATCAGCCTCAATCGTTTCATCGACCAGTTTCGCCAGCAGGGTATTGAGTGTGAGTTCTTCAGGCATCGCTCCAGCCCTCCTTTTGCAAACGGTGTTCGATACACAACTGAAGTTGGTCGCGGATTTTTTCCAGAGCGTAGTAAATTTTATGCATGCTGATTCCCGATTCTTCTGCCTCCCGTTTCACCGCACCATGACGTCCATACCGAAGTTCAACCCATTTTCGCTGCTGATCGGTCAACAATTTCATACAACCCGTCAGCGCATTTTGCCGCGCTTCCATCAGTGGCATTTCCTCGTCATGACGCGTGTGCAATTGCTCAAGCAACGAATCCGAAAAGACCAGCTTTTCACGCGCAAGCTTCTGCCGCCATTTTAAAATCTCCAAATACGCGAACCGGATCGCCCACGGCACAAACGGTCGTTCAGGGTCGTATTTGTCCCATTTTTTCCAAAGCAAAACGGAGACGTTCTGCAACACCTCAGCTGCATCGACACGGCGGGGAATCATTGAAAAGACATAGCGCTCCACCTCCGCCTGATGACAGGTCCACAGTCGGACGAAATCTGATTCGGGATTCATATTCAAACTACCTCCGCATTTTTACCGGAAATTTGGAAATATTGTTTCGATTTTCCTTCGAGCCGATTGATCAGTGATCTACTTCCCTGAACCGGAATGTCGATCTGCCAGGGGGGCTCACTCTTCCTTTGCAATCCCCAGCTCCTTGAGAAGTATTGCATCGAGGTCGTCTTTTTGGGGCTTCAGGCACTCCGCTTTTCCGAATTTTACGATCTGCGCTTTTAGCTCGGTCTCACCGATAGCCAGATATAGCTGCCTTTCTCCGGGAAGCCCGGTATACAGAGTGGCAATTACCTTTCCCATGAATCGACCGTCCCCTTCAGTGCTTGTCATCATCTCTCCCGATTCCGAGGTGAAACCTTCAAAATTTGAGCTGATAGCTGCGTCGACGTATTGCTGAATCTCCTCAGTGGTCATGATAAAATTTTGCTAAAATCGTTTCTTAAATCGACTCAAAATCGTTAAAATCAGATCGCATTTTAAATAAAATTCCTGATCACCAATGTGGTGAGGCGTTAAAAAATTAGCCAGAGCGATCATTGATCTATTTTACCCGAAATCTCTCGAAAAATAAACGGGAACCACACTCAAACCTTCCGCCCGAATTTCTTATCCAGTTCCGCATACGAAATCTGGATCAACGTCGGGCGACCATGAGGGCAGCAGTAGGCCATTTCGCATTCGAGTAAATCTGCCAGCAACTTGACCAATTCGGCGTCGTGGAGCGGGTCGTTCGCTTTCACGGCATGACGACACACGGTCGTGGCGACCATGTCTTCGCCGAGGCGCATTTTGGACATGCGATCGGAATCTTTGCGAATTTCATCGATCACATCCTGCAAAAATGATTCAGGATCGTCGCTTTTTAGAAAGGTCGGCAAGCTGTCGATTTTCAGGGTGTTGCCACCAAAAGGTTCTGCCGCGATCCCCAGTTTGGTGAGCGTCTCGACATTCTGCGAAACCAAATCGTAATCTTTGGGCGCAAGCTCAACCATCAGCGGAACCAACAGCCCCTGCGAAGGAACCCCGCCGGTTTCCATGCGACGTCGCATTTCTTCAAACAAAACCCGTTCGTGAGCCGCGTGCTGATCCATCAGCACAAGGCCTTCTTTGTGCTCCAGCAAAACGTAGAGCTTCCCTATCACGCCCATCAGCCGGTAATCGGCAGCCCGCATCGGCGGAAGATCGTCGTCATTTTGCGCCTTTAAAATAGGCGATTCCGGTGATCCGGTCGATTGAATAGATTCCGATGATTTCCCAGATTCCGGCGCAGTTTCGCTTGGCCCGGATTCCGACTCCTGACTTCCAACTCCTGACTCCTTCTCTCCAGCGTCGGTTCGTGGAGGCGCGGTGTGGCGTTCGCCTTCCTGCCGAACGGGAGCAAAACCGGCCCAATTATGGCGGATCGATTGCTGTTCCTGAACGGGGATCAATTCATCTTGTTTCGCAGTGGGAACCTGGGCTTCGGGCTTGTCCATTCCGGTCAGGCCAACGCCGGAAACGGGGCGTTTCATCGATCCTTGCAAGGTGTCTTGGACGGCGGCGATCACGGCGTCACGGACTCCGTTTCCATCGTGAAAGCGGACTTCTTTTTTCGCGGGATGAACATTCACGTCAACGGCAGCGGGATCCGTCATCATGAACAAAAACGTCACAGGAAACTGACCTTTCATCAGGGCCGTGTGATAGCCCTCGCGCAAGGCGTAGGTAAGCATGGCGGCTTCGACGGGGCGTCCATTCAGGAAAATTTGTTGCTTGCGGCGATCGCTCTGCCCCATCCCCGGAGGCCCGATGTAACCCCACACGGTCACGCCGTGATGGGTTTGTTCTTTGATTTCCAACAACCGGCTGGCTAAATCGCGACCGGCGAGACCGGCGATGCGTTCACGCTGATCGTTGGTGGCGGGAAGCTGGAAGGAAATCCGGTCATTGCGCACCAAGGTGAACCGAATGTCAGGATGAGCAATCGCCTGCGTCCTTACCGTCGTTTCAAGGTGGGAAAATTCGGTATTTTCCGTGCGGAGAAATTTTCGGCGAGCGGGGATATTAAAAAACAGCGAGCGCACTTCGATCTGCGTTCCCGGAGGTTCACCGCAATCTTTCACCGACACCATTTTTCCGCCGTTTACGATGATTTCCGTCCCGCTGAGCGCTTCCGGTTCGCGAGTCGTCAGGCGAAATTTTGCGACCGACGCAATCGACGGCATCGCTTCCCCGCGAAAGCCCAACGTGTGAATCGCGGCGAGATCTTCCTTGGTCCGAATCTTCGAAGTGGCGTGCCTTTCCAGACACATCAGGGCATCATCGCGATTCATGCCACTCCCGTCATCGACAACGCGGATCAGGGCAATGCCGCCGCGCTGGGTCAGAATTTCGATATTTTTCGCTCCGGCATCGATCGAGTTTTCGACCAGTTCCTTGACCACAGAAGCGGGGCGCTCCACGACCTCACCGGCCGCGACTTGACTGGCGAGGGCATCGGAGAGCAGACGAATTTTTCCCATACCAATACGGGTAGCGAGGGGAGGGGCGATGTAAAATTGAAAAACGAGGCTTCGAATGAGATGAGGAATTTTTTTAAAGGTGCCGTCGCATCCGATAAACGGACTGAATTCAGCATCGACATCTATTCTTCGAGTTGATTACCTTTCAGCAAAATATGAAATTGCTCCCGCTCATTGGTTCCATCGTAACTCTTGTCGGAGCCGTTCTTTGTCTGCAATATTATACGGCGGCGAACAGTCCTGTTGTTTATCCAATTTATGCGACTCTCGATCCGGGGATGTCTGAAACGGTTATGGTTGAGGCCGCAAAGGATGAAATGATCGATATCACCAATGCTCATCGCGATAATCGGTATTTTGCTGGAGGTGTGATACTTTTTGCGTCGGGCTGCTTTGTGGCGCTGGCTTCGATTTTTCTCGGAAAAAAGACGTTTTCTGGCCTGGAAAAGCTACTCTTAGCAATCGCGACTCTGGGAATTGTCATTTTCGGTCTTCTCAATTGGTGGCTAACAACCGGGCTCGTCAAAGCTTTTTCAGCACTGGCCAATAGTAGCGGCGGTGATCCCGCTGAGTTGGGTTGGGCTCTGACAGAAGGATTCCCAGCAATGCAAGGAGCTACCATTTCGGGAGTAATTGCAGCTTTTTCCCTCGTTGCCGCTTCGGTACTTGTTTTGCGTGGAGAACGATTAATTCAAAAAACATCAGCCGCTAAAAAAGTGGGCGTCGTATTTCTCGGGCTCTTTCTTGTTGGAATTTGCCTGAGCCAACTAGGCCGAGGCAATTCAGCAATCGCAGGCATGACATCTGGAATTGATTCCAGTGGAATCGATCCGAGCGAAATAGCTCAACTCCTGAGTCGTTTCTTACTTCTCTCCACCGCGACTTTTGGATTCATCGTTTTCTCCGGAATCGTCGCATTTTTCATGGCAATCACCTCTCGTTCGAAATCGAGCTAAAGATGCTGACACCCTTTTTACAATTTACGGGATTGTTAGATTCGGCGTTTTCTGTTCTAGTAGCCTCGATTCGCGCTAAGAATGGCGAATTTGGAACGTAACTTTATCATATGTCAGCAGAACAAGTCCCTCAGGCCGCACTCCAATCCGACGACGTCGCCGCTATCGATCAGCTTCGCGGCGCCTACGATCAGCTCCGAACCGAACTTGCAAAAGTCATTGTCGGTCAGGAATTGGTCATCGAACAACTCGCAATCTGTCTTTTCGCCCGCGGCCATGGCTTACTGATGGGTGTTCCCGGGTTGGCGAAAACATTGCTCGTTTCCCGACTTGCCGAAACGATGTCGCTCTCGTTCAGCCGCATTCAGTTCACACCGGACTTGATGCCGATGGATATTACCGGAACGGAAATTCTGCAGGAAGGCGAAGACGGAAAGCGGAAATTTGAATTTCAAAAAGGCCCTGTTTTTGCAAACATCGTGCTGGCCGATGAGGTCAACCGGGCGCCTTCAAAAACTCAGGCAGCTATGCTTGAGGCGATGCAGGAGCACCGCGTGACAATTGCCGGCCACAGCCACGAATTGGAGCAGCCGTTCTTCGTATTGGCGACGCAAAACCCAATCGAGCAGGAGGGAACCTACCCGCTTCCCGAAGCCCAGCTTGACCGTTTCATGTTTATGATCGGCGTTGATTATCCGACTCGTGATGAGGAAATTCAAATCGCTCGGACCACGACCGGCGCGAAAATTCCCGAGCTGAATCATATCCTTTCCGGTGAGCAGGTTATTTTTTATCAAGAGCTTGTTCGCCGCATGCCGGTGCCGGATCATATTTATCATTACGCAGTTGATCTCGTTCGCCAGACCCGCCCAGGCACCGAAGAATCACCCGATTGGATGGAGCCGCTCGTTGGCTGGGGAGCAGGTCCTCGTGCCGTTCAATATCTCATTCTCGGAGCCCGCGCTCGCGCCGCACTGCATGGCAGTTACATGGTCCGCGAAGAAGATTTGGCCGCCGTGGCCGAGCCGGTTCTGCGGCACCGTGTCATCACGACTTTCACCGCTGAGTCCGAGGGGATCGCCAGTTCAGACGTCGTTTCCCGTCTGATCGATGGATTGAATGCTCAGGGGTAATTTCACGCGTTTTTTGATCCAATTCGTTTCAATAGGGTTCGATCGATGAACAGACCCTGTTCGATCGTTTTATAGAAAAATCTATCTTCATGTCCGAACCAAACTCCAAACGCGATTTCATCGATCCCAAAGTCGTCGGACGACTCATGGGCCTTCCGATGCACGCACGGCATCCCATGCTGGGAGCTGTCTCCGGTCGACACCGTTCGCCGATTCGTGGTTCGTCGTTGGAGTTCGCGGAGTATCGAAAATATGTCCCCGGTGATGATATTCGCCGTCTCGATTGGCGAGCCTGGGGGCGATCCGATCGCTATTACATCAAGGAATTTGAAGCGGATACCAACCTCCGGCTTTGCCTCATCGTTGATACGTCAGGCTCGATGAATTTCGGGGCGGATGGAAGCGAAACGAACACAAAACTCGATTACGCCCGGAAATTGGCCGGCACGCTGGCATATTTGGCGGCGCATCAGGGCGATGCCGTTAGTCTTTCATGCGCAGGCACCGAATTCAAAAGCGAGATTCCAGCGAAACGAGGAGCGCTTCATCTTGGCGTGGTTCTCGATAAAATAGCGGAGATGCAAGCCGTCGGCGAAACTGGTCTCGCGACTGCGCTTCACGATGCTGCCGAGCAAATTTCGCAACGCGCGCTCGTGGTCATCATTTCCGATATGTTCACTGATCCGGAATCGCTGCGCGAAGGTTTTCAGCACCTTCGATTTCGAAAACACGATGTGACGCTTTTTCACCTTCTCGACCAAAACGAGATCGATTTTGATTTTGATCGCCCGACTCGATTCATGGATTTGGAAGGTGGCTCGCCAATTCTGGCTGACCCAACACTGATCGCAAATCAGTATCGAAAAGCCGTTCAAAACTACCTCGGCCAGGTCGATACCCTCGTCCGTGACACCGGAATCGATTATCACCGGACGAAGTTGAGTGACGCTTACGACAACACGCTGGCTCGGTTTTTACTCGGGAGAACTCCGAAGACGAAAAAGTGATGGGAAAAAGTTTTCAGTTTTCAGTTTTCGGTTTTCAGATTCTTGCAATAGCGGGGTTCATCGCTGGAGCATCGGCTCAGGGCGCACCCGCAGTGATTTGGATCGATCCTGAAAAAAACGAAAGGGTTAAGATTACGGCCGTCGATGAAGGTGATCATTACTCGGCAACTGCTGTCTGGAAAAAATCAAAAGGGCCTTCGGTTCGGATGACTTTCCGTTCTTATGCCGAAAGTGTAGATATCAAAAAGCACACGATTGGATCTCAGAACAGTCTCAACTACATGAATCTTGCGAAGCCAACGAAAGACAGAGACGCACTGGTAGTTGATTTCATAATTTATAAAAAGTGGGTGAATTCTTCATACATTCTGATTTCTGACGGCATTAGAAGAGACATTGTCGTTCCTCTTAGTTGTCATCCAAAACTAGCCAAGTCTAAAAACTAATCACCATCCACTAATCACTCCAAAAAGTGTCTTTCCTCGCTCCATTCCTACTCTGGGCCATCCCGCTCGCGATTTTGCCGGTGATCATTCATTTGATCAACCAGCATCGTCATCGCACGGTAAAATGGGGGGCAATGATGTTTTTGCTCGATGCAAAACGGATGACGAAGGGAATGGCGCGGCTTCGTCAAATTCTGATTTTGGCAATGCGAGTGCTGGCATTGCTGGCATTGATTTTTGCAATCTCGCGGCCGTTGGCTTCGGGATGGGTTGCCCTGACGGCAGGCGGCGCGCCGGATACGGTGCTGGTTTTATTGGATCGATCCGCTTCGATGGAGCAGCAGAATTTACTGACGGGTGAATCGAAACGGTCCACTTCGTTGAAGAAAATCTCGGATCTCATCGAAAAAGTCGGCAAACGAACTCGGGTTGTTTTGATCGAAAGTGTCGAGAACCGGCCGATCGAAATTGCGGAAGCGGATAACTTGAACGACCTGCCAGCAACGTGGCCGACGGATGCGACTGCTGATGTGGCGGGGATGATGCAGACTGCGCTGGATTACATCACGGTGAATGGCTCTGGCCGGACGGATGTATGGCTCGCTTCAGATTTACGAACTCAGGATTGGGGCCCGGCGAGTGGTCGGTGGGATTCCCTTCGCGCCGCGTTTGCATCGCTCGAAGGGGTTCGGTTTTATCTTTTGAATTACCCCGATGTCGCGCCGGATAATATCGCGGTGACCGTCGAAAACGTGAAGCGTCGGAAAATTGGCGATCAGGCTCAGCTGCAGATGGATATTTATCTGCGCCGCCACATGCCCGTCGGGGCCGAGCCAAAACCGATTGATGTGCCGATCGAATATGTCATCAATGGCGTGCGAACTGCCGGTACTGTGAAGATCGAAGGTCTCGATTTGGCGATGCAAGGCCACACAATTCCTATTGGCGCGACAACCGAACGCGGGTGGGGAAAAATCTCCGTCCCCGCTGATTCAAACCCGCGCGACAATTCGTTTTACTT
The DNA here is from genome assembly GCA_937891465.1 of uncultured Verrucomicrobiales bacterium. Taxonomy (GTDB): domain Bacteria; phylum Verrucomicrobiota; class Verrucomicrobiia; order Verrucomicrobiales; family DEV007; genus JABDJT01. Next base: position 26,299 of record CALAHF010000227.1, on the reverse strand, counting down.
CGTTTTCGATGAAGCGCCGTCTCAGAAAACGGTCATCGTTTCTGATGAAGCCCAAGTCATCGAGCCGATTCGAGCAGCCGTTTCTTCGCAAATTGATCCCGGTCGAAATTACGTGGCGGAAGTGATCAATCCCTCACGAATCGCCGAAATTCCGTGGACTGAAACGGCTCTTCTTCTCTGGCACACCGCGATTCCAGAACCAGGAACTCCCGACGGCGTGCAGTTGAAGCAATTTGTCGAATCGGGCAAAACCGTGATTTTTCTACCAACCGACGCGAGCCCAAGCGCGAGTGGTTTCATGGGTGGAAATTGGGGCGAGTGGGTTCCCGAGTCAACTGATGCAATTCCGGTGGGTTGGTGGCGAACCGAATCTGATTTGTTAGCCAATACTCAAAACGGCGATGCGCTGCCGGTTGGGAAGCTGAACATGTTTCGCGTGCGAAAATTTGTCGGCGAAGAAGGTCAGCCGCTTTTGAAAACTGAGCCGGGTGAGCCAATCATGACACGGGTTCCGACTGACACACGCGGTGCAATCTACTTTTGCGGAACGTTGCCATCGCCGAGCTATTCGAGCCTTGCCCGCGAAGGTGTTGTGTTTTTTGTGATGTTGCACCGGGCATTGGATCAGGGGGCAAAAGCGCTCGCTAAAGCCCAGCAGCGCAGTGCTGAAGGCGGGCTTTTTGCGGGTGACGAAACCGGCTGGAAAGCTTTTGAAATCAGTGAAACTTCGAATCCGGATGAGACATCGCTGACAAAAGGATTGCTCGCGGGAGCATTTGAAAATCAGCCTCGCAAACAGCTTGTCGCGGTGAACCGCAGCTTGGACGAAGACAGCATTCGAAAAATCGACTCCAGCGAAATCGAGAATTTGTTCTCCGGTTTGAACTATCGCGAGATTAAAGACGAAGTCGGCGACAGTTCAAGTTTGGCCAGCGAGATTTGGCGCGCCTTTTTGATCACGATGGCACTCGCGCTGATTATCGAAGCGGCGCTTTGCTTTCCGGCAAAAACCGAGAAGAAAGTCGTCCCGAAAAAGAAGGAGGCGAAAGCATGATGGCTTTTTCTCCCGCTCCTTTTTCACGAAACAACAGAGACAAAAGCTGGCTTGCCAGCGGTCTGAAGCTGTCCGGGAAACGGCAGAGCAAGATGTCTCTGTTACGAACCAACAGGGTCTGTTCATCGAACATACCCTATCGGATCGAAACGGCTTCACGAACGTACCCTGTTGGTTCGTTGAACGTACCCTATTCGATCGTGAAAACGAAAGTTCTCTAAAACAAAACACCAATATCCGACTCCTTTTTAATCTCACTAATGCTCGCTGAATCCACAGGCAAACTCACTTTTCTCTCGCCACCGGCTATCGTCGTTTTTGGCGTGCTGGCGGTGTTGGTGACATGTGTGATTTCGTTTCTGTCATGGCGGCGGGCGCATTTTGCGAAGGGATTTGGATTGCTCGAGTTGTTGCGAATTTTGATCGTGGCGCTGATTGCGTTCTCGCTCAATCAGCCGGAGTGGTTGGAGCAATTTAAGCCGGATACGAAACCGGTTTTGGCGGTGTTGTATGACGCGTCGAAGTCGATGGAAACGGCGGATGTGCTGAACCCGGATAAACCGACGGAGGCACCAAAAACGCGTTTGGAAGTGATCATGCCGTTGGCGGATGCGAAGATGTGGAAATCGTTGGAGGATCGGATGGATATTGTGATCGAGCCGTTTTCTTCAGGGATGCAGCCTCCGGAATCGGGGACGGATTTGAACGCGGCTTTGGCGCGTGTTTTGGAAGAAAATGGAAATCTGCGCGGCGTGGTGTTGGCAACCGATGGTGATTGGAACACGGGTGAGCCGCCGGAGCGGGCCGCGACGCAAATGCGGATGCGGGAAACGCCGGTGTTTGCGGTTTCGGCAGGTAGTGAAACGCGGCTTCCGGATGTGACGATCGCTGGTTTTGATGTGCCGGCTTTTGGAATCGGTGGTAAGCCGGTGCGAATTCCGTTCGCGTTGGAAAGTTCGCTGCCGCAGGATTACACCGTGACGGTTGAAATGAAGACGTCCGACGGGGAATCGGTCACGAAGGTGGTCACAATTCCTGCGATGGGTCGGGTGCAGGATACCTTCACCTGGCGGCCGCTGAAAGAAGGGGAAGTCGAATTGACGCTGGATGTTCCGCCATCAGATTTGGAGCGGTTTCCGGATAACAATATACTGACCGCACCGTTGGCAATTAGGAAAGAAGAGCTTCGTGTGCTGGTGATCGAATCCACGCCGCGCTGGGAATATCGGTATTTGAGAAACGCGCTCGAGCGGGATCCGGGTGTGGAGGTGAACTGCCTGCTGTTTCATCCAGGGCTGGATAAAGTCGGCGGCGGAAAAGGCTATTTGAAAGAGTTTCCCGGGCCGGAAACGTTAACGAAATACGATGTGATTTTTCTTGGCGATGTCGGTTTGGTGCCGGATCAACTCACGGAGGACAATATCGATGCGATTCGGAAGCAGGTGGCGAACCAAGCGAGTGGCTTGGTGTTTTTGCCCGGCTTTCAGGGAAATCAAAACACGCTGCTGAATTCGGAATTGAGCGATTTGTTGCCAGTGGTCTATGATCAGGCTCAGCCGCGCGGATGGGGATCTCCCGCGCCGGGCCAGTTTGATTTGACCGATCTCGGTGAGCGCTCGCTCTTGACTAAATTGGAAGATTCTGATGATAAGAACGCGAATGTCTGGGCCTCGCTGCCGGGCTTTCAGTGGTTTGCCGGAGTTGAGCGAGCCAAGGCGGGAACCGAGGTTTTGGCGACGCACAGTTCGGAATCAAATCGGTATGGCCGTATTCCACTGATCGTGACGAAGACCTTTGGAACGGGCAAAATTTTGTTCATGGGAACTGACGGCGCGTGGCGTTGGCGGAAAGGCGTTGAGGATCGGTATCACTATCGTTTTTGGGGGCAGGTCGCTCGCTGGATGGCGTATCAGCGAAACATGGCTCAGGGCGAAACGATGCGACTTTTCTATTCTCCAGATCGCCCGCGAACTGGCGAAGTACTGACGCTAAACGCCAACGTGATGAGTATTGGCGGTGAACCGTTGCAGCAGGCCACGGTGATTGTTCAGGCGACCGCCCCTTCTGGAAAAACAGAATCGATTCGGCTTCAGCCCGGCGGCGAAGAAATGTGGGGCCTGTTTTCAGGCACCTTTGCCCCGACCGAACCGGGTGAGTATCAGATGCTGATGACTTGTGCGGAGAACGGCGGCACGCTTGAAACCACAATTTCAGTTCAAGGGGCCATGCGCGAAAAACTCGGCCAGCCCGCGCGGATTAATGTCCTCGAAGAAATTGTTCGCGTCACTAAGGGCAAGATGATTTCTGCCACTGCTGATCCAGCCGCGATCGTCGTAGCGATTGCCGAAATGCCTGAGCCTGAACTGCGCGAGAAGCGATTCCAACTTTGGGCTCACTGGGGCTGGGCGACCTTTATTTTGGTGATGATGGCAATTTTTTGGATTGGCCGGAAAGTGATTGGGGCTGTGTGAATTAGCAACGTCATTGCGAGCCAATTAAGTAAACATTTTTGAAAAATTGCGTCGCTCTACAGCGTTCTACTTCCAAGAATTACTGACAAATTTTTTACTAAAAGAATGGAGCATTAATCCGTTCAAAATGGTAGGTTAATCAACGATTGAACAGGGTTGGTTTGATGAATGAACCCTGTTGGAGCGTAAACCGCGTCGAACTTAGTATCCCTGTTATGAAAAACGAGCCGCAACCGAACCCCGCTGAGATGCATTTGCCTGAGGGCCTGCAAGCGAAACTCGAAGAATTTCGGAGCCGATTATGGGCGGTGAAAATTGCTGAAGGAGCGCTGGCGGCGATTGTTGGATTGGCGATTTCGTATCTCGTAGTTTTCGGTCTAGATCGTGCTTTTGATACGCCTGGCTGGTTGAGAGCGCTGATTTTGATCGCGGGTGCGGCTGTTCTGGGGCTGGGGCTTCCGTTGCGTTGGCACAAGTGGGTTTGGAAACAGCGTTCGCTGGAATCGGTTTCGAAGCTTTTGAAACTGAAGTTTCCCCGGCTGGGAGATCAGTTGCTCGGTATCGTGGAACTGGCGAAGCGCGGTGATGAAACGGCGCATTCGAAAACGCTGGTTCGGGCGGCGATGGCGCAGGTGGATGAAAAAGTGCGGGATCAGGATTTTTCAAATGCGGTGCCGGATAATCATCATCGGGCGTGGATGGTGGGTGCCTTCGCGGCGCTGGGCGTGGCGATGCTGACAGTTTTTTTCGTATCGGATGCGGCGCGCAATGCGCTGAGTCGTTGGATGATGCCGTGGAAAGATACGGATCGTTACACGTTTGCGAAGGTTCAGGAGCTTCCTGACAAAATGGTCGTGCCATACGCGGAGCCATTTGATGTCGCGGCGCAGATGAAAAACGACACGGAGTGGAATCCTGAAACGGGTAAGCTGCATGTGCCGGGCGGCGAGCTTCCGCTTGAGGCGTCGAACGTTGAAGGAAAATTTGAGTTCAATTCGCCTCCGCTGAAAGAGGACGGTGCGATGAAAGTGCGGATTGGTGATGTGCGGGAAGATATCGAAGTTCTGCCAATGACGCGCCCTGAGTTGGAAGGGTTGTTGGCGATCATTCAATTGCCGGATTATTTGCGCTACGATCACGATCCGGAGATCGAAGTTCGCGGTGGTTCGGTGTCAGTTGTTAAAGGCGGCAAGGCAACGATCAAAGGAACGGCGAATCGCGATCTGAAACGGGTCGAAGTAGACGGAAGTCGCACGATGGCAGAAAAGAATTGGTTTCAAACGATCGCTGCAGAAGTGACTGAGTCGCAGACGCGGTTGTTGGATTGGGAAGATATTCATGGGCTGACGCCGAAGGAGCCGCTCAAGCTGCGGATCAATGCGGTTGATGATACGGCACCGGATGTGTTTGCGAAAAAACTGACGCGGGAGCAAGTCGTGTTGGAAGACGAAGTGGTGAATTTTGATATCTCAGCGGGTGATGATTTTGGCGTAAAAAAAGTCGGCCTTGAGTGGGTTGGTTTGAAGGACGCGATTCATAATCCGGATCCGTCTTCGGGCGATAAATTGGTTTCGGCAGGTGATCCTCAGAAGCGTGATGTTGCCGTTCAAGGGACGTTTTCAGCGAAGCGCGAGGGCGTGAAGCCGCAGACGTTGCAGGTGCGTGCGTTTGCTGAAGATTACAAGCCAGAGCGAGCGCGTTCTTATTCGCCAGCGTTTGTGATTCATGTGATGAATCCGGATGACCATGCAAAATGGCTCACGGATGAATTTGGAAAATGGTTCAGCAATGCGCGGGAAGTTTACGAAAAAGAACAGCAGCTTTATTCGACCAATAAGGAACTGCGCAAGATGGATGCCGGTGAATTGGATCGGCCGGAAAATCGGCGGAAGGTCGAAAAGCAAGCCAACGCCGAAGCAAGCAACGGGCGTCGTTTGGAATCGCTGACAGGTTCCGGAACTGAACTCGTGAAGCAGGCAACGAAGAACAAAGAGTTTGATGCTCAGCGTCTTGGAACGTGGGCGAAGATGTTAGAGTCATTGGATGATATTTCAAAAAATCGGATGCCTTCGGTTTCTGAATTGTTGAAACAAACTGCCAACGCTGCAGGTAAAGAAGGGGGCAAGCCAGGAAAGCCGGGGGAGGCATCGCAGCAGGCTCAAAATGGTAAGGGCGAGAAGCCGCCGGAAGGTCAGGCGAGTTCGGGTAAACCCGGCAAGCCAGGTGAAAAACCAGGCGAGCCTTCGAAGTCAAAATCATCGAACAAAAGCGGACCGATGGTTGGAAAAGCGGGTGAGGGCGGTAAGCCGAAAAAAGCGGCCGAGGAAGAGCCTTCGAAAGAAAAAATTCCGGCAGTGCCGACAATTGCCGAAAACGAAAAAGGATTTATGCCAGAGGTGAAGCCGGATCCAAATGCGCCGGAAGATCCCAAGAAAAAGCCGAGCAAAGGCAAGCTCACATTGCCACAAACGGTGTTGCAAGGCGTTGCCAGCAAGAAGAAGGATGAGGAGGCTGGCGAGGCTGAATCACCAGCTCAGGAAAAAATGGATGAAGCGATCACTGAACAGGAAGGGCTGTTGGCCGAGTTTGCCAAGGTCGCAGATGAGTTGCAGGAATTGTTGGCGAGTTTGGAGGCGAGCACGTTTGTGAAACGATTGAAAGCGGCATCGCGTGAGCAGATGGAAATTGCCACGGATTTGAACACGACCTTGAACGGTGGATTCGGAATGTCGAAAGATCGCATTGCACAAGACTTACGCGAAACCGGTGAGAACGTGTCCGAGCGTGAGGAAGCGGAGAGCAAAAACGTTTACATAATTCAGACTGATTTGGCGGCGTATTTTCAGCGAAAGCAGGATGTGCGTTACAAAAAGATTCTCGATGGGATGCGCGACACGGAAATCGTGACGGAGCTGAAAGACATCGGCGCGACGGTGAAAGTGAACTTGAACGGCCGCTCGATTGTTGCTGCGGAATTCTGGGCGGATTCGTTGGACCGATGGGCTGAGGAGCTTGTTTCGGCAGCCAAGGGTAAGACATGACAAGGCGACGGATCAGGCGACAGTTTGTCGCCAGAAATCGTATTAAAGGTCATGCAGGTTTTACACGGCGAAATGAAGCTTCGTGATGAGACGCGAGAGATGGAGGGAATTCGTCCCGCGCTTCAGCCTGATGAATATGAGGACAAGGTCGCGCCACTTGAATTGACGCAGTCCGATCTTCGCGAAAAAACCGACGAGATCATTTCCGATATTCTCGAACTTCCTGAAGGTGGCGAGAAATTTGGTAAAGAGATTCAGCTTTTGTCAGCGGTTTCTGACGTGATGCGCGCGGCTCGTGGAATTCTTTCTCGTCCAGATACGGGACCGGAAGCGATCGGGGCAGAGACTGAAGCGATCGAGCTTTTGCTTCAGGCAAAACGCCAGAATCCGAATGGCGGCGGCGGAGGTGGCAGCAGCCCGGGCGGAGGTGGCCAGGGTTCAACTTCGGCAGCGGCGCTGGCTGACATCGGTTCGGGAGCGGCAGAAGAAGTTCAGCCTTCTCAGCGTGATATCGGTCAGTCGACCGGTCGTGCCGGACGTGATTTTCCAGAAGAATTCCGGATGGGACTGGATAAGTATTTCAACAAACTCGAAGGAGGATCAAAATGATTCCCACGAATCAACAGGGTTCGTTCGATGAACCAACCTTTTTAGAAAGGGCTGTCCTGCCGAGCCGGTTCCCGGCGTTTCTCGGACCGCTGGCGAGCCAGCTTGTCTCCCTGTTGGTTCGATTTGGCCGTCTAGCGGCTTGTGGTCTTTTAGTGGGGTTGTTAGGAATCAGTGCGTCCGGATTCTCGCAGGACGAGCCGGATCCTTTTGCAACCAACTCGCCCGTAAAGGCTGATCCTAAAAAGGTTGAAGCAAAGAAAGATGCAGCAAAAAAGGAGGCTTTAAAAAAGGCTAAGGAGACGGGGGAAGAGCCAGATCCGTTTTTGATGAATGATTTGAAAGGGGATCCTGATGCGAAGGAAATCCCGGATACTCCGGCAAATCCTTTGGAGGCGATTCAAGCCATTGCAGAGGAAATGATGGAAGCTGGCGGTGGCATTGTTATGGATGAAATCCAAGTGGGTGGCGGTTTCGTTGCTGCGAAGAAAGAAAAAAAGGAAGACGGGGAGAAAAACGAGCCGCTGAAGCATAAGGATGAAGATGTTCAGCTAAAAATTTCGAAGCTGCTTGATAAGATGTCTGACGGAGAACGCCAAAAGCGCTCGTCTTTCATGGGCGTCGTGATTGAAGATATCGCGCGCCTGAGTGGGCTCGATGAGGCGGCGACGAAGCGGCTCGAAGTGGCTGCAAAAGGAGCGACTGAGCGTTCGATGCAAAGCTGGTATGATCAGGCTGATCGATACGTTCAAGGGCGGATGAAAGGGGCGACGAAAGACAATGCGGATCAAATGCTGGCTTCAATTGGAAACGTTAGTTTCGGCGGCCGGGATGCTGAAAAGAAAGGGGAGGATGAGGATTTGTGGAAGGAGTCGTTGGCAAAAGTGCTTTCTGACAAACAGGTGAATGATTACAAGGAAGTGGTCGATGAGCGGAAGCGCTATTCAGAAAAAGCATTCGCAATGGTCGTGATGGCGACACTGGATGAACACCTGAGGTTAACTCCGCAACAACACGCTAAATTGACCCCTCTGGCGGAAGGAGCGACTACCGAATATCTGGATCAAATTCGTAAGTACTGGGGCGATTATTTCGAAAAGCGCATGCTGATGTCGCTTCTTGGCGGGGCGGATTTGGATGAAATTAAATCGGTGCTGACAGAGAAGCAATACGATCGCTGGGAAGGCTCCACGGCAGATTTTGATCACTTTTGGGATCAGCGGAGAAAAGAAAAAAAGGAAAAACACGCCGCGGAAAAGAAGGCTGAGAAACAAGGGAAAAACAAAAAAGGCGGAAAAGCCGAGGAGAAAGAGAAGGGTGAAATTGAAGTCGGGAACATCGACGGTGGCGGCGCCCGTTTTTTCTCACCACTGCCGAAGTTTTAAGGGATGACAATTTTTGGAATGAACATTTTTCATAGACTTTTACTTCCGGTGTTGCTATTAGCAATTTCGAGTGGCTTTGCTCAGGACGGTGCAGAGGAAGCAGCTGAAAAGGCCAAGGAAGAAGCTCGGAAAAAAGACGAGAAGAAACGCTGGGAAGAAGTTCTGGAATCTGTCCGCGAGACGAATCGGGATGGCGTCATTCGTCATCTTGGGGTGGTCATTTCGGAGATTGCTCGCTCTAGCAACTTGAACATGGTGCAGGAGACTAAGTTGAAAGTCGGCGCCAAAGGGGCTGCCGAAAAAGCGATCGAAGAATGGATTGCGAATTTGGAAAGGCAGGATGGATTGATTCAGCAGTTGGAGGCAATGGCAGCCAATCAAATCCGGGCGCAGAAGGCGAAAAACAAGGGCGACAAGGATGATGATGGCAAAGAGCCGAAAGTGAATTTTGACCAAATTATCGCGCAGTGGGGGCGGCAGTTGCAACCGGGGACTGCGGAGACGAATCCGCTGTGGGTGGCCACGATTGATAAAACGCTGACGGACGATCAGAAAAAATCGTGGGAGGTCACGAAAGCGCAACGCACAGAGTTTAATCGTTCCCTTCAAGTTGCGCAGATGGTGCAAACGGCTGACAACACGTTGCGGCTTACCAATGATCAAAGGCAGCGACTTTTTGAATTGCTTGATGGTTTTGAACCTGGAAAAAAAAGCGATGGGAAAGTTAAGGTTAATCCCAATCCTGTGGCGATTCAGGGAAACGGCCGGGTTATTATTCGCCAGCAGATCCGTGCCGCTGGTGGGGTGATCCGAGTCGGAAACGGGGTGGTTAATTCTCCAAAGGGTGCCCCGAATCTTCAGAAGCTGGATCGGGAGAAGTTGGCCGGATTTTTATCCGAAGCTCAACTCGCTCGCTGGGATGATTTGATCAAACAACCCAAACAAGGTCAGAACGGATTTTGGGGTGGCAATGTCCAAATCAATGGAATGCAGATCATGATCGATTGAATGATTGGCTGTTGAACTACTTTTTAGAATGATGCGAAACTTAATTTTTAGTGCGGCTTGTCTGGTTTGTTCCGGGGGGCTTTTTGCACAGGCGCCGGTTGAAGGCGGGGCAATCCGTTTTGGTGGAGAAATTCCTCCGGAGGTCGATTCGATCTATGAGCGAGGTCTGGGTTATTTGGTGAAAAGTCAGGCCGACACAGGAACGTGGAACGGTCGCGGAGAGCACGGAATTACCGGGCTTTGTTTGATGGCTTTTCTGGCGAGTGGCGAGGACCCTAATTTTGGCCGTTATCGCTCAACGGTTGGCCGGTCAGTCCGCGCGCTGATTCTGGGGCAGGATTCTAAGACGGGGTATTTTGAAAGTAGCATGTACCATCACGGGTTTGCCATGCTGGCGCTGGCTGAAGTCTACGGAGCGATTGATGAATCGACACTGTGGACGGGTGCTGAAAAAGGCAAGACGCGGCCGATCGCGAAGGCCCTCGATTTAGCGGTTCGCTGTGCGGTGACCTCTCAGAAAAATAATCGCTGGGGAGGCTGGCGTTATTCGCCGGAGTCGACTGATGCCGACACATCGGTCACTGGTTCGGTGTTGATGGGATTACTCGCGTGTCGAAACGCAGGGATTGAGGTTCCGGATGAAGCGATCGATAAAGCACTGGAATACATGCGGCGCAGCACGGGAACGAGTGGTTTTGTGAATTACTCAGGGGGCTTTGGTGGCATGGGCGAAAGCATGAATCGCTCAGCCGTTGCGACGCTGGTATACGCGGTGGGGCAGAAGCGGGATTGGGATGAATACAAAGCGACGATTGGACACATTTCGAAGCAACTGGAGCACAGTGAAAGTGGTCACAAACACTATTTTATCTACTACATGGCGCAGGCGCTTTTCCAGGGCGACTACGACTCGTGGCAGAAGTGGAATCAATTAACGGCGAGAAAACTCGCGGCTGAACAGGCGGCTGACGGGAGTTTTCAGGGGAGCTACGGTCAGGGATACGGCACGGCAATGAGTTTGCTGGCGATGGCATTGAACTACCGGTTCCTGCCGGTTTACGAACGATTTTAAGGCATGGTGATTTTCAAAAAACAGGTTTCCACGAGTCAACAAAGTCTGCTCGGTAAACTGACTCCGTTGGTTAGTTTGGCAATGTTAGTCTCGGGTGTTGCCCAAGCTGAAGATGACGATGCATGGCTGTTTTGGAAAAATGGCGATTCGCTAAAGGGGACGATGTTGCCAAGTGAGCGGGGAGATGTGATTCGTTGGCAGTCGGAGTTTTTCACAGAGCCTTTCGATATCAAGATCGGGCAGCTTCAGATGGTGCGATTTGGGTCTGATAAGAAACTTGAAGGTGAGACGGAAGCATTTCGGGTCACGATGAAGTCGGGTGATGTCATCACTGGAGATTTGATTTCGATTTCGAGTGGGGATGTTGTTTTAAAAAGTGGGCGGCTTCAAGGCGGGGAGGAATTGAAAATCCCGCGCGAGAAAGTAGCATCACTTGAGCGAATGAATTCTCCGAATCTGATTTTGGCCGGGCCACATAGTCAGCGGGATTGGAAATCAGTCGGTAGGGAACGCAAAATTGGCGACTGGGTTCCGACACCGGAAGGCCGTCTCGGAACAAAGCGGTGGCATGGCGATTTGTTCAGAAGCTTCAAGCATCCCGAAAAACTGGAAGCGGAGTTCAATCTTCAATCTCTGGTCAATCCATTGGAGTTTACGGCCGGATTTTATCTGGATCCTGCGATGGGGCCTTCGATTGAAACGTGGGATGACACCTTGGTGCTGAGTTATGGAAATGACTTCGAACCACTCATGGAGATTTCTTCCGGAACGAAAAATGTAAGACTCAAAATGTTTTGGGACAAAAAAAGCGGGTTGGTTTCCGTTCATGACGCCGATGGCAAGCAGCTGGCAAAACTTGAGAATGTGAAAGGGGTTTCGAAAGAGGGAAGTGCCAAGGCATCAAGCCGTCGGCGGACTTCGAACCGGACTGGAAATGTAAAAGAAGAGGGGTTTTCGCTGTTGAACAAAACGACGGATCTCTACTTCGGTGACTTTCGGATTCGCAAATGGAACGGTGTTTTGCCGCCCGAAATCAGTGCTCAAAAAACACGAGTGGAGTTGGCCGATGGTGGGGCGATTTACGATCCTGTGAAATCTGTCGCTGGTGGCAAGCTGACCACAACGAAAGGGAAATCGGAGGCGATCGGAGACATTGATCACATTATTTTTGATCTGAATCCGCGAAACCCGAATTTGCCGGAGAATCCTAAGGAGCGCGATATTTACGTGGCATGGTTGGATGGAACAGTGCTTTCGGGAAAGCTTACGGGATTGAATGGCACGACGGTTTCAGTGCAGCCCGTTTGGACAACTGAGCCGATTGTGGCGAATCTGGGATCGACCCGGAAGATCGCATTTTTTGGAGACGAACCGATTGAGGGCGTTGCCACGGATGAATTGGTCATCGACAAAACCGTTCTGAAGGGGCGTATTTCTCCAGGCAAAAACGATGCAGGGGCTGAAGCACTTGTCATGTGGCGTCCGGCGGGTTCTGAAAATGCCAGCGCGTTGAAACCGGGAGTAGTCAGCAAGATTGTGCGAGCCGCGCCGAAGGGAGAAGTCAAGATGCTTGGTCACGGCTATGTGTATTTAGAAAACGATGAGGTGCTGAGCGGAAAGCTGATTTCGATTGATGCCAAGACGATCAATTTTCAAAGCGAATACACGGGGATTGTTAAACTGGATCCCAAGGATGTGCGGGCCATTGATATTGTGGCCACGGCAGCGGAGCTGAAAGGATTTGGAGATGCCGGTTGGGAAGTGTTTCCGGACGAAGTTTTGAAGGAAGACTCTGTGAAATTGAAGAAGGACTCGGTGATTTTGAAAAAAGGTGGATTCGGGCATCGATCGTTATTAGCCGGTGATGAAGTTGAATTCGATGCGTCGTGGAAGCAGCCCTACGTCGGAGCATTTACGCTGCGGCTTTTCTTGAGCGATTTTGAGAAAAATAGCCCGTCGACCGATATCGTTTTTGCGGCCCAGTCGAGCCGCCTGTATATCGGAGAAACCAAGCGGGGAGGGCAGTTCAATTTCTCCAATGAGCAAATCCCCATCACCAACGGGAAGGCGAAAATTAAGGTGACTCATCAGGGGAATCGGTTGCAGGTATTCGTCAATGACGCGCGTCGTCTCACGATCCCGCTGGATAATTCCAAGCAGTCCGGAAATGGGTTGTTGATTGAAGAAGGCGGCGGCTGGCAGGGGTTCAATCGGAATACGATGGAAATTACGTTTACGAATTTTGAAGTGCAGCGGACTTCCGGTTATCTGCCGACCCGGGTGATTGACCCGGATGCGAAGAAGGCGATTCTGCGGATTCCACGCTTTCGTCGCGACAATCCGGCGACTCATGTTTTGATCGCACCGAATGGCGATTTACTTCGCGGCCGATTGATTGCTGCAAGCGGCGAGAATGTTCGGTTTTCGTCAAAACTTGAGACGTTTAATTTCCCGCGCGAACGGGTATCAACGATTGTCTGGCTGAAGCCACCTCCGCCGAAAGAAGATGAGGAAGAAGCAAAATCTGAAAAGAAAGAAAAGGTAGTAGCTAAAAAAGTTGCGCCAGCCGAGCCTTTTGAGGTGACGCATCGGTTTGTGCTCCATGACGGAACGCGCGTGAATTTGCAGGCGAAAGAAATCAATCGAGATCGATTTATCGGAATGTCCGCGCTCCTCGGGCGATGCGAAATTCCGTTGCGGCAGGTTTCAGAAATTGGCAGGGGAGAAGAAAAATCGAGTAAGAAAAAGTCAGCGATCATGGTTGCATACGCCGATTGGAATCTTGAGCGCGCACCGGAGCCAGTGATCCCGACCGACGATGGTGGCGAATCATCACCGCTGAAAGGGGAGGTGGTTAAAGACTTTAAATTAGCAATGTTGGATGGTGGCGAATTCAGATTGAGCAACGAAAAAGGCAAAGTCGTGGTGCTGGATTTTTGGGCAACGTGGTGTGGGCCATGTGTCCGAGCGATGCCGGAAATTTTCGAAGGCATTGGACCGTTTGCAGATGAGATTTCTTTTCTCGCGGTGAATCAAGGCGAGACGGCACCGATCATCGAGCAATTTTTGGAGCAGCGTAAATGGGCTGGAATTCCAGTTGGGCTCGATTCGCGACAAACGATTGGAGATCAGTTTCAAGTTCAGGGAATTCCCCACACCGTCGTGATTGGAAAAGACGGTAAAGTGGCGTGGGTTCACAGTGGATACAAAGAGGGAATGGGCCAGGATTTGGCAAAAGCGATTGAGGCTGCGTTGGAGTAAAAAGCGCTTCCACGATTCAATAGCGATAAATAACCGGCATACGCCTGTCTGAACCCCATCGATTCACGACTACGTTTCACCTCAAATTCAACGGTTTGCCCCATACATGAATTGATAGGGTTGATACGATGAACCAACCCTGTTCGATCGGAAAACCCGTGTTAACCTTTCACCGAAATGGCGAAGATTTTCCGGTTCTCTTTTTGCACGTGGCAGAGCACGCCGGAAACGGTGACGATGCGCGTGGTTGATGATGGGTATGACGAAGCGATCGTGACAAGCGGTTCTTCGAAGGACGCGGTCTCGCAGATCAAGGAACATCTAACGCATTTGAACAAATTGAATTCGTGGCGGCTGTTTGATCCTGATTTCTTCGAGCCTCAAATGCGAGTGCTGAAGTTCTCGGTTTTACCTGAATAAACGGTGGGCCCGCGAAGTTATCCGTGTCGGGAAGGGGTGCGGTATCGGTTGCCGTGCATCATTGGAAAACGTGAGAGCGGATCGCTGATTGCGTTTCTGCCGACGTTGGGTGTGTTTTTTGATTACCATCGAGAAGACAGTTTTCAGCAACTGGCGATTCACATTGCGCAACGTGAGTTGTCCGGAAAAACGCCAGCCGAGTTATCACGGTTTTTTCCGGCGGGTGATCTAAAGCTCGATCAAATAAGCGTGACGCTGAAGGAGGATTTGGAAGGTCGCGAGTCGCAGGATAAAGCATTGAAACCGCTCCCTGGTGTTGCTGATCACCCGGGTGGTGGCGGATTTCGGCGGGTTTCCCGCACGTGGGAAAGAGAACGGGAGGTGAGTGAATTGATCCGACTGCTCGCCGAAGACAGTTCCAGCATCTGTATTGTGGGCGAATCCGGTTGCGGAAAAACGGCGATTTTGATTGATGCTGCGCGTCGTCTTGAGCGAGCTTGGCATTCAGGATCGGGCGAACAACCGAAACGATTTTGGATTACGAGTGGCTCGCGATTGGTTGCGGGGATGCGGTGGGTCGGCCAGTGGCAGGAGCTATTGGAGCAGGTAATTCAGCGTGTTTCAGGAATTCCAGGAGTGTTGTGTATTGATAACTTGATGTAGTTGACGCGGCTCGGAGGGCAGACGCCCGACGCGAGTTTGGCTGCATTTCTGGTGCCGTATTTGGAAAGCGGCGAATTGCGAATTGTCGCCGAAGCACCGCCGACTGAGATTGATGCCTTGGACCGGATGTTGCCGGGATTGCTGGATCGAATGCAGATTCTGAAGTTGGAAAAGTTTACCTCGGATCAATCGAAGAACATCGTGACGCGTGCGGCGGATTTTTTCTCGCAAAACGACAATGTCGCCTACGGACTGCCCGCTGCGGAGCGGACCCACGATTTGTTCTCTCGTTTTCAGCCGTATGTGGCATTTCCGGGAAAAGTGATTCAATTCATAGGGAATTTGGTGGATCGCGCGCCGAACATAAGATCTCCGGAGATTCGAAGTGGTGATGTGGAAGCTGGCTTTTCAGACGCAACCGGCTTGCCCGACTTTTTGATTCGCGAAGATTCCGTACTTGGATACGAATCGATTGTGGCGCAATTTGAGGAAAAACTCATCGCTCAGGATGAAGCGGTGGAGTCGGTGTGTCGATTGGTTGCGAAATTTGCCGCAGGTTTAAACGATCCGAACCGTCCCATTGGTGTTTTGCTTTTTTGCGGACTCACCGGAGTTGGTAAAACTCAGTTGGTAAGATTGTTAGGAGACTTTCTTTTTCCCAATCGCCCGGAAAAAGAGCGGGTGTTGCGTCTCGATATGAGTGAATATGCAGGCTACGACGCGGCTGAACGCCTGTTGGGAAGCCAAACGGGGGAGCCGAGTGAATTGATTCGGAAAATGCGGGCAAATCCGTTTTCTGTTCTGCTCTTAGATGAAATCGAAAATGCGAGCGACGAGGTTTTTGACCTATTCCTGAACGTTTTCGAAGAAGGGCGGCTGACGGATTCGTTGGGTCGGCTGACTTCATTCCAAAGTTCGCTGATTGTGATGACTTCGAATTTGGGCGCCGGTTCCAGCGGAAATCTTGGTTTTAGCAACGACGGAGAGACTGCCATTAGGGAAGTGGATCGCGGCGCTGTGATGCAATTTTTCCGGCCAGAATTTTTTAATCGGCTCGATCAGGTAATCTATTTCAGCCCGTTGGATCGAGTTGCAATCGAAGTTATCACCCGCAAAGAGCTTTCCGACATTACGAACCGAGAAGGGCTTGCTTCAAAAAATCTCAAGCTCAAAGTGGATGACGAGGTCTGCAAATTTCTTGCTGAGGCGGGATTTGATCCCGTTTATGGCGCGCGGCCTTTGTAGCGTGCGATCGAAGAAAATGTGACGTTGCTATTAGCCAGATGGCTGGCTGATTCGCCGGGGTTAAGTGATGTAACGATTCGGATTTCGCTGGGAGAAAAGGACGGTGAACTGGTTTTTTCGACCCCTTAACTGATCGGACTATTTATGCTGTCAAAGTTGATTGCGAACCGATGAGAATGGACTTGTTTCCGCGATGCAGCTCCTTTTTGATCTCGACGGCACGTTAACCAATTCCTATTCAGGGATTTCTAAATGCATCGTTCATGCGTTGACCTCACTGGGATATGAGGCTCCTGAAGGAGACTTGAACTGGTGTGTGGGGCCGCCGTTGTGGGAGAGTTTTTCGATCTTATTGAAAACAAGGGACTCGGAATTACTGAATGCTGCGGTCGAAAAATACCGCGAGCGTTTCAGCACGATTGGGATTTTTGAAAACGAAGTTTATCCGGGGATCGAAGCTGCCTTGGTGGAGTTTCAGGAACAGGGAATAGAAATGAGCGTGGCGACTTCGAAGCCGACGATTTATGCCGAACGGATCATCGAACATTTTGATTTGGCGCCCTTTTTCAAATCGATCAATGGAGCGAAAATGAATGACGAAAAAGCTAATAAAACGAGCCTGATCGCAGGAATTTTGGAGCGCGAAAATCTGGCTTCAACCGATGTCATCATGATTGGAGATCGGAAATACGATATGGAAGGGGCGAAGGCAAATCAGGTGACCGGCTGGGGCGTGCTTTGGGGATTTGGCACCATTGAGGAATTGAAATCGGCCAATGCATGTTCTCTCGTAGAAACACCTGAAGGGCTCGTTGATAAATTCGCAGAATGGAAAGTATGAGACTTTATTACGGCCAATTTAACAAATGAGTTCAGGTTGATTAAAGTTGCATTTAATATATATCTTTTAACTGTGAAAATGATTTTGACTCTCCTGACTGTTGTCATCGTCGATGACGCTCGCGTTCGCATTTGAGCCTTCGTTCGAGCGCGCTCCGACCAATTATTCCGCCACGAAAGCGGTAACACCGCTCACAAAGATTGCCGATCGGATTGCAAATGGAGAGCCTTTATTGAATGGAAAAACCGATCAAAAAGTCCTGAGCCAACTTCTTGCGTTATTGGAAATTCCAAAGGAATCGTAGGTCTTGGTTTATTCAAAGACCAATGCGCAGAATAGCCGGATTTCGCCGCGCACGCCGCGGGCGATTTACTTTTCCGACAATGCTTATGTCGGCTGGGTTCAAAATGGCAACATCGAAGCGATGACGTTTGATGAAAAATTGGGGCCCGTTTTCCACATGGTGAGACTTCGCGAACGTGAGGCCGGAAAGCCCTCTTTCTGAACGGTGGGGCGGATGGTATGTCACGGGGACATCGGGCAAGCAAACGCTTTACCTTCATGCCGAAATGCGAAAAGCTTTCAATGAAGATGTGGGCAAAGAGTTGTCGGAGACAAACCAAAAAATTCTCGATGGTCAGGCTACGAAAATTGTTCGGGCTTTGTTTTCTGTGGATGAGTTTCACATGGACAATGATGGCATCGAAGGCTCGCTTGAATTTCAAAAAGCCTTCACCAAAGGTGCCTTAAAAGATGATGAACATCGGTCTTTGCGAGATCTGCGCTTGTTCGAGCGGGTTTTTAAATACCGCTGCAGCTACTTGATTTATTCGGATGTATTTTCTCATTTGCCCGATGAGTTGAAGTCGCGGGTGCTTACGCAAATCCATGGGGTTTTGACCAATGCGGCGTTGTGGCCGGATTTTGATTATCTCACGAGCAGCGAACGCCACCGAATTCTGAATATTCTGGAATCGACCTATCCCGATTGGCCATTTCCGAAAACGTAGAGGGGGCTGTCAAAGACGGGTGTAAACGAAATGATCGCGCCCCGATTTCTCATTGTGTTTTGCGGGAGAAATCTAGAGAGTTTGAGAACACTGCAATGAAAGCGCTCTCAATTATTTTATTTCTTTTTTGTTCACTCCATCTTACCGCGGCGGATATTTCAACCGTTGCTGGAAACGGCAATCAAGCCTACTCGGGTGACGGGAAGGTTGCTACCGCAGCGGTCTGTAATCAGACGTTCGGTGTGATCGTTGGGCCGGATGGAGACATCTATTTTTGTGATACAGGAAATCACGCTGTTCGGAAAATTGCGCGAAAGGGCGGCGTCATCACGACCGTCGCGGGCACCGGGAAATCGGGATATTCTGGGGACGGTGGTCCGGCGACTGAGGCTGAACTGTTTGAACCCTACGAGGTGAGGTTTCACCCCAATGGAGATCTCTATTTTGTCGAAATGATGAACAACATTATTCGCAAAGTGGATGCGAAAACGGGACTGATCTCGACCGTGGCGGGCACCGGCGACAAAGGGTTCAGCGGCGACGGGGGACCTGCGACGGACGCTAAATTGGATCGTCCTCACTCCATCGTTTTTGATGCTGCGGGGGAGAATTTATTTGTATGTGACATTTCGAATAATCGAATTCGGATGATTAATTTAGATAGCGGAATGATTTCGACATTTTGTGGGAACGGAAAAAAAGAGATCCCTAAAGATGGTGTGAAAGCCAGTCCGAATGTGCCGCTGAAAGGCCCTCGAGCATTGGACCGCGCTCCGAACGGAGATCTATGGCTTGCCCTCCGCGAGGGGAATGCCGTTTACCGAATTGATGCAAACGCGAAGACGCTGCATCACATGGCCGGCACGGGGAAATCAGGTTTTACCGGAAATGGCGGGCCCGCTCTGGAAGCAACGCTTTCCGGGCCGAAGGGCGTCGCGATTTCTCCCGATGGAAAGCTGATTTATCTGGCTGACACTGAATCGCACTCCGTCCGGGCGATTAATCTCAACAACTCGCCGCCGACGTTGGACTTAATTGCCGGCGATGGAACCAAAGGAGACGGGCCTGATTCGGGAGATCCGCTGAAATGCAAGATGGACCGGCTTCACGGCGTGGGAGTTGATCCGGTTTCCGGAGATCTTTATATCGGAGACACCAACACTCATAAGATTCGAAAAATCACGGGGCTTCCGGGTGCTCCACGGAAAGATCTGAATGCCTACAAGAAAGACGCTTTTGAAATCGACGGGCGAAAAGCCCACGTGACTCGGCCCGAAAAAGCGGCACCAGGGAATCCCTGGATGTGGCGGACCCGGTTTTATGGAGCCTTCCCTGCGGCGGACGAAGCACTGCTCGCGCGAGGGTGGCATATCGGTTGGATTGAAGTTGGCAATGAATTTGGCGGGCCAAAGGCGATCACGGCATTCGATGCGTTTTACAAACACGCGACAGAAAGGCTTGGGCTTAACAAAAAACCGATCATGGAAGGTTTTAGCCGTGGCGGATTGCCCGCGACAAATTGGGCCATCGCGAATCCTGAAAAAGTATCCGGGATTTATATTGATTCGCCGGTTCTCGATATTCGTTCGTGGCCAAAGCCGGCCGGTGGAAAAACGTGGGAGCATTGCATGCAGGCTCACGGGCTGACTCCGGAAACCGCGGATTCATGGAAAGGCCCCCTGGATAATTTGAAGCCGTTGGCGGATGCAAAGATTCCTGTTTTAACGGTGTGTGGCGGTGCCGACCCCGTCGTTCCCTTTGTGGAGAATTCGGGAATTCTGGAGAAACGCTACAACGAATTGGGAGGACCAATCACCGTGATTGTAAAGTTGAACGGCGGGCATCATCCCCATTCACTGCATGACCCGAGTCCAATTGTTGAATGGGTGGAATCCGTTTTTAAAAAATAGGTTCCGAAAAAGTGAACCTCATCTGATCGGCAGAATGATCAGAATCTGGTATTGGCTCGAAATGGGACGTCGTTCCGTGAGCCGCGAAATTAAGCGGCTTGAGCTGCAGAAAGTAAATTTCACGAACTAATAGGGTAAGTTCGATGAACCAACCCTGTTGTTAAGTAACTGATGTGAAATTTGACAATCAATACTGTTCGCTGAGAACGTGATGCGCCGCCGAATTGTCATTCTGTTTTTAATCGCGGCCATCGTTTGCGCCGCGGGATGGATACTCTGGCGTCGACTGGTTGTGGCGCCTTTGAACTTCGTGGAGAAGAAAGGTGAGGGAACCATCGCGACAAGCATGCGACCGGATCGTAGCTGTTGGTGAACGTGCGATACCGGCAGTAATCTCAAGTATTGAGGAGCACTCGCCATGGGTTCGACGGCATTGTTACCTTCCAATCGCGCTCAAGGAGATTGGAGGATCGGCTCACTCGGAAGTGGCTGATGCCATCGAAAAACAAAAGGATCCTCGCAAACGCGCATTTTTAATTTCAACACTCCAAAGTGCTTTCTGCGACTATTCTCGGCTCGACAGCATTATCGACGATTTCGAATCAGGGAGAATCTCCAGTTGGAGACTGATTCACATAGCATCTAATATCCGATACATTTTTGTCGATGCGCCTCCATTCCTCACCGAGGATCGTCAGATCAATCCTGAATTCAAAATTTACTGGAAAAACGCAGCGAACACGACGGAGTAGGGGATACGCTACCCGCGCTGTGTTGACTTTTTTTGGCAGATTCGGTAGCGTGTCTTTGAAGACGCGATTGCTCCGTGGCGAATGCCCTGTCTTTAATACGTCCTCCTAAGAAAAACGATGCCTAGCCGAGTTCCGCTGCGAGATCGAACCTCACTTGAAGCGATGCACACTGGTTCGCTGCTGTCTCACATGCGAAAGCTTCAAGCTTGCGAAGAATCGTTCTCTGCTTCGGATAGACATGGCTACGAGGCCCCACTTGATCCACTGGCGACTGAATTTATCGAATTCAAGGATTGCGATGAGTGGCGAGAAGCTCATCTGCTCGTTAAGGATATTCTGGCTCAGCGAGAACATCTACCAACTGCAGAAGAATGTCGGATCAAGCGGTTGGCTCGCGGCCAATCGAACAACACGAGGGAGAGATGACATGAACCCTGTTGAATTTGATGGTATTCGGATAGCAGTTTTCGATCGACCGATTGGTGATCGGAACTGTCGGGTAATACATGCTGGACGAGGCGAACATGACGGTGAGACATTTTTGATAGTCTCGGAAGATGGTGACAGAGTGATCCTTTCTGAGCGGCTCCTTCGATCTATTTAGATGCCGCTATCCGGTCACTGGAAAAAGAAGTATCCCAATTCTGACTGGTATATTGTTGCCCCAATACTGCCAAAAGCCGAACAAGGTTCTGATGCTAAGTGCGAATGAAGCATTTAGCTGTTCATCAAATCACCCCTTCCCTCCAAAAAACCAGCCCTTGAAGTTGGCTGGATTTCCGGCATGTTTCGTCCCTCTTATTTTTACGACGATGGATACGAATCAACTGGGCGAACAAATTCAGCAGCAAGGCCAATGGGTTCCTGCGGTCAGGGCTGAAATGGCAAATGTGGTCGTCGGACAGGATAATCTGGTTGATCGTTTGTTGATCGGGTTGCTGACCAACGGCCACGTATTGCTGGAAGGTCTTCCGGGGTTGGCTAAAACGTTGACGGTCAACTCATTGGCGGGCGCGCTTTCGGCCCAGTTCCAGCGAATTCAGTTCACGCCGGATTTGTTGCCGGCGGATTTGGTGGGAACGTTGATTTTTAATCCGCAAACGAACGAATTTACGCCGAAGTTGGGACCGGTTTTTTCAAATTTGGTGTTGGCGGATGAGATTAACCGTGCGCCGGCAAAGGTGCAGTCAGCGCTGCTTGAAGCGATGGCTGAGAAGCAAGTAACGATCGGGGATACGACGTATCGATTGCCGGATCCGTTTTTGGTGTTGGCGACGATGAACCCGATTGATCAAGAGGGCACCTATCAGCTCCCTGAAGCGCAGTTGGATCGATTTTTGCTGAAGGTGTCTGTTGGGTATCCGTCGATGGAAGAAGAGCGGGCAATTTTGGATCGGATGGCGACATCAGCTCCGATGGTTCAAACCAACCCGGTGGTAGATACAGAGGTCGTTCTGGAAAGTCGCCAATTGGTGAACATGATTTATGTCGACGATGGGGTGAAGGATTACATCGTCCGGTTGATCAATGCGACGCGTTTTCCTGACACTGTGGATCCGGCTCTGAAACCGCTAGTACGTTCCGGTGCTTCACCACGGGGAACGATTAATTTAACGCTGGCGGCAAAGGCGTCGGCGTTCTTGCAGGGACGCGGCTATGTGGTCCCTCAAGACATCAAGAATCTCGTCTACGATGTGCTACGCCATCGTATTCTGCTTTCGTATGAGGCAGAGGCGGAGGAGATCACGAGTGAAGATATCATCACTCGGATCGTCGAGCGCACTCCAGTGCCGTGATTTTTCGAGAGCGGTTCTACTTACGCTTTGCGACGGCGATTTTTGATTCGCTGCTTGTTTTTACTTCGCAAACTAAGAAGCGATTTTACAATCGATTCCTCCGGTTGGACTAATACTACAGCAGCGAGATGAATGAATGATTCATCGTTGAGGCTGAGATGACTTCGGTTGGGTTGGATTGCGTTTTTCTGTCTCGTTTGGGTGCTGTGATTCGTGGTCATTGCATAATATATTGTCGTCTGTGAGACGGATGTGACAACTCGCTATGCAATTTGACGGACGCGAACACGTCTCCATCGTCCCCGAACTAACGGTCTGCGCCGTTTTCTTCAATATCCGTAGGGGTTCGGTCGAACACACCTTTCGCGTCCATCAACAAAAAGACGCCAGCTGAAATGATCAGAAGCGCGATAAGAATTCCCCAGGCGACATCCCAATGTTGCCGGCAATTGATAAAGTAACTTACTGGTCCGCTATGGCTCCAGGAGCTTCGTCTCGGCAAAAGTGCAGCCGCGCCAATGAAAGCGCCAAAATTGATCAGCAGCAGGCTGATTAGGGTGCGTCTTTTTTTCATGGTTTGGTCATCGATCAAACGCCCACCCACTACGGTTGGGTGGGTATTCCCGGCGCGGGAATATGAACTGGGTTGTCAAACCCGTTGAGAATAATGAGTGCCTGCATCACCACAAAAATTATCACTCCAACCGGCATGCCGTAAAGTAAGATACCGTAGGCGATTTGAAGGCGTATAAACTTTCGCTTCAAAACGAGCCCGAGTTCGTAAATATCACCCATCATCATCGGGTAAAGCTGCTCGCCGTCCATGATCGTTTCGCTGAGGCTGGCGACGAAATCTTCCTTGCTCATGTTGGTGAAACTTCCGAAAAACAAAAGGTTCGATCCGCCTTTTTCGAAATGGGTTTTCGTAACGTTTCCCTTATTGAATCGTGGACGGGCGACGAGGACCGCAAAAATCATCGAGCCAATGCTGGTCGCCATGACAATGCCGACGGGGATGAGAAGTCCCTTGTGAGTGATATATTGCATCGCGTGAGACACGATCAGAATCATAATGATGCTGTTCACCGAGATGAGAAAATTCGCCTTGGAATCAGCCAGCGCGCTGACTTCGACATGGACGCGATAGGTATTGCGAAAGAGCGTCTCGATCCCTCGGCTGGTGCCGAGTTTTTTTTTCTTCTTCTTTTTCTTGACCTCGAGAGGCGGATCCGTGGGATCAATGGGCGGTATTGTTTCCAAAATTTAGTTTTGTTGTTTTAATTTATAACGTCGGGAAACCCAGTCTACGTCATCGACTTCTCGGTGGATTCTTTCGACAAAGCCCGAAGGATAGCGGAAATCGCGAATAATGCCGAGAAGAACCGTGTCTTCGTAGGATTGAATTTCGCCGTCTTTCACGAGGGCGTCGATGAAAGGATCACTGGTAGCAGCTCCGTAGTTTTCAGCCGGGAGGTAACCGGTGCGAACGAGGTCTTTTTCAATTTCGAGAAGCGGAATGCCGTAGTGGTTTGCGGCGTGTCTCCGGTCGCTCCGAGTGGTGAGTGGGAAGGAAACGTTGGGTGCATCTTCTGCGCCGCTATCAGGAAGAGGAAGCCCGAAAAAATGAGCCACAATATCGCGGCGTTTGGCCAGCCGCCACGTCATGCATTCCTGATAAAAATCCGGCATTTCAGTGTGTTTCACGACCTCGCAAATTTCAGATTTTTTGATGCGAACGATATGTTTTGCGCCAGCAAGGTGATCGGTAAATGCGACGCCAAACCAGATTGCAGGGCGGTAAATCTGGAATTCAGCGGAAAGGATTGTTCGGGCATCAGGACTGACCCACATAAACTCTCCCGTGCCGCGTTTCGCGCTGAGGTTATTTATCTCACCCGAACGTCGTTCGCCGCCGAGGGATGAACCCGGGTCATGAAAAAATTCGACGTATTGGCGGCCTTCGACACCGGCAAAATCTTTCACCCAGGCCGAACGGTGGTTATCCTCCTTCACGTCGGTATCTTCCATCCATAGGGCAATGATCAATGACTGACGCATTGCGCGGTCTATTTTGCTGGCATGAGCATGAATCGTAATCGGTCCGCCGCGTTCAATAACATCATGCTTGCTCTCGACCATGGACTCCTTAAAGCGAATCCAGGTGCGGCCCACCAGATTTTTGGCCTGATATTTTTTGGCAGCTTCTTCAGGCACATGTTTCAAAACTGAATCCGCATTCTCTTTAGTGATGGTTCCCGTGCCGAGAATGAACGGAGTCACATTGAACTCGTAAGTCGAATCCATCATGATTTTTTTGAAATCAGCAGTTGTCAGAGGAACGTCTTTGTCCGGATTCATCTTGCGATCCAACTCCGATCCCAGAATCAGCAGATGAGAATCGCCACCCGCCTGAGCGTATGTTAGATCGCAGTATTTCGCGCCGAGCAGCATTCGCAGGCGGTTTCCCGCGGGCTCGGCGGCGGTCTCTTCGCCCCATTTGAGCTTCCATTCCTGTCCAAAGGTGTCCGTCACGTCAATCTTTGGCGACGTCGCGGTGCTCTTCACACCATCGAAAAACAACACGCGCTGCGCGGCATTCAGATCATATTGAAAATCCGGATACTTCTTTTTAAACTTCTTCTTATCTAAAAGTTCCTCGCTTACTTCGTCCTCGACCCATTTCTCGATCTGACTCCACGTGTCAGGACGTTTCGTTTCCATCCACTCTCGCGTATGCCACATCGGATTTTTAGGAGATACGTCGAGATTCGCGACAGTTGCATGCGACATTTTCGAGATTTCTCTTCGGGTGAAGTAATCAGATGGATTGGCGGGATTATAAAGATTCTCCGCCTGATTTTTTGACTGAAATGGGCCGATGCGCTGATGCTGATGGTTCGGGCTAAGATATGGAGCCGAGTTTCGCTCTGCCCGATCGATGAATTGCTTCACCAGATCAATGATATGCCGAGTGACCAACGGAAGCACATGTTCCTCCCGTTCATCCAACATTTGGCTGGAAAAAAGTGAATACAAAACGCGAATCGCCGTGTTACAGGCCTCTTCGCGCTGGCGAGCGTTTGCCGGATTCGCTTTCGAGGCCTGCATGATTTTCAGAAGCGATTTTTCTGAATCCAAATACGTTCGATACAAATTACGTTTCTTTTTAATGGGATCCGCCTCGGCTTTCAGCTTCAGATATTTCGGCAAATCCGCGTCCTTCTTCTCGTCTTCGATGTCTTCTTCAAGCTCCTCGTATTTGTCTTTTAGATCATCATAGCGGTCGTCGAGCGCCTTTTCGAGAGGCTCCAACAACTCGTAATCCCGCTTAACCAGAGCATAAAGTTTGTTAAAATCGTCCTGAGTTCCTTCCTGCGAAATCCCCTGAAGTTCGAGAAACTCATCGTAAAGCGATAAAAGTTCTCCCGGAACTCCACCGCCGGTGTCTCCACGGTCCACATTGAACGTATGCATGTCCAAGCCTGTAGCAAAGGGCTGGTTCATCCGCCCCAGTTCTTCAGTAGCAGTTTTCTTGTTGGATTCACCGCCTTCGCCGGAAATCAAGACATGAGAGGTCGCAAAAATTGCACTTAGAAAAAGCGTCTTGAAAAATGTGGTTCGGACGTTCATGGCAGATCGAAAAAGGGAATCTCGGAAATGCGAAATTAAAGTGTTGCTTAAACTCTCGATTTCAGCAGTGACAGGGCTTCTCGTCAAATCATTTAACGAGTATTAAACGATCAACGCGTTGCCTCATAAAAAAG
>CALAHF010000226.1 GCA_937891465.1 uncultured Verrucomicrobiales bacterium | reverse complement strand
TACGATGCTGATACGATGCAGACTCGGGCCAACGCAACGGGAACACCGTTTACCGCCTTCTCAGTTGCGGAAGGTGACCACTTCAACATTCTCGCATCGACGACTGGATTGATTGCAGAAAAAAATTCTCGAAGATACCGGAGAGTCCTGCAAGATTAGTTTCACCTCGGCCGAAATAGAGTCTGCCTGGAAGGTATTGAACGACATTTCGTTAGCTTCAGAAGTTGCCGAATAGCTGGCGCGAAGTGGAAGTCCGGAAGATCTGAAAGGCGTCTTGAGTAACCTTAGTGTGGATGCCGCCCCGACAACGGCAGCAGATATCGCGCAGCTAAAGGCAGCCGTGAAGCGGTTGGCCAAAGTTGATTCGGTTGCCGCAACTCAGAGAATTTCTGACCTGGTCGATCTCGGTTACAACATCGAGGAAGAATCGATTATTCGGCAGTTTGAAACAGAGATAGTGCCTCTTTTCCATGATTATGTTCGCAGTGTGGCTACACGAAAATCGCAGCAGTCGGAAGAGACTGTAAACTTCACTGTGTGGACACTTGATACCCTGATGAATGTAGGGACTGAGGAATCTGGTGAATTGGTTGCGGAATTGATTGCCTCAAATTTCGGTGCGGAATCTTCGATTTGGAGTGAGGTCTTTTCTTCATTAGATCCCGAACTTCCCACCTTCGAACCCGTTGATATCCTGCTTCGAAAGAGTCCACCAACTGGAATGATGGGAGCACGATCGCTCGAATGGAACAATGATTTATTCTTTGAAGTCGAGCCGGACAACCTCCATTTCTTTGACTCAGAACAGGGGATTGAGCAGCTGAAAAAATGGCTCCAACCTGTGGGCCCTGATGAAATGGATCACTCGTTTTCAGCTGCGCTCGCACTCGGGTTCATCAAACACAAAAGTAGTAATAGTGCCTTCGAACTTGGCTACGCCCATCCTGGATATGACATTCAACTGGAAACGGCGTGGGCAGAAGTGAAAAGCGCGGAGGCAAAGCGAGGGCTCAAAGTTCTCCAGGATGCCACCTTAAAACCCTATTGGTCGGAGACCGCAAAAAACTATTTGATCGAATTGGATCACGAAGCCGACATCCCCGCGGCGGCGCTCGAACCCGACTTCGCGGCGAAGGCGGCCATGATGGAATGGCTTAGTCATCCAAATGGACTTGGTGGCGCGCCGGAGACGATTGAGCCGTTTGATACGCGCGAGATTTTTTGGCCGCTACTTGAGGAAAAAGTGCCGCTCTATCTATTCAAATTCACTTATCGATTTAACGATAGCGACCCGTTCGAAACCGCCTACAGACTTCAAGGAGGTACAATGACCTGGTCGTCGTTTGAAGAGTTTGAAACGCCTCCCACGCCCGAGCAGCTCTACCTGAATCATTGCGCTCTTGAATTGTCGCGAACTCCGGGGCTCGACGAGAGCGAGGCGCTTCCGGTTTCAAAGGCGGAGGCATTGAAAATACTTCGGGAAAAAAATCCCGGGCAGTTCACCGGAGAAATCGATACCCACGAAGAGTGATCTTTTCGAACGAACAGGGTGTGTTTGGCGAGCCAACCCGGTTACTTCGTGTCACCCAAAATTGTGATAAACACTGCCTGAAATTGCTCTGGATTTTCGACTTCGAATCCAGGGATGATCGTTGTCCCGATAAATTCTGCGACACCAACAGCGGCAGTGATTGTGGTCTCAATTTCGCCCTGATGAAAAACCGGCATATCGAGGTGACCGGGATCTTTTTCGACGAATATTTTGGGAAATGGATAGCGCTCGTTCTTCAGTCGAGTGGTGTCTTTGAATTCCAAGTCGAGTAAAAACCGGTCGTCTTCCCGCGCTAGTAAATCAGCAGTGAAGGACGTCCCGAGGTCCTCTTTCATCCATTCGTTGGGCGCCAGCTTTGAGTCCGGCTTTTCTATTTCATTCCTCAAAACGGGTTCAAAATTAATGGGCACGTTGAGATTATTCTGATCCGAAACGGTAAATTTTGGAGGTTCACCTTTTCTGCTGACGGTCGAAAGACTGGCAATGAAAATTGGTTTGGTAGTCGCCTTGTTTTCCGAAACGAGTTTCTGAATCCCGTTGTGAAGTTCGCTGACGTTTCCGTTTTCAAGCAGCGTGGAAAAGTCTTCTGGCGAAAGAAGAAAGCGCTCAATTTTTGCTGTTAAGTTGGCTTCGCCGAGATCTCGAATGCTCATCGAGGATCCCCGAATGAGCAATCGTTGGTCTTTCTCCAACTGTAAAACCTGGAGGTCCATCTCTTGATCTAATGACTCAAGTCGCTTGGAAAGGAGCTCCACTTCGGTTTGCAAAAGCGTTTCCTTCATCGCTGCTGAATCACCGTTCTCGCTACAGCTAACTGAGAAGATCGCGCAGCCGATTAAGAAAAGGATGGAGGGAGAATTTTGAAAAAATAGATTCATTCAGTTCACTTCGATTGCCTTGAGAAAATGGAGGGTAACCCGATTGGGGTTGTTAGATAAGGGAAGAGTGGATGATATCAGCCACTGAGAGATTGGCACCCGGACAGTGTGCGTTTGATGGGTTGAGGCTTTCGGGGCCGGGATTGCCATTTCGAAAAATTCAGGGGAAGGTGAGTTCGTTCGATCACGGAAAAGGATTTTTTCGAGGGCCGGATTCGAGAAATGGTTGTGAGAGATTTCCAATTGAACGACTTGTTGGTCGGGATCAAACGCGGCGTTAATTCGTAATGTATTTCCGTCCGGCACCACGACAAATGATTGAGTTAAGATGAGTTGATCGAGAGGGTAGCCGAACACGTCACGGAATTGCTGGATTGAACGATTTCCATCTTCTCCGGTCGAAGGCTTGACAAAAAATTGGCGATTCGAATTTGAAACGGATTCAGAAAATTGGAAATGATCGGCGGGAAATCGGGTGCAGGCTAGAGTCTCAAGTTTGATTTTTTCATCGAACTCTATTGCGGCAAGCAAATCCTCGCCGGTAACGTCGTTGTGAGATTTCAGCCATTTTTTATCCACTTCACATCGCTTTTGAAGCAGTAAGAAGTCCATCCGTTCATCGACCCGAAAAAAAGTTCGGGAATTTGATCTTACTTCAGGTTGAGCTTCGAAAGCGAGCGGTTGATGGCTCTTGATTTCGGATTCGGCATTTGCGATTGATTCGTTCAGATTCCGAATTTTGTCGAGGTGATTATCAATCTTTGAATTCAATTTTTGTTCGTAAAATCCCGGTTCGCAGCCTGTCAGAAAAGTAGCGATGAGAACGATGAAACTGAATTGTAAATTCTGATTGTTCATTCGACAGCGGGTTCAGCTTTACCGTCATTGTGAAAATCCACCTTGGTGAATACCAGCATCGTCCCCTGGTTTTGGCCTGAACTGGAACGATCTCCTGTTCTCACTTGGAATGGGCTTGAACCGATATATTGAAACCGATTCGGTGCAACCGGAAGCTGAGTGTCGAGCTGAATTCGATAGACCCATTTTGGATTTTGGAAGGGCTCGGCAATACGGTAAATCGACCAGGTCCCCAGAGTAAATCCAGCAGACTCGCGGAGTGTGAAACTTATCTGGCTGGTCACTTCGTTGCGTTCAAGTGCAGTGTGAACGATGAGCTCTTCCAGGCCGCTGGCGTAGCTACCTTTGGTGTTCCGGGCATGCTGAATGGGTGAAAGCTCACCGACAGTCGTGTCTGAGAAGGAGGTCGTGAATTCCCCTTGCTGGCCGAACTCAAAAGAGCGGCGGATTTGGTTTTTGGCGGTCAAGGCCGGTAAAACAACCGTTTCGAACCGGTGTTGAAAGCGGACATGATTGGGTCTTGCCAGAAGTTCTTCGCGCATCTCCTGGTCCAAATCGCGCCGATCAAATTTTCCTAACAGTTTCTCTGCAGTCTCCCGGGGGACAATGAACTCCTCGACAAGAACGGTCGCTCCCGTCGCCCATTTCACCTTTGAATCGGGCTCCGGCTCCTTTCTTAGCGTCTGAATTGCAGATTCAAGTTCGTTCCGTTTCTCGATTGAGTCCTGCAGTTCTTTACGATGTTCCGAAGTCGTTCGGAACTTGGCGGCGAGATCGTCAACGTAGCGGCGGTTGATTTCCAGAGCGCTTGAATAATAGGCGAGTTTTGCTTCGGTTGCTGCGAGGCGACGAATTCGTTTGTTTTGCGCAGCTGTATTGAAACCAATCGCACTGCCGATGATGACAATCGCGATGAGGAAAACGAGTTGCCGTTTCGAAAACATCTTTGGCAACTAGGACAGAAAATGACGCATCACGCAATCAAATCCGTTTTTTCGTGTGAATCTCGGGTGAATTGGTTGCATACGTGTGGCGATGTTATTTTCAGAAAAAAGAGTCCCAGCCATTTTGATTGCCGTATTTGTTGGGTTGTCTGCCGGGGCTGCGTTTGGGCAAAAAAAGGATTCACCCATTCGGGGATTTCTCATTGTCGAGCCATTTGAAACGCGGGTTGAATTTTTACTGGAGGCTGCCGCCGTGGTTGACGCATTGGAGTTACCAAAGGGTGAAAACCTGGATGCAGGCGTGGTTCGTGAACTGTTGCAAAAAAAGATGAAGCAGTTGTCAGGAACGAAGTTCTCAGTGACAACTGATGCAGGGCCGCTGGCCCATGAATTGACTCGAGTCGACTTTGTGAAGCCCGATCCCGTGCTTGGAATCGCCGTGGATGACCGCGAACAAATTCCGTTGGCCGAGGCGAAAATCGGATTGGTCTTTGCGGCGAAAATTCCAGCCCCGCCCGAGACGGTGGAGCTGAAATGGGATTTTTTCACTGACGAGATTCAAGAGGCGACGGTCGAATTCGGCAGCCCCGGTAAGTGGTCCGCCCGCATCGTGACGCCTTCGAAAAATACCGTGATGTGGCAGAATTCCGACAACGAATTGGTGACGCCAACGCTCGAAAATGTTCCAGCACCGAACAGCAGGAAGCCATTGAATTTACCGTGGTCGCTCATTATTTCGGTGATTGGTTTTGGTTTTGTTATTGCCATTGCATTTGCGAAAAAAGGAGCTCCCGCATGGGCGGGCATCGGTTTGATTGTTTGTATCGCTGCGGCGGTTGTTCTACGAAAAGCCCCGCGAATTCCGCTACCGAATCCGTTTTCGAAACCTGAATTGGTGAGCGCTGATGCGGCGGAAAGCGTGACGTATGCCCTGTTGCGGAACGTTTACAAAGCGTTCGAATATCGAAGTGAATCCGATGTCTACGATGCGTTGGACAAAAGCGTGGCAGGTAATTTGTTAGAGAAAATTTATCTCGAAATTCAGGCGTCGCTTCAACTGGAAAACCAAGGTGGCGCGCGGGTCCGCGTTTACAATGTGGATTTGAGAAAATGCGATCCGACCGAGCAAACAGCCACTGCAGGATTCATCGCGGATTGTAATTGGATCACGGCGGGAACCGTCACACATTGGGGGCACACCCATGAACGCACCAATCGGTACGACGCGGTTTTGACCGTCGATCCCGTGGGCAATGTGTGGAAGCTGAGTGATCTGAAACTGGTGAACGAGGAGCGGATTGATCAGCAATCGAAGAAGAATTCTGAGTGAAATTTTGAAGATGAAATGTCCTAATTGTGAAAGTGAAATGGAACAAGTGGTTGCGGAATTGAATCGTAAGCCGTGGAATTTTCTATTCTTTGAATTGGGTAGCTCGGTGCTTCAAATTTTTTCGTTCAAAGAAAAGAAGTGGGTCGATTATTTGCGGCCGTCTATGGGCGCACGTTCCTACCACTGTACCAATTGCGATGCGTTGTTGTTGCCAACAACGATCGAAGATTGATGGAGGCAATTGGACTTCGACCGAAAAAATCTGAGGAATCATTTCTGTAATTCTCGTCAATTGTGTCTAAATTTCAGGGCCGATGATTCACCTCCAAAACGTCCGATTTTCTTACCCGCGCGATTCCTTCGCGTTGGCGGTCGACGATTTGAAAATTCCAGAGGGCCAGCACACAGCAGTGATCGGGCCGAGCGGTTGCGGGAAGACGACCCTGCTCCGACTAGTTGCGGGGATTCTTCCGATCGAACAGGGTTCGATCAACGTGCAGACCCTGTCGGTTCATGAAATGTCGCAAAACGAATTGCAGCAGTTTCGAATCAAAAACATCGGGTTGGTTTTTCAGGAATTCGAATTGCTCGATTACCTGACGGCCCGCGAAAATATCCTGCTGCCTTATCGGGTGAGCTCTGCATTGCTGCTCGACGAAGCCGCACAAGGCCGTTGCGAAACTTTAGCGGCGACCGCAGGTATTGATCATTTGCTGGATCGTCATCCTGCAGAAATGTCGCAGGGCGAACGTCAGCGGGTTTCGATTTGCCGGGCCTTGGTGACCAATCCCAAGATCATTTTAGCCGATGAGCCGACCGGAAATCTCGATCCTGAAAATCAGCAAAAGGCGGTCGATCTTTTGAAATCCGAGGCTAACCGATGTGAGGCCACGTTGTTAATGGTGACGCACGAGCACGATTTGCTGCTGAATTTTGAGCGGGTCATTAACATGGGGGAGGCGATATGAACTCCTCGGGCATCATTCACCTCGGCACGCGCTACCTCCGAAGACAGCGGGGCAAAGTCGTATTGTTGGTGGCGGCGTTATCGCTTTCGATCATTCTGCCGTTTGGGATTTCGATTTTTGTAAAAGAAGCGGAATCTCATTTGCGATCGCGGGCACGAGTGACGCCCCTGATGTTGGGTGCGCAGGGCAGTCCGCTGGAGTTGGTTTTCAACGGGCTCTATTTTTCCAAACCGGCAATCGCGACGTTCCCGATTCAGAAATCAAAAGAGGTCGGGGATTTAGCAAATACGATCCCGATTTACGCGAAGTTTTCGGCGGACGGATTTCGGATCGTGGGGACTTCGATCGACTACTTTCGATTTCGGAATTTGAAAACGGATTCAGGTAATTTTATGGCCAGGTTAGGCGATTGTGTTCTCGGAGCAGAAGTCGCGGCGGAGCTAGGTCTTGGCGTAGGTGATTCGATCATATCCACACCTGAAGCGATGTTTGATCTGGCTGGGGTTTATCCTTTAAAAATGCGGATCACAGGTGTTCTAACCCGATCTGGAAATGCCGATGATCGCGCAGTTTTCTGCGATGTGAAGACGGCGTGGGTCATTGAAGGGCTTGCTCACGGCCATGATGAAGTGGATCCGAAAGACAAGAAATCGGTGCTCAGCATGGATGCGGAGGGCAACCCCGTTCTCAATGCGTCGGTGGTTCAATTCAATGAAATCACGCCGGACAATGTCGGTGATTTTCATTTTCATGGAGACGCTGGTGAATTCCCGATTACTGCGGCGATCGTGATCCCGAGAGATCAAAAATCGGGCATAATTTTGAAAGGGCGCTATCAGGAATCGGCGACGGAGTCGGTTCAGCTCGCCGATCCGGCCGTGGTGACCGACGAGTTGTTCTCAACCGTCTTTCAAATTCGGAATTTCGTCATTGCCGCTCTTGTGGCAGTCGGAATTGCCACCTTCGGCATCGCGATTTTGGTGTTTTTATTGTCGAACAAACTTCGCATTCGTGAGTTTTCGAACCTTCGAAATCTCGGGGCTGATTTATCAACGATTCGGCTGCTGGTCGCTTTTGAAGCGCTCGCTGTCCTCGTGATTTCAGTGATTGTTGCTATCGCCCTGTTGACGCTTTTGGGCGCGATTGCACCGGGAATTGTGCGTTCGGTTTTGTGAAATTTACCACAGCCCCCACGACCCGGTTTTCATGATGTAAATCCCGAGCGCAAGATTGGCAGCGGCGTGAGCGGCGATCGGTGCCCAGAGATTTTTGGCGCGAATGGTGACAAAGCCAATCAAGGCTCACCAAACAAGCGCGACCCAGAAGTCAGGTCCCGAGTGGGCGAGACCGATCATCAGCGTGGTGATCCAGAAAGATTTCTGGCCAAAAGTGCCGATCTCGACTTTGTCCCACCGTTTTTTTGAATCGATCAGCCATCGCATCAAAAATCCCCGCCAGAAAATCTCTTCGACGAACGGAACGACAACAACGAGGCGGAAAAATCTCAGAATGAGAATACTCCACGATCCAATAGGGTTCGTTCGATGATCCAATAGGGTTGGATCGAAACCGCCCGTTTCCCCTGAACGATCCTGCCAGCCGAGGGCTGTTGGCGCGAGCCAGATTGCGATTCCGATTATACCGAAAACGATGCCGAATCCGATCAGTTTTGGCTTTCCAAAATCGAATTGCCGTCGCCAGAAGACGAGCAGGACAGCGCATACTATCGTTTGGAGTGGGTAAATGAAATGCTCCGGGGCAGATCGCCACCAGGGAAGATCCGGGTTCTCGATTTTGATCAGTGGAATCAAAAACTGCAAACCAAGAAACAACGCCAGCGGAAGGATGTGCGCGGCAGTTTTATTGCGTTGGAACTGGCTGAGTTCGGGCATGGAATGAGTTTTCAGACTTTAACACGAGTTGACGGATTGTGTTCTATTTGAAATCCGCCACAATTTCGGCTAGCCCCGGTCAATGAAGGGAAAACATCTTTTAATTGGCTGCGGAGTGCTAGCTTTTCTGGCGGGTCTTGCCGTTATTATTGGCTTCGCATTTCTGCTTTCTGGAAACGAAGGGGGCGTCCGAACCCCAATAGAGATGGAGGAATACGCGACGGTTTATCTGAAAGAAAATAAGGTCTTAAACGAAACGAAGTAAATCCGGGCCTACTGCGACGTGACGCTTTCTCTTGATGGAACGGAGGCCGCAATCGTCACCGATGAGCGCGTGATCTATTTGCGCAATGGTGAGCAGACTGCAATTCCCTGGAGCGATGTTTTAAAAATCAATTACCGGAAAGAAATGTTGATCGGTGATGTTTTTGACGTTGTCGGCTCCGACGGCAATCTAATTCACATCGAAATTGCGCCGCTTAACGGAGGCCAAACATTCAAGACTATCATCGAATCTGTTTGGGAAGAGAACAAGCAGCCGAAGGTTAAGCCTCATGTAAAACTTGAGCGGGAGTGAGGTGCCACATAAACGATTAGTCGTTCAATTCGGCCAAGACATCGGGATCGCGGACATCGGCCCAGTCGCCGTCAAGCTCTACAGCTGCGACTTTCACACCAGTTTTAACCTGATCAGCGATCGCGTCGGTCAGCTCATATTCGCCGCGCGGGCTGAGTTCGAGCTTGGCCGTGTATTCAAAAATCAGCGGTGAAAATGCGTAAATTCCTGCGTTGTAGTAGGGGCTGGTTGGCTGATTTGCGGCTGGTTTTTCGATTAGATCGGTGACCAATCCATTTTCGATAAAAACCGCTCCGCCTTTGCGAACGTCTTCGTCGATTTTTACGGAAACTTTGGATTCAATGCCTTCCTGCAATGCGACGAGTGGAGCGTAGGCTTCGGGCGCAACGAGAATGTCGCCGTAGCTGAGAATGAACGAATCTTCGCCCGCGAAATCTGTGGCAAGCTCAACGACTTTGCCGGTGCCGTCCTGCACGACCTGCTCGATGTATTCGACCTTGCAGCCGAACTTTGATCCGTCGCCGAAGTGATCGGTGATGACGTGTTTTTGATAGCCAACCACGATGAGCACTTCCTCAACACCGTTTGCAACGAGACCCGTGACAATCGATTCGAGAATCGGCGTGCCCTTCACCGGAATCATCGGTTTCGGGATGTCGTCGGTGAGATCTTTCATCCGGGTTCCGCGTCCGGCGGCGAGAATGCAGGCTTTTTTGATTTGGCTCATGAAAATAATGAAAATATGGAAATTTTAGAAAGCGTAATTATAATGGCGTAGCTTCGAATGGCAATCGAAGCCCCGATTTTTATGCTTCATCTTTGGTATCACCCGATTTACACCGACGGCCTCGATCCAGAAGCCCGATTTCCGCGTGAGCGATATCAGTTGGTTCGTGCCGGTTTGGAAGGGCTCGAACTTGTCGGCGGGATTTGCTGGAAGCAGCCAACTCCGATTGCGATCGACGATTTGAGATTGGCGCACGATTCACATTATGTGGACGAATTTTTGTCAGGGAACCTGAGCGAGGAGAAGATTCGAAGAATCGGCCTGCGTCCCTGGATTGAGGTTATTGTGGAGCGAACTCTGATTTTGACCAACGGAACGGTCAGCGCGACTCGTCATGTTCTCGAGAAAGGGAAGGGGGCGCGAGCCGGAAATCTCGGCGGCGGAACCCATCATGCCTATTTTGACTTTGGATCGGGCTATTGCATTTTCAATGACCTCGCAATCGCAGCGCGGGTGGCTCAGCGGGATTTTGACGTCGAGCGCGTGCTGATTCTCGATTTGGATGTGCACCAAGGTGACGGAACAGCGTCGATTTTTGAGGAAGATCCAAGCGTTAGAACCGTGTCATTTCATTGTGGGAAGAACTTTCCGTTTCGAAAAATGCGATCCGACCACGACGAAATTTTCGAAGAAGGCACTGAAGACGCCGAATTTTTGCTCGCGTTGGAAAATCGTCTAAAAAAGGAATCCGAAACGTTTGAGCCCGATTTGATTTTGTATCAGGCAGGAGTTGATTCCCTCGCAACCGATCGGTTGGGACATTTAGCGATGACCCGCGAAGGTTTGCGAACGCGAAACGAACTCGTTTTCACCCATGCCGAAGAGCAGGGGATTCCACTCGTCGTGACAATGGGCGGCGGCTATGGCATTCCGATCGAAACCAGCGTGGCAGCCCATACTGATTTGTTCTTGCAGGCGGCGGGGTATTTGGGGGAATAAAGATTCCTTCAAAGCCGCCCCACAAAAGCCTCAATCCGATCCAGCGCAATTTCCAATTTGTCATACGCGGTCGCATAACACGCACGGACACATCCTTCGCCGGCTTTACCGAAGGCCGTTCCGGGAACGACGGCGACGCTTTCTTCCTCGAGAAGTTTCATGGCGAAGTCGTGACTGCTGAGTCCGAATTTTCGGATGTCGGGGAAGGCGTAAAATGCGCCGCCGGGTGAAAAGCAGGGAACGCCCATTTCCTTGAACCGCTTGAGCAACAGGTTCCGCCGCTGAGCGTAGGCTTTGCGCATGTTTTCCATTTCGGCGTCGCCGTTTTCGAGCGCTTCGATGGCCGCTTTTTGGCTCATGATCGGGGCGCACAGCATGGAATACTGGTGAATTTTCATCATAGCCTCGGTCAGGATATTCGGGGCGCAGGCGTAGCCGAGACGGAAACCGGTCATTGCGTAGGCTTTGGAAAATCCGTGAAGCAAAATAGTCCGTTCGCGCATGTCGGGCAGGCTGGCGATGCTGATGTGATCGATTCGAGACATGCCGTCGTCACCTGTGTAGGTGAGCTCGCTGTAGATCTCGTCACTGATGACGATTAGATCGTGCTCGATGGCGAGTTTGGCGATTTTCTCCAGTTCTTCGATTGGCTCAACCGCACCGGTTGGGTTGGTCGGGAAATTCAGCATGATCACTCGCGTTTTGTCGGTGATTGCAGCAGCCACGTCTTCTGCCTTGAGAATAAATTCGTCTTCAACTTTGGTTTGAATCGCGACGGCCTTTCCATAGGCCATGATGATGCTCGGGCTGTAACTCACGTAGCAGGGCTCGTGATAAATCACTTCGTCGCCGGGATTCAAAAGGGCACGACACGCGAGGTCGAGGGCTTCGGAAACGCCGACGGTTACGAGAACTTCCTTCTCAGGATCGTAGGTGACATCGAACTGGCGGGTCACGTATTTGGAAATGGATTTCCGAAGAGAAAGCAGCCCGAGGTTTGACGTGTAGCTTGTTTCGCCCTGCTCAAGCGAATAAATTGCGGCTTCGCGGATGTGCCACGGGGCGGAGAAATCAGGCTCGCCGACGCCAAGGGAAATGACATCGTCGCGCCCCTGAACGAGTTCGAAAAAGTCACGAATTCCCGAGCGCGGGATCGCAGCGACTTGAGTTGCGATTTTTGAATTGAGGTCGATGGACATGGCAGGAAATGCTGGATTTTTTTAGCCGCAAAAAAGCGCAAAAGACGTAAAAAATGGGGACAGTGAAATTTCGGGGCTTACGAATCAATAGGGTTGGTTCATCGAACGTACCCTGTTGCTTCGTTGAAATTGGTTTACGGCGTGACGGGAAGACGTGTTAGCTCGTTTTCGGTTTCAGCGAGAAAGCCGGCTTGTTTGTAAACCTTGAGCTGAAAGTGAGTCGTGGTCGAAAGGACGCCGTCGATGGTACTGAGCTTTTCACTGACGAAACTGGCGACTTCACGGAGGTCAGGACCTTCGACAATGATGGCAAGATCGTAGCCACCGCTCATGAGATAGCAGCTGGTAACCTGGCCAAATTTAGCGATTCGCTCGGCAATATGGTCGAATCCGCCTTCGCGCTCGGGACGCAGCCGAACTTCAATCAGTGCAGAGACATCACTGCTTTCGGTTTTATCGGGGTCTATGACAGCATTGTAACCGAGGATTGTTTTCTCCACTTCGAACGCTGCAATCCGGGCGGCAACCGCCTCAGCTGTAGTTCCGAGTCTATCTGCGAGTTCGGAATTGGTGAGACGTGCGTTTTGTTGAAGGAGTTCGAGGAGTGCTTCCATTGCGGGGAACTTTAATTTCGAATTTCTATTTCTAAACCGATTTTCGCGGTGTTTTTTGGTTGGGAAATGGGACGGGAACGGCGATAAATAGTGGTCGAGACTTTCTTGTATGAAAAAGGCATTAATAACAGGGATCACCGGTCAGGATGGATCGTATCTGGCGGAGCAATTGCTCGCGCGCGGATACGAGGTTCATGGGATGATTCGACGTGCCAGCACGTTCAATACGGCGCGGATTGATCACCTCTTTCACGATCCTGAAATCATGGATCAGCGGCTGTTTCTTCATTACGGCGATCTGACTGATTCGTCGAATCTGAACCGAATTTTGGATAAAACAGTACCGGATGAGATTTATCACCTCGGTGCGCAAAGCCATGTGAAGGTGTCGTTCGAGCTTCCTGAATATACGTCGGATGTCGATGGGCTCGGCACGTTGCGGTTGCTGGATGCTATTAAAGAGGTGGGTTTGGAAAAACAG
Source organism: uncultured Verrucomicrobiales bacterium (assembly GCA_937891465.1). Taxonomy (GTDB): domain Bacteria; phylum Verrucomicrobiota; class Verrucomicrobiia; order Verrucomicrobiales; family DEV007; genus JABDJT01. Next base: position 50,428 of record CALAHF010000226.1, on the reverse strand, counting down.
GTGCGATTTTACCAGGCGTCGACGAGCGAGCTTTTTGGAAAGGTCAACGAGTCGCCGCAGACTGAGGAGACGCCGTTTCATCCGCGGTCGCCTTATGGCGTGGCGAAGTTGTATGCGTATTGGATGGTGGTGAATTACCGGGAATCATACGGGCTGCACGCGTCGAACGGGATTTTGTTTAATCATGAAAGCCCGCGACGCGGTGAGACGTTTGTCTCCCGGAAAATCACGCGAGCGGCGGGGCGAATTCGAGAGGGATTGCAGAAATCGGTTCAGCTGGGGAATCTGGATGCCGCGCGGGATTGGGGATACGCACCGGAATATACGGATTTCATGTGGCAAATGCTGCAGCAGGATGAGCCGGGTGATTATGTCTGTGCGACAGGGGAAATGCATACGGTGCGTGATTTTTGCCTGGCGGCGTTTCGCGCGGTTGGAATTGAACTTACCTTTCGGGACGCGGACGAAAATGAGCAGGGGGTTGATTCCGCGACTGGTGAAGTTCGGGTGAAAGTGGATCAAAAATATCTCCGTCCAGCTGAAGTCGAGCACCTCGTAGGCGATGCCACAAAAGCGCGCGAACAACTGAATTGGAATCCGCAGGTGAAATTTGCGGAGCTGGCGGAATTGATGGCGGAAGCCGATTGGGATTTGGCAAAGGCCGAAGCGCATCAGGCGGCTTTTCGAAAAGGGGGATAGGGAAAGCGATCACATTTCGAAAGGAACGGGCACGGGCTGCTGCCGATTTCGAAGTATTTCGAGCGTTAACTCACCCGATGCGACGCGGGCGCGCCAGTCTGCGAGCCACTCTTCGTGGGCTTTCACGGGATCAACCGTGCGTTCTTCCAAGGGCGGTATTTCCCAGTTCGGAAAATCGGGGAGATCGCTGGATTCTTTCAAAAGTTTATCCATTCGCGAATTTCTTCTACAATTTGGGGCGGGGCGTATTTCTCTATAATTTCAAGATACTCAGCTTCGTCGATTTCGCTACCGTGGCGGGTGATCAATTCGCGTATGTCGGCAAGGTCTTTGTGCTTGCGAACGGGATCGTTTTTGATGGCGTGAAGTTTTAAGGCAATAAAATTCAGAGGCGAGGGCGCGAGAACTGAGTTGTTTGAAAGTTGTCCTTCGGTCGCTGTGGCGGCTAACTTCTCAAAGACTTGATCGTCCAATAGTAATACGTCGATGGGGGCAAAAATGAGGTCGTCGTTTTCGAATCGGGCAAAAATAGGTGTTTCGGCGGCTCGTTTGTATCCGATTTTTTGTAACTCAAGTTCGAGAGACTCAAGGTCGCTACGTGAACTGAGAACGTCGATATCGTTCGTGTTTCGAAAATATCCATGAACCCGCAATCCATATCCTCCAATGAATAGAACGGAGTGTGAAAAGTCTCCGTTTTGATTGGCCAGAATAGTAAGTGGATCAAGCATGGATTTCAGGATAACCCGTGAATTTCTTCTGTTCTATCAATTTCCTAATTCTGGCCCTGCTGACCCGAAACGCGATTCTGCGATGTGATTTCGGGCTATTTCAGCGAATGATTTCGCAATGAAATTTTTGGGCTCCCTTATAATAGGCGTTTTTTGTGCGGCTACGGTTGGTTTTTCGGAAAACTGGCCGCAGGGGATGGGGCCGAATGTTGATTTTGCGATCGAGAGTGGCGAGGGGCTGCATTTGAAATGGAGTGCTTCGTTGGATGAAAATGTCGCTTGGCGGACAACGCTGCCGGAGACGGGGCAATCAACGCCTGTGGTGTGGGGCGATCGTGTTTTTCTCACGACAATGAAACCAGTCGAGGCAGATGCGACGGTGGGCAATGATACCGTGGCGTATTGCCTGTCGGCGACGGATGGAAAAATTCTGTGGGAGCGGCCGATCGCGGGTGGATACATGACGAAACTGAGTGGGCCGTTTTCGGATGCGTCATCTCCGCCGGCAATGACGGATGGAACGCATGTGTGGTTTTTGAATCCCACGGGACGGATTGTGTGTTTTGATTTTGAAGGTAAAGAGGTCTGGAATCGCGAGGTGACCTCATGCGCTCGGACTCAGCCGATGTTGTTTGATGGAAAGCTGATTTTTCATAGGCAAGTCTATCTGCCTGATGAAAAAGGTCATTTTGAACATTCTAATAAGGATGCGCCGTTGGAAAAGTGGACGCAGTTGCAAGCGCTCGATGCAAATTCGGGGGAGCTGGTCTGGATCAGCGAGTGTGGGGTGAACATGGGAAGCTGTCCGATGGTTCAGCATTTGGACGATGGAACGGCGGTGATTGTTGTTGGACGGGGAGGGGGGCACGGTCCTCCGGAGCCGGAAGGAATTTCGATGATCGGTGCGAAAGACGGTAAAACGATCTGGTCGCTGGAGCTACCGGGTTACATGTCGACGCAGACGTTTCCGATTGCGGATGGTCAGGCGCTGATTTTTCACAAAAACGACCATCTGTGGGTGGATGTGAAAACGGGGAAGATCTCGAAAACGGTTTCGGTGGTGGAAAATGTGCTGGTGCGGCGGCGGACGGAGGAGGGCCGCGAGACGGTGACGGAGACTTTGGAATTGAAAAAGCCTCGTCCGATCACTCAGGGATCGAATCTGAGGGTAGGGGATTTTCACTATTTCCGGTCTTATACGCGAAATTATCTCGGGCGGGTGAATGTGAAATTCGGTGCGGTTGAGTATTTGGAGCTTCCGCTTCAGGTGTCGCGCGAAAAAGGCGCGGCGGAACAGGTTTTGTGGAATGCGGAGCACCGAAAGGCGGATTTGGCGGTTTCTACTAATAAGAAGACGAAAAAAGGTCTGAGTTACACATCGCTGAAATTTAACGATATGATGAATTCGCGTGGTTTTAAGGTGAGTGGCGACGCTCGTGATATTGGCAACGGCTGGGGGCATACGGCTTCGGCTGCTCCGACGGCGTTCGGAAATCGGCTGATGGTTCCCTTACTAAGTGGAATGGTGTTTGTGATTCAGGCAGATGCTGAGGTTCTCGACGAAAAAGCGGTCATGGCGATCAATGATCTCGGTCCACTCGGGCAGGCGTATTCGCGAGCGAGCGTTTCTACGGATGGAAGTCTGGTTTTTGGCCGGACGATTCGTGAGGTGATTGCTTTTGGTGAGTAAAAATGAGCAGTGTTGCCTCAAAGTTGCAGAAATTGGAGAATTCCTGTAAATTCGGGAATGCTCAGGTACTTACTTTTGCTTCTCGGATTGGCGACTGGTTTTCAAACTGCCCACGCGGAAGCCGGCCCGAAAGTTACGTGGCAGGAGATTCTGGCGACTCCGGTAGTGAACGAGGGGCTTTTAGATGACGCAGAGTCGTTTACGGACATTGTTCCGCCCCGTTTTGTGGCAAAAGAGGGGATTCGACCGTTCACCGACGTATTAAAGGCGGTTTATGAGACATTCGAGAATCCGCCTGAAACGCATTACTTTTTCTGCACGGTTTATTATACGCCGCAGGAGAAAGGCTTTGTAGAATCACGTGGGTTTAATGAAGCGCCGGATTCGTTGAGGGCGCTGCGCAGTAGGAAATTCGGGACGGATTTCTTGAAAGCAACCTATGTGGAGGGCTTTGGTCGGTTGAAAACGCCGGAGAATGGCAGGAATTATCTTTCTTATGATGGGAAGTTTCATAATCGAATCCTGGGAAACCACAATAATACGCTCCTACCAAGAGAATCGATTGCGGTTCATCGGGGAAATCCGCTACTGGCGTCTGGTCGTCGTGTGTGGGTGATGGATCACGAAATATACAATGAGTTCGGCGCAGTTCGGATGGAAGTCGGCGATACTGGCGGTGGCTTATATAAGAGCCAAATCGACCTTTATTGGGGAGAAGATGATCCTCTGGGGCCTGGAATTGATGTGTGGCGCCCGGCGAGTTGCGATGTGGCAGTCCGTTGGATCGTGCCTGTCCTGATTTGGAAATGAGCTGACGGTTGCCCGAGATGGGGGGCTTAAGGCTGAATTGTGCTCGATTGACGTCGAATGGGGAGATGCTGCCGGATTTAGGATAAAAGGAATTACATTTGCGCGGTGAACTGTGGGGAGATTCAGAGGAGTGGAGGACAAATAGAGCAGAATCGACTCAAGAACTCAGAAAATGGGTGTTTTGCTTCGCCGTTTGGATCAATTCGCGGCAAAAATTTAAAATCAAAAGCTGAATTGAGGGCTGTTTTTTTAAAAACAGAAAATTTTAGACTTCTTAAACTATGGTAATTATGGAAAAAATCCCAAATATGTGACCCCATGCCCCGTAAAGGCTCGTTTTTTAAAAATTCTCCCATTTTTTTATAATCTTTCCTTTCATTTATGGTTATTATGGGTTCTATTAAAAGCGTGCAAGGGATTTCGGCCTGACCGCCGGACTCTAAATCTTGTGCAATGAACCAAGCAAAAAAACAAAAATACTAAGAACTCACCTGAGTAAATGCCCTTATGAAAATTACTAAGAAAAACCCGTTGGTGGCTGGATTCAGCCTTGTTGAGATGCTCGTTGTGATCGCTGTTATCGGCATCATCGCAGCTATCGCTATCCCGAACATTGGTAAAATCAATGATTCTGCTAAAGATGCTCGTAAGCGTCGCAATGCTCAGAGCATCGCTTCTGTTTTCGCAGCGGCACAAGCAGCTGGACTTGATTTCTCAACCACACCAACCACCGCAGCTGACGAAGCCGGTGTTATCGCAAACGTGATCACTGGATCAACGATCTCTGAAGCTACTAGCCCATTCAACGGTGCTACATTCAACGTTAAAGGTGTCGATTCAGCGACTGCACAGAGCGAGACTGATGGTGCTGCAAAGTATCTTGCATGGGACGCAACTAACGGCGTTCTCACATACAGCGGTGGAGAGTAATCTCTAATCTCTGATTGAATTTGGCTCGCCGGTCCTTAACCGGACCGGCGGGCAAATCAATCCGACCTCCAGGACTTCTAATTGAATACCGGATTTGTCTGATTGCTTTGCTCCCAAGTCTTTGAATTTTCCCTCCTTATTCTCACCATGAACGTTTCTTCTTCGACTTTTAACTCCGCCCGCCGAAAGGCTGGTTTTACGATAATTGAACTTCTGATCGTCATTTCTTTGATCGGAAGCATCATCGCAGCTATCGCTATCCCGAACATTGTTAAAATGAATGATTCTGCTAAAGATGCTCGTAAGCGTCGCAATGCTCAGAGCATCGCTTCTGTTTTCGCAGCGGCACAAGCAGCTGGACTTGATTTCTCAACCACACCAACCACCGCAGCTGACGAAGCCGGTGTTATCGCAAACGTGATCACTGGATCAACGATCTCTGAAGCTACTAGCCCATTCAACGGTGCTACATTCAACGTTAAAGGTGTCGATTCAGCGACTGCACAGAGCGAGACTGATGGTGCTGCAAAGTATCTTGCATGGGACGCAACTAACGGCGTTCTCACATACAGCGGTGGAGAGTAATCTCTAATCTCTGATTGAATTTGGCTCGCCGGTCCTTAACCGGACCGGCGGGCAAATCAATCCGACCTCCAGGACTTCTAATTGAATACCGGATTTGTCTGATTGCTTTGCTCCCAAGTCTTTGAATTTTCCCTCCTTATTCTCACCATGAACGTTTCTTCTTCGACTTTTAACTCCGCCCGCCGAAAGGCTGGTTTTACGATAATTGAACTTCTGATCGTCATTTCTGTGATCGGAATCATGACGGCACTGGTGATTTCCGCATTCTCGAATGCAGCTCAAGACACTCGCCGGGTGATTGCCCGCCAGCAGCAAGCTGCGGTTCAAAACGCGGTGAATGCGTGGGTGACGCAGCAATCTGCGCTCACTGGTATGACGGCTACGAGGGCGATATACAACACAGCGGGAACCTGCAAGGCCCGTTTGCTGCTCGTCGGTAATTATCTGGAAGACTCCACGCTGTCGCACTTCACGGACATCACGACCAACAGCAATCAAGTTTTGAGCGCAGCTTTAAAGAAAACCAACCAATATCTGCTGTTGGATACCTGGGGCACAAACACCTACCCAAAGGTGGAGCTGAAATAACTGCGGCTGCTCAATTTCAAAATTTTCTTCTTCTAAATCTCCCAAATCAATAACGCACATGAAAGTATCTCACTTTAAATCAGCCGCGAAGAAAGGCTTCTCACTTGTCGAAGTGCTTGCGGCCGTTGGCATCATCGGAATTATTGCATTTTTAGCAATTCCTAATATTGTAGCAATTAAAGAAGACAGTGAACGCAACTTGGCTATTTCTAAGGCTGAAGCTGTCAATATGGCGATCGCGTCCTACATCGGAGCAAAAGGCCGCGACACGGCAGTTGCGGACTACGCGGCGGCCACTACTGAAAACATGCGCTACAGGGAATTGACGCCTTATTTGTCCTTTGCCCCCACCAATCTCAGTGATTACAAGCCAAACGGATTTGCTCTCGATTTACCGAACGATCTCACCAATTTAAGCAAGACCGTCCTGAAATACGAAAATGCCGACGGCACTGCCGGGTCGACAATTGCATACTAATCATCTCTGAAGCACAAACTTTTCCCTCCGATAAACCTCTCCTCGTCAATGAAAACACTCACTTTCCAACAGACTTCACCCCGTGGATTCTCCTTGGTTGAGATGCTGGTCACGGTTGCCGTCGTGGGGATTTTGAGTGGCATTGCATTGACGAATATGGGCGGTATTTTCGGAAAATCGAAAGACGTCATTGCCGACAATGTGATGGCGACTCTTAACAAAGCGACTCGTAAGTTCTCGCATTCCCAGTGGGAGCTTTCTTTCTCAGAGATCGCCACAAGTGCAGGTGATGAGCTATACGTTTTAAGGACATTGCAGTGGAAAGGCCCTGACACATCTGAAATAAACCTCCACGGGCCGTTTATGCGCGTGGACTGGAATCCTTTTGGTTCCAGCGATAGCAATGACCATCGACTTAAGTGGACGGGATCGTCCTGGAAAGTGCTTCGGAAAGGTACTGCCGGAACCGGATTGCGCGTTGATTTTGCAGGAACAGACTTGGGGACGCCTTACGTCCATCCGAACGATTTTACTCCGGTTGGCTCGAAATAACACACTCGAAGCGACCGTTTTACACGAAACAACACAAACACATACAGACAACTTTACCCCCACCGAGATTGATATAACCGAGGCCCACTGAAAGACTTCCCGAAAGAATCTTTCATCATTTTTCAGAAAAAACGAACGCCTCACAAAAAATGTCCACACTTACACAAGAGCCTCCCACTCAGCCCCAGCCGGCCTCGCAGGTACCGAATGCTGCAGCTCCAGCCCCAGAACAGTCTCCCGCTTCGATGACGGCGGGATTCTCCGATGCTGTAGGTGGATTGATGTCCATGGAGGGGAACGCAATTCAATTCGGGCTTTTGCCTGTTAAATTACCACGCGAACACTGCTCGGTCGACGCTGAGATCGTGCTTAGAAAACTGGGCCGTTTCCCCCAGACAGATACCCCGTGGTTGCCGATTTCCACTCTCGGTCCATTCCTTATTTTCGGCCATCATAGTCCCAAACCGGACGATATGTGGGGAGTGCCCGGGTGTTTTGCCATTCGGATTGCGATTTCGTCTCAGCAATATGAGACAATTAAGAAAGACCTCTTGATGCGGCTTTCGACCTCTCCTTTGCCGCAAGAAGGTCAGTTTGAAAGTCTAACGCCACCTCAGTTTGGAAAGGCTGATCATGACATAGCTCTCAAGTGGTTACTTGAGGCCTATCCCTATGACAATAAGGAGAAAGAACGCCTCACGATGCTTTCTGGTGAAGTCGCTGAAAAGCAAGGATACATTGATGTAGAGGGCTTGAATGGCATTCAGCCGAACCTGGGAGTCGCGGTTGACTACTTGATCCAAGGCCCCAGTTTGCTTTGCTACAATCCAGAAGAAGCGCCACGTCAGGAGCGATTTCCCGCGCCGCTTCTGGAAAAGCACAATGTGTATCCCGTATACATGGGCGAACACAAAATCTATCTGCTCACAGCCAATGAGTCGGACTATGCGTTTGAAGACGAATGGCTTTCCCAGGGCAATGATCCGGTGGAATTCATTCCCGTCCTTGCCGACCGAAAGCTCATCAAAGGCGCGATTTCACGCAGTGGAATCTCGTTGAACGCTCAGGCAGGCGTTTCCATTGAGGAAGATACCCTGAGTCTTTCGAACAACGCGAACCTGGTCGAAATCGAGCCCGAAGACATGGCTGAGATCAACCCGCAAAACGTGAATCACACTCCAGAGGAGATGATGCACTGGGTGCTTTACACAGCAGTCACCAACCGGGCTTCCGACCTTCACATCGAGAAATTTTACAACGTCGCCCGTTTCCGTGCCCGGATCGACGGCCAGATGCGGACCATTTACACCGCGCCGGAGGAATTGATGCTGCGCTTCATCTCCCTCATCAAAAACTACTCCAACATGAGTCAATCTCGTCAAGAGGCACTCGACGGTCGTTTCGCGATGGCTATTGGAAAGCGCATGGTCGACGTTCGTGTCGCCGCCGTTCCGTGTCGTCGTGATAAGCAGAAGATCATCATGCGTTTCCTCGATAAGCAGGATGGCTTGAAAGAACTTTCTGACCTCAATTTGGCGCGTCGCCAGTCGTCGATCATCAAGCGCACGATGGCGCGTGACCAGGGACTTGTTCTCATCACGGGCCCGACCGGTTCCGGTAAAACCACCACGCTTTATGCATTGATCAACTCGATCAACGAAGAAGGGATCAACATTCACACCTGTGAGGACCCGATCGAGTATGAAATCGAGGGCATCAACCAGACCCAGATCGATCCGACTCACAAATTGACCTTCGGAAATGCGTTGCGAGCCCTCTTGCGATCGGACCCGGATGTTATTCTGATCGGTGAGTGTCGTGATGCCGAGACCGCTAATGCTGCCGTGAACGCCGCGTTGACAGGCCACCTCGTTCTCACCACCCTGCACGCGAATGATTCCTTGCGAGCTGTTTCCCGACTGCTTTCAATGGATGTGGAGCCTCACCTCGTTGGTGATTCCCTCGCGATGACCCAGGCCCAGCGACTCATGCGCCGCCTTTGCAGCTACTGCAAACGCCCTGTCGAGCCTACTCCCGATATCGTGCAAATCATGCAACGTCAGGGGATTCAGCCAAAGTCCGCCAACGACCCGATTTATGTCGCCGTTGGTTGCCCGGAGTGTTCCGGAACAGGTTACCGCGGTCGAGTCGCCCTCATGGAGATGTGCGAAGTCAACGGCGAGATCGCTGACATGGTTGAACGCCAGGCATCTCAAACCGAGCTACGAAACGCCGCTCTCAAAACCGGCTTTCAAACCCTCTATCAAGAAGGACTCAACCAAGTCCTCGAAGGCCATACCACGATGGACGAAATCAAAAAGGTCTCCTACACCGCACGCTAAAACAGCTATTTTTAAACCCCGAACGGAAAGAAAAACCATGACAAATCAAACCGAAGTCTCCATGGGACAACATCAAACATCGAGAGCTAAACCAGTTGACGTCGATGCTCAAAAAATTCTCATCGTAGATGATGAATCGCCGATGCAATTATTGGCAGCCTCCATTATCGAACGATTGGGACACACCCCTGTCCCAGTGGGTAGCGGCGAAGAAGCCGTCGAGATGTTCCAAAAACATGCGCGATGACTCTCGCCATTTTCTGTCGTAGTCATGGACCTCGCCCTTCCCGGCGGTATGTCCGGATTGGAAGCTACCATCACGATTAAGCAGATGTGCTCGGACGCAAAGGTGATCGTGAGTTCAGGGCTACCTTGAACAGAATGCACGCGGAGCCGCTCTCGAACACGGATTCGTCGGCATCTTGCCGAAACCCTACAACGCAGAGCGACTTGCCAGCGAGCTTCGTTGGGTGCTCAAACAGCGGGCCACAGAACCTGAGGCACAGTCAGTCTAATGTTTTGACCAAACAGACAGCCTAAATACCTTTTTTGAACATCGGGTCGCCCTCATAAAGGCGAGTTCAGAAAGAAAGTTTACCTGCCACGAAATCGGCACCTTGAGGGTTTGCTTACGACTTCACTCCGTTCGGGCGGTTGGAAGTTGCGCGACAACCTGCGAGGTGCCGAATTTTGTTTTACGATCCAATAGGGTAAGTTCGATGAACCAACCCTATCACTTCGAAAAATAGGATCGGTTTACATTTTTTAGCCGCAGCCGCCGCAACCTCCACACCCGCCGCCACACCCGCCGCCGCACCAGTCTCCTCCGCACCCGCCCCATCCACAGCCTCCGCCACCGCGCCCTCCGATTCCAAATTTTAGAATCACAAAGAGCAGCAATCCGCCGATGATGACGGCTATGGGGATAAAGGGGTGGACCTCACGAGACTTCTCGATCAAGCCACAGCTGGTTGCGAAGACCATGAATGCAGCGATGGCTGCCGAGATTCCAACTGCCCGTTTTGGAATGATAAAATGTGAGCCGCGATCCACTCGTTCAAATTTCAGGGACGAGAATCGTTTTTCAGCCGCAGGCCAGCAATCCGCCGGCGCTTTGTGGCCGAAAGTAGTCGCATACGTTTTCAGCGTTTCGGTATACCAATCGTGAAATTTTTCTCGTTCTTCAGAGCCGCCCGTTGTCGGACCGTGATGAATCGGTTTGCCAATCGTGTCGCGGCATAAATCATTCCAATACGACCGCGTGTAACACAGGTGCAAATGCCATGCCTGATCAACCTCATCTGATGGCGTCACCGGATGCCCCGCCTCAGACGCAAGATAGAGAAACCGCCGATATTCCTCGACGATTCGATTCGTGAAATCCATCGACCACCCGTTGTCCCACGCCAGGCGCATCGAGAAGCTGAAATCAGCCTCGGGGTTATCAAAGTTAAAATTCTGAATCTTGTTCCAGAGTTTGTCATTCATCCGTGGAGTGTCCCGTGGATGACTGGATCGGAGAGATACAAAAGTTGCCGACGATTGTAGCGATGAAAAGAGGGGAGGGGAATGAGACTTTAATTCATGAAGTCTTGTCCGGCAGAGGTATCACCGCGTTCTAAATCGGAAGCGAAACAGCTGCGTGAATTATGCGCTGATACCGAATCGGCTTGGCCGCTGTGGGCAAGGATTGTCATCTGGTTTCCTTGCTTCATTGGAGTTGTTATGATTGTGACGACGCTCCCGCTTTCGACTTCTCATTTAAAGGTCGTAGGCGGCGTCTTACTTTGGTCAGTTCACACGTGGATTTTGCTCGATTCCCTTGATTCCCTTGTGACCGGAGTTTTTAAAAGCAAACAGGGGAATTACGAGCGTGCCGAAAAGCCGATTCGTTTTTGGGCGATGAGTCTATTTCTGGCTGCGATGCAGCTCGCGATCGAATCGTCGAGGAATATCGGCGTGGTATGGAATTTAGATTGGTTCTCCGTTCCGTGAAAAAGTGTGATTGCACTTTCTCTTACTGCACACCCAACGCCTCGATCTCTTTCGCAGAAAGCGCCCGATTAAAGGCAGAAATTTCATCAAGCCGACCTTCGAAATTATTGGAGTTGTCGCTCCGACCGCCAAAAAAGAGGCGATCCAAATCGGCTGGGAAATCGGCGGGGGCTTCGGTTTCGAGATCTAGGATGCCATTCAAATGCACGGTGATGAATTCTTCCTGACGGGTCAGCACGAGATGATTCCACGTCCAACGCTTGATGTCGGCTTTCCCGAAAACAGTCACGGTGGGATCGGCTCCGTGGAAAAATGCGAGCTTTCCGGGGACGGGCGAAGCCTTCCCGCTGATGCCGAGATGGTCGCCGTGATTACTCAACACGAGATCCCGATCGCGGGAGAAAAGCCAGCCGGTTTCGTCGCGCCGATCGACCGGCATTCCATTCCAAAACCAGAGCGAAATCGAATACGTGTCTTCGAGATTATTGATACGTGCACGAAGCCGATCGTCGACAAAATGGGCCGCGCGGTTCTTTTCGCCGTCTTCGCAAAAATAATCGGATCGAGGGCCTTCGAGAAAAAACATGACCTGCGGTTCGTAAACGGCATCACGATTGTTCCCTGAAAAGTCAACTGCCAACGGGCCGGCAAACTCATCAAGTCGCCAATAAGCGGCCGGCTTCAAATCCAAAATTGCAGTGGTCGCAGGCCCTTTGCTGAGCACGTGTTCGACTTGAGATTTACCCGACACGTTTTCCAATAGGCGCAGGGCCGTGGCGGTAATTTTTGGCTCAGCCAGCACCTCAAGACCGGCGGAACGAGCTTCCCACGTATTGTAACCGCCTAGAAGATGTTGCTCGGGCGGGGGAATGTAGCCGTCACCGCCATTGGCCAATTCAATGACCATGGTGTTTTTCACCGGGCTGCCGGCTTTAATTTTTAATCCGGTGATGGCATAAGTTTCGTTCGGCGTGGTCGCGATGGCGATGTCGTCGCCGATCCGGAGGCCCTGGACTACGATGTCGGTCCGTTGTTTTTCATGAAGCATGACGGCGGCGCGAGCATAGACCTCCTCCTTCGTTTTCGGTTTGTCAGGATCTTCGGTTTCGGAAACGATTTTCTGTGCCCACTGAAGCCGTTGGGCATCGGGCACGCGATAGGCCAGATTCAGTCGTGCTTCTTCCATTTCCAAATCGCGATCGGCTTTGTATTCGATGGACTCGTAAGCCTTCATCGCGATATCGAGAAGCCCCTCGGTGTATTCGTCGATGGGCTGCTTTTCGTTTCGCTCCTCGACGGGTTTCGTGTAGTCACGCCGCCAAATATCGCCGCTGCATCCGTGGGACATCATCCCGACAAAGGCAGGTTTTCCATCGGCGGCTTCCGGGGCGAGCCTCGTTTTTAGGCCTTCAGAAAAACGCCCAAAATAGTCTGCCCCGAGCGCTTTATCGCCGAAGTAGTGCATCGAAAAGTTCGCCAACACGGCGATGGGACGGCCGTCGGCTGCTTGAATCGAAATCAGGCTCAACTGAGGATCTTCCGGCCCGGATTCTCCGGCGACTTTGCTCCAATCGCGCCCGGTATGCATATTGGCGCGGCCCGTGGGATTTCCGAAAGGATCGGGCACCATGCTGTCCGGCAGGTGAATCCAGCGTCGTAGCGCGGTGAATTCCGCTGCGTCCGCGCTGTTAAACCCAGCCTGGGCCGGCTCGAGGTTCTTCTGCGCGGCAACGATGGCCTCAACGAGTTTTTTGATCAAAAACGGAACGTAATTTTCATCGGGGTTCGAACCTAAACATCCCATGCTTGATGGCGCTGAATGGGTGTGCGTCGCGGAAATCAGCATGTTCTCCGGCGGAATTCTTGTTTTCAATGCCGCGATTTTTTTTGCGGAATCCAGCAGCGGTCGCGGCATCATGCAGCTGTCGACGACAACGATTGCGATTTGTTCCTCGCCGTCGGAAATCACGATGGCCCGCGCATGAATTCGATTGTCGACGGTATCGACCATCCGGCCCGTCATACCGCCGTTCACAATCACGGGAAGGATTTCCGGGGTGACATCGACAACGGCTGCGCCTGCTTGGAAATCAGCGAAAGCGGAAATCGCTCCGATTTGAAAACATAGAATGGAAAGGCACAAAGCACGAATCGATTTCATGCTGGAGAATAGACAGGAATCGGGAAGGGGATCAATCACGTGGATGCGGAGACCGTCAAAGATCCAACAGGGGCTGATTACTGATCAAACCCTGTTGGCTCAGTTTTGTCGACGTCCTCTCCTCCGCCTTCAATTATTCGGGGCATCGCGGCCTGTTGCTCCATTCATGGTTCCCTCACTATATACTATCGGATTTTTCTTTAAATCGTTACCAACTTTCTGAGTAAATGATGAAATAAAGGCGAGTTCGTCTGGCAATGATGTGAAATCACAACATTTGGTTAGGATAGTCGATGAGTGTTGATCTCAGCGAAGATCAAATTCCTGCATTTCCCAATTCCGGCGGCTTCGGGTATCGGCGTGTTGGACGCGAAATTCGTAGGTCCGCCAGCGTTTCTCTGATCTGTCGTAGCCGATGAAAAAAGTGAGTTTCGTGTTGTCGTCGGAATTGATAGCAGTTCCGAACCCCCAGGATTTGAGTGGGCCATGTTTGGAATCGAGGGTCGCTATGTTGGCTCCTTCTATTCGACTATTCATTTTGCTGGTTCGCTTTTGAAATGAAGAAAAACCTTCATCCGGTTGGTAAGAGTAGATTCGCAGGTCAACCTCAATTTCGGCGTCAAGGGTGAAAGAGCAGTTGTAAGATCGGGAGCCGAAGTCTCGTGCTCCGCGTAAATGTGGGACTCGGGAAAGGTATAAAGGGCCGCCAGTCGCTTGCTTTCATTCCAGAAAAGCGCGATTTGGGCACGCTGATCAACGGATTCGTGAAAGATCAGTTTCAAATCTGGATCGTAGCGATGGATGTCCGCTACTACGCTCTTAATCGGCGGTATCGGGCTTCTGTGGTGCGATTGAATCACCTTCGGATATTTAACATTTGCCGCGGTAATCCCGCCTTCCAAATCACCGCGCAGCCACGACTTTACGCTCGTGAAAACCGATATTTCTTCGCCGTTTCGATTGTAGAGGACGACGTCGTTGTTTTGATAAAACTGGAAAAGCCCCAGCCAAAGGACGAAGACAAGAAATGCAATCACACTCCACGTTTTACGTCGTTTTAAAAATCTGAAAACGACGTAAATCATGGCTAGATTGAAAATGGAGGCCGGTCAGCTTAGATTGGCCTTCTTCGCGTTCCGATCGCGTTCGGCGAGCAGTTTTTTCTGATAGCGCCCCTGTACGATGTCTGTAATCACCAGCACAACGATAACAAAGTAGAAGGTCGTTTTAGTCATTGGAACGATTTCCTGGCCAAAGATTTTCAGGTGAGCCAAATGCCCGCCCTCGGTCACTAGCATGATTCCAACGACGAAAAGGATGAAGAGTCCGAGAACTTCATACATACGGTTTTTCTGAAGAAAGTCCGACACTTTGTCTGCCAACCAAATCATCAGAATTCCGCTGATCACAATCGCAATAATCATCACCCACATGACGTACTCCGTCACAATCGTACCGTCTGGACCAGCCTCTTTGTATTGAGCCAGCGCCATCGCTGAAAGAATCGAATCAAACGAGAAAACAAGGTTCATCAACACGATCAGTCCGATAACTTTTCCGGCAGACTTCTTGCCCGCCTCTTTCGCGTGCTCGGCGTTGTGTTCCTCGATGTGGGTCATGTGAAAAATTTCCTTCATCGCTGTATAAATGATAAAAGCACCGCCTCCGAGAACGATCAGGCTGTGGAAATTAAAGGACCCGGAAATCTGTGCCGTGTCGAAGGTGAAAAAAGGCTTGGTGAGCTTTCCAACCAGATTCACGAGCAAAAATAGTAGAGCGATTCGCAGAAATACGGCGAGGCCAATCCCGAATTTACGGACCATCTTTTGTTTGTCTTTCGGAGCTCGCTTCGATTCCAGCGAGATGTAGAGCAAGTTATCGAAGCCCAATACAGCCTGAAGTAGGATCAGCATCGCCAATGTAACGAGGCTCTCCATCATGGTGGGGACACCGAGTTTTTGCACTGCGTCGGTAACTTCCGTGGTGGCAGCGAGGATTTGGGGGATTTGGGAGTGGATCATGGTCTAAAGAAAAAAGTATGCGCTTACCGAATCAGACAACAATCCGGTCAGGCGTCAATTTTAAAACGCGAATTTTCAAATCAGCTCTCCTTGATTTGCTTTCACGTATAACCCGTTGTGGAAGATCAGGGATTCAACTCTCCCCATGGCGAATCGGGTCCAAGTTCGTGATGAGCCACTCGGCGAATTGTCTCGTCGCGGTATTCCGGATTTTCTCCAAGAAGCCAATCCCGGATCAAGGGCGGACGGTAATTGGGGTGATCGGCCAAAAGCCATCCCAACCAGGATTTTGGGTCAACATCGAGATCGTTCAACGAGGAGTCTTGGGTAAATTTACGCGAGGTGTCTGGCGCTGATTCTTGAAGGCGTCGTTGCTGGTTCCACATCAAAACCGATCCGATCAGGGCGCGCATCGCTGAAACTGCTTCCGCTGAGCGATCGACCGCACCGCCGCCCAAAATCCGGCAATAGGGGCGACCTGCTTCCGTCCGGCCAATCCGAACGGTATCGCACCCGACAGCTACCTCCCCGCCATGAATCGCTTTCCAATCCATCATCCAATCACCGATTTGATGAGGCATCCGTTCAATATCTTTTTCCGAAACAGCTTCGCTTGCGGCCCATTCTTCGATCAAAAGTTCCAGCAAATTGGTAACCAGAATCGTTTCTGTAGGTCGCTGGACCAGATCTTTTACCCGCATCGCAAACGGGCTTTTGAGTTTTCCAAACTGAATCGCCCGATCGAGCGGCTTTGCATCCTAGGGAAGGCGAAAGCACTGCAGGATAACCGGCTTCCTCGAAACCGAATCAAATGCTTAAAAAGTGGGCAGGTCGAGGACGAGATCGGAAGGAACCAGATCAATATAGCGATCAAAAAAGGCCTGATCAGCTGTGGATGTCGAATGAACCGTGGAAGCAGGATGGAAATCAGCAGCAATCATTTAGATAAATTAAATATCACAATAGCCAAAATAACCAATTCGCCACTGAAATTCGGGAAAAAGCAAAAAATCTTTAAAAGTGTTCTTGCGAACACTTGTATTTCGATTAGTGTTCAAAAAAACAAATAAACAGCACAATGAAACGAATCCTTACCGCCCTTATTACTGTAACTGTGATCCTTTCCGGAACGGCTTTGGTGGATCGTTATTACCGGCCAGTCGCCGCTGGTAATGGTGAAACGTTTCTAAGTTTCCCCGGCCAAACGACTGAGCGAGAGGTTTTAAATTTAGAGAAGGATCAGCAAAAAAAACTCCTCGCGTTGTTGAATCGGGGCTCCGATGAGGCGCTGAACGAAGTGGTCGGAATTGCCGAAAACCGCAGCAAAGCTATCCGTAAAGCGCGCCCCTTCAAAGCGATCGAAGACGTTCGTTCCGTTCGGGGGATTGGGCAGCGGACCTTTGTCAACATAGTTGCTCACGCCGACAACTCGCTTTGATGCGAGAAAAGAATTTAAACGAACAGTGACCACGAGAACGAACCCACAACCCAATCAGATCATGATTTATAAAACAGACGACGATCCTTTTCGCTAACCGGAGCCGGTTGGCGCTGCCGCAGAGTTTCTCAGTAGAAAAGGCAGCAGAGAATTTAGTAAATTTCTTCCGGTGATTCATCGGAAAGAGAGAGCAGACTGGGAAAGATGCACCGCCGCAGTTCGATTGGGAAGTCGGACTGCGGCACCTCTGCATTCACGGCTGGCATTGATTCGGTGGCCCGTAGATTCAATATATGGCGGCTCAATATGCACAAACTTTGTAAGGCACGGACCGCGTTGATCCCTCGTCGTAAAGGTGAGGCAAAGAACATTGGAAATCGAATGATGAGACTTCCTTGATTGTGTCTTTGCTCAGAGCTGATCGTATAACTACGGTTACTGAAATGAAAGCCGTCGGAAGTTTGATTTTTGGGTTGGTTCTGACCTTTTTTGGTGAGGGTGCGTTTGGACAATCACCTCAACAGAAAGCGGTTCCTTTTCACAAAACGGGGATACTTGCCGAGGGAACTGAATGGGAAACGCCATTTTTTGCGAGCGATTCTGGAGTGGAAGGGCCTACCGTGATCATTACGGGAGGTATGCACGGGAATGAGCCGGCTGGAGCCGAGGCTGCAGATCAAATTCGTCATTGGCCTGTCGTAAAAGGAAAGATCATCGTGATTCCCAAGGTGAATCAGTTGGCGCTTGCAGCAGAACAGCGCCGGATTCCAAAATTCGGAAATGAACTTTCAGATCTGAACCGAAATTTTCCTAAAACAGGAACCCCTGATGAAGCTCGCACAGAACTGGGGAAGGCAGTCTGGGCGTTCGTGAAAAAGCAGAAACCCGATTGGGTTCTCGATTTGCACGAAGGTTTTGCAATCAACCGTCAGAATTCAAAATCAGTTGGCTCATCGATTTTGTGCCATCCAAATGCGCAAACGAAGCCACACTTTGAACAAGCGCTGGCGGTGGTCAATGCTTCGATCGATGACCCACAAAAGTTGTTTCAGCTGAAGTCTGAAACCATGACCGTAAATGGGAGCCTCGTTCGGGCTTCTATGGAACGCCTTGGAGCGGTCGGAGCGATCCTTGAAACGACTTATGCAGACCAGCCAATCGCCGTGCGGATTCGCCAGCATCGACTGATGGTTCATCGGATCCTCCGTAATCTCGGAATGATTGAAAATGGACCTGACCAGCTTGTTTTCCGATCCTCTAATGAAACAACTCGCTATGTGGCCGTTTTTCAAGATGTAGGGGTTGGGGGAACCGGGCCTGAAAAAATCAGACAGAAATTGGAGGCGATGGAAGGGACGTTTGAAACACGAATCATTGGCGGGGCTGAAATCAGAAACGGCAGTCTTGATGATTTTGATGCGGTTATTTTTCCAGGAGGCAGCGGAAGCAAACAGGCAGCGGCATTGAAAGAATCAGGCCGCGAGGAAGTGCGTGACTTCGTTTCCGATGGAGGAGCCTACGTCGGCGTCTGTGCCGGATGCTATCTCGCGTGCGAGAATTTCTCGTGGGGCTTAAAGATTCTCGACGCCAAAACCTTGTCGTCGAAATGGGCGAGAGGACGCGCCACCCTTGATCTCGAATTTTCCAACGAAGCGACAGCAGAGCTCAAATTGGATTCAAAAAAAGCAAAAGTCCTCTATGTGAACGGCCCGGTCATGGGGCCGGCGAATTCGGAGTTGATTCCGGATTTCGAAACCGTAGCCACGTTTAAGACTGAAACTGCTAAAAACGGCTCGCCGAAAGGAATTCAAATCGATTCCCCCGCAATTTTGAGAGGCACCTACGGAAAAGGACGCGTCGTCGGGATCAGCCCTCATCCCGAACAGACCGATGGCCTGCGGGATGTGCTTCCTGGACTGTTGGAGTGGGGATTGTCAGCTCCTTAGAACGGGATGTCGTCGCCCGAATCGCTCATGTCGGCTGGGTTTCCACCACCACCGCCACCGAGATTCGGTTGACCGCCACCACCCTGCAAGTCCTGGGGAGAAGGCTCACCCTGTCCATACTGCTGTTGCTGAGGAGGCGCACCACCACCTCCGCCTGCTCCGCGCTCTAGTTTCCACGCGACGAGGTTCACGTAGTATTTTCCGTTGTATTCGTTGCCACGAATGTCGAAAAAGACTTTCACTGGCTCGCCGATGTTGATTCCATCGAGAAGAGCTGTCTTATCTTTTACTGCCTCAAACTTAACCATTTGAGGGTAATTTCCGTCCTGAACTTCAACGACGAATTCACGCTTCGTGAATCCGCTTGGGAATGTTTGGAGGTCGTTGAGTACTTTGACGCTTCCTTCGATTTCAAATGCTTGTGCCATGTCTTAATATTACGTTGTTAATTAGGTGCAGACTTGGCCCCAAAAGGGTGAAATGTCAAAACTCAATACCGTAGGATTTAGGAACAGACCCTATTGGATCGTAAATCTAATTTTTCAACGCATCGAGCGGCGGGAACTTGAATGTCTTTGATGGAACATGCTCTCGTTTCAAAATGGCTTCTGCTTCTTTAACGATTTCAGGATTTTCTGCGGCGACGTCTTTCGATTCAGCGATGTCGTTCTCCAGATCGTAGAGTTCGATTTTCAAATCGGGATTTCCTTTTTTGTTTTTCCGCGGAAGCAAATTTTGGCGGATCGCTTTCCATTTTTTACCAATCCAAACGGCTTGCTGGCCCCCGTAAGCGGCAAATTCGCGGTAAAGAAAATCTCGCTGGCCTTGTTTTTTGCCGAGCAATGTGTCCGCAATGCTGATTCCGTCGACACCATCGGGAACGGGAGTTTTGCTTCCTGAGAGATCGAGCAATGTAGGAAGCCAGTCTTCAAAGCCGGTTACCAAATCGGATTCGCTACCGGCTTCGATTTTTCCGGGCCATTTCACAACCTGAGGCACACGAATGCCGCCTTCGTAAAGTGAGCCTTTCAAGCCGCGCAGTGGTCCCACGCTTTCAAAGAATTCGTAATCGACGTCGGGGAGATAGGTCGCTCCGTTGTCGGAGGTGAAAACGACGATGGTATTTTCTTCGAGGCTGAGCTCTTTCAATAAATCGAGGATTTTCCCGACGTTTTTATCCATTCGGGTAATGAACGCCGCATAGCCCGCTCGAGGCGTTTGATGCGGGGTGTAACCGCCGCCCGTTCGTTTCGTGAATGGAGTTTCTTCCCATCCCTCTGCGAGATAGGGCTTTAAATCCTCGTCAGGAACGTGGAGCGCGAGGTGAGGAATAATGGTTGGGTAATAGCAGAAAAACGGGCCGTCTTTGTGATTTCGAATGAAGTCGAGCGCAGCATCATTGATATGATCGGGAGCGTAATCCTGACCTTTGAATTGATCATAGCTTCGGGGATCGTTTTCGTCTTGATCCGCAGGGAGCTTGGAATGGCCGGAGATCGGAGGATCATTTTTCAGCGGATAAATATCATTATTGCTCCACAAAGACGCGGGATAATAGCTGTGAGCGACGCTTTGACAGTTGTAGCCGAAAAAACGATCAAACCCCTTTTTCATGGGATTCCCCGTCGAGCCTGTATTTCCAAGGCCCCATTTTCCGAAGGCTCCGCTTTTGTAGCCATCGACCCTGAGCAGGCTGGCGATTGTTTGATCTTCCGCCGTGATTGGAAATTGTCCTTCAGGCTCGCCATATCGAACCATCGCCATATTATTTCGAACGGTTGAATGACCGGGATGTTTTCCCGTTAGCAACACGCAGCGTGATGGCGCGCAGACCGCATTGCCCGAATAGGCTCGGGTAAATTTCATGCCTTCAGTCGCGATCGAATCGATTCGCGGGGTTTTGATTTTTGTTTGGCCATAGCAACCAAGTTCCGCCCAACCCAAATCGTCCGCCAGAATGAACACGATGTTCGGTTTATCGGCGGCTGATAGGTTTGCCGTAACCGCAAGCACGGCGATCAGAATAGCAGAAAAGTGACGTTTCATGGGGCTGGTTTAGCATTTTTCGCAGGACGAGGCAATTCTTGGGGCTGACATAATGACGGCGACGGAAATGAGGTTTGCATTGATCGTGAGTTCGCTCGTCTTTTAACCATGAAAATTTCAGCTTCCTTTTTCTTTTCAATTTTTGCGTTCGGTTTTGCGACATTTGCCGACGACACTACCCAGGCGAAAGAAGTAGAACCGTTGAACGCAAAGATTGCCGCGGGAATTACAAAGGGCGAATTGTGGACAAATGATCCTTCGCAGATCGCCGCAGTTTTGACCGGGCCATGGCTTTCGAATACTCCAGATTCCGAAGCGTCTTCTCAGTCGCGTGAAGTAATCGCAACGTCTGAAGGCGAAGGGAATTCAGGAAAAGTGAGCGTTAAGGTAAAAGAGATCGGTCTTTTTGATGATGCCGTTCGCCAGCTGGATCACACTTATGAATTCGTTTTGAAAAACGGGCACTGGACCGTGACTGCCGCAACGACCAAAGCCCACGATGCGCGCCCGGCATTTCCGATTGCGGAAAGTGAAAATCTCCAAAAGCGCCGCGCGGGTGTGTTGGTGGTGATGAGTTCGACCGGCCACGAATTGCAGGAACTGGCGAAAGCGAATGGGATTCCGGAATTGTCCGTAGTTGCATCCGACGCTATCTTCGGTAATCACGATTCGCTCGTCAAAATTCTGAAGTTGAGCACCAAGGTTGATGGTGCGGCTGCAGAAATCTACGGAGAATTGGTTTACGGTTTTAGCTGCGCGTTTGAATCGAATGGCTTCACTCGCTTCTTGTATTTCAATCTCGAAGAGAAGGAACGCGAGGCCGTTCTTGAATTCATCAAATGGATCGAGAGTGATGTGGTTCCAAATTGATTCGTGTTTCCGGCGATTGAGTTGCGCTTTCCCCTTGCCAATTCGCGCATTTTCCGCGAATGAAACGCACTGTGATTTCGCTTTCTGAATATTCCGGACATACGAATGACCTCGCCGATTACGCGACCCACTTTTTCGGGCCGGATGGTGATCTCTCGTCGTTGGATGCGTTTGAATATCGGCCGCAGCAACAACAGATGGCGGTTGCCGTGGCACGTGCTCTGGAAGAATCACGGGCGCTCGTGGTTGAAGCGGGCACGGGCGTTGGAAAGTCGTTGGCGTATCTCGCTCCGGCGGTTGATATGGCGCTTTCGGAACGTCGCAAGGCGGTGATCTCCACGCATACGATCAATTTGCAGGAGCAGTTGATCAATAAAGATATTCCATTGTTGCAGCAAGTGATGGATCGACCGTTTCGTCCGTTGTTGCTGAAAGGGCGTCGAAATTATCTCTGCCCAAATCGTTTGGAAAAAGCGATGTATAGCGGCAAGGAGATGTTTTCGTCGTCGGATTTGCAGGATTTGAAAGCGATCCGAAAATGGTCTGAAACGACGAAAGACGGGACGCTGAGCGATTTGGATTTTTCGCCGAATCCTCGGGTGTGGTCGCAGATTTGTTCTGAAAGCCATGTTTGCACGCCGAAATTCTGCGGCTACAAGGGAAATTGTTTTTATCAGGAAGTGAAGAAACGCGTCGCCGAGGCAGATGTGATTGTGGTGAATCACACGCTGTTTTTCACGCTGCTGGCGGGCCAGGCTGAGTTCATGGAAGAAGGCGTCGGCTTTCTTTTTCCGAATGATTTTTTGATTTTTGATGAGGCTCACACCCTTGAGCAAGTGGCTGCGCGGCAGATGGGGCTTAATCTCTCGGCGAGTGGATTGAAGTTTGAGCTGCAGCGACTTTACAATCCAAAAAGCCGAAAAGGCTTGTTTCAAGTGACCGGTGATACCGAAGGACGGCAGGCCACGATTCGTTTGCTCCAGGACATCGACGCGTTTTTTGAGGGCGTTGACGATGCCTGCAAGTGGGGGAAGTGGGGCCGCGAGTTTCGAGTGCGTGATCCTGAGTTGGTCGAGGATTCACTCGGCGCGGGCTTGATCGAAGTTAGTCGTCGGGCGCGAACCGTGGCGGATCTGGCGAAAGACTCGATCAAATCTGAATTGACTGATTTAGCAAAACGGATCGGTGGAGCGCGGGCTGATTTGGCAACGTTTTTGGATCAGACCGACGATGAAACAGTTTATTGGGTCGAGAAAAACGAGAACGAAAATCTCACGCTCGTAGCCGCGCCGGTGGATGTATCCGAATTGCTTCGGCCTATCTTTTTTCAAAGTGGTCGGCCCTGTATTTTTACATCGGCGACGTTGGGAATTGGCGACAAAGACCTGACCTATTTTCGAAATCGCGTTGGCGCTGAAGAAGTTGAATCTGTCCGCATTGGCAGTCCGTTTGACTACCCGCGCCAGATGAAAATTCATCTCGTCCGCACCATGCCCGCGCCGGGAACCGATAAATACGAAGAGGCTCTGGAGAAGTGGATCATCTATTTCACCCGCAAATCGAAAGGCTCAGCCTTTGTGCTTTTCACGAGTTACAAACTGCTTACTGCGATGGCGGATGCGTTGGAGGAATTCTTTTTTGATGAAGGAATTGAATTGCTCGTCCAGGGGAAGGGCAAGTCCCGCGGTCAATTGATCGAACAGTTCAAAGAAGATAGATCGAGTGTCTTGTTCGGAACCGATAGTTTTTGGACGGGTGTGGATGTCCCCGGTGAAGCTCTGACAAACGTGATTATCACCCGGCTTCCGTTTGCCGTTCCTGATCATCCACTGACTCAAGCTAGAACCGAGCATATCGAAGAGCGGGGAGGAAATGCCTTCATGGAATACTCCGTTCCCGAGGCGATTCTAAAACTTCGTCAGGGGGTCGGACGCTTGATTCGAAGTGAAGATGACAAAGGTATGGTAGTTTTGTTAGACAATCGAATCTTATCGAAACGATATGGTTCGACCTTCCTCAATGCGCTTCCTGAAGCTCCAGTTGAGATCGAAGAAGACTGAGACGTTTCGAAGCAATAGGGTTGGTTTGACGAACGCACCCTGTTGGTTCGTGAAAACCGAGATCACGTGATTGACGTTTTCTCTTCAGGTTCGGACGATGTAGGGATGACAAAACCGCTGATTCTTCTCGCCACCATTGCATTTTGTTTTTGTGTGAATGAAAGCCGTGCCGAGGATCTCATGGCAGGTGTCGGAAAAGTAGACATCACGCGTGAGGGAGCAGATGCGGGGACAAACCCGCTCTGGGTGAAGGCGGTTGCGATCAGTCGTGGCAAGACTCATGCTATCATTGTTTCTGTTGATGCGGTGGCGATTGCCGAGATCGGTTCGATCAAAGATCCGTATTTGAAAAACGTTCGTTCAGCGGTTCAAAAGTCACTCGGGATTTCTCCTGAATCGATAGTCGTCAATGCGAGCCATTGTCACGGTGTGGTTGCACTGGATGTCGAGAAGCGAACGATTGATGCGATTACGATGGCTTGGAAGAACCGGGTTCCTGTTCGAGCGGGAACGGGTTCGGGCGACGAGAACAGAGTTGGTGAGAATCGCCGGCTAATTTTGAAAGACGGAAGTCAGGCCGATGTTCGTCACGCCTATTCATTGCCGGGGAACGATGAAGTTGCGGCGGTTGGTCCGATCGATTCGGAGATTGGAATTTTGCGACTCGATCGCGTAGAAAATGGCGAGCCGCTTGCGGTGATTTATAATTTTGCGTGTCACCCAATCCAGGGAATTCCGAGCGGTGGGAACACGGCCGATCTGACGGGCTTTGCTTCAAATGTAATTGAACGCAACCTCGGTGACGGAACTGCGATGGCTTTATTTTTGCAAGGATGTGGTGGCGATATCAACCCCGTGATTTACAAGCCGACGAACCAACCTCGGGATGGCGAGCCGTTGGGGAATTATCTAGGGCTGAGCGTTTTGGAGGCGGTACGAAAAATTAAAACGAACGCGGATGAAACGCTTTCAGTTGCGAACGAGACACTCGTTCTACCTCGATCTGATTTGGAAAAACGAATCGCGGAAATGGAAGTTGAAGTCGATAAGCTCGTTGATTCGTTGAAGGGGACGACGTTGAACTTCGATGCATTTTTGCCGCTCTACGTGAAGTATCATCTTTCTGGCGATTATCCGTCGTATGCGTCGCACCGCTATTTGCAGGACGAGATGTTGAAGCGAGATGATTGGCAAAAGCTGGATGAAAATAATAAAGCGGCGCTAGCAGCGTATGTGAAAAATATCCGGACGATGGAGTGGCTGACGCGAAAACAAATCAATCTCGCGCTGTTGGAAAGGCATCACGCTCGAAATAAGGAGGCTGGGAAAACTGTGGACGCGGAAGTAGTGGGCCTTCGGGTGGGCGATTTCTATTTGGTGACTTTTCCAGCCGAATTGACCGTTCAAATCGGATTGAACATCAAGAAGAAGTCCCCTCACAAATCCACCTTTGTCGCCGGCTACACCAACGGCTATCTCTACTATGCCCCGACATCTGAGCAGTTGAAAAATCGGGGTGGTGCGCAAGAAGACAGCGATTGTCTGCTTGCGCCGGAGTGGCAGGAAATGTTTGAGAAACGGGTGAGTGAACTTTTGAAAAAGCTCTGACCAAAAATTAAAGATCGTTATCTCGAATCGCTTTCAGTTTCGCATCCATCTTCGCGCGGAATTCCGCAACGAGTGCGGCGTGTTCAGGTTTCACAGCGAGATTGGTGTATTGTTTCGGATCGTTTTCCACATCGTAAAGCTCGATGCCCTTGGCAGCATCTTCGCCGTATTGAATGAAGGAATATTTTTTCTCGCGGAGGAGGAATCCCTTCCGCATCGGGGCAACGCTGAAAGCTGCGTCGCGAACTTCGTGCTTGGGATCATCGAGCGTTTTGGAGATGTCGAGCCCTTGAATTCGGTCCGGCACGGGCAGGCCACAGAGCGTTGCGGTGGTCGGAAACAGGTCTAACAATTCCACAAACGAGTTACAGACAGCAGGCTTCTTTCCGGGAACAGAAATGATGAGAGGCACCCCAGAGCTTTCATCAAGCAGGCTGACTTTTGCCCAAAAATCGTGCTCGCCGAGATGGTAACCGTGGTCGCTTGTGAAAATTACGATGGTGTTGTCTTCGAGCCCGTTTGCCTTCAACGCATCCATCACCACACCGACCTGAGCATCCATGTAAGCGACGCTGGCATAGTATCCGCCGACCGCTTTTTTCTGGCGTCGGATGTCCATTTTCATGTTTTTGCTGGTTTTGTAATTGATACCTGGCTTGGGAATGTCATCCCAATCACCTTCGATTTTTGGCGGCAATTCGTTTTTGTCGTAGGGCTTGAAAGGCTCGTAGTATTTTCGAGGGGCAACAAAAGGAACGTGAGGGCGGACAAATCCAACGCCCATCCAGAACGGCTCGTCTTTGTGCTTCGCCAATAACTCGGCGGCTTTTTTCGCGGTCTTCCCATCGGAGTGAACCAGATCATTTCCGTCTGCTTCGACGACAACAAACGTGTTTCCTCCAACCGCTGGTTTTTTGCCGTCGGGATTATTTTCCAGCGTTTCGCCATCACCAGCGGCTTTCCATTCGGGGCCGGGGCTGTTGAATCGCTCGGTCCAGCAGGCCACGTCGTCGGCACCATTGTAGTTGTCGTGATTTCGGCCATCACCACCGATTTCGACTCCACCGGGGACTCCCATGTGGAAAATTTTCGAAACTCGCGCGGCGTAGTAGCCGTTATTTTTGAAAACCTGCGACCACATTTCGCGATCACCAATTTGCGGGCGGGGATTTGTATAACCAAGAACGCCGGTTGCGTGCGGATAGTAACCGCTCATGAGCGATGCTCGGCTTGGCCCGCAATACGTTCCTTGGCAATACGCCTTGGTGTAGCGAGTTCCGCGCGCGGCGATGGCATCAATGTTAGGCGTCTGGCAGATTTTATTTCCGTAGCAGGAAAGAGCGGTATAAGTCAGGTCATCTGAGATGATGAAAAGGACATTGTATTTTTTGTCGGCCTCTTGAGCATTGCCGTTTGGTGGAATGAGCAGAGCGAAAGCGAAAAGTAGGAGAAAAATCGTACAACGGATCATGGGGTAGTGTAGACAGTTTTTCGTCGGGAAACCAATTCCGTAATTGAGGATAAATCGTGATTGATTGTGCAGCGTTTCACGAACGAATAGGGTATGTTCGCTGAACCAACCCTGTCCGTTGGTAACAGAGACATCTTGCGCTGCCGGTTCCCGGACAGACTCAGACCGCTGGACAAGCCAGCTTTTGTCCCTGTTGGTTCGCAATAAATGATTGATGTAAGACTGATGACTGAGGCTGATATTGATGCATGGGAATTGCTTCAAACAGAGCTTTATGGTCACGAGGAAAATGCTCAAGATGGATTGACCCATCGGGATGTTGAGGATTTATCCGGCGATTCAAAAGACGCGATTTTTTTGGCCTTTGAAAACGGAAACCCGATTGGATTTGTTCAATTGTCGCTTCGGGATCAGGTCGGTGGTTGTCTTGGATCACCGGTTGCGTATGTCGATGGGCTCTTTGTGAAGCCGAAAGATCGCGGGAAAGGAGCGGGAGTAGAGTTGATCGAACAGGCTCAGCAATGGGCGACCGACCATTCCTGCACGGAGTTGGCGACCGATGCTGAGATTCATGATCTCGCCGCGCAAGATTTTCATCGGGCGATGGGATTTGAGGAAACGAACCGGGTGGTGCAGTTCCGAAAAACAGTCTCGTAAATTTGGTCGACCGGAAGGCTCGCAAATTTTTTTCTGAGGATTCTTTCGTGGTTTGTCACAAAAGCACACAATCACTTCGAATAGTCGGTTGAAGGATTGGATGAACCCAAGCTCAACTGACAATGACCGCGACCCAACTTGAAATGCCCACGGAGGAAACTGAAACCCAAAAAGCAGATGATGGCTCGCCTGATTCGCCATCGCTTCGGCTGGTGAAAGAAGGCAGTCGAGATGATTTCTCGCGTTTGATGCGGGAACACCATCGAGAACTGATCGTTTTTGCGGGCGCTATCGTCAGTGATTGCGAGGCCGGAAAAGATATCGTGCAAGACGCGCTGGTTTCCGCATGGCGTAAGTTTGACGAGTTTGATCCAGAATTGGGAGATTTTGGCGCATGGATGCGGGGCATCATTCGATTCAAGGCGAAAGATTTTTTCAGAAAAATGCAGCGCACACCAATTTCGGAATTGGGATTGGTCGAAATGGAGGTTGATCTGGCGGCTTGGCAAAGAGCTCGGGCTGCGGGAACAGGCGTGTTTGAGATTGTGGAAAACTGTCTCGGCAAGTTGCCGGAGAAAATGCGGGAAGCCGTTCAGCGTTTCTACTTGGAAGATCGCAGTGGAGACGATGCAGCCGGAGTCCTCGATATTTCACCGGCAAATCTGCGAAAGCGTCTTGAACGGGCGCGCGGGTTGTTACACGAATGCATTGCCGGAGAGGCCCGTATTGTGGGGAGTGAAAATGGGTGAAGAAGAGATTTTAGATTTCAACCGAAAGGAATTTTTTGATGAATACGAACGAAGATAAGAATCAAAGTGAAGAGCCAACTTTCGAAGCGTCGGAGTTGCTGATGGACTCGCTACTAAAAAACGTAGCGGCGAATCGTGAGGGAGGGGATGATGAGGCGTTTTTGGCGAATGTGGAAACGTTGTTGGATGTGAACTCGGCACCGAAAGCTATTTCCCAGCCCGGAAAGAAGAGCCGATCGAAAACAAAACGGCGGATTCCGGTTTGGGTGTCAGGTGGAATCGCGGCTGCGCTTGTTGTCGGGGTGTCTTCGGCAGTCGTCTTCTTTTCGACGGTCAATGAGAATGCCGATCGGATGATTCCTTCGTTGGTGATGGAATCCGGAGTCTCTGATCCGTCGGCACCTTTTGAATATGGCTTGAATGAAAGCACACCAACCACCGCAGATCAGCTTGCTCAGGCAAAGCAAACGCAGGAAATTGCTAAGGAGTCGAAGGATTTGGTGATTGATCAAATCGGGCACGAAAGCGCTGAGCTGAATTCGATACAGGAGGAAATTAGTTTCGTTGAGGCGGAGATGGAGGAAGCTCGTGCGAGCAAGAAAGAAATCGATTTGGCGTTGAGGAAAATGTTTCCGGACAGCAATAGAACATCAGATGGTGTCGGCCTTGAGTATGGCGTTCCTGTTAATGCTTCAGTCACTCAAACGTCAATAAGTGGTGATATATCGATTGCCTCCGCTGCAGGCAGTGGAGGGACAATTACGACTTCTGGAATCGAGAGCGATTACACTCTTCAGATTGGTCTCGGCGGATTTAATGACGAAGGTAAACTCAACTCGACTCCGGATAGTGACGGCGTGGTAAAAATAGCCAATACAAAAGGTGCGATTGCGACCGCTTCTCCAAATAACCGAACGCGAAGGGTTCAGCCATTCAAAAAATTGTTGGGTCGGTCGAAGAAATTAAGTGAGACGGATGCTGCTTTGCCACTCCCCGCGAAAGGACCAAGAACCTTAGGTGTAGATTCCCAAATTGGTTCCGGCGGTCAGTTTGCAGATTTTGCAGAAGTCCCGGAGCAAACGCGCGGTAGAAGTCGTTCGGCACCTAATCAAGATGGCGAATTTGGTTTGTCTCGCACGCTGATCGACAACCCATGGAAGTCTCCAATTGGGGAGCCGCTGTCCACGTTTTCGATCGACGTCGATACGGCGTCGTGGACGAATATTCGGGGAATGTTACAGCGCGGTTTTTCGATGGATCAAATCCCGCCAGATTCTGTTCGGGTGGAGGAGATGATCAATTACTTTGATTGGAAGTATCCGCAGCCAGACGGCGAGCATCCGTTTGGATTTGCGGTGGAAAGCGCACAGTGCCCATGGAATGCCGACTCGCAGTTGTTGCGGGTCGCGATTCAGGGGAAAGACGTGAAACGAGATGCGCGCCCGGCTTCGAACCTGGTATTTCTGTTAGATGTTTCGGGTTCAATGAATCAAAGCAACAAACTGCCGCTCCTTCAGAAATCGATCGCGCTGATGGTCGAAGAAATGAATGAGAACGACTGCGTTTCAATCGTCGTTTATGCAGGGGCTGAAGGCATGGCTCTACATCCGACAAAAGGAAATGAGCAGGCGGAGATCATGGATGCGTTGAAGCGGCTCAAGGCAGGCGGCTCCACCAATGGCGGAGCGGGTATCAACTTGGCCTATAAAATCGCATCGCAGAATTTCATCAAAGACGGAGTGAATCGCGTGATTCTCTGCACGGATGGTGATTTCAATGTCGGTCTGACCGGAACTGAAACGCTGACTCAGTTGGTTGAGCGAAAAGCGAAACGTGACCGGGTTTTCCTGAGTGTGTGCGGTTTCGGAAACGACAACTTGAACGATGTAATGCTGGAATCGATCACGAATAAGGGGAACGGCACCTATTATTTCATCGATACGATCGCGGAAGCTCGGAAGGTTTTTCTGAAAGATATGATGGCTACCCTGGTGACGATCGCGAAGGACGTGAAGATTCAGGTCGAGTTTAATCCTGGCCAGGTGAAGGCTTATCGCCTCATCGGATATGCGAACCGTCGTCTTGCGGCGAAGGATTTCGAAGACGACCACGTTGATGCCGGAGAGATTGGCGCAGGACATTCGGTGACAGCGTTTTACGAGGTCGTTCCCGTTTCCAGTGAAAGCAATCCGCTGCGGGACGTCACATCAAACTTGCGTTATCAGATAGAGGCCGCTCCTGAACCCGCGCCGCTTCCGAAGCGAACGGTGATCAAAAGCCCTGAGTTGGCGTTGCTCAAGCTTCGCTACAAAGAGCCGGATGGTGATGTTTCAAAGCTGATTGAAAAGCCGGTCATGCCAAACGGGCAAGATTGGAGGAAATCCAGTGAGGACTTCCGGTTTGCCTCAGCGGTTGCCTTGTTCGGAATGAAGTTGCGCGACAACGACAGCGTGAGAAACGTCAGGTTGCCTGAAATCATCGACCTTGCCGAATCAGGCATAGGGACTGACCCACACGGTTACCGCGCTGAGTTCATCAAACTGTTGAAAGCGGCGAAGTAATCTGGCGGGAAAGGGAAGGGCCGCTCACTTCTTCTCCACAATCCAGACGTTCCGAAAAGCGGTTGGATTTCCGTGGCCCTGAAAATGAATCATTCCTTTTTCTTTTTCGGGGCGACCGCCGCCAGCGCCGGTGCCTTTCTCAAGCTCGACATCATCGTGAATGAGAACGCCGTTGTGCTTTACCGTGATGCGCGCGTTTTTTACCTTTTTGTCCTCTTCAAATACTGGGGCCGTGAAATTGATGTCGTAAGTCTGCCACGTGAGCGGTGGAAAAACCATGGGAGTGTCCGGCAATTTGGTTTTGTAAAAGCTGCCGCACCACTGGTTGTTTTTTGATTTCAGTTCAACCGCGTTGTTCTCCTCGATCAAGTCGAGCGCAAAAGAATCGATCACCTGGCATTCGTAGTTGTTGTAAATGTAAACGCCGCTGTTACCGCGGTCCTGGCTGCTGGGAATCGTGGCTGGTTTGAAGGGGAGACGAAATTCGAGGTGCATTTTGAAACTGCCAACGGCCGTGGTGGTCTCGCTTCCAGCCCAGAGCAAGCCGTCTTCGATTTGGCCTTTGACGTGTTCTGTTTTAGTTCCGTCAAAAATCACGAGGGCATCTTTTGGAGCTTTGTCTCCCAGGGTTGGGCTTTGGCGTTCGGTTCTTTCAAGTCCGGCGATTTTCTTTTCGAGATCCGCGCGTTCCAAAATCTCACTCGTGATTTTCGATTTCCCATCCCAACCATCTCCGGGAAGGCCGCCTTCGTAGGTCGCGACGAGGAATTTTCCTTTATCGAGCGCGGAAGCCTGAACCCCGATTTTTTTCTTATCGATCTTGCCAATGTATTCGCCCTGAATCGTAAAGTCCGGATGCTCAGCGGCTGCTTTCACGGGGTCGGTCCACAGTCCCGTTTCAGGAGCTTTCTCCTTGTCTGCAAACGCAGTGATTGTGAAAAGTGCCGCGATTCCAACAGCGGTGAGTGAGCGATTTGGGAAAGATTTTTGCATGGGGAATGAAATGTTTAGCAGATGGAACGGGGAATGGAATCGTTTTATTTGACCTGACTTTTTTCGTGATTGGTTCTTTATTTTGTAAAAAAGCGCTTTTTACCGTAGCTGAGAGCGTGAGCGAGCCAGCGGAATCGATTCCCGCGCTCACCTTTGATTGTCGTAAAAAATACGGATTCTTTCAATTGCTCGCTCACGCTCGCTGCTACGTTTAGCCATTGCATAAAAATCTGTCGCGACTCGCCTCGCGTTTTGTGCTCCGGGCTCGGCAGATCTTTTAGCAAGTTCCGCTACATTCCAGAGCCATGTAGAAGAAGATGCGAAATCTTCCTTGATCAGATCGGGCCAATGCAACTGGAGGCCGCACGAATCAATAGGGTATGATTGCCGAACGACCCTATCGTTTCGAAACGGCTTTTCGAAACAACCCTATTGATTCGCTGAACGTACCCTATTTTTATTAGGGATGTCTTTCGGTTCCGCCTCGCGAGAATCCTCAGACCGCTGGCAAAGCCAGCTTATCGCCCTATTCGATCGCAGAAAATGAAAACTCCAACCGAAAGTCAGCGACAGCAGCCACGTGAATGGCCGGAGGGTGAAAAGCCCGTGATGTTTCAAACGTGGTCGGATTTGCTGTTTTTGCATTGGCGGGTTGCGGCCGCAGACTTGCAGAAACTGCTTCCGGAAGGGCTCTTCATCGACACGTTTGGTGATTCAGCGTGGATCGGAATTGTTCCATTCAAAATGCAAAATATTCGGCCGAGAGGGCTGTTTCCGGTTCCGTGGATTTCGTATTTTTTGGAATTGAATGTGCGGACGTATGTTCATGATCGCGACGGGAATCCCGGAGTGTGGTTTTTTTCTCTCGATACGAACCGGTGGCTTGCCTACAAGATTGCGAGGACGTTTTTTAAGCTGCCCTATTTCCCCGCGAGAATGTCAGCAGATCGCCGTGACGATGGTTTTCTCGATTATCGCTGTCGGCGGAATGGCGTCGACGGTGGGGAATCGACGTTTATTTATCGCGCGGAAGATCCAGAGACAGCTCCCGAGCTGGCGGAACCGGGAACGCTCGATTTTTTCCTTCTTGAGCGCTATTTGTTATTCAGTCACGATCCAAAATCGGGAAAGCTTTTCTCAGGGCAGGTAAATCACACGCCGTATCAGTTTAAGGCCGCATCGGTGGACGCGTGGGATACGAAGCCCGCCCAGTGGGATGAAATGCCGGAATTGATTGGCAATCCTGATCACGTCGCTGTAGCTGAGTCGGTTGACGTGAGCGTGTTTGCGTTGAAATCGCTCATGTGATTTAAGTCGTCCCTCATTTTTTGTCAGAACCTCGGATTCGTGGTCGTATCTAGAAAATGAAGTGCATTTTGGATATCTCTTCCATCCAATTGTGACGTAACAAAACACTCGTAATTCTCCATTTTCCTACCTAAAATTCGCCCACCGTGTATTTCGCAGCGCCTCAATTTCTAATTCTCATTCCGTTTCTGATTGTTGCGGGTTACTATTTTCGCCGCCTCGAATTGTGGAAGCCTCTTCGCGCTGCCGCGCTATTGGTGATCGTCATTGCGCTGGCGAATCCCCAAATCAAGCGCTCCAAACAGGGAATGGATTTGTGGGTGCTTGTGGATCGATCGGAATCGGCTGAGCCGATGGTGGCGCAGAATTTTGATGAGTGGAAACGGCTGCTCACCAATTCGCGGCCGTCTTCCAACGATCGGATTACCTTCGTTGATTATGCGGCTGAAGTGGTCACGAAACCAAATTCGGAAACGACCGTTTTTCCGGGGAATAGAAACCTAACCCGCACGGGACTGGCGTTGCAGGATGTGATTGCGGTTTCGGATCCTGAAAGGCACTCACGGATTTTGGCGTTCACCGATGGCTATAGCACGGAGCCTTTGACGGGTGTGGCTGAGAAATTGCAGGAAATGGGGATCCCGCTCGATTTCCGATTGCTGCGGGGAGACGAGCCGATTGATTTTCGGGTGGTTGATTTTGAATTGCCGAATCGAGTGCAGATAGCCGAACCGTTCATCATCAACATCGAAGTTGCCGGAACGGTCGACGCCGAAGTGCCTGTCAGTATTTTGCGTGATGGAAAACAGCTCGCGGATACGAGTGTGCTGATTCAAAGCGGGCGAGGGGAGTTGCGATTCACCGACCGAATTAACAATCCGGGGGCGCAGCAATACAGCGTGCAGATTTCGCCTCAAACCGATGCGCACGTCGGGAATAATATGTTCACCACGTGGATTGATGTTGTGTCAGGCCCGCGAATCATTCTCGTTACCAATTATTTAAACGACCCAATTGCAGAGATTTTAGGCGAACAGGGTTTCGCTGTTCAAGTTGTTCAAGATCCACTGGAGCTTCACGAAGGTTATCTCGCCGGGTCTAAAGCAGTTATTCTAAACAACGTTCCGGCGTATGAAATGCCGAATGAATTCCTCGATGCGTTGGACTTTTTCGTAACCGAACAGGGCGGTGGATTTCTCATGGTCGGAGGGAAACAGAGTTTCGGTTCCGGTGGGTATTTTGAATCTGCGGTTGATCCGCTGCTCCCCGTTTCGATGGAGTTAAAAAGCGAACATCGCAAGCTGGCCGTGGCCATGGGGATTGTGATGGATCGATCGGGCTCGATGAGCATGACCGTTTCTTCCGGCCAAACAAAAATGCAGCTCGCCAATGAAGGCTCCGCGCGTGCGGTGGAACTTCTCGGTGGAATGGATGCCGTCACAGTATTCGCCGTTGATAGTGAAGCGCACCAAATGGCACCGCTTTTAAACGTCGGAACGCATCGTGACGAATTGATTGGTCGCATTCGAAAAATCGAATCGATGGGCGGCGGAATCTACGTGTACAATGGGCTTAAAGCCGCGTGGGGCGTTCTTAAAATGTCGCCGCTCGGTCAGCGTCACATCATTTTATTTACCGATGCAGCCGACTCCGAGCAGCCCGATCAATACCAAGCGTTGATCAAAGAGATGGTCGCGAATTCGTGTACTGTCAGTGTGATCGGATTGGGAACCCGCAAAGATTCCGACGCGGTTTTTATCGAAGACATTGCCAAGCGCGGCAACGGCCGAATGTTTTTCACCACAAAGCCCAGTGACCTGCCAAACATCTTTGCGCAGGAAACGGTGACCGTGGCTCGCTCGACCTTTCTCGAAGAACCAACGCCAACCCAAGCAACCGGGGGCTGGTATGAAATCGCCAGCAAAGAGATGGAGTGGCTGCCGCAGATCGACGGCTACAACCTGAGTTACACGAAGCCGGACGATTCTTCCGCGCTGATTTCGAAAGACGAGTATTCGGCCCCGCTGATTGCGACTGGACGTCGGGGCATTGGGCGGACTGCTGCGATTTCGTTCCCGATGGGCGGTGATTTTTCCGAAAAAATCCGGGCGTGGCCGGAAATGAGCGACTTTGTGCAAACCTTCAGCCGTTGGTTGATGGGCGACGATGTGCCGCCGGGAATTGGAATTCGGCAGCAGCTGCACGGCACCGAATTGACGCTCGATTTACTTTACGATGATGACGAATGGAGCGATCGATTTGCGAAAGTTCCGCCCAAGATTGTCCTGAGCAGATCGAGTCGCGGCGAGATCGCCGAAAGTCTCACGTGGGATCGCCTGGCACCAGGGCATTACTCTGTGAAAACCGATGTGGCCGAAGGCGAATTGATTCGCGGAGCCGTGCAAGTGAACGACGTTGCACTGCCATTTGGCCCTGTCATGGTAGGAACCAGCGCCGAGTGGGCGTTTGATCCTGACCGAATTGGCGAGTTGCGTCAGGCGGCGGACGCGAGTGGCGGAAAAGAAATTCTCGAACTGACCGAGGCGTGGAAGAAGCCTGAAGTGCGAATCTATTCCGGATTTTTGCCGTGGTTGTTCACGCTGATTTTACTTTTGGTTTTGGCTGATGCATTTGTCACCCGGACTGGATGGAAGTTTCCTGAACTTTCTGGTTTCAAAGGGAAATCGAAATCGCCGAAGATCAAAAAGGCAAAAGCCAAAGACGATCCGCGAACTGAAACTGCGAAGCAAACTTTCGCTGAGGCAGAAGAAATGGCTGCGGTTGAGGAATCTAAAGCGAAAGCACCCGCGAAGGAGGAAACTCCGCCTCCGATTCCCGAAGTTGATGCAGAAGCAGCCGCTGCGAAACGCAGGAATCGATTTTCTCGGGCTAAGAAAGGGAAAAAGTGAACCCGGTTTTTAGGACCCAACCAGTGATGGCCGATTCAGATTCGGAAAAGAGCTTCCATAATTTGACTGTTTGAGCGGTCATCCCTCATAGAAATTTTGTTGTGCTTCATTCGGTGGCTTTTTGATCGCTGAGCCTGTACAACAAAAATCCGGAAGCTTGCGACGCGCGCCCGCTCCCGGATTTATTGATTTGGTTTGATTAGCGGCCGAAGCGTTTTTCGGCGGGGCGCTGCATCAAAAATTGATCGAGGAGGCGATCTTCGGACTGCTCGATTTTGCGCAACAGATTGCGGAATGCATTTCTTGAATCCCAAGCTTCGGCTGAAAATCGATACACAGGCTGATCGTCACGGATGGCTGTCCGAAAAGCACGGTTGTTATCTTTGTCTATGAACTCGCTGTATTTGCTGAGGAATTCGTAGCCCTGTTTGTGAAAGAAACGCCACGTTTTTTCAGGGGAACCTTCTTCATAGATTGTTTTACCCTGCTCAAGGCTGTCTTGCAGAAATTTGATCGCATCGACTCCTGAAATGTCACCTTCGGGAAGTTCGAGACCGTCTGTAATGACTCCGTCAATTTCGTTTACCAAGCCATTAAATGCTTCGCGGTCAGTTTCTACGATGTTGAGCCCGCTGATGGTGGATTGGCCGTCTTCACGTAGCAAATAGATCGGCGCGTCATGAATGGTGCGGAGCTTGTTGAAGGGAAGGGGATTCTCGCTGATGTGCTTTCCGGTGATGACATGGCGGGAAATGAGGCCGCAAAGTTTCTCACGATTTTCACCCGTCGGATCGTTAATCCATGCTTGATACGGGCTTTTTTCCCACGCCGCGTTGGACGGCGCAAAAACGGTGAATTGAGACGAGGAGGCGACGGCAGTGTCGAGACTCGTGACTTGGAGTAGCTTCACTAAAGTGCTGTATTTTTCTTCCTTTTTCAGGAGATCCATGACGCTTTCTTCAGCGAGCCAAAGCACGGAATCGACGACGTGAATGACGCCGTTTGCGCTGGGCAAATCCGTTTCGAGCACAGTGGCGTCATCGATAGAGGGTTTGCCGTCGCGGACTTTGAAATTGAGCTGCTGGCCAAAGGCTGAAATCGGCGTAATTTCGGTCACGCCGAGACTTGAATAACTGGGCACTTTTCCCGCGGCGAAGATGCCTTCTGTAATGTGGTGTTTGATAATGTCTTCGAGACGCTCATCGTTTTCGGGAAGAAAGAGAGACTCCAAGAAGTCAGCGGGCAACTTGCCAAAAGCGTCATCTGTCGGCGCGAAAACCGTGTATCGAGAATGCATGTTCTGAAACAATTTGCCCTGTCGGCTTGCGGTGATCGCCCGGGTGAAGATCTTGAATCGGCCGTCTTTTTGCAGTCGCTGAAAAAGGTCATCTGTGTTGGGCATCAAGACGTCATCGATGACATAAACGATGCCGTTTGAGCAAGGAATAACACGGCCTGATAGCGTGGCGTTGCCGACCTTTCCAGCCTTATAATCAATTTCAAGAAACTGTCTGGTCGTCATTTGGAGCAGCGAATATTTCTCAAGGGCGAACGCTGGTTCAGCTCGGCCTAGCACATGAAACCCGAAGACTTCTTCGAGGCGATCATCGTTCTTTGGATCAAGCAGGGTTTCGATCGCGCCTTCAGGAAGTTTAGCGATTGCGGCGTCAGTCGGCGCAAACACAGTGAATCGAACGTTGGTTTTTTCGGAAAGTAGAGAGCCCGTTTCGGTTTTTTCCAAGAGTTGGAGAAAACCGGAAAGGTCAGCCTGTTCACGGACGAACCGCCCGATGGTTTTGGCTTCAGCCGGGTCGGCGGCTTGTGTGGCTGGGATCGCCATGAAGACGATCGCGAGACTGCAGAGTATTTTTTGTCTGAAAGATCCAGCTGAGATTTGATTGGGTGATTTCATCGCCACTTTATTCGCCTGGTTTGGGTTTTTGGATTCAAAAAAAATCACTTCATTCAATTTGGGGAGCTGAGGTCGTGCTTTTGCCGTTGAAATGCGTTTTTGAAAAAAATCTAATTTTCTGAAATCCAAATTCCGAAAGTTTACGAATACCTCTGTGAAGTCATAAATCGAAACCGGGCCCGGTCTTCTTTTTCGACCGATTCGAAAAAACACACCAACACCAAAAAGAAAATAATGAAGACCTATCAAACTATCAAAACCTTCCTTCTTAACGTTTGCATCGGAACCGTTGTTATTTCCGCGAAAGCTGGTGACAAAGACATCGTCGACACAGCCGTCAGTGCTGGGAGTTTCAAAACCCGGCTGCGCAGCGGACTGCTGCAACTTAGAAAACAGCTCGCCGATTCATTCGAACAACCCACAACCACCGAAACTCGATGAACCACTCTACCGAAAGATTTTTAGAACTCGATGCCGGTCGTACGCTTGGAAATTTAAGCAGCGAAGAGGAAGCTAAGTGGCAGGAATTGAAGGCGGAGCATGGAGAAACCGCTTCGGAATCTATCCCGCTCGATCAATTAGTCACTGCCGTGGAATTGGCCATGAAAGGCGAGGAACAGGAAGCCATTCCCTTTTCCGTAAAAGCCAGCGCCGTTGCCGAAGCCAAACAGCGCGAAAAAATCACGCCGATTTCCGAAAAGAAGCCATCTTGCTGGATCGCCCGTCCCGGAGTTGGCTGGGTTGTCGCGGCGTGTTTTGCAATTGCCTTTTTTGTGAAAAATTCTGCCGACCCAAACTCGGACGGAAATTCTGCTGCTATCGTCGCTGCTGTTGATCAAGATTCAGGAGCGAACCGGCTCCAATTCGCGCGACTCGAGGCTTCACACGGTGAATTGAACGGAGAAGTTGTCTGGAGCGATCAGCTGCAAAAAGGCTACATGAAACTAACTGGGTTGAATCTAAACGATCCTGCCGCTCAGCAATTTCAGCTCTGGATTTTTGATCCCGAGCGTGATGAAAACCCAGTTGATGGAGGCGTTTTCAATGTTGCCAGCAATGATACGATCATCATTCCGATCAATGCCAAGCTCGAAATCAACGAGCCCAACGCATTTGCCATCACCGTGGAACAGCCCGGCGGCGTAGTCGTCTCGAAGTGTGAGATGCTGCTCGCACTTGCAAAGTAGAATGCTGATGATCCATGCGTGCCATACGAGTTTAAGGCTTCTGATCGTGAATTTTGTCCCGGCAGGGACAGCCAGATGGTAGCCAGATGCGCAGCGAGGAACGAGCGGAACGTTTGGAATTCGAATTTCCAGAACACTGCCCTGAAGAAGCGGCAGAAGGTTTCGAACTCGCTGTGATTCCCCCTAGCTTGAAACGGCCGATTCTGGCGCACCTGCCGGTGCGCTCTGCGAGAGAATCGTATGACCAGACGTTCCAGTCGTGCCTCCCTCCACATCCGGCTACCTTATGATTGTGTCTGCCGACACTACCAGAACGATGCCCCCTTATACTTGTGCAATTGAATGAGGTTCATCGAACGTGCCCTGTTGCTTCGTGGGAGCGGAAAAACTACCCGTGATTCGTTTTGAAATCGTCGTAGGAATTTTGTAATCCGACCTCGAGTGAGATCGTTGGGCTCCAGCCGGTGGATTGAATTTTTGATGAATCCATCAACTTGCTCGGGACGCCGTCGGGTTTGGTGGGATCGAGTTTGATCTCGCCATTGAACCCAACGACTTCGGCAATTTTCTCTGCGAGTTCGAGAATGGGAAGGTCGCTGCCGAAACCGATGTTGAGGAGATCGGGCGGGTTTTCCATTTTTAGAACATGGAGACACGCAGCGGCCAGATCGTCGACGTGAAGAAGTTCGCGACGCGGAGTGCCGGTTCCCCAAATCGGGACGGCTGATTGCTTCTCGATTTTTGCTTCGTGAAAACGGCGAATCAATCCGGGGATGACGTGCGAATTTTCAGGATGGTAGCTGTCGCCGGGGCCATACAAATTGCAGGGCATGACGGAATGAAAGGTGTGGCCGAATTGCTCGCGGTAGAATCGGCACATCGAAAGCGCGGCGATTTTTGCGATGGCGTAGGCTTCGTTGGTGGGTTCGAGTGGGCCGGTTAGGAGGCTGGATTCCGCGATGGGCTGGGGCGCGTTTTTTGGATAAATG
The DNA here is from genome assembly GCA_937891465.1 of uncultured Verrucomicrobiales bacterium. Classification (GTDB taxonomy): domain Bacteria; phylum Verrucomicrobiota; class Verrucomicrobiia; order Verrucomicrobiales; family DEV007; genus JABDJT01. The sequence continues at coordinate 10,142 of CALAHF010000226.1, read as the reverse complement.
CAGGAGCTTCCAAGATTGATGAGTCGTGTCGTGCCTTGCTGGTGAGCCGCTTCGATGAGGTTGGTGCTGATCTGTAAGTTGTCGCGAATGAAGTCGGCGGGGTAAGTTTTATTGGCATGAATCCCGCCGACTTTTGCTGCGGCGATGATCACGACCGCAGGTGTATGGTTCGCGAAAAAATCGTTAACGGCAGCTTGATTGGTGAGATCTAATTTCGCTTGTGACCGCGTGATGATTTTGGAATGCCCGCCGTTTTCGAACTGCCGCAAAATCGCACTGCCAACCATACCGCCGTGGCCGGCGATGAAAATGGAGTCTTCTGGAAAGGGCAGGGGCATGTCGAAAGAAAATTGAGTGTAGCGGAAATTTCAAAAACTTCCGTTATTTCCGTGTGGCAACGGAGGCCCGCCGAAAATGCGAAGGTGCCTCACCGGTAAGTCTTTTGAAGACAACGGCCATGCGTTCGGGATCGTTGAAGCCGCAGAGTTCGGAGATGAGCGAAACGGGGTGGCTGGTTTCGGTGAGCAGCCGTTTGGCTTGATTTACGCGGAGTTGGCAGAGCATTTCCCACGGGGTGCAGCGGTAATGTTCTTTGAATTTTCGCTCAACGGTGCGGCGGGCGATGCGGAGTTCGTCGCACATCGTTCCGACGCTGATGGCGTCCTGCATTCGATCGGAAAGGTAAGACATGACGCGGCGGAGCAGGGGATCGTCGACGGCAAAGTGATTGGCGGAGTGGCGCAGGACCACTCCACTGGGTTGAATGAGTCGGGCACTTTTACCGGTGTTGGTTTCTCCGGAAATAAGCTGCTGCATGGCTTCTCCGGCAGCGGCACCGAGGGAATTCCAGGGAATGGCGACGCTGGAAAGCATCGGGTAAGTCAGGCCGCAAACGAGTTCGTCGTTGTTGGCGCCAATGACTGAAACTTCTTCGGGAACGTTGAAACCCATTTGTTGGCATGCACCGCAGAGGAATCGGCCGAGTGGATCGTGAACGGCAAAAATAGCGACAGGTTTTGGCAAACCGGCGAGCCAGGTTTCGAGTCCGGAACTGGGGCGAACGAAGGATTCGCTGTAACGGGTGTCTTCGAATCCTGTCTCGATGTGAACCGCGCAATCGGCTCCTTTTTCTAAAGCGGATTGAAAGCCTTCGATTCGCTGTTCGGAGTAGGGGAGGCCATTTCCCAAACAGGCAAAATTCCGATAGCCGGATCGCATGAACGTTTCGGCGGCATCGCGACCGACGGCCCAATCATCGACGTCGACGCTGACAACTCCGGGATAGGAAAAATCGGTGTCGACAATGACGGTGGGGATTTTTAAGCCGAGTTCGAGAATGGCATCGGTCGTTTCGGGGAGCCATTCGGTGATTAAGCCGGCGGGATTCAGCTCGGTGAGCAGCACTTTTAATTCAGCGATGGGTCGATGAATACTGACAATTCGGTAGTCCTGCTGTCTTCGCACAAAAGCAGTCAACGAAGGGGTGAGTCTTCGTAAAAAGACCTCGGACATGACAATGGCGACTTGATGATTCATCCTGATTTCAATACCGCTCACATTTTGGCGTAAATCAACAGAATAGATGCGCGAAATGCGGTTTCATGTTTCCCGCTTCGCGCTACAATCGGGACTCACTTTAAAAAACACCCATTCAGAACATGCAATATTTCGACTGCGACAAAATTCAATTTGAGGGCCCTGGTTCCAAGAACGCGCTTTCTTTCAAACACTACAATCCTGAAGAGCTGATCGATGGAAAGTCGATGAAGGATCACCTTCGTTTTGCGGGCGCCTACTGGCACGTGATGCGGAATGATCTTTCTGATCCTTTCGGAGCGGGAACAGCGAATATGCCGTGGGATGATGGATCGGATTCAGTCGATAACGCGATCAAACGTGTGGATGTATTTTTCGAATTTCTCGAAAAGACCGGCATCGAATACTACTGCTGGCACGACCGCGATATCGCGCCTGAGTTGAATGATTTGTCTGCTTCGCACGCTGCTCTCGACGCAGTGGTTGCCAAGCTTAAAGAAAAGCAGAGCGAGACTGGTGTGAAATTGCTTTGGGGAACGGCTTGTTTGTTTTCGCACCCCCGTTATGCGCACGGTGCAGCCACATCTCCGGACGCTTCCGTTTACGCCTACGCCGGTGCGCAGGTGAAGAAAGCACTCGAGTGCACCAAGGAACTCGATGGCCTGGGCTACACATTTTGGGGTGGTCGTGAAGGTTACGCGACACTGCTCAATACCAATATGAAACGTGAGCTGGATCACCTCGCGGCGTTTTTCCACATGGCGGTTGATCATGCGAAGAAGATTGGTTTCGACGGTCCTTTTTACATCGAGCCAAAGCCGCGCGAGCCGTCTACTCACCAGTATGACAGCGATGCCGCAGCGTGTTTGAATTTCCTTCGTCAGTATGATTTGATGGATCACTTCAAGCTGAACATCGAGACGAACCACGCAACGCTTGCTGGTCACACGATGGAACACGAGCTGACCGTTTCCGCTGAAGCTGGAATGCTCGGAAGTATTGACGCCAATCGCGGTGACACTCTGGTTGGTTGGGACACCGATCAGTTCCCGACTGACATTTACCTCGCAACCCAGGTGATGCTCGTCGTACTCGACATGGGTGGTCTTACCACGGGGGGATTGAACTTTGATGCGAAGCGTCGTCGTGAATCTCACGAGCCAATCGATCTCATTCACGCACACATCGGTGGCATGGATGCCTTTGCACGTGGTCTGAAGATCGCTTCAGCGATTCGTAACGACGGACGTCTCGCGAAATTCGTGGATGAGCGTTACGGGAGCTTCAACAGCGGTATCGGTGCAGATATCGAGTCTGGAAAGTGCAGCTTCGAAGACCTCGAGAAATTCGCGTTTGCCAACGGCGAGCCGACTCTCGCAAGCGGTCGTCAGGAAATGTTGGAGAACTTGATCAACGAGTTCATCTAATCCCTGAATTACTCTTTAAAGCCGCCATTTTCGATTCGTTCGGGGATGGCGGTTTTTTGTGCCGTTGGAGCGAATTTTCGAAAACGATCACCCCTTTCGCAGTCAGTGCGATTTTAAGGTATTTATTTCGAAAAACTTAACTATCAACTTCTACGTTGCTTTTCGAAGTTTTTAAATTATTTTAGAAATTGACCAAAAACAGCGATTTATGACTGAATTTTTTAACAAACAGACACTTCTCGGTCTCGTGACTGCATTTTTTTGTGCATCAGGGCTCACAGGGTGCTTTTGGAATGACGATCCTTCGCCTTCACCAGGTGGTGGGAATGGCGGAGGCGCTATCTATGGAGGAGGGGAGAGTTTCATCGCGGTGGATTGGAATCACGGAAAGATTTTGGCGGAACAGAATGCAGATCGTCGCCAGGGAGCGGGCGGTCTTGCTCAGGTAACCACGGCATTGGTTGCGTTGGATTGGCTTCGTTCGCGGGGAGGGGATCGAAATGCGTTGATCACGGTCCCGGCGACTGCGGCTCAATTTGGAAATGCAAATCCAATCGGCCTTCAGCCGGGCGACCGGATTTCGATTCGCGATGCGATCTTTTCTTCGATGTTGGCGGATGATCCGGTTTCAGCTGAAGCACTCGGTGAATATTTTGGCTGGAAGATGTCGCAAGTCGTCGGTGGCGGTCAGGCGATGAAGGTTTTTGTTGAGCAGATGAATGCCCTTGCGGGTTTAATCGGAATGACGAAGACGCGTTTCCGCAATGCTCACGGATTGCCTGTGAGCGGAAACCCCGGCGATACAACGGCCCGCGACATGGCCCGTTTAGGAATGTATGCGTTGCGAAATCCACAGTTTAATTTCTACGTCGCTCAGTCGCAGCGGAACGTTACGGTTCATCGCCAGGCTGGTCAGAGCAGCTACACGATTAAAAATAACAATCAGTTGCTGGGGACTCGCGGCGTTGATGGCGTGAAGTTTTCAAATGCTCCGGGAGTTGCACCGAGTCTGATGGTTGGCTCACGCCGCAATGACCGTTTCGAACCGTTGACCGAAGGAAGCAGCCGTCGGATCCCGTATCGGATGGTGGTGGTTTCACTTGGATCTGCTGATCCGTTTAACCAGACGCGCCAGCTCATTGATCAAGGCTGGGGAACCTACGAAGCCTGGATTCAGGCTGGAATGGTGGTTCGCAGCGCTGATGAAATGTTGAGAGCTGAGCCGGCGAAGTGACCGGTTTCAACCGCCCATTTTCAGCGTTTGCTCGACGAAATCGAGCACGCCGATGCGGCTTTTGTAGTCCTTTACCGAACAGGAAAGGACGGCGGGTTCTCCATCGCAGCGTTTCGCTAACTCTGCTTTGAAAGCTGCGATGTTTGCCGCGAGTGGCTGTGGCTTCGTCTTGTCAGCTTTCGTGAAAATCAGCGCGAAGGGCAGTTCGTTTTGCACGATCCACTCGACAAAGGCGACGTCGAGTTCCTGCGGTGGAATTTTGGCATCGATCAAAACGAACACGCAAAGCAAGTTCTCGCGGTTTACAAGATAGTCGGAAACGAACTCATTGAATTCCGCTCGCTGGGCTTTGGAACGCCGCGCGTAGCCGTAGCCTGGGAGATCGACCATGGTCCATTTCTGATCGATATCGAAGAAATTGATCAACTGAGTGTGGCCTGGTTTAGAAGATGTTTTAGCAAGCCCATCTTTGCCCGTCAGGAAATTGATCAGCGATGACTTTCCGACATTCGAACGCCCAATGAACGCGATTTCGCTTTGGGATGAAGGCGGGCAGGCATCCAATTCTACGGCGCTGGTGACGAAGGTTGCGGAGTTAATTTTCATGACAAAGACACTGCACCTTTCGGCAGGAGTGGGTCGGTCTGCAAGTTGAGTGTTTAGAAAATCGCATAACGCACCCTCCGATTCGTCCAACCCTGCCGATTCGATTCGCGGGTCGGCGACATGGTTAACCAAAAAACAACGTCAGAAAACATGAAGAAACAAACTTCAAATTCAGACAAACAAAGCAAGCGCGGGTTGTGGCTCCGTCTCGCTGTGATCGCGTTGGCGGCCGGCACCCTCTTCGGGTTGTCGAGTTGCTACCATCACGGCGGTCATCATGGCGGCGGCTACGGCGGCGGTTATAGCGGTGGACACAGCTCCTATTACGGTGGGGGTGGTGGCTACTGCCGCTACTAATTCGTTCGCGACTGCAGTGTGAAATCCGGGCGTGGTCTTCGTGATCGCGTCCGGATTTTTGTGTTATGACCAGCAAAAGATCAAACCGCGCGAGATTATGAAGTAAAATGCAAAACTAGAAATACAATCCCACTAACGATGATCGCAATTCCAATGGCGATCGCTATCATGACAAGTGTGATGATGCAGGCAGTCTTGAAACTCGTTGAAAGCCGTGAAGAAATGATGCCTGACTGGATCAAGAACGCGAACGGGAGAATGACCAACGGAAGTAGCGATTCGTTACCTTCATACAAGCCCACTGCTCCCACTACCAATCCGATAATAAAACCAAGAACTGCACAAATGATAGAACTGAGGAAAACGGTGATGTAAGCATCACCAAAAGAGATGTCCTCTTTGATGACCCACTTTGCAGCGGCCCGAAGAATTATTGCGGCAATTGAACTGCCGATTGCGGTGCTAATAATTTGACTGACAATAATTTCAATCATTTCTATATCGAAATTCAAAATCAGTAAATCAATGCCGAAACAAATTGGCAAGAACAAAGAAGGGATCGAGTCCTCGTTGCGTGAGATTTAAACCGTTCACGATTGCGCCCGGATTTTTGCGTTGCTATATGGGCTCCGATTTGTGGAAATAGACTCTATGAAAATACTCTTAGCGTTTCTTGTGGCACTGTTTGCCGTCTCTACGTTCGCCAAAGAGCCGCTCAAGGTTTTTGTCCTCGTCGGCCAGTCAAATATGGAAGGCCACGGCCATGTGAAAGTTCTGGATTATCTCGGCGATGATCCGGCGACGAAGCCATTGTTGGATGAAATCAAAAACGAAGACGGCAGTTTCAAGCCGATCAAAAACACGTGGATTTCTTATCTCACTTCTTTGGATGGGAAAGTGAACCAGCCAATTAACGGTCAGCTGATGGCGGGCTATGGAAGCCAGTTTCGGCGCGACCTTACGATGCCGGGCGAGAAGATCGGGCCAGAACTTGGATTTGGAATGACGATGCAAAAAGCCGTCGATGAACCGATTTTGATCATAAAAGCGGCGTGGGGTGGAAAGTCGCTCAGCGTCGATTTTCGTTCGCCAAGTTCAGGGGCGTATGAGCAAACTGAAGCCAACGCTCGGAAATTTGATACGGAGGAAAAACGTCAGGCGTTGAAAGAAAACACCGGCATTCGCTATCGCGAAATGATCGCGCATGTCCAGGCCGTTTTGAAGGACATCAAGAGTGTTTATCCCGATTACGATCCGGCGCAAGGCCACGAGCTGGCGGGGATGGTGTGGTTTCAAGGGTGGAATGATTTGGTTGATAGCAGTACGTATCCAAATCGAAGCGAGGCTGGTGGATACGATCAATACAGCGAGTGGATGGCCAATTTTATTCGTGACGCGCGGAAGGATTTGGAAGCTCCAAAAATGCCATTTGTCATCGGGGTGATGGGCGTCAGTGGTGCGCTCGAAACGATGGAAGAGCGGCATCGGAAAAATCATGGGAACTTCCGCGATGCGATGGCGGCACCTTCAAAATTGCCAGAATTCAAAGGAAACGTTGTCGCCGTTCAGACCGCCCCGTTTTGGGATGCTGATCTCGCAGCGATCGATAAAAAACGAAATGAGATGCGCGGCAAAAATCATTCGCTGAAAACGAAGAACAAGAATCACGAAAATGGAGAAGGGAAAATGACGCCGGATGACATCAAGAAATTCATGGCGGATTACGAAAAGAAAATGCTGACGCAGGAAGACCTCGATCTCGAAGCACGTGGCAAATCGAATGCGGGTTATCACTATTTGGGCTCCGTGAAAACGATGACGCTGATTGGAAAAGCCTTCGCCGAAGCGCTTGTCGATTTGGAGAAAAAGTAATTTTTCGAAACAATAGGCTGCGTTCACTGAACCAACCCTGTTGCTTCAAAAACGTAGTTTCGACTGGCAGTCGAAGTGATCTGCAATCGCGGCGAAGGCTTTGCTAACTTCGACTGCCAGTTGAAGCTGCGGGGTTCCGACCTTTCTCCATTCAAACTTCGAAAACCAAATCCTATGCGCCCTCTATTTTTGATTCTCAGCTTCATTCTCACGTCTTCGCTACACGCAGAAGAACCCATTTCCCGCATCCTTTTTGGCTCATGCATCAAGCAGGATAGACCGATGCCGATTTTTGAAACGATCGTGGATCGAAAACCGGACGCGTTTGTTTTTCTTGGTGATAATATTTATGCCGACACCGAGGACATGGCGGTGATGCGTGAGAAATATGCGAGGCTCAGCGCAGATGCTGGGTTTGCGAAATTGATGAAGTCCTGTCCGATTTTAGCAACGTGGGATGATCACGATTTCGGAAAAAATGATGGCGGTGCGGAATATCCCAAACGTGTCGAAGCGCAAAAAGAGTTTCTCGATTTTTGGGGTGATCCAGCAGATTCGCCGCGTCGGAAACGAGCGGGAGTTTTTGATTCAAAGATGTTCGGGCCGGAAGGAAAGCGGGTGCAAATCATTCTACTCGACACGCGATATTTTCGCGGGCCGTTGAAAGCAGGCGAGCGTCGGGTCGGCGGGAAATATTATCCCGAGCCAGATGCAACGGTGCCGATGCTCGGTGAGGAACAATGGAAATGGCTTGAAGCTGAACTCAAAAAGCCTGCTGACATTCGAATCATCGGATCAGGAATTCAGGTCGTCCCCGAATCGTCAGGGCAGGAGACGTGGGCGAACTTGCCGAAGGAGCGTCAGCGGCTTTTTGATGTGATCGCTAAGACGAAGGCGAACGGGGTTTTCATGATCAGTGGGGATCGGCATTGGTCAGAGTTTTCATGCGTCACCGAGAATGTTCCGTATCCGATTTACGATTTCACATCGAGCAGCTTTAATCAAATTCATCCGCGCGGGACTCCAACAGAAAATCGATTTCGAATTTCTGAATCAACCTATCACAAAGAGAACTTTGGCGAGATCGAGATCCTGTGGGATGGTGAAGAAACCAAGGTCGACGTTCGGATTCTTGATATGGATGGGAAAGAGGTTTTGGAAAAAGTGATTCGAGTCGCGAGCCTTCAGTCGGTAAAATAGTCAATCACTCAACGATATCGCCAAGTATCAGGAGCGAACTGGCATACCAAACGTGATCGGTGTATCTGTCGGGATTCTTGTCGAACGAATCCCGATTTCTCTCAAATAAGATTTCCCGTTTGTCGAGTTTCTCTGGAGAAAGCGTGATGCAGATGTCGTGTGTTCCCGCCTCCAAACTGGACGCGATTTGAGTCTTCGACATGCGATGGTAGGTGCAGTAGCCGTCGATTCGTTTCACCGGCTTCCTGGCTTCACCATCGATTGTGATTTCGAGCTGTCCGCCATCGGGACCGACGATATCAAAAACCGACGCCATGGTTCCGTTGAGCTTAAAAGTCAGCGCGGCTCCAGGAGATTTTGCCTTAAACATCTGGGACATGTTTCGCGCGAACCGCTTTGCAATCGCATGATCAGCCGGGAGCTTTTCCCACTCACCCGTAAGCATCTTTTCCGAAAGAGGAATCTGCTTCGCCTGCTCCCAGTTGTCTTCCCGCAGGGGCGCGATCAATTCATGAGGAGTGACTTTTCCCGACACATTCCAAATTGATGGCCAATTTCGAGCAATGGTTTCGGTGTAGATTTTATGTCCCGTCTCGGCAAGTGGGTGAACGCCATCAGTTGAAAAAACGGGAGGCTTTTCGTTGGCTGCATCCTTTGGTTTTTCACCTTTGAAAATAAGTGCCCCGGCTTTTTCCATCGCAGCGACTTTTACGCCAAAATGGATCGATGGAATTCCGTAGTAATCGGCTAGTAATTCCATCGCACTGGCAGCTCGCGGCATTTTTCCGGCCTGCATTTCTTTCAGCATATTTTCATGAATCGTATACACATAGAAGATGTCGGTTTCAGGATTTGTATTCCAGGTTTGGCGAACGATTCCTTCCATTGCTTTGTGAATTCGCTCGGGAGGCGCGCCGCCGTCGTTCACGGCAAATTCGACGAAGAGTAGGTCTGGCTTGTGGCGAAGGGCGTCGTTTTGGAGGCGAAACACTCCGAGATCAGAACCGGTTCCTCCAATCGCCGCATGAATTTCTTCGAACTTCGCGTTCGGATAGGTTTTCTCCAGCCACTCTCGTGATTGAATTCGCCAGCCGGCAGCGGCGGTGATGCTGCCGCCGAGATAGGCGATGCGGATTATTTTCCCAGCTTCAATTTTTGCGCGAACATTCGGAAGTCCAGCACGTGGCGTGCATTCAATCGCATCGCGAAGCGGAAAAGCATCTTGAGCAACCGCTGGCTGAACGAAGAGGAGGTATGCCACCAAGATGATAAATGGAAATTTTTGAACCATGTCAGGACTGTCCCAAGGATTTGGTGAATCACAAGGGACCGGTTGATGACGCAATTTCGTTTTATCCAAAAATCCGAACCCGACCAAAACTTACTAATCCGACTAATAATGCACTGGCGAAACCAACCAGCAACGGACGCCAGCCAAGTTCGCGGAGTTGTGAAAGACTGGTTCCGAGACCGATAGCCGCAAGGGCAATCGTCAGGCAAGCGAGGCTTGCCGATTGAGTGAACATTAAGAACGTAGTCCATTTCTCGACGGGAATAAAACCAAACGGCGTCGTTCCAACATCGCCGATCGAACGGAACAGAGCACAGGCGAGAAAGGCGATGACGAATCCGGGAACCCACTTTGATATGGGGAGTCGGCCGGAATTTCCTGACTCTCGGCGATTGAGGATTGCAACGATTGGAATGACTAATCCCAAACACAGGTTGCGAACGAGCTTTGTTGTCGCTGCGACTTCGAGCGTTTTAGGGGATCCGTAAGCCATTTCATACATGAGTCCTGCCCCGGCCACCTGCGAGGTATCATGAATCGCTGTGCCAAGAAAAAGTCCGGCCAAGACTTCGTTTCCTGCAAACAGAAAGTGCGCTAGAAACGGATAGGTGGTCAGGGC
>CALAHF010000225.1 GCA_937891465.1 uncultured Verrucomicrobiales bacterium | reverse complement strand
GCCTCGTAAAATTTCCGCCGGATGTGAGCCAGGCACCCACCGAGCTGGATTTCGGGATATCGCCTGGCCAACGTTTCATACGCGCTAAAGCCATCGCATTGGATCGTGCCGCTAAAGCCGCCGGTTTTTCCCAAACTCAAAATGCCAACAAGCTCCTCGTGCCCGCGACCCAGCTTCCAACTGTAATGCACAGCCCCGCGCAAAGGATCAAGCACCGGCCAAAGATAGCCTCGCGCCGTTTTGCCTGCTCCGAGCTGAAGATATTCGATGGCTTTTTGGGGAGTAATTATTTGGACGCGATCTATGACCGAGCTGACTCGCATATAGTGAAGTTCATCGCAAGAGTTTATGCTGATAGCTCTAAGCGTTTTATCCTGTTGGAACTCCCCTGATAAAGTGGACACGGATTTCTTGGTCCGTTTGGTTTTAGTTTAGGGTGATAGTTTTCTCTTGAAAGTAGTTTGTCAGGATTTCGTTCGGCGCTTGATTTCCCAGTGAGGTATGGATGCGACGTTTGTTGTAGAAGGTCTCGATATATTCAAAGATAGTTCGCCGTGCCTCAGCCTTGGTATCGAAGACGCAGTTTTCGGGGGACGCCTCCCGCTTCAAGGTCGCGAAGAATGACTCGCAGGTTGCGTTGTCGTAGCAGTAACCAGTCGCACTCATAGAGCACTGTATTCCCCGATCCCGCAGCCATTGTCGCATTGCTTGGCTCGTGTATTGGCAACCTCGATCCGAATGGTAAATCGTGTCCACTTCCACTCCTCGCAGTGTGGCGGCCTTCTGCGCGGCTTCGATCACCAGAGTGGTCTCCATGTTTTCGGCGAGATCCCATCCCGACATCTGGCGACTGAATAGATCGAGGGTCACCGCCAAATAAAGCCAGCCCTGAGCGGTCGCCACGTAGGTGATGTCGCTGATGAGCACTTCGCCCGGGCGTTCTGCAATCATTCCTGATCCAAGTCGATTCGGTGCTGGCATTCGATCAGGATCTTGTTGGGTTGTCTTCGGTCGAAAAGCTGTTTTGTAGCGAGCTTTGATCCCGGCACCTGACGTGAGCCGCGCCACCCGGTTCTCCGAGCAGGTGAACCCACGATTGTGCAATTCGGCCGTCATCCGAGGACTCCCGTAGGCTCGACAGTAGCTTTCACTATGGATAATTTTCATTTCTTCGATGAGTTCACCGTTCTCGCGGTCACGCTCGCTCATTTCACGACTACGGCTTTTGTAGTAGCCGCTGCGTGAGAGATCGAAGGCATCGCAGAGTTCAGTGACAGGGTAATCGTCCCGAATTTCACAATGAAATAAGGGATGATCTTCAAATAATAGTAGGCGAGGTGACGGAATCTGAGATTTACCCTGACGCAATCCCTGAATGGCATTCCGATCCCTCTTGGGATGACGAGGGGCGAGCGCGAAGCGCAGCAGTGGGCGGAGGGTATAAAAGCGAAATCCGTGATATGTTCGATCAAACGAAATAAGTGAGCGATTTAGAGTCTACTGACCAACTGACAGGGTCGCGTAGCCGGGGCCAGGCGGCATTCCTGACAAACTCCTAACTTCCACGGTTCAACAGAGTGTGTTCAGCGCCCAGCCCCTATCTGTTCGAAATCACTTTTCGAACCAACCCTGTTGATTCATCGAACGCACCCTGTTGCTTCGTGCCCCGCCCTATGACACGCTTCGATTCTTTGCAGAACGGTTACCCAGTTCCGAAGTCAGGCACCTGTTGGGAATTCATCTCAGGACCAGAGAGCTTCCCAGTTGACTGTCGTTTCGAATCGTGATCGACGTCGATCCGCTTCTTCAGCTAGCCGAAAGCCACAGCAATGTAATGTCGGAATCTCCAAAAAGACTTCGTCCACTTCCGTATTCACAGGCAGCATGAGGGGAAGGCCTTGAGTGACCAACCCGATCAGTGTGAATCAGAAATGAGCAAGACGGCGATTCCATTTGCCTCTGCTGCCCCTATAAAAAGAAATAGTCATGGAAAAGGATAGGCGACCATCGTACTCGATCGCGAGACCCACACCGTAACAAGCGGGCGTTTTCGCGAACCGGTTGAGAAAGGCGCTGTCGCGCACTTCATCGGAACGCTTGAGATTAAGGATGTGAAATTTCGGAAAGCCAAGTAATCGCGCCAGAGGAGATCGATTTTTGGCCAAATTTTGATAAAGATGGTCCGTTTTTCACAATACAGCCGACTGGATGGCACGAATAGTGTGGAACGTCGCTGAAAAGCCAAAATAAAAACAAAACGAACCAACCCTATTGATTCATCGAACCTACCCTGTTGCTTCGAAATGCCTTTTCGAAACAACCCTATTGATTCATGAAATCTCTGCTCCTCTCTTTTCTCGCTGCCTCAACAATCAGCTCCGGCGCATTGGCTGCAGACAAACCTGATGTTCTCTTCATCGCAATTGATGACTTGAACGATTACATTTCACCGTTGGATAATCACCCCGGTGTGAGCACTCCGAATTTCGAGCGCCTTGCCAAGCGATCGGTTACGTTCACGAACGCTCATTGTGCAGCCCCTGCCTGTCATGCTTCTCGTGTTGCGGTGATGACTGGGGTGCATCCTGCAACGTCGGGGATTTATCGGAATATGTTTGGGGCTCACGGCCCGCGTTGGCGAGATGAATCTCCTCAATTGAAAAATGCAGTGGTGCTGTCTCAGCATTTTCGAGATCACGGATATTATGCTGCAGGGGGAGGGAAAATTTTCCACACCTTGCAATGGACTCCGGGGGATTCGCAAAATGATCCTGATGCCTGGGATGGGTATCATGGTGACCCGCTCGATCCCATTTCAAAAGATTGGCCGCGCCCCGCTTCTACAAGGGTGCCTCAGAATAAGGGGTTCATCGGAAAACGTCCGTTGGGATTTCACCTTTTCGGAGCAGCAGCGATTGAACAACCCGAAGAAACCTACGGCGATCATCTCGTTGTTGATTGGGCGGCAGAGCAATTAAATACGGATCGGGGCGACCAACCACTCTTTCTTGCCGTGGGGCTTTTCCGTCCCCACATTCCCTGGGAAGTCGGACAACAATGGTTCGATCTCTATCCTGAAAACGAAGTCGCGCTTCCCGAGCATCAAGCCGATGACATGGCAGATGCCCGTTCCCACGGCCGCGAAGGTTGGCACAAGTGGGTCACGGTTAACAAGCAGTGGCCGCATTTGATGAGCGGTTATCTCGCGAGCATTAGTTACGTCGATCACCAGCTTGGGCGCTTGCTCGATGCGCTCGACGCATCGGGCCGGGCTGAAAACACGGTGGTTGTGCTGTGGTCCGATCACGGTTTTCACATCGGCGAAAAACAGAACTGGGAGAAGTTCGCGCTGTGGGAACAAACGACACGAGTCCCCTTTTTCATTCATGTGCCAGGAAAAAGTGCCGATGGAAAAACCACCCACGAGCCGACCACGTTGACTGATTTATATCCGACACTTTGCGACTTAGCGGGCCTTCCAACTCCCGAGCAATGCACTGGAAAATCGGTCGCAGCTCACATCACAAACCCGACAAAACCTTCGAACGGCCTCTCGCTGACAAGTTTCTACTGGCCAGCTGACGGTGCGCCATCTCACGGAATTTCCGATACTCGTTTTCGCTACATCAAATACGGAGATGGTTTCGAAGAGCTTTACGATCTGAAAAAAGACCCAAACGAATTTACTAACCTCGCCAAAGATCCCGCGTTTGCAGACACCGTCAAAAAGCTGGCCAAGGGGCTTCCCAAAAACTCAGCTCCGAATCGAGTTGTCCCAACCGATTCAATTTACCATCGCAAAAGACAAAATCCCAAAGGCAAGAACAACAAAGCAAAGGGCAACGCTAAAAAATAAATCCTTTTATGAAGACATCCCACTTTTCATTGATCGCATTCCTGATGCTGTCGATCACCTCTGCCATCGCGGCGGACCCCGGTCCTGTGCGAGTTCTGTTTCTCGGACATGAAGCTAAAAATCATCGTTCCGATTTGTATTACCCGATGCTGGCAAAGGCACTCGGGCGCGAGGCGATCTATTTCGATTACGTCACTTCACCCGCAGCGGCGTTTGATGATGCTGCGTATCTCAACAAATTCGATGCCGTCTTGTTGTATGCAAATCACGCAACCATCACTCCACTTCAATGGAAGAATCTGAAAACGTTCGTGGAAGATGGCGGTGGCTTTGTGCCGATCCACTGCGCGAGTTGGTGTTTTTCGAACGAACCGGAATTCGACAAAATGGTCGGAGGGCGATTTGCGCATCACAAGGGAGCAATCTTCAAACTAAAAACGCTGAAGCCAAATCACGGCGCAGTGAAGGACGTGCCGGAATTTGAAGCGTGGGATGAAACCTACGTTCACAACAATCACAATACGGAAGGCCGAACCGTGCTTCAGGTGCGTGAAGTTGCGGAGAACGACAACATCACCGAGCCGGAACCGTGGACGTGGGTTCGGGATCAGGGCAAGGGGCGCGTCTTCTATACTGCATCCGGTCACGACGAACGAGTCTGGTCGACGGATGGTTTTCAGCAGCTTTTGAAGCGGGGAATCCTCTGGTCGGTCGGTGATGCGCGATTGGCGAGTTATCAGAAATTTATCGAAGAGCGGACACCGCTGACCTACGAAAAAGTCGACAATATTCCAAACTACGAAAAGCGTCCCGAGCCACTTCCAAAACAGATTCCGCTTTCGCCGGAGAACTCGATGAAATACACCCAAACGCTGGCGGGTTTTGATCTGAACTTGTTCGCAGCGGAACCCCAAATCGTGAATCCAATTTTCATGGCCTGGGATGAACGCGGCCGCCTGTGGGCCGCAGAAACGGTGGATTACCCCAATGATGTGCGCGATGGAACGGGGAATGACACGATCAAAATTCTCGAAGACACGGACGGCGACGGGAAATGCGATTCGGTAAAAGTATTTGCCGAAGGCCTGAATATTCCAACCTCGCTCACGTTTTGGAATGGTGGAATCATCGTGGCACAGGCACCGGATTTTCTGTTTCTGAAAGACACTGATGGTGATGATAAAGCAGATGTCCGTGAAGTAATTATGACCGGATGGGGCGTGAATGACACCCACGCGGGACCTTCGAATTTACGATACGGAATCGACAACTGGATTTACGGATCAGTTGGGTATTCAAGTTTCAACGGCGAAGTCGGCGGCGAGAAAAGGCAGTTCGGCTCGGGAATTTTCCGAATGAAACCCGATGGTTCAGCCCTGGAGTTCCTGCACCAATTCAACAACAACACCTGGGGGCTTGGGCTCAATGCCGCAGGCGATGTGTTCGGATCTACCGCGAATCGCAACCCGGCGTTTTTCGGTGGATTTCCTCAAACAGGATATCCCAAAGGCAAAAAAGGTAGGAGCGCCAAGGCGATCGCGGACCGAATCGAATTTGATCCCATCACGCCAAACATTCGCCAGGTTGATGCGTTTGGGCTATACACAGCAGGTGCTGGTTACGCGCTGGCGACGTCGGATAACTTCCCAGAATCGTGGCGCGATCACATGGCGTTCATTGGCGGTCCGACTGGAAATTTGCTGGGAATTTTTGAAAATGTTAGAGACGAAAAAGGCTCAGGTTATAAAGCGATCAATCGCTCGAATCTGCTGGCAAGCGCGGACGAATGGTTTTCGCCAGTGGCTGCCGAAATCGGGCCGGATGGAAATTTGTGGGTCGCAGATTGGTATAATTTCATCATCCAACACAACCCGACTCCGAGTCCTGAGCGCGGCGGATACAAAGCCGTCACGGGAAAAGGAAACGCTCACGAAAATCCGAATCGCGATAAGCAGCACGGCCGAATTTACCAAGTGAAATGGGAGAGCGCGGCTGAGTCAAAAATCAAGTCGCTCGCAGGTGCTTCAGACAATGAACTGGTCGCGGCGCTGGGGAATGACAATCAGTTTTGGCGACTCACAGCTCAGCGAATGCTTGTTGCTGAGAAAAAAATGAGTGTCGTTCCACAGCTGAAAAAGCTCGTCACTGAAAAGATCGGCTATCACGGAGCTCATGCACTGTGGACACTTGACGGTCTCGGTGAATTGGATCGTGAAACACATCAGTTGGCGCTTTTGAAGTTAAACGACCCACTGTTGAAACGGAACGCGATCCGCGCCATCCCGAATACCGACGAAGGCATGCAGCTGTTTTTTGA
>CALAHF010000224.1 GCA_937891465.1 uncultured Verrucomicrobiales bacterium | reverse complement strand
TCATCGAATTCACCGAGCAACGAAGTTCGGAACTCACATTTCGGGTCATCAACAGCCTAACGGGTTGCGGAAAAACGAAGCTGCTTTTTGCTCTTAGGGACCAGGGTGCTCAGGTGCTCGACCTTGAAGGCCTCGCCAATCACAAAGGTTCGGTTTTCGGGGGTGATCCTGAAAATCCCCAGCCCGCGCAAAAGAAATTTGAGTCGTTGATTTACGATCAGCTCTCGACTTTCGACTCTGCCAAGACCATTTGGGTCGAAGCAGAAAGTTCAAAAATTGGTCGCCTCAATCTTCCCGTTCCGCTGTGGATGAAAATGCGTGAATCATCCGTAACAAAGCTCGAATCTACCATCGAAGCGCGAACTGAATTTTTACACGACGACTACGAATCGTGGCTGTCCAATCAGGATCGCGTGACAACAACGATCGATCTGCTGAAATCATTTCACAGCGTGGAGACAATCGCTGAATGGAAAGAGTGGGCCGAAAATGGCGAGTGGAAATCGCTGATCGCGGCTCTTCTCGAAAAACACTACGACCGCAATTACAATCCCGGTGGAAGCGGTCACTACAACGTTCCTGATGACGACTACGTTCTGCCAAATCAATCAGATACCGCATTCGAAAAATGCGCCGCTGATCTGATTGCCCGGTAAAGAACAATTACGCAGCATGCTGAAACAAGCGCCGGCCGCTACGATACATACCTGTCAATGCGGCTAGGAAAAGACCGGCGTAACCGATTTTGAAACCGAGGTTAGAACCCGTTTCAGCCGGTTCGAAGCTCGCCAAAAATCCGACCGTGGAAAACGCCGCGATAGCTACACAAAGAACGATGAAGCCGACCGCAGCGACCTTCGATTGACGAAAAATGATGAGGGCAGCGACTGCTGCGATGACGAAAATCAGAGGGATGAGAAATTGTTGATTCATGATGACGTGACCTTCGCTCGAACTTCAAATTTGCCCGAATCGATTACCGAAATGGTAACATCGACTCGCTCGATGTTATTCTTTAAGTGCTTCGGGAACCGTTTTGGGAACCGGCTCAATCTTCAACTTTGGCGGAAACTTCTTTTCCACCGACCTGGATTCTACCGGTGTCGGTGCCTCAACGGCAGGAGCGTCCACTTTTGGCCAGACGAGTTCCCCCAATGCCGCGACGTTTGCACGCATCGTTTTCAGAAAATCATCGTTCTCTGGACGATTTCCCGCCGGGTTGAAAACAATGCTTTTGATTCCCATTGCCTCCAGTTTCTCGACCGACTCTGCTTCCGGCGTGTCCTCCCAAATCATGACTTTCGCATCAAAATCCACCAAGGTTTTCGTCAGCTCATCCACGCCTTTTTCATCAGGAACCACATCGGGCTCCCAGTGAACCATACGCAAATTCAGATCATAACGACGCGCCAAATATTGATAAATCGGGTGCGATCCAACCAACGGCTGGCCATCGAGTTTCCTCCCGATTTCCAGCAATTTTTTGTGCATCACATCAAGCTCACCGGCAAGTGAATTGAATCGTTCATCGATCCCCTTTTTGTCTTCCTGCATCAGTTCGAAGAGTGCCGCGTGCACCTCCTCCGCCTGCCAAATCGCCTGCTGAAAATCAATCCACGTCGTAAACGCCGTTCCGGTGTGCGCATGTGCCTCACCCTTTCCGTGAGTGTGGGCTCCCGCTTCTTTTACGAAAATGTAATCGCTCGCAAACGCTTTCGAAGTGTCCCGCTGAATCGATTCCGGCAGGCTCGCCTGCTCCATCCATTTTGCGTAAGTCGCTCCATTTTTTAAAATCAAAGTGGCATTCTGAAATCCGGCAACATCTTGATCAGTCGGCTCCCAAAACGCGGGATCACCATCGATTTCGGGGAAAATCACCTCAACGTTTGCATCAGGCCCTGCAATTTGTTCGGCGAAAAATGCCAGCGGGTAGTTGGTTGTGTAAATCGTCTGCTTACCACTCGCTGCGGCAGTTTCAGCAGGTTGTTCCGAACAGGAAACCAACGTAAAAATTGCAAAGACTGGGATTAATTTTTTCATGTCTTGAATTGGACGTTTTTGTGCCACTTCGTTTTAAAGCGTTACCCCCTAGGATTTCATTGCAATAAACTCCGCGTTTTCCTTCGGTGGTAAAGGAACATAATTTCACATTTTCCCATAATATTCTAGAAAACTGATACTATTTCTCAACCCTGGAATTTCGCTGAGACAATTTTTTTTTGAAGATCGGCTCCCAGATAGCAATGAATCGACCAACATATTTTTCGACAACTCTCGCTTCGATTACCGCTGGGGTCGTGTCTATTTCGATCGACGCAGTTGCAGACGTTGGCGAAACTTCAAATCCGAAAAGCGGAACCGCTTCTGGCGATATCGAGTTCAACCGTGACATCCGTCCAATTTTATCGGACAAATGCTTTTTTTGCCACGGTCCCGATGCGGCTGAACGTAAAGCTGATCTTCGACTGGATACGGAAGAGGGTGCACTGGAGTCCGCCATTGTTGCCGGCGACGCTGATGCCAGTGAGGTGATTGCGCGAATTTTTCATGACGATTCCGACGAATTGATGCCGCCACCGGATTCATCGAGAACCCTGAATGAAACGGAGAAAGCGACGATTAAAAAATGGATCGAACAAGGTGCAAAATGGCAAAAGCACTGGGCATTTGTTGATCCGAAAAAGACGAAGCCCGCCGCGTCGGACGAAAACGAAATTGACTATTTCGTTGGTAAAAAACTGAAAGAAAAAGGATTCAAGTTTTCAGCAGAAGCCGAGAAAGAAACCTTGATTCGACGTGTGACGCTGGACTTAACCGGAGTGCCGCCAACGATTGAGGAAGTGGATGCATTCGTCGCGGATGACACTCCCGATGCTTATGAAAAAGTCGTCAACCGGCTATTGAAATCGCCCCGCTACGCCGAACGAATGACCTGGCAATGGCTCGAGGCTGCGCGCTATGCCGACACAGACGGCTATCAAAATGACGGGCCACGAACTATGTGGCGCTGGCGCGACTGGGTTCTTAATGCCTATGGGAACAACATGCCGTTCGATCAATTCACAATCGAGCAACTGGCTGGCGATCTCCTTCCCAATGCAACCGAAGCGCAACAGATCGCAACGGCCTTCAACCGCAACCACCGCTACAATTCCGAGGCAGGGCTTGTTCTGGAGGAGTTCCTCCTCGAAAACGCAGTGGATCGAGTGGACACGACCTCGACTGTTTGGATGGGAGTCACGATGGGCTGCTGCCGTTGTCACGATCACAAATACGATCCATTTTCGCAGAAAGAATATTACCAAATGATCTCCTATTTTGACGCTGTCCCGGAGTCGGGGCGTGCCATCAAAGCAAAAAATTCAGAACCCTGGATCACAACGCCCACTGCCACTCAAAAAACCAAACTCGCCGTTTTCGACGAACGTCTCAAAAAAACAGAAACTACTTTCGCTCGGTTTGAACCGCAGATCAAAAAAGCGCTCGCATCCGAACAGAACGTGCTTGCCGAAAAGCCAATCGTCAATCTCGGGCTCACTCACCATTTCGGAATCGATAAACCCTTCACTCCTGATGGATCGAAGCCAATCAAGATAGCCAAGAAGCCCTTGATCGGCCTGATGGGTAACAAGCGGTTCTCCGTCGCTTTCAAAATGAAACCGGAAACAGTGGACAAAGGCGCAGTCCTATCAACCGAAACAGCAGGCACTACGAGGGTCGGAATTCTGGTAAATTTTCGCAATGGCCATCTTCGTTTTGCTATCATTTCACGATGGATTTCCGGCGTGGCCATGTTAGAAACGACGCGGACGTTCGCCCCCGGTGAGGCGGTTCATATCACGCTGACCAACGACGGGACACAGAGAACTCGGGGAATGAAACTTTATGTGAACGGCGAACTGGCTGAAACCCTCGAGATTCACAATACCAACAGCAATCCTGGAAACAACGGCGCAGCGCTTTTTGTCGGTGGCAGTAAACATGTTGGAAACTGGAAGGGAGAAATTTCCAATCTCCGATTTTACAATACCCGCACGCTGGAGACGGAAGAAGCCAAACTTCTCGCTAAAGGATCCGATCCACGACGTTCCTTCCTCGAACACTCCGGCTCCAAGGAAATCAAAAGTGCATTCGCTGCAATGGAAAAAGCGAAGCTGGCACGACAGAAATTCTTCGATTCACTCCCAACGACCATGGTCATGGTGGAAGGAAAAAAACCCGAACCGACAAAACTCCGGATACGCGGTGAATACCACAAAAAAGGCGAGTCGGTCCAATCCGACGTCCCGGAAGTGTTCCCCGAAATGCCGAAGGATTTCCCAAAAAATCGCCTTGGTCTCGCAAAATGGTTGGTCAGCGGAGATCATCCTCTCACCGGCCGTGTCGCAGTGAATCGATACTGGCAGATGTTTTTTGGAACGGGGTTAGTTCGCACGTCGGAAGATTTTGGAACGCAGGGATCCCTGCCCTCGCATCCTGAACTACTTGATTTTCTCGCGACTGATTTCGTTGAGAAAGGATGGGACGTGCAGGCAATTCTGAAAAAAATCGTGATGAGCCGCACCTATCAGCAGTCATCAAAAATCACCTCCGATTTGCGCGAACGTGATCCCAACAACGTCTGGTTGGCCAGGGCACCTCGCTTAAAACTCTCCGGCAACACCCTTCGAGATCAGGCTCTATTTGCGAGTGGTCTCCTCGTCGAAAAACAAGGCGGGCCGTCAGTCAAGCCCTACCAACCAGCAAGACTCTGGGCCGAGGCCAGTAACGTGAAATATGTTCAGGACAAAGGAGATGCACTTCACCGCCGGAGCCTATACACCTATT
>CALAHF010000223.1 GCA_937891465.1 uncultured Verrucomicrobiales bacterium | reverse complement strand
AGAAGCTAGAAGCTAGAAGCTAGAAGCTAGAAGCTAGAAGCTAGAAGCTAGAAGCTAGGAGTTGGTAGCTGGAATTTTTGGAGTCAGGATCGCTGAAATTAAATCTTAACTGGGCTGGAATTCTGACTCCTAGCTCCAAGCTCCTTTTTTAAAAATCATGAAACACGGAATTATTGGCCTCGGTTGGTTTGGTGAAAAACATGCGGAAGCGCTCTCAGCGATTCCAAATGTGGATATCCATTCGATTTGCACGCGAACAGAAAGTCGGCTCAATGAAGTCGGCGATCGGTTTGGCGTTGAAAAACGATATACGGATTATCACGAAATGCTGGCCGATCCGGAATTGGAATCGGTGAGCATCGTCACGATGTGGGATCAGCACCGCGAGCCGGTGATTGCGGCTTTGGAAGCTGGAAAACATGTCTTTCTCGAAAAGCCGATGGCTTCAACGCTGGAGGATTGCGATGCGATTGTCGCGGCGACGAAAAAGTCGGACGCGTATTTTATGACGGGTCACATCTGCCGGTTCAATCCACGATACGCGGCGGCAAAGCAGGCGATCGCGGATGGAAAAATCGGCAAGATCGTTTCGATGTATGCGCGGCGGAATTTACCCAGCTGGGTAGGGGCGAGCGTGCTCGATAAAATCGGACCGATCATTGGGGATGGCGTTCACGACACCGATCTGATGTTTTGGTTTTCGGAAAGCCGCGCGATTTCTGCCTACGCTCAGACCGTTCAAGTGAGGGAATATGCCAATCCAGATCTCGGGCAAGTGATGTACCGGTTGGAAAACGGAGCGAGTTGTATTTTGGAGGCTGTCTGGTGTTTGCCGGATACGACGCCGTTTCAAATCGATGAGCGACTCGAAATTATCGGGACCGAGGGAAGTATCTCGATTCACGACACCCATCCGAATTTGATGATTGTCGACAAAGACGGTTCGACATGTCCCGACACAACTTACTGGCCGGAGATTCACGGTCGGCTGAGTGGGGCGTTGCGAGATGAGTTGGCGTATTTCACCAACTGTGTCGAGACGAAGCAAACTCCAGCAATCATTTCTCCCGAAGAAAGTCGCGAAGCCGTTCGCGCGTGCTTGGCAGCAGAGGAATCAGCGCGGACAGGGGAGGCTGTGAAAATTGGGTGACGCCCAGTTTTTCGATCCAACCCGATTGATTCAACGAACGAACCCTGCCAAATCGCGTCAGGGTTAACTTGCCGAACTTCAGCATAAGCGTTGTCGCGGTTTGGTGGGGTTTTGGCAGGCGGTATCGCCGGTCATATTTTGCCGTTGCTTCGTGAAGCCATTTCGAACGTATAGGGTATCTTCGTCGAACAGACCCTGTTGGTTCGTTGAGGCGCAGATTTCTTTTTCTGCCGAGAGAAAAAGCGCGTCTCGTTGAAAGTCAGCGGCGTAATTGCAGGTGGAGACATTTTTGCTGCTGAATTCGACCTAGAAAAGGGACTTTGTGAATTTTTTCACAAACTTTTCATAAATTCGGTTGCACCTCTTTTAAAGGCGAACTAAATCCATGACGAAGAATTGGACTTCGACGTTCACCCTCTGTCGTTTATCTGATCTTCAATTGCGTTTTCCAACGTTCACTATTGATGGATTTTTCAATACCAATAAGCCTAATTCATGCCAACTCAGCTGTTCTTGCAGCTGGGAGCATTGCACCGGACCAGATCCCTGGGCTCGGTTGGTTTACGAACTCGCTTTTTGTTGCCATTTTGGTTCTGGTAGCTGTGTTGCTTTTCACTCGGATGGCCACGAAGCGGATGGAAATGGTGCCGGGGAAGAAGCAAAACTTTGTAGAGCTGGTTGTCGAATTTCTTTATAATCAGGTGGAAAATATTGTTGGAAAGAAAGTGGCTCCGAAAGCGTTCCCGCTTCTTGCGACGATTTTCATCTTTGTGTTGGCTTCAAACTACGCGGGTTTGATTCCCGGGGTTGGAACGATTGGTTTTGGCGACAGACAGGGTCCTTTAACGATTGCTGTTCCTGATCACAGCGGTGAGACAAAAGCTGAAGAAGTTGTTCACGATGCCGCGGCTCCTGGTGTGGAGGTAAATCATGATGATCACGCCGCCAAGGAACATCACGGTGCTCACTTCACTCCGATCTTACGTCCGCCGACGGCAGACTTGAATTTCACGTTGGGTTTGGCCTGCGTCTTTATGATTGTTTGGATGTGGCTCACGGTCAGAGAAGTGGGTGTTTGGGGGTTTATTGTCCACACATTCGGCCCGAAAGGTGGTTTGGAAGGTTTTCTGAAATACGCGCTGACTCCTATTTTCATCTTCGTTGGCCTGATCGAGATTATTTCGATCGTGGCGCGTCCGGTATCGTTGTCACTCCGACTGTTCGGTAATATTTATGCTGGTGAAACCCTGCTTCACACGATGGGTGGTTTAGGCGCAACGTTTGGACTTGGGAAAGTGGCCTCGTTTGTTATGAGTGTCGCGCTTCCGCTGCCGTTTTACTTTATGGAGATCCTCGTGGGGCTTCTTCAGGCAACCGTTTTTGCGCTCTTGTGCGCTGTGTTTATTCAACTATCAACTGCGCACGACGAAGAGGCTCACTGATTGAATAGACGAAACTAATTTATCCGTCGGGACCATCCGTAGTGAGTGGGCGGCGGTTGAGAGAAACAACAACAACAAAAGAAAGAATACTAATATGATGACTATCCTTGCTGATATCATGCCAATCCTCGCTGATACCGTGTTTAACGGTAACTTCGCACTCGGTGTTGCCGGTGCTGGTGCAGGAATTGGTGTTGGACTGACTGGAATGGCTGCTGCCAGTGCTGTGGGGCGTAACCCTACCGCGTTTGGTAACATCCTTACCATCGCGATTATCGGAATGGCGCTCGCTGAGGCAATCGCGATTTACGGTCTTGTGATGGCTTTCAAAGGCTAATCCTTTGTGGGGCGGGCGAAGTTGCTTTATGCAAAATCGCCCGCATCCCTACTGGTTGTAATTTGTTACTCATCTATTCCCAGCCAACCTTTTCAGAGATATGGAAAAACCCGACGCTTCCCAGGAGAATATTCTCACTTCAATTGCCGAATCATTTGGCGTTCAGTGGGGGCCATTTTTGGCGCAGGTCATCATTATTCTGATCGTTTTTGTGATCCTGAATAAGTATGCCTTCGGTCCGGTTATGGGGATGCTCGAGGATCGCCGGAAGCGTATCGAGGAGGGTGAAAATAATTTGAAGAAGATCGAAAGTGAGCTTGCCAATGCTGAAACGAAAGTTCAGGAAATGCTCGATGAGGCCGATGGTGATGCCGAGCGGTTGATTGCGGAGGCTCGTGAAAGTGCGGGTGTGATCGGCGAAAAAGAAACGCAAAAGGCGATCGCTGATGCTCAGAAGATTCGCGAAAATGCGGCTGAAGCAGCAAAGTTGGAGCACGACCGAGTGTTGTCCGATCTGAAGCGCGATTTTGGCCGGATGGTCATCGATACCACTTCTAAGGTTACGGGCAAGGTTCTTGATGATAAGGATCAGTCCCGGATTAATGAGGAAACAGCCGGCCAGGTGGCGCTTTAACTCAATCCTTCTTTTGAATTGTTTTAAGAAACAGAATTTTAAATGAAAGCCAGCAAAGACGCTCAACGCACTGCTCGAAAATTACTCGAAGCGGCGGTCACTCCTGATGGGGGTGTCGATGCTACCGTTGCGCGCAAGATCGTTTCGACGCTGGCTGAAAAGAAACCGCGTGGTTATCTCGGGGTGGTGGATGCTTTCTGGCGTCTTGTCCGTCTTGAGCTTGGTAAAAACCACGCAATCATTGAAAGCGCTGCCGATCTTGATTTGGCAATGCAGAGTAAAGTGCTAGCCGATTTGCAGAGCAAATACGGAACGCAGCTCACCTCAGAATTTCGCGTAAACCCCGAGTTGCTCGGTGGGATGCGTATTAAAGTCGGTTCCGATGTTTGGGACGGCAGTGTCCGCGATCGTCTCGCACGTCTCGAAGCAAAATTTAAGTAAATCCTTTTTACCTTCCCAATTTCCTACTCAAAAAGAACATGAGCAATATCCTTCAGGAACTGGAATCCGAAATCGCGTCGTTGAAGACGTCGGTTTCGAAATCTAATGTCGGCGTAGTCCGTGAAACTGGTGACGGTGTCGCCAAAGTTGAGGGTCTCAGTGATGTGATGCTCAATGAGATGGTTGAATTCCCCGGTGGAGTTTACGGTCTCGCTTTGAACCTCGAGGAGACCGAAGTCGGTTGTATTCTTCTTGGTGACGGCCGCCTTATTAAAGAGGGTGACGAAGTCAAGACTACAGGCAAGCTGCTCCAGGTGCCTGTTGGCGAAGAGATGCTTGGACGTGTTGTTGATGCGCTCGGTCAGCCAATCGACGGCAAAGGTGAAATCAAAACTTCGCAATCGTATCCAGTTGAGAAAATTGCTCCTGGTATCATTCCTCGTCAGTCAGTGGGTGTTCCAATTCAGACCGGGATTCTTCCGATCGATGCGATGATTCCAGTTGGTCGTGGTCAGCGTGAGTTGATTATTGGTGACCGTTCGACTGGTAAAACGACCGTTGCGATCGATACGATTATTTCCCAGGCGAAACAAAACAAGGCTGCTGCAGAAGGCACTTTGAAAGATCACAAGCCTGTTTACTGCATCTACGTTGCGATTGGCCAGAAGTTGGCAAATGTGGCGCGGACCATTCAGGTTTTGGAAGACGCTGGTGCGATGGAATATACCACGGTGGTCGTTGCTTCGGCTTCTGACCCTGCGACGAGTCAGTATCTGGCTCCATATTCAGGTGCGTCGATGGGTGAGTATTTCATGGATAAAGGTGAGGATGCGCTCATCGTTTTTGATGACCTTTCCAAGCACGCGGTTGCTTATCGTGAGGTTTCTCTCGTTCTACGTCGTCCATCAGGTCGTGAGGCATATCCTGGTGACGTTTTCTACCTTCACTCACGTCTTCTTGAGCGTTCGGCTCGTCTTTCTGAGGAAAATGGCGGCGGTTCATTGACGGCGCTTCCGATCATTGAGACTCAGGCCGGTGATGTTTCGGCATACATTCCAACGAACGTGATTTCGATTACGGATGGTCAGATTTACCTTGAGACGGATTTGTTCTATCAGGGGATTCGCCCGGCGATTTCAGTTGGTCTCTCAGTTTCTCGTGTTGGATCTGCCGCGCAGACCAAAGCGGTTAAGAAGGTGTCAGGATCGATTAAGCTCGACCTCGCTCAGTTCCGCGAAATGCAGGCCTTTGCTCAGTTTGGTTCCGATCTCGATGCCAAGACGAAAGCGCTGATCTCACGTGGTGAGCGTATTGTTGAGCTTTTCAAGCAGCAGCAGTACACCCCGCTTACCACTGAAATGGAAGTGTGTGTCCTCTGGGGAATTCAGAACGGAAAGTTCGACTCTGTTGATGTTGATAAAGTGAAAGATTTCCAGAAGAAACTTCAGGAGTATCTCGAAACTCGTAAAGACGATCTTCTTACGCTGATTCGTGACGAGAAAGCTCTTACTGACAGCGTTAAAGAGGGTCTTGAGCAAGCGTTCGAAGACTTCAAATCAAGCTACAAAGGCTAAAACGAATTTGTAGGGTTCGTTCATCGAACAGCCCCTGACCAAGAACCCTGAATCTTTCCAAATGGCCAACCTTCGCGACATCCGCCGACGTATTAAGTCGGTCAAAAACACCGCCCAAATTACCCGGGCGATGCAGTTGGTTGCAGCTTCGCGGATGAAGAAGGCTCAGGAGCAGGCGACATCTGGCCGTTCCTACGCGGACCTTTTGAATAAGGTGTTGGTTAATTTGAAGGAGCAGACTGATGAAGATCAGCATCCTTTGCTGGAAGATCGTCAAGGTGACCGCGAGTTGGTGCTGGTTATCTCAACTGACAAAGGGCTTTGCGGTCCATTGAACACGAACGTGTTGCGGATGGTGGCTGACGAAGTAGGGCCGGATGCTGATTTTGTTACAATCGGTAACAAGGGGCGGCAGTCGCTCTCTCGTTCGAATCGCAATTTGGTTGCCGATTTCCCAATGAAAGACCCTGCTGGGTTTGCTGAAACAAAAGTCGTTTCCAAATACCTCATGGAGCAATTTTTGACGGGTAAATATGACGTTGTAAAAGTGGCGTTTACCAATTTTGTGAATACGATCAAGCAAGATGCGATGATCGAGACATTGCTTCCGATTCGCCCAATCGATTTGGGACGCGACAAGAGTTTTGTCGGGATGAGCAACGAGTCTGATGCGATAGATATCGACGGCGAGCATCCTGAATCAGGTGGCAGTGGCTATATTTTTGAGCCAAGCCCTGAGAAGGTTCTCGATACCGTGGTTCCTCAGTATGTTGGAAATCAGGTTTTTCAGATGATTCTCGAGAACCGGGCATCTGAGCATTCCGCACGAATGGTGGCGATGAAAGCCGCGACGGACAATGCTAACGAGATGATCAAAGATTTGACGCTGGACTACAATAAGCAACGTCAGGCTGCGATTACGGCCGAGTTGCTTGAGATTACGACAGCCATGAAGGCGCTCGAGTGAGGCTGATTTTCAAGTGTTTCGTTTAGAATTTTAAGAAGTTAAGAATCAATTTTTTTTAGAAAGAATAAGACCATGAGTAACGTTGGTAATATTGTTCAGGTGATTGGACCGGTGGTGGACGCCGATTTTTCCAAAGCCGATAATCTCCCCGAAATCTACAACGCCCTTGTGGTGGAGTATGATCTGAATGGTGAGGCAACTAAGACAGTTTTCGAGGTGCAGCAGCACCTTGGTGACGGTTGGGTTCGCGCGGTTGCGATGTCTTCTACGGAAGGATTGAAGCGTGGGATGGATCTGACTGATACCGGCGCGCCGATTTCGGTTCCCGTTGGTGCTCAGGTTCTTGGACGTATCTTTAACGTGACTGGTGACGTTGTTGACGGTCGTGGTGAAGTGAATGCAACGAAGCGTTATCCGATTCACCGCCCTGCTCCAGCTCTTGTTGATCAGGCGACGTCGACTGAAATTCTTGCGACTGGTATCAAGGTTGTTGACCTCATCTGCCCTTTCACAAAGGGTGGTAAAGTGGGAGCGTTTGGTGGTGCGGGTGTTGGTAAGACCGTTATCATCATGGAGCTGATCAACAACATTGCGAAGCAGCACGGTGGTTATTCCCTGTTTGCTGGTGTTGGTGAGCGAACTCGTGAAGGAAACGATCTCTACTGGGAGATGTCCGAAGCTGGAGTTATTAAGCAGGATAATCTCGCTGAATCAAAAGTGGCCCTCGTTTACGGTCAGATGAATGAGCCTCCGGGCGCTCGTCTTCGTGTTGCGCTTTCTGCGCTCGCCATGGCTGAGTATTTCCGTGACGAAGAAAATCAGGACGTTCTTTTGTTCGTTGATAACATTTTCCGTTTCTCACAGGCAGGTGCTGAGGTATCAGCGCTTCTTGGCCGGACGCCTTCAGCGGTTGGTTACCAGCCGACGCTTTCTTCGGAAATGGCTCAGCTTCAGGAGCGAATCACTTCGACGAAATCAGGTTCAATTACTTCATTCCAGGCGGTTTACGTTCCTGCAGATGACTTGACTGACCCGGCTCCGGCAAACACGTTTGCTCACCTTGATGCGACGGTTGTTCTTGAGCGTTCACTTTCTGAACTCGGTATTTACCCGGCGGTTGATCCACTTGCTTCGACATCAAACGCGCTTGCGGCGGATGTTGTGGGAGAAGAGCACTACCGCGTTGCACGTGGCGTTCAGTCCGTGCTTCAGCGCTACAAAGATTTGCAAGACATCATCGCGATTTTGGGAATGGATGAATTGAACCCTGATGACAAGTTGGCCGTTTTCCGTGCTCGGAAGATTCAGAAATTCCTTTCTCAGCCGTTCTCGGTTGCTCAGGTTTTCACAGGTATCGAAGGTCAGCAGGTTGAAGTTGAAGACACTGTTCGCAGTTTCGCAGAAGTTCTTGATGGAAAGCATGACGATGTTCCAGAGAACAACTTCTACATGAAGGGTGGCATCGACACTGTCGAGAAAGCTTAATTTATAGTTTGCTGAAAAATCCTATTTCCCGATGAGACTCGAAATCGTTACTCCCGAAGGCAAAACATTTGGCGATGATGTTGACGGTACCATCGTGATCCCTGGGAGTGAGGGTGAAATGGGTTTGATGGTAAACCACGCACCACTCATCAGTGCGCTAAAGCCTGGTGAGTTGCGTTACACCAAAGACGGCGAAGAACGTGCCGTTGCCGTTGGCGACGGGATTGTTGAAGTCGGTCCGAATCACGTTTCCGTTCTTACTGACCTTGCGGTTGGTGAAGCTGATATCGATGAAGATGCGGTCGAGAAAGCGCTTGAGCGTGCTCAAGCTGCATTAAAAGAAGACGGCGGAAGCGAAGAACGCGCCGCTGCTGAAGCATCCATGATGAAGTCCATCGCGATGCTCGAAGTTGCTCGCCGTCGCGGTAAGCGCTCGTAATTCGGTTTTCACGAAGCAACAGGGTAGGTTCATCGAACGTACCCTATTGGATCGAAATCCGTTTTCGAACAGACAGGGATGATTCGTTGAACCTACCCTATTGCTTCGTAAAATTGGCTTCTGGTGATTATCCGAATTTTATCGGAGACGAAGTTGGCGCCACCTGAAAATCACGGGTTTCTCCTGAATCTGGCCCACACGTTTCGCCCGGACCGCAACAAGGTGCGGTAGCTGCTTCTCCAGATTGACGCTCGCCGACATAATCTTCTGGGATACCGCATTTGTCTTTTGAAAGACAATCGGTGAATTTGAGGCCCAATGTCAGGGTGACTGCTTCGCCGTCGTCGGTGATACCTGATGCTTTGAGCGGATATTGAGAAATGACGCGCTCTTGGTATTCGAATTCGACGGGAATGTTATCGGATGGAATGACTTTGTCAGCGAGTTCGAGGATTTTGAGAAGCTTGTCAGTTTCGATTCGATGATCGAGGTCGTTCGCCACCCAAGCTTGAATCAAGCAGACGGTGGAGTTTCGAACCTCGCCGCCGCAATCGATGAAGTCCTTTTGAACTTGCCCCACCTCGGTCACGTGGAAATGCTGCGGGACTGTTGATCCTCCGGGAAGGATCAATTGAACGAGTTTTTCGGGTGATGCGGCTAGGTGAGCTTTTAGGTCTTTCAGATTCATTTCAGGAAGAAAATTCTACTCAAAATTACGCGACCTTTTCCTCACGTAAACCCTGACTGATGAGATTTCCGAGGATCGTTGAACGGTCGTTATTCGCCAAAACAAACGAGACGCTCGCTTCGCTTATCGCCTGTAAAATCAGCAACACGCAGAAAAATCTGACCGCCACAAATGACCGGCGATGCAAAAATGGCGTCGCCGATTTTTTGTTCGGAGATTACCTCCAGGCCGCTCGTGCTTGCTTTGAAGACGTATACGGTTCCGGATTCATTGGCGGCGTAAATGTTCTCGCCGACCAGAATCGGCGAGGCGCTAAAGTTTCCTCCTAGACGAGCTTTCCACTGTTCGTCGCCGGTTTCGGCATTCCAGCAAATCGCGACGCCGCTATCCATCACCGCAAAAAGAAAGCCGTCTTTGATCAGCATTGAGGGCACATAAACTCGGTCTTTGGTTTCCCACGAAATCTTTCCTGAGCCGTCGGCTTCGATTGCCGCGACGTGATTTTTTGGGTAACCGCCTGAGCTGTAAATTCGCTTTCCATCGGTCACTGTTGTCGTGACGCACTCGGTGGTTGCTCCATCGATTTCCCAATTAATCGCTCCGGTTGCAGGATCAATGCTGGTGACTTTTTTTGTGCCTGTCATGAAGAGCTGATCTTTCCCAGCTGCTTTCAAAATAATCGGCGAAGGGTAGTTCGGTTCTTTTTCGCGTTTCACGGTCCAGACGACGTCGCCGGTTTTTCGATCGAGTCCGCTAATCGCGCCGCCGAGTTTGTTGTCGGCGGAAACGATGACGAGATTTTTGTAAATCGTCGGAGAAGATCCGTAAGCTTGATGAACTTTGTAATCGCAAATTTTGGTCTGCCAAAGCTGCTTTCCATTGAGGTCGAGCGCTGTCGTAAACGCTGATTTATTGTTCACAAAATTCACAAAAATTCGCTCTCCATCTGTCGCGGGTGAGGACGATGCCCAAGTTCCCTTTTTGTTTAGTTTCTGCTTAAAACTGCCTTCGTGAACCACTGTTTTCCAAATTTCTTTTCCTGATTTCCGATCAAAACAAAGCGTGGACTGCGTTTGTTTTTCTTCGTCTGCTGCTGCGAGGTAAACCCGGCCTTTTGCGACAATTGGTGTGCCGTGACTGCGACCTGTGAGATCGACCGACCACTTTGGTTTTTCCAATTTGGTGGGCGGGTTTTGCCCATCTTCGGCCATGCCGTTTCCGTTGGGACCACGCCATTGTAGCCAGTCATCGGCCTGAGCAAAGGTTAGGGGAATGATCGAGAAAAGAGCAACGACAAGCAGTTTCAAATTCATGGAACGGCATCGTAAGCGAATGAATCGGGAGGACACAAGGCCCGAAATCACGCTTGGGCGAACGGGGCGTTCGCGCTGTTCGCGGTCGTGGCGGTTGCGTGGGCTGCTTTGTTGTAAACTTCGGCAAACGAACGCTTCACATCATCCACGCTGATCGGTTTGGTAATGTAAGCATCCATTCCTGCCTGGAGGCAGCTGTCTTTCACACCTGCCAGAGCGTGGCCGGTCATTGCAATGATCAGTGGCTGCCGTTCAAGGTGGAAGCTCTCGCGAATTTTCAAGGTCGCATCAATCCTGCCCATCACCGGCATTTGGAGGTCCATAAAAATCAAATCGACGCCACCTGCGAGGACTTTTTCGACACCTTCCTCGCCATTGTTGGCAAAGAGAATGTTTTCGTAACCGAGTTTTTGCAAAACCATTCAGGCGATTTTTTGGTTCATCAAAACGTCCTCAACAACGAGAATTTGCGCTGCGTGTTGGTCGGCGAATTTGCCAACTGTGGTTCCACCACCGTCTGCGGAAGTGTGCATCAAACTCGCTGGAATCGTTGTGCCGACGGAGTGATGGAGCACTTCGACGAGCGCACGCATCAACTTTAGCTCGCTGACAGGTTTGTATAAAAGGTGCACCAAGTGGTTTTTTTCGTCGCCGTTCATCGGTGTGCGAATTTCATGACTCATGTTCGCCAGGAAATCGGATTTCGCTTCTTTTGCCACTTCAGCCTGTTGGCGAGCCACTTGAATCTCTTCGATCGAGTTGTGGATCTTCACATTACTTGCCTCAAGACTCTCAGCCATCTTGTTGAAGATGATATGGACTGACTGGAATTCAGTGGGTCCATTTTCAGGGAGGCGGAAATCGTAACAACCTTCAGCAACCGTCTCCATTCCGTTTTGCAATCCCTTCAACTCATTCGAAATTCCGAATCCCACCCAAAACAAAGCCAGTAGTCCGGGGATCAAACCTGCTAGAACGAGTAGCTGCTCTCATCCTAGAAGCGAATACCACGCGAAATTTTCCGGACGCACTCGACCCTGCATCGCAAGAACGGCAACAATTTCAGATCCGTTTTTAATAGGACCCGCTGCTGAAATATTCGCCGGAACACTTTTACCGAAAGCCTCAAGAAACATCTGTCGGGATTTGTCGAACGGAGTACGAGATGGCACTTCTCGCTTGAGTCCGGACGATTTAGGGCGTTCCTCAAAAGCAGACTCAATCTCCGCATTCGAAGCCATCGTCTCTTTCACGACCTGCATGTCCGTAGAAGGACGCTTGCCAGACTGTTACCAGTCTTTTCCACCAGCTGAAGCGACATCTCGATTTCGGCGCCCGCAGGGACCTGCCAAATTCCCGTCAGTCGATTTGCGAGGCGCGGTCGAACCGAGTCGTCATTGTCCTTTGCCAGCGTCTCAACCAGCTGCCCGTCCAGACTCGTGGCCGTTGTTGTCCCGATTGTAAGAATCTGCTGACGAACCCCATCCTCATAGGCTCGCGACGCCGCCCAATACATTAGCGTCAAACTGAACCTCCGCCAACCAATGCCAAAACACAGCATACGTACCGATAACGCGATCGAGCGTTCCATCATTTATTATGATTTACTGGAAATATCGTAAATTCAATGGATTTCTGCACACTTTCGCGCCCAAATGGAAGTTTGTAGAGTCCATTTACCCCGAATCCGATTCCTCCCCCAGCTTGGCTTGTAATAAGCCGTGTTGATTGAGAAGAGGAGCCTGCAACCTTTGCAGGAAATTGCTGAATCGAGTCCAGAATTCTGCACCACCTTTTAGGGTGGTGAGAGTGGGTTAGTTCTTGCCGTGAACCGGGTTCATTTCCGGCTGGCTCATCGACAGCAAAAGCTGAGTCAA
The DNA here is from genome assembly GCA_937891465.1 of uncultured Verrucomicrobiales bacterium. Lineage (GTDB taxonomy): Bacteria > Verrucomicrobiota > Verrucomicrobiia > Verrucomicrobiales > DEV007 > JABDJT01. Next base: position 22,233 of record CALAHF010000223.1, on the reverse strand, counting down.
ACTGGGGTGGCTTTGCACGATTTCCTCAGCAAGCGTCCGGAGTTCTTCTTCGAATGTGTTGCGGAATTCAGCGTCATTTTCGAATGCGTACTTCGCATCGTCTGCTCCAGCGTCGAGAACGCGGAGGTTTTCAGCCGTTTGAGCGGGATTTGAGTCGTCTGGGAACATAGCAGTGTGGGGTCAGGAGGTTATAGGAATGAATGAATAAGGTCAGTTATCATCATTCGATACAACGGTGGAGCCATTGAACGTAGGCCGGGGGGCCATACCAGTTTGCTGAAGGTCGCGGATTCGTTCCAGCATCAGACGCTGGGCCGTGTCCGCGGCATTCTTGCCGTACATCCCCGAATTAGTGAGTGCCTCAAGGACATCCTTCACCTGTTCGGTCGTCGAGATCGTGACTTGCACAGTCTTGAGCGTATTTTTTGGTCTGGCCATTCAATGAATTCACCGTTTTAGCGAATAAGTATGCCATTTTTATCGGGATTTAATGGCATTCGTCAAGCTATATAATCACTTTAATTAAATTTTTTCTAAACGAGCGCGCTTTCCCCATGCTCACAGCGTTGATTATTCTGATAGCGGTAGCTCTGGAACTGAGTCTGGGGTTGCGCTTAAACCCGTTCGGTAGGAAAGAGCTCCGAATTTGAGGTGCTCCAGAGCCCGAAAATTATTTTTCCTAGAAAACTCACGTCGAACCGTCGCGATCTCGTTTTCACGAACGAACAGGGTGCGTTCGATGAATGGACAGGGTTGGTTCGTGAACAGTGATCGTGGTGTAATTCTATCCTGAGTGATTCCCATTAAACAACCATCTAATTTCCACGGTATTGATTCGTCCTAATTCCAATGAGCCGTCGGAAACGCCATTTTATCTCTTGGAGTGCCGCTGTTTTGATGATGTCTGCGGTCTTTTATAACTGGGCGCGAATTTGGCTCTGTTTTCATCCTTCGGGTACAGAATATGAAGTGGTGAGGCTTGATCTTACGCGGCACTACCAAGAAAAGAGTGCGGATCAATTTTTTGCGGCAGCTGAAAAGATAATCAGAAAGCCGGTTGATGAGTGGATTTTTCCTGAGAATCGGAAGATTCAGTTTCTGGATCGAATTGCCGGGGCGCCGGGCAGCACCCGGGGGATGGAATTTGGTTCTCTCACGAATTCCTGGAAGCCGCGATTTGATAATCCAGTCGAGTGGGTGACCTATCATCGCATCGAACCGTGGCGAAAGGCGCTATATATCAATGCGGCTCGAAAACTGGCGCGCGATCCGGAGTTTTCGGTTGATGCATTTCACCGGCTTCGAGAAGCAGAGGAGCGTGGTTTCTTTTCGCGGCGGGAACTCGATCGGCTCTCTATCGAAATTGCATCGACCGTGCAGGAGGTTGAGCTGCTGAATGAGCGTGAATACGATTCTTACAGGCAATGGGGGACATACCGTGATGATTGGTCCGGGCCGCTGGAGTATTTAGCGAGACGTGCTTACGAGGAATATCGACGAGAATGGATCGATGATTTGGTTTTGGCCAAAAGAGAGCCGGACCGAGCTTCCCAAAAATTAAAAATGCTCGGTGAACTCTATTTTTGTGATGAGGCTGATTTTCTGGAGAATTTTCTAAAGTCGAACGGAGCATGGCTGAAAAAAATCGAGACGTGGGAACATCGGGGCTGCCCAGTAGAACTGGAAGACGCGCTGCTTCAACGATTTGCGGGAGCAGAGGGGAAGTCCGAGAAAGAAGTCTGTTACCGAGCGCTTTCGGCTTTGGCGGCGGCTTATGTAAGAACGGACCAGCGTGATCGAATTGAATCGTTGTTGGTTCGAACTTCTGAGGCTGCCTTTGGAGTGGAGCGAGCCAAGCAGCCCTATTTCGTGTGGCTTTTTGATGAGCACGACCAGTATCCGGATATTCGTAGAATCCCTGAAACAGGTTTTCATCATGACCCTGCGGAGTTCTCAAAAAGCATTTTACTGAATCATCAGGCAGTGAAAGAGTTCGATTACCTGCCTTATGAAAGCTCGACTTTTGAGGCGATCGGCGAATCTGTGACATCACCGGAAGAATTGGAATACGTCGACTGCATCGAAGATTTTTTGGATGGCTCTACTTTTTCATACTCGAAATTTGATCCGGTTTTTAATCGTGGAATTTATTGTGGTCGATATTGTCCACGCTGGTGTGGACCCATGGGGCGGACTGTGGCGAGTTGGATTTATGGGGCGGCTCATCGCGCCTCTGGCCTGCACCGCCGTGAGTTTGAGCAGTGGGTTGCAAAAATGAAGGCTGAGAAGCCTCATTTGTTAGGGCCAAAAATTTCAGGAGCAGCATTTTTTGAATCTCCTGAGATTGAATTGGAGGCGCTCATTTTAAATGAATGACCTGAGATCAAAACATGGTCATGCAAGGAGCGGTTCGATTTGGCATTTTTCCTCACAGATGTCATGCCTCGTTTTAATCGTGATTTCGAAATCGAATTCTTGGATTATCGATTGGTTGAATGGCTAGAGCGGGAGCTTGGTGGTATTTCGTTCGCTAAATATCAAAACTCAAAAGCGGTAAACTCAACCGCGGTAAGGAAGTTGGACATCCCATTGGCAGAGGTTTTGCATCAAATTCTACTACGCCCCGAGGACGTCGAAAATTCAGTTGAGTCCAATTCTTATTCACAGTGGAGAGTATCAGATACTCAGGACTTTCCGTTTGATGATTTGCTGGTTGGTTCCTTGCTGAGTGATCTTCCGCCGGATTCCGCGCTTGGTTTGATTCTTGCCTGCTCAAGTTGGCGAGAGAAAGAGGTTCCTCGGGGATACCCGAACATCAATGATCGGCTGCTCAAAAAACTGCTCGCAGTGGATTCGCTCGCGGAAATTCACATCGATCACTTGAAGGAATTCCTATTTAATATAAATGAAGAAGCCTTCGAATTTGGAGCGGCGATTGTTTTGTTGAACGAAGTCTTTTCGCACTGTGATACCGCGACTATAACTGAGGTTAATAAGTGGATTCGTAGTTCTGGGCGGGCTAAATTAAATCCGTCAGTTGCTGAAGAAATCGGAATTGCGACAACGATTTTCATCTCCGGAGCGGACCGTGAGATTCCTGAAAAAATTGCAGGGTTCTATCAAAAACTGATCGAAAGCCCAGAGCTGTTTCCGGCTTACAAGATGACTGCGATTGCGACTCTCCTTCAGCAACGTGACCGAATTTCGCTGCCTGATGAATTCATTGAGTGGTTGGTTTCGGCGACAATCCAGCTTGAGATTGATCACGAGCATGAGGCGAATTTCCGCCCGGAGGTGACAATAGAACTGGAGAGTTTGGTTCGGGAGAAAGTTGAAGGAAATCCAGACTCTTTCAAACCGATCGCAAATGAGTTCATTCAATCATATATCGGGAATACGGCGTTATTTTAGACTGCGCATGGTCCGGCCCGGCTCCGAGTTGGGCGAGTGGCCCACAATCGTCAGCACTTTGTTGACCTGTTTTAGATAGCAAAATTATCCGATAGCCAATCGAAGTTTGGGGCCATGTTCAAACATTCGAAAAATTTGCATGAAGGGATCATGGAAATTAAAGAGTGTCGCGATTTGATCGAAGCGGGAGATTTCAAGATCGCTAAACCCATCCTTTACCGAAAGCCGTGGCAACTCACTCGAGGACTCACGGAAGAATACACGGCGACATTTCACGAGCAATTGACTGAGTGCTACGAAACCAACACATTGCGCGAATTGGTGGTAGAGGCTATTTTTGCAGGCTTGCCCGATGCGCCGGATTTATCCCCTACTACACCAAATCGGGAGCAACGAGTTGAAGCCGTGGAGCAGCAATATTCGAAACAAAGCCAGTGGTTAACACCAGACCAACGATATTCAATCTTGATCCATCTTGCGCCTTTCTCAAAGATGATCGCCGAAGAATTGCGAGTGACTCCAGAAGCAAATCTGGGGAAATAGCGCCGAATTCGATTCGATCAATCAAACAACGAGCGCAAATTATCGCGCACGTGATGGAAGGCCTCCTTAGCCTCATCAGCGGCTTCGTGAAGCGCGGGCTCGAGCTTTGCTTTAGCGGACTCCAATTCGTGTTTGATTTGGTCTTTCCTGATTTTTAAATCTTCTTCGGCGACGATTTTACGAATGCCTAAATCGAGCGCGAGGGCGTCGAACTTCGTTTTGAGGGACTCGCCGGTTTCTTCGAAGGCGATTTTAAGTTCGTCTTGAACCGGATCCCACTCCTTTTTGGCATCGTCGAGCGCAGCTTTGATCTTCTCGCGCTGTTCTTCGAGGGCTTCTTTCGATTCCATTTTCCCAAGGGCCAGCTGCAGTTTTAAGGTATCGAGCTTTTGCCGGAGCGAGCCAGACTCGACTTTTTCCCGGGCTTTCCCAACCAGGGAGCTGAAATCGCCTTTGTGTTTTTCTACAAAATCGACCGCATCAGCTTTTCCCAAATTCAGCTGCAGAATCAGAGAATCGATCTCGCGTTTTAGGGATTCGGTTACGGAAGGGGTGTCGTCGTCGGTGGCCATGTTGATACGATGTCAGAAATTTGGAGTGGGGCAATTCTACGACGAGGCGCAATTTGTAATGCGAAGGAAGGGTCTTGCCTTGAATCGTCCCCGCTTGGTGCGACGCTCCCTACCTATGCGCGAAGCCCGAACTCAAACCTGTGATGTCATTTTACCTTTGGAGAAATCTGAGGATAAAGAGGCGCAGCTTCGTGCCGTTTCGCGGAGGCTGAACGTTCCGCCGAAGGCGATTTACGAAATGCGGTTGCGAAAGCACTCGATCGATGCGCGAAAAAAGGACGTCAAAGTGAATTTGCGATTCGAGGTAGGGATCGGCATGGAGTTGGAAGTAGAGCCTGAATTTCGTCCGGATTACCCAGAGGTGAAAGCTGGCGCAAAACGCGTCGTCATCGTCGGTTGCGGACCTGCGGGAATGTTTGCTGCGCTGCGGGCGATCGAGCGAGGCTGGTGCCCGATTGTTTTGGAGCGGGGAAAAGATGCCTCCGCGCGTCGTTTTGATCTGCGCCCTATTTTGAAAGAGGGAACCGTTATCGAAGAGTCGAATTATTGTTTCGGAGAAGGCGGTGCAGGCACATTTTCGGATGGCAAACTGTATACGCGCGCGACGAAACGCGGTCCGGTTCGCACGGTTTATGAAACGCTGGTAGCTCACGGAGCGCCCGAACGGATTTTGATCGACGCACATCCGCACATTGGCTCGAACCTCTTGCCGAACGTCGTGAAAGCGATGCGGGAGAGCATTCGAACGGCGGGCGGCGAGGTTCATTTTGAAACGAAGGTCGCGGATTTCATCGTCGATGACGGAAAGGCGAGAGGAGTCATCACGGCTGATGGCGGCGAGTTCACGGGCGATGCTGTTATTTTGGCGACGGGTCATTCGGCGCGAGATATTTATCGAATTTTGGCAGAGAAGAACATTCGCACCGAGGCAAAGGCCTTTGCCGTGGGCGTTCGGATCGAGCACCCGCAGCCGTTGATCGACCGGATTCAATATAATCTTAGCGAAACCGGCAAGCGCTCCGAGCTCCTGCCGGCGGCGAGTTACACGCTGGCGACGAAAATTCGGGGTCGGGGCGTGCATTCATTTTGCATGTGCCCGGGAGGATTCATTGTTCCGGCAGCGACTAAAAACGACGAAGTCGTCGTGAACGGAATGAGTCTCGCCAAACGCGATTCGCCATTCGCAAACAGCGGATTTGTCGTAACGGTCGAGCCCAAAGATATCAAAGACGGCGACGGAATTGGCTTTCAGAAAAAGCTCGAGCAAGCAGCGAAAATCGCAGGTGGTGGCGGCCAGGTTGCTCCCGCTCAACGCGTTGTCGACTTCATAAAAAACCGTGATTCAACCGTGGAGAATTTGAATCCGACGAGTTATACGCCGGGAATCAATCCGGCGCGACTCGATCAAATTTTACCAAAATGGATTGTAAATCGGATGCAGGAAGCGCTCATTCGCTTCAACAAACCCATGCGTGGTTTCACCAGTCCCGTAGCGAATTTGATCGGTTTCGAAACGCGAACCAGCTCACCTGTGCGGATTCCGCGCGATGACGAAACGCTACAGCACCCGGATGTCGAAGGGTTGTATCCGTGTGGTGAAGGCGCCGGTTTTGCCGGTGGAATTGTCAGTGCCGCGCTCGATGGTTTGCGCTGTGCGGATGCGCTATAGCAATCACTTCTTTTCTCTCGCAGCCAACCCGGCCCGAACGTGATCTTTAATCATTTGCGAGGCGACTTTGTGCTGAAAAATCATTTCGGCGGCCGCTTCCAGTTCGGCTTGGGGTGTATCAGTAAGTTCGATTAACGCTTCGAATAAATCACGGGCCATCAACACTCCAAATATTCCAACGGGTACTTCGGGATCGAGTTGTGTGCGAAGATGGGTCACTGCTTCACGCCAGGTTCTGAGGGCTTTTTCTGAATCACCGGTCTTGGCTGATAAATCAGCGATTCGATTTAGAACTGCTCCTTTTTCGTAAGTCTTGGCATGCGGAAGCTGCTTTTCGAGAAAGTTCATGGCATCGTGGAGTGCTTCGCGTTTCTCGAAACAATCAGCAACCGCTCCGAACGCCTCGAACTGGCCGGCAGTGGATGGGTAAGGGAATTGCTCGAAGTTTTTGACCGCTCGCAAAACGTCGTTGGCGGTAGAACCTTCATTTTTCGTAACAGCAACGACAAGCTGAGTGGCCGCAAACATTCGCTGCGATTCAGTGGCTGAGGTGTTTGTCGCTTCGCGTTCGAACCAGATTTTCGCCGATTCAAAATCCCGCTGTCGCATGTCGATGAGCCCTCTCAAATTGCCCAGTTCTGCGATGGTTTGCGGATTTTCCTGAACAATCATCAACTCGCCTGGCAATTCAGAATTCGGTTGGACCTTTTTTCGGCTGATCGATTTCGAGAGTTCAAGACTCGCTTTTTTGGAGTTCGATTTGATGTCAGCATGAAATTTTTTACGATAGGCCAGCAAGTCTTGGATCCCATTTTTTCGGGGCGTTTTCTCATCGGTAACGAACTCGGTTTTTGCCCAAGCTTGCAACGTGGCGCGACCGTATTCGCGAGCCATGTCGGGAGTAAAATCGAAATTTCGCTGGGAATATGGAATTTCAAAAGTCGCCGCAAACCTGATTCCTGAAAAATAGCTGAACCATGCGGAGAACTTTGTATCCTTTAATTCTGCGGGGATTTTTTCAGGCGGATAACGTAGAAAATTATGGGGTCCACGCGGAAAAATCTGCGGGCATTCTTCGGCAATCCATCCGCGTAGTTCATTGGTGTTACTGTCGATGTGAGGTAGGCCGATGCCGATGAAATAAAAAACTTCGTGCGTCTCACCGCGCAAGGACGGGCAATGAAAATCGAGCGCAAGCGTGGGTTTAACCTCCTGTGCCAGCGCCATTACGGCCTGCACTTCGGGATACATTGCATCCGTTCCGTAGTCGCGATTGTGATCGTGCGGAAAACGCCATTTCCCCTGATCGCCCGCCTGAACGCCGTCGCTGTCCATCATCGGAATGGCATAAATTACATACTGATCGCGAAAGGCCTGGCTGCTTTGAGAATCGGAGGCGGCTTCGGCGAGAAATCCCTCCAAAACATAGCTGGCCATGCTTTCGCAGGCGTGATGGCGAGCTGTCACGATGATCGCTTTTTTCTCAGGAAAGGGTTTTCCTATTTGAATCAGTTTAACCGACTTGCCGCTGCGGGATTTGGTGAATTCACGATGAAAGACATCGGGTATTCCTTCCAAAGCCCGAACGAAGTCATCGAGATTTTTCTTCTGATAGGGAATAGCGACAGCGAATCGAACGGTCTCGTTTTTTGCCTCAAATCGAAACGTGAAAGACTCCGTAGCCGATTTGGGATCATCATTTTTATCGAAATACCGAACGGCTTCGTAGCCAAGCCATTGCCACGTTTTCCCGCCGTCGCGACTGACGGCAGGACCGCGAACGCCGATGCGAAGTTTGCCTTCAAAAATAAATTCCACGTCGCCAGGCTCCGTCGGGGTGGCCTCGAAGTTCCAGTAAAACCAATCCCGCCCCCCGCGAAGATCGGGCTTCATTTTTACCACGCCATTTCCGGTGTTTTCGAGAACAATTCCGTTTCCGCCAGGATGATCCGTCGAAATTTTCAGAGGCGCTGCTTGAACGGAAAAAAATCCAGCTAGGCAGATGTTGATTGTAAAAATGAGTCGGAAACTGGCAGTCATCTCTTTGGATTTTAGGGTGAAAACCAAACGTCGAGAAGTTGAAAAAGGCAGTCGAATTGGCGTCTTCAAGTTCAGGTCTTTCACGATCAAATAGGGTTGATTTGTCGATCAGACCCTGTTGATTCGTAGAAGCATGGTAACCACGATTGTAGTTCTCGCCGTCATCGGCATCCTGGCCTTTCTCTTCGAATTGGTGTTGCCGGGCGGAATTCTCGGTATTGCAGGCGCGATCTGCATGGTTGCTGCGGTGGTGCTCTCGTTCGCTGAATTTGGATTGATGTGGGGAATCGTCGCGCTGGTGATCATGCTGGCGTTTGCGGGGACAATGACGTGGATCTGGATGAAATTTTTTCACCGACTGCCCTTCACTCGCAAGTTGGTATTGGAAGCAGCTGTGGGTAGCGACGACGAATTAAAAGCGCGTCAGACACTCGTTGGTCAAACCGGAGAGGCGCTTACAGATTTGAGACCATCGGGACACGCAAAAATCGGCGGCGAAAAACTCGATGTGATGTCGGAATCCGGCGTGATTGCGAAAGGAACGTCGATCGAAGTGGTCGACACACGCGGTCCGAGTGTGTTTGTCCGTGCGGTTTGAATAGTCAACAGTCGGAATGACAGGATTTGAACCTGCGACCCCCACACCCCCAGTGTGATGCGCTACCAAACTGCGCCACATTCCGTCGACTGTCATTTATGGTGCATCAAATTTCTCAAAGCGCAAGATTCTGCGGTATGCTATTTTTCCATCCATAAACCAGCCGAATTCAAACCCACCATGCCTGATTCCGAAACCTCCACTCCTGATCGAATCGTATGCCACGTCGGCAGCTGGTTTCGGCGGCGCATGGCGATTCTGATGGGATTACTGGCGATATCGACACTCGTCTTTCTCTACGACGGATTGTTCGGCTATCCGAAGAAGAATTTCAATGCGGCTTTGTTTTCTGCGTTTCAATCGGGGAAGGATGTTGCGTCGGATTTACCGAAACCGTCAGACTTTTCGATCGCTGAATTTTCTGAGAAACAGCAGGAGGGACTTCAAGCTGCGGTAGATGCCGGAAAAGCAGGAGATACGTGGTCAAAATTTGCCGCGACTCGCCATTTGGCGGCTTCTGAACCGAAAAAATTTAGCATAGATGAAATGAATGAGCAGAAGGGCTTTGCCGCCGGGTTCGTCGTGATCTTGGTTTTGGTAATGTTTTTCGCACTCTGGCAGCAACGAAAAAGCATCGCGTGTGATCAGTCTGGAATTGATTTTACCAATGAAAAACACGTTGATTTTGAGTCGGTTAAGTCGCTTGCTTTATCCAAGTGGGATCGTGGAGTTGGGGTGCTAAAAACGGATTCCGGGCAATCATTGAAAGTCGACGATTACAAGTTCGAGGGGTCAGGGGAAATCATCAAGCGGCTGCGGGAAAAGAAGCCGGATTTAGAAATCATTTCGGCGTCTTGACAAAGTGTAGGTTCGAGTCGAAAAGTCCTGCCCTTTTTTTGAATCTTTATAATCAAAGGTAACCATGGCCACTACAAACGTAATTCTCCGCACTAAAATCAACAATCTCGGCGCCGAAGCTGACGTTGTAAGCGTAAAGCGCGGTTTCGCCCGAAATTTTCTCATCCCAAAAGGAAAGGCTTTTGAAGCCACCAAAGGGAATCTTCGTAACATTGAATCACTCAAGAAGTCACGTGCACTTCGTGAGGCCGATGAGCTCAGCGAAGCTACTTCGCTCGCTTCTAAGTTGAAGAAGATGAAGTTGGTTTTGGAACTCTCTATCGGTGAAGGCGGCAAAGCTTTCGGTTCGATTACAACGAAAGACATCGTTGAAGCGATCCAGGCGAAATCAAAGAAGACGGTTCTCGATCGTCATCAGCTCGATCTCGACAAGCCAATCAAATCGACTGGTTCTTTCACAATTCCTGTGAAATTACACGCTGAAGTGGAAGCGACGGTAACGATTACCGTTAAGGCGCAAGATTCTGAAGAAGACAATGCAGCTGAGTGATTAGTCATTTGTGAACAGGGAGTTGTTTAGTTATGCACAGCTTTCCACCATTGTTCACAGTGCTGTAAATCACTTATATCAATTTTGAGAAGACTGGGCGGACGGTTAGTTAACCATCCGCCCGTTTTTGTGTCTGGGAGGAGGAACCACTTCAGCTCATGTCTCAATCTAGAAATCGCTCAAAAGTCCATTGTCACCATGAATTGCCACGAGGTCGCCGTTCCTAAAGTTCCGCGAACGGTTTCAGTAATTTCGGTCACGCGGATTTCTTCGAAGAGAACCCGACCAACTTTCTGAGCGCAGCTTTGAATAAAATCCAAAATAGAATTGTGCTTCCACAAAGCTTCTCGTTTGTAAATGAAGCGAAACCACGCGATCCGTGGGTTCCGAAAACACCATGCCAGATACGTATCAAAACCCTGAAGAATTCATGGGGGGATCTCCTCCCGGACAGAGCTATGCCCAGCCTCCCGGTGGCGGAGCATCGCTGAAATCAGGAAAGCCGAATAAGAAAAAGATCGCGAATGCGGTCGATGATGCGCTTCGCTCCATGCCGGTAAATGCCGAGGCAGAGCGGGCTGTCCTCAGTTGCATGCTGCTGGACCCCAGCGAGATTGTGCCAAAGGCGGTCGAGGATTTGTCGCCGGGCTTTTTCTATCTGCCAGGTCACCGGATCGTTTTCGAAACCATTCTGCACCTTTACAAAACGCGGCCGAATGGTGAACTCGACATCATCACGCTGAACGCAGAGCTGACGGATAAGGAGCTGATCGACAAAGTCGGCGGCCCCCAGTTCATTGCCGATTTGCTGAACGAATTGCCCACTACGGCGCTTTTCAAGCACTACGCGGAGATTTTAAAGAGCAAATTCATCCTTCGTCGGGTAATTCAAGATTGCTCGGAAATGGCGTCGCTCGCCTACGATCGTCCTGAAAGTGCCTCGCAGTTTCTCGATTCTGTTGAGAAGAAAATCCTCACGATTCGTGATGAGACGGAAAACTCGAACGAGATCAAACACATGGCGGAAATCGTCATGGATCTGATTCAAACACTTGAGGATCAATACGGAACCGGTGCCAAGCCGGGTATTTCGTCCGGGTTTCCAGATCTCGATGAAATGACAACCGGCTTTCACGGCGGGGAGATGATCGTCATCGCGGCTCGTCCTGCGATGGGTAAAACGTCATTCGCGATGAACATCGTTGAGCACGTTGCCATGGTCGATAAAAACGCCGTAGCCGTCTTTAGTTTGGAGATGAGTAGCGAGCAGCTTGTTCAACGACTGCTCTGTTCGCTCGCGAAGATCGACATGAAGAAAATGCGGGGAGGTTTCCTCGGGAAAGCGGATTTTCACAAGATTACTCACTACGCCTCGCAGCTTCGGGATGCCCCGATTTTCATTGATGATACCCCGGGTATATCGATCAACGAGTTGCAGGCGAAAGCCCGCCGGCTCAAGCAGCAGCATGACATCAAGATGATCATGATTGACTACTTGCAGCTTCTGAAATCGCCCGACACCGGAAAACGGGATGGTCGTGAGAAAGAGGTTTCCGAGATTTCCGGCGGTCTCAAAGGAATTGCCAAAGAGCTGAATATTCCGGTCATCGTTTTGGCGCAGCTTAACCGAAATCCTGATGCGCGAACCGGTGGAACGCCGAAAATGAGTGACCTTCGTGAGTCGGGCTCAATCGAGCAGGACGCCGACCTCGTTTCATTGCTGATGCGTGATCTTTACTACGCCGAAAGCGAAGAGGAGCGGGATGAAAAAGAAGGCATCGCCAAGCTGATTATCGCGAAACAGCGTAACGGTCCGACCGGTGAAGTGCCGCTGACTTTCAATGCGTCATCCATGCGTTTTGTTTCCCGCGCCCGCGAAGAAGGCGAGCACGCTGATTTTTAACGAAACAGTTTTCACGAACGAACAGGGTTGATTTGTCGAACAGACCCTGTGGTTTCGAAAAATTTACGCCGTAGCAGAAGATGCGAAATCACTGCAATAGACCCGTGAAGTTTTCGTCTATGCTTCACGTTTCCTTTGTCTTTGCGCAGGACTGAGGGAAACTCACCTCAATTTTTTGGACACCCGTTCCCCTCATGGAAATTTGGCTTATCTTTTTCAGCTCCGTTATTCTGCTCGGCATTTTCTCGCAATGGCTGGCGTGGAAATTTCGTTTTCCTTCCATTTTGGCGCTGCTCGTATTCGGTTTTATCGCCGGGCAATTTTATGATCAAACGGAGTTTGTAAAAAGTGATGTCCTTTTTGCGGTCGTCTCGCTTTCGGTTGCAGTGATCATGTTAGAAGACGGCCTGACGCTTCACTTCCGCGATTTGAAGGATGCGGGGAAGCCATTGCTACGGCTTATCAGCGTTGGCGCAGCAGTGACCTGGGGATTGTCGATGACTGCGCTGCATTATTTGGCCAATTTTAGCTGGCAGGTCTCAGCTCTCAGCTCTCATTGGGGCGGTTCTTGTTGTCACTGGACCAACGGTTATTGGGCCGTTGCTGCGTAATGTCCGGCCGAAGCGGCATCTCGATTCGATTCTAAAATGGTAGGGTATCGTGATCGATCCGATCGGGGCAATCCTCGCCGTGCTCGTTTTTGGCGTCGTTTTTGGACACGGCGATCACTCTGCGTCCTGGAAAGAAACCGGGCTCAATCTGGGGGCAACTTTACTGATTGGCGTCGGTTTTGGCTATGTCGCGGCGAAGCTGCTGGTCTCGGTGTTGCGTCGGCACTGGATTCCGGATTATCTTCAAAGCGTCTTTCTCCTCGCGGTTGGCCTCGCGCTTTTTTCTGTGTCAAATCTACTCCAGCACGAGTCTGGATTGCTTACTGTGACGATTTTAGGGATCGGCCTCGCCGACCAGCATCACACGCCGGTGCGGCACATCGTCGAGTTCAAAGAAAACCTCCGCGTCATTCTTATTTCCTGTTTGTTCATCGTTCTGGGTGGTCGTGTCGGTCTTGATGAAATTGTGGCCGTTTGGAAGGAATCACTCCTCTTCATTGCTGCGCTGATTTTTGTGATTCGTCCGCTTTCCGTATTCATCAGCATGATAGGAACCGATCTGAAGCTTCCCGAGAAAGTCTTTCTTGCTCTCCTTGCGCCGCGCGGAATTGTTGCTGCGGCAGTGTCGGCTATTTTTGCATTGGAGCTTGCTCAAACCGCGGGTCCCTTCGCGGAAGAAGCGGCGAAAATCGTGCCAGTCGTATTCAGCATTATTTTTGGAACCGTTACGTTTTATGGACTTCTTGCTGCTCCGATTGCCCGAAAACTCGGGCTCGCTTCACCAAACCCTCAGGGCATTATTTTTGCCGGGGTAAACGATTGGACCATCAAAATGGGCGTCGCATTGCAGGAAGCGGGTTTCCGGATTTTAATTATTGATGCCAATTATAGCGCCACCAAAAATGCGCGAATGGCCGGGGTGCCGGCAGTCACGGCCAATGCGATTTCAGATTTCGTGATCGAGGAAATCGACCTTTCCGGCATCGGCCGAATGCTAGCGGTGACGCCAAACGATCAAGTAAACTCGCTTGCCTGCATCGGCTTTGCTCATGCTTTGGGCCGTTCTAACGTTTATCAACTCCAGCCCATTGACGCCGAGCATTCTGGGGGAAAATATTACCAGCGAGCAAATCAAAAAATTCGAAGTCACCGAATCTGAAGCCAAGCTCACGCCGATTACGGATGAGTTCATGCAGGAGAATTTCATCGAGCGAAACGGCGAAGACGTGTTGCCCATGTTCATCATTCGCAAAGCAGGGGAACTGACGTAATCACCTCCGAGTCGCCTCCAGCAGCTGACGGCGACACGATCGTCAGTTTTGCGACGATTCTGGGTGAAGTGGATTTGTCCGATATGCCGGAGTGATCGAGGAAAGCAATTTCTGGTGAAATCCGACCGTTTTTCCAGTTGTTTCGGTAAAAAAAAAGTGCATGTTCGCGATCCTGAATGCTCACGTGGCGGAATTGGTAGACGCGCTAGATTCAGGTTCTAGTGGGGTTATACCCGTGGAGGTTCGAGTCCTCTCGTGAGCATCTTTTCTTTCTGCCAATCTAGTTCTGACCACAGCGGGACCGATCAACGATCAATAGCGGAATGACTTCGGCATTCGAAATGCATTTTCGAGTCTGGTGAATTGAGGCGGCTTTCCTTCGATCAGAATCACTTCGACTATGTCGAACCGGAATACCAAGTCGGGATGATTTAATTCGCGAAGCCACGACAACGCGCCTTTTGAAATCAGGCGCTGTTTGTCCAGATCAACCGCGCTGGCGGGGCGGCCGAAGTCGACGCTGGTTCGAGTTTTAACTTCCGCAAAAACAAGTCCGCCACGGTGTTTGCAGACGATATCGACTTCACCTCCGCGAGGTGCGCGGTAGTTTCGATACAAGACGGATAGACCTTCGTGCCGAAGGAATTTCGCTGCAAGTTGCTCGCCGTATTCACCAATGAAAGCGCTTCGTTTTCCCCGCTCCCAATCTGTGAAATCAGGAGGATACGTCACCGGCATCGTCAGTGTGCGGTCTAGCTTTTGAAAAAGAAAATTCGAGAGTGACATGAGGAATCCTTGAACGTTAGCACGAAAATTCAAAAGCGTAGAAAATTGGGCTCAGATCTCCTGGATTTTAAAAAATCAGCAGTTTTTTTAAAACTCATAGTGTTTCGCCTTTAATTCTCCCCACAGCCATTGAATTTCAGGCCGTTTCGCATAGCTTATATGCTAAAGGGAGGCGTATTCCATCACATTTGCTGGAAATTATATAAAAAGTCGCTTTTATCAGAAGGCTGAGAGGTTTATGAGTTTTTACCTAAGCCGCCAACTCGGCCGTAGTGAAACAAAAACTGCTGTGCGTATCCAGCGTAGGGGCCGAAATAACCTTCCGCCCATCGCTGTAATTTCGCGCCCTTCACCCGCTTCCGATATCCCTGCCGGAGGACGCGTTCGATCCATACATCGATCGGAAATGCGCCCAATCGATTCGCTCCAAACAGGAGCGCGCAATTTGCAATTTTCTCGCCAACGCCGTGAAACTGGCAGAGAAATTTCACGGCCTCAGCGTGATCTTCGATGCTGTCGAGTTCCGCCAAATCGATGGAGCCATCGGCAATCGCCGCAGCGGTTAAGTGGAGCGATTTAGCACGATATCCGAGGGCGCAGGCGCGCAATTTGGCCTCGCCCGCTTCAGCGAGTGCTGCAGGAGTGGGATAGGCAAAAAGCTCCTCACCCAAAAATTCGTGCCGCGTCCCGTGGTTGCGTCGAAGGGTCAGAGAAATGTCCCGAATGTGAGCCACTTGTTTTAATGACGACGTGATGAAAGTGGCGAGACACTCCCACATCGGTTGATGCAAAATTCGAAGTCCCGGACAATAATTGAGTGCGGAATCAAAAAACGGATCGTTCTGAGGGAAAGTTGCGCGGATATCTGCATCGGCCTGATCGAGAGCTAAATACGAAGCAACAGGGTTCGTTCGATGAATGGACCCTATTGGATCGTGAGGGCGATTTTCAGCGTTTCGATCCAACCCAGTTGATTCGTCGAACAGACCCTGTTGGATCGTGAAAATTTGATTATCACCAATTTGAGCGAGAAAGGTGGGGGCATCACCGATTGTCCCAAGAAATCCCGAATGAGAATTGTGGGAATGCTCATTCCAGTGAAAAACTTGTCCTGAATTGAGCGTCGCGGCGAGATCGAAAGGGCCGTTTGTTGGGAGGGTATCGATCATTCAAACAATTGAGGCTTAATTTGCTTTGGATAAATCAGATCGTTCACGAATCAATGGGTATTCTGGCGCCTCAATGAGATGTCGCTCCTATTTTTTGTCCTGAAAATTAGGAGCCGAAAAGTAACTCTCTTCGTTAGACTGTTGATACTAAGGCAGCAAATGCGTTCGAGGTTGAAAATTAATGTGAGTTCGGCTAACTTCGAACAGGTTCCCTTGGAATCTAGCTAGTGTCGTGGGAAGGAGAGGTCTTGCGGCACTGGCGTTCTTATTTTCAGGCATCGGGTTTAGACTCGAAAAACCGCTTTCATGCGGGTTTGATGATATTGGCTTGTGGCTTGAAAGTTCGCGGGGTTGAATGCGTCACCCTTTTCTTTAATGCCTGATGACGTCTCCAAAAATCCGAAGCTGTTTATTCTGTTTCGGATTTTCTTCAATTGCCGCTTTTACTATCCGGTTTACGCAATTTTGTTTCTCGATTTTGGTCTTTCGACTGAGCAGTTTGCCTGGCTGAATGTGGCGTGGGCGGCGTCGATTGTTTTGCTGGAAGTTCCTTCGGGAGCGCTGGCTGATCAGATTGGAAGGCGATCGCTTGTGATCTTTGCCTCGGTGCTAATGCTCATCGAGATCGGGGTGATGTGTGCAATGCCGGTGGTTGATCGAGACAGTTTTGCGGGGGATCCTGAGGGGCTCAGCGCTGCGGCGATGGTGCTGTTCGTCGTGTTTATCTTTAATCGGATCATTTCCGGTGCGGCGGAGGCGGCCGCGAGCGGAGCGGACGAGGCGTTGGCCTACGATTCGCTTCCTGAAGGAAATCGGGGTAGTGGCTGGGCGCGATTGACGACAAATTTGATGAAGTGGCAATCAGTCGCTTTTATAGTGGTCACTCTGATCGGGGCCTGTGTTTATGATCCTGAAACTCTGAATTGGTTTACGTCGTTGTTTGGAGGAGTGGGCGGGTTCGTTCAAAACCAAACGGTGAAATTTCCGATTTATCTGACGTTCGGAATGGCGATTGGCGCGTTGATTACGGCTTTGAAGATGCAAGAACCGGCCTCAATGCGGCCGAAATCAGATCTTCCGCTGGGGGAAGCCATCCGACGCAGTTTTAAGCGCACGTTCGCTGCGGGAGGATGGATTTTACGAACGCCTGTCGCGCTGATGCTGATTCTCGTGGGACTGTTTTACGACAGTATCATCCGGCTGTATTATACGGTCGGGTCAATTTGGTTGGAGGTGATCGGCTACCAACCAGCTCAATTTGGAATCATCAGCGTGGCTGGATCGTTCATGGGGATATTGGCAGCGATCCTGGGTGAGCGACTGATCCGGAATCACACGCCGAATTTTAATTTCCGGTTGCTCGCTGTGCTTGTATTTGGAGGAATTCTGAGCCTTGCGTTTCCGATCCAATATTGGTCGGTTTTGTTTTTGCCATTGTTGTGGATTGCCATGCGGTTTCTCCATTTTTTCCTCTCGAATTATCTAAATCGGGTCACTGATTCCGAAAATCGGGCCACCATTTTGAGTTTTAAAGGTCTGACTATGAACTTGTCTTACGGAATCATGACGTGGGCTTTTGGACTTCAGACAAAGATTTTGATGGAAAAACTGGGCCCGGCGAATCCAGAGGCAATGCTAAAAGCGGAGCGCGATGAATTGGGTCATCAGGTATTTGCGGAAGCTGCCAGCTGGTGGTGGATGTATATCCTTCTTGCTATGACTGGTTTGTGGCTTTTCCGCTGGCTGAAAATCAGAAAATCATGGAATAATCTGATCCCGGCTCCAAAAGCTGAGTGATGAGGTGCTTTTTTCGGTTTTGAAAAGCAAATGCCCACAAAACTCATTTTTACGCCGCTGAGGCCCTGTTTTCGGGCTTTTTGTAACGAATTTGCGAACCATCCGTGAAAAAAGAAAGTCACGTTTTTTGCAAATATGAGATTTTTACTTTGCAATTGTTAAGTAATCTGTAATATCTGAGAAGATAAACGTCATTTAGTTCTAAGTTAAACTCAAACCGCACCCAACCCATGGCAAAAATTCTCATCATTGACGACGAAGCCGGCATCCTCAACTTGATGACCAAGTTGTGCCGTCAACAAGGTCACGACGTCGTCCCCGTTCAAACAGGCCGTGAAGGTCTCACCGCTCTCGATAAAGAGAATCCTGACCTCATGATTGTCGATCTCCTGATCGGTGACATGACAGGTATTGAAATCATCGAATATAGCCAGGAGAACCACCCTGAGACTCAGGTGATTATGGTTACCGGTCATGGAACGATTGAGACTGCAGTTGAGGCAATGCGTCTTGGTGCATTTGATTACCTGACAAAGCCGTTCGAACTCGCTGATCTTCAGCGGACAGTTGAACTTGGGCTTCAGCAGAAAGGTAAGCCTAAGCAGACTGAAATCGCTGGAAACTCCGGTTTTGATCTCGCGGTTGCTCCAAGTGAGTTGATCGGTCAAAGCCCGAAAATGAAGGCGATTTTTGAGATTATCAATAAGATCGCTGACAGCGACTCTCCGGTTTTACTTGAAGGTGAGTTTGGTTCCGGTAAGCAAATGGTTGCTCGCAGTCTTCACAACACAAGCGAGCGTAACAGCGCTCCGTTCAAAGTGTTGCAGTGTTCTGCGCTTCCTGAAAACCTTCTTGAAGCTGAGCTTTTTGGTTCGGTTGGCAGCCGTGGCGAAACGATTTTCTCTCGTGCAATGGGTGGAACCGTTCTTCTCGAAGAGATTCACATGCTTCCACTTCGACTTCAGTCGCAGCTTGAAAGCTATCTTGAAGAAATCAACAGTCGCCGGATGACCGGAGCACTTCCGAATCATATGGACGTTCGCTTCATTGCTTCATCCGCGAAGCCGCTGGAAGAGTGCATTGAAAAGGGCACGTTCCGTGAAGATCTCTTCTACAAGCTTTCGGTTATCCCAATTGCCGTGCCACCATTGCGGGGGCGTGCTGAAGATATACCGCTTTTGGCTGAGTATTTCCTCAAACGTCACGCTGAGCGGACTGGAACTCCGATTCAGGAGGTCGACAAATATGCGCATCGTCTGCTCGAAGGTTACAGCTGGCCAGGCAATGTTGGAGAATTGCAGAATGCAATGGAGCGTGCCTGTTCATTTTCAGAGAAAAATCGGATCCGCCCCGTCGATCTTCCGCCAAAAGTGGCTCAGAAGGTCGAAATTACTGACGAAGACGAGAAGACCACGCATCACCTTCCAATCGGGAGCAAGCTCACCGAATACATCAAGAAGCAGGAGAAAATGTTCATCCGTGAAACCCTAAAATACAATGGTGGTTCGCGTGAGAAAACGGCTTCGATGCTTGGAGTTTCCATTGCGACGCTTTACCGCAAGATGGGGCTTAAGCTCGAGCGTGATAAGATTCTCGGCTGATTTTTCAGCTTCAAAAACTTCTTCTATTTAGAAAACGGAGTCCGGCTTTCAACAGTCGCGGCTCCGTTTTTTGTAGGCAAATGCCGGGAACTCATGCGGCCTGAAAAAACTTCCGTCATCACGCACTTCACAAAAAGTGAGCTTTCCGCTTTGCTTGAAGGGCTTCTATGAATCGATTGCTGAAACTTTTCGCCCTGATTTCAATTCCGCTGTTCGCGCAAGAGCCAGTCGATATCGGCGGACGCAGGGAGCTTTTCGTCGATGATTTATTGATCGGGAAAATGGAGGGCACAAAGTTGAAACTGCATGAACCGACCTTGCTCAAGCCGAAGTCGCCACCGCGCCCGAGTGGTCACTACGCAACGGT
Source organism: uncultured Verrucomicrobiales bacterium (assembly GCA_937891465.1). Taxonomy (GTDB): domain Bacteria; phylum Verrucomicrobiota; class Verrucomicrobiia; order Verrucomicrobiales; family DEV007; genus JABDJT01. The sequence continues at coordinate 2,487 of CALAHF010000223.1, read as the reverse complement.
TTTCAAAGATGGGGACCGCTATCGGTTATATTACAGAGGTGACAAAATCCCGGGCATGCATTGGCGAAACGGCTGGGGGAAGTATCACGAAAACGAGGTCACGCTCTATGCTGAGTCGAAAAATGGTTACGACTGGGTTGAGCCGGACCTCGGGATCTATGACATTGAATCGATGCCGAAAGGAAATGTGGTTCTGGATGTGGACGAAGGCACTTTTCTAAAGACACACAATTTCTCGCCCTTCATTGATAATCGTCCGGGTGTTCCCAAAGAAGAGCGCTATAAAGCCCTTGGTGGTGGCCGTTATCCTGCGGAAAATTGGGGAAGCTGGAAATCTGAAGATGAACGCGCCAAGCTGATTGAAAAATACGGGCCGGGCGGATTGTGCGCCTTTTCTTCGCCGGACGGGTTGCGATGGAAATTGATGCAAAAATCACCCGTACTTCCCGAGGCCATCGGAAATTTTGATTCGCAAAATGTGTCATTTTGGTCGGAAGCGGAGCAGTGTTATGTCTGTTATTATCGGTGGTTTCGAAATGGCTATCGCTCGATGCGTCGGGTGACGAGTAAAGATTTCATCACGTGGTCTGATCCGACTGAAATGCAGGCGAATCAACCCGGTGAGCATCTTTATACCAGTGGAACCCAGCCTTATTTTCGGGCTCCGCACCTTTATATCGCATTGGCGACTCGATTTCAGACCAAGCGAGCTGCGATCACGGATGTCGTTTTTATGAGCACGCGACCGGGAAGCGATCACTATGACCGTCCATTTAAAGAAGCGTTTATCCGGCCAGGGCTCGGCGCTCAAGGCTGGGGGAATCGCTCAAACTATATTGCCTGGGGCGTGGTTCCAACCGGTCCAAGCGAGATGTCGATGTACATGTATGGCGGCGGGCATTACGTTCTCCGAACGGATGGGTTCATTTCTGTTCATGCAGGCTACGAACCCGGAGAATTTATTACCAAACCGCTGATTTTTTCAGGTAAGCATCTCGATCTCAATTACTCGACCAGTGCGGCAGGGCGGATGCGGGTGGAAATTCTCGATGCAAAAACCGGCAACCCTTTTCCTGGATTTTCTGAAGCCGATTCCCGTGATATTTATGGCGATGACATCAGCCGTATCGTCAAGTGGGGCGAAGAAAAAGAGGGGAACACCGACGTCAGTTCACTTGTGGGTAAGGTGATTCAGCTTCGATTTGTCATGAACGAATCCGACCTTTATTCGATTCAATTTGTCGATGGAGAATGAATTTTTAACGGAAGTGAACGGCTCTGTGATTGACGGACGCAATGCTGTCCCGCAGAAAATGCTGTAGCACGATCCAATAGTATTTGATCGATGAATCGACCCTGTTGGATCGTGAAATATCTTTTTACTGATGAATTATTTTTTCCCCGACGGCACCGCCCTGACAATTGCAGAAATCCGGGAACGGGTTTCAAGCGGACAGATCGATCCCAATCAATTTGTGATCCCCGAGGGGCAGAGCGAAGCGTTAACTGTATTGGGTCTCCTGGGGGCGCCCACAGCCCCGCCTCCGTTGCCTAAGGCAGGACCAACGACAATTGCTCGCACAACTCCGCCGCCGCTCCGGCAACAGACGGCCACTGTGAGTGCGCCCAAGAAGGGTTCCCTAAAATGGCTATGGATTTCGTTGGCGATTGTTGGAGTGCTCGTGATCGGATTGATCGGGCTCGCATTCAAATCGTTTTCGGATTTAATGAATGCCGCGCAGATGGTGGGTCAAGCACCTGTCGCGCTATTGGAAGATCGCAAAGGGCACGACACAGAATGGCTGGATCCCGATGAGGTTGATTTTGAATCTGATGGCGAGGCGCCTGCTCCGCCGGACGAAGAGAATTTCGATTTGATCAAATATACTTCGCCCGCCGGTGAAATGTCGGCCTACCTCACTCCGGACCCCGGTGATGGGAAACGGCATCCCGCCATGGTCTGGGCGAAAGGTGGATTCGGGGGAATTGGCGATTTTTTATGGGGTGAACAAAATCGTCTGAATGATCAATCGGCTCAGGCATTTCGAGATGCGGGAATCGTTTTGATGTGTCCATCGTTTCGCGGGGAAAACGAAAATCTGGGTCAGTTCGAGCTTTTCTATGGCGAAGTCGATGACTTCATCGCTGCGATCGAGCATGTTAAATCGTTGCCCTACGTGGACCCTGAGCGAGTCTATATCGGCGGACATAGCATCGGTGGAACGATCACGTTGCTAGCTGCGGTATCCGGTTCCGAAACGGATTTTCGTGCAGCATTTTCTTTTGGCGGTCGCCCCGATATGGGTGCGCTGATGACTGACGGCGAAGAGGGGGAGGGCTACGGCTACGGAAATACTCCGTATGATCATAAGAAAAGTCCGCGTGATACCGAATTGAGAAGCCCGATTCGATATACCAAATTAATCACCAGTCCCACGTTCTACTTCGAGGGTGAAGAAGATTATTACTACGATGCTGATACGATGC
>CALAHF010000222.1 GCA_937891465.1 uncultured Verrucomicrobiales bacterium | reverse complement strand
AAGGGCAATTAGAATCAACAGGGTTCGTTCGGCAAATGAACAGGGTAGATTCGTGCGATTGTGGATTTGTCGAAAAATCGGCAGATTGCGAACCATGAGGAAACTATCCAAGATTTTTGCGCTCATCGCGGTTTTTGCCAGCCTCGCGGCAATTGCTGCTGAAAAGCCAAATGTCATCATCATTTATACCGATGACCAAGGTTCGGTCGATGCGGCTTGTTACGGTTCTAAAGATATCGAAACGCCGAATATCGACCGACTTGCCAATGCCGGGGTTCGTTTTACCCAAATGCTAGCGCCCTCAGCGATTTGCTCGGCATCGCGGGCCGGAATGTTAACGGGCCGTTTTCCAGCACGAGCAGGCGTTCCGTCAAATGTATCGTCCGCGAAAGGGAGTTCGGGGATGCCGGCCTCAGAAATCACAATTGCTGAGCTTTTAAAATTGAACGGTTACCGGACAGGTCACGTTGGGAAATGGCACCTAGGCTACACGCCTGAAACGATGCCAAACGCGCAGGGATTTGATTCATCCTTCGGTCACATGGGCGGCTGCATTGATAACTACTCGCACTTTTTCTACTGGAACGGACCCAATCGGCATGATTTGTGGCGCGATGGAAAAGAAATTTGGCGCGATGGCGAGTATTTTGGCGATCTGATGGTCGACGAGATGAAATCGTTTATCGAAGAGAAGTCAGACGATCCCTTCTTTATTTATTGGGCGATCAATTGGCCGCATTACCCGCTTCAGGGAACATCGAAGTGGCGCGAGAAATACAAAGAACTCGAACATCCCCGTGATAAATACGCGACCTTTGTTTCCACGACCGATGAATTGGTCGGAAGCATCCTCGATCATTTGGAAAAACTCGGGTTGCGCGAAAACACGATTGTCCTTTTTCAAAGTGACCACGGACATTCGGTCGAAGAGCGCACCTTTGGCGGAGGCGGCTCGGCTGGGCCCTATCGTGGGCACAAGGCATCCCTTTTTGAAGGCGGTATCCGTATACCCTCCGTTGTCAGCTGGCCGGCAAAATTTCCAAAAAGCGAGGTTCGCGATCAATTGGTGACCGGTTGCGATTGGTTTGCGACCTTTGCGGAAATGACCGGCGCAAAGATTCCCGAAGGACATCATCTCGACGGAAAATCAATTGCCGACGTCATTTTAGATAATGCAGCTTCTCCGCATAATGGCCAATTCTACTGGCAGCTCGGCGCAAATCCCGAAAAGGCGAAATGGGTCGTGCGTGATGGTGATTGGAAACTGCTCGGTAACACATCAGAAAATGTGCGGCCTGAAGGCGTCACTGAATTGACCAAGGATGATCGAAAACTGTTTCTCGCGAATTTGAAAAGCGACATCGGTGAAACCAAAAACGTCGCTGCGGAGAATCCCGAAGTCGTCGAGCGCATGCTCAAGATGAAGGAGGCCTATGCCGCTAGCATTTTGGAAACCAATGCAGCACGCAAACAGTAAACCGGTCACTCGATCGTCCGAAGCTGCAACGAATCGACGATTCCTTTTTCACCGGCGAGAACATTGGTCACCACGACTAGCGTTGCGCTTGGCTTACTCCAGCCCTTCTCTTTTAAAATAGCCAAGGCAGCCTTGATCGTTTTATGGGGAACTTCGTCATCAAATTCCATAAAAAACGGCTCCACGCCCCACGGGAAAAGTAATTGCCGGAATTGGATGGGCTTGTCCGTAAACGCAAAGATGGGAACGCCCTTTGCCCGCATCGCCCCCAAAACGTAGGCAAGAAATCCTGATCGGGTGAACACAACAATCCCAGAATTTTCGCCCAATTCCTGGGCCAACACCGCCGCCGAACGCAGCATCTTCGATTTTGGTTCGTGCAGTTTGATCTCCTGGTTCAACGAATACGGAACGGTCGGCTCCATCGTCTTAATGATATTTTTCAGAACCGTGATCGCTTCCATCGGATAATCTCCCGTCGTAGTTTCACCGGAAAGCATGACTGCATCAGCCCGTTCACGGATCGCATTTGAAACATCGGAAATTTCCGCGCGCGTTGGCACCGGCGACGAAATCATGCTTTCCAAAAGGTGGGTTGCGATGATGACTGGCTTTCCCTCCACCCGACATGCGTTCACAATTTCTCGCTGCACGATCGGCAGTTTGTGATAATCGATTTCAATCCCCAGATCTCCTCGCGCGACCATGATTCCATCACTCTCGCAAATGATGGCCTCCATGTTTCTCACCCCGGCTTGGTCCTCAATTTTCGCAATAATTCGCGCTTCTGAGCCAACACTTTTAAGATATTTCCGAAGTTCAACGATATCGGATGCCTCCCGAACAAAAGACAGTGCCACAAAATCGATTTCGGACTCCGCACCGGCCTTTAAATCGACCTCGTCTTTTTCGGTCAGTGCCGGGAGATTGATTTTCACTCCAGGGAGGTTGATGTGACGTTTCGAGCCCATTTCGCCACCCACAACTACTTCGCAGACAATCCGTTCGTCGGTCTTTGAAATCACTTTCATCCGGATCAATCCGCTATCAACGAGAACGGGTTTACCGATTTCGACATCTCGCGGTAAATCAGGATAATTAACGTCAACTCCCCTTCCATCCTCCGGAGGCGTCGCTCCCTCGATATAAAATTCAAACGTCTCACCGGGAATCAGATCAACGGGCGCCTCAACATTTCCGGTCCGAATTTCCGGCCCCTTCACATCCATCATCACTGCGACATGACGCCCCACTTTTTCAGAAATTTTTCGAATTCGCGTGATCCGTTCATGACACCATTCAGGCGTCGCATGCGCCATGTTGAATCGGATTAAATCGACACCACCGAGAATCACCTTTTCCAGCATTTCCTCGCTGTCCGTGGCAGGCCCGAGAGTGGCGATGATCTTGGTGTGACGGAAAGTTTCAGGGGCAGTGTTCATTTTATAGAGTGGAAAGCAGCTCAGGTGCCATCGTCGCAACAAATCCGAACCGAAAGCAGATTTTTCGTTACTTTCGAGAGTGTCACTTTAAATCAAAACCCGATCGACCTTCGAACCGCATTCCAAAATTGTCGACGGTAGGCCGATCGTCTCGTTTCATTCATCTCCCAATTCGGCAATCGTTTCATTGAATGAAAATAGCTCGAAATTGCCACCGTGTATTTTTCGTCAACCATCGCCATTGAGCCCTTCAGCGCCAATTCATCCGCTTCCCGAATGTCGTCAGGCTGCCGAAAAGTATATCGAGATCCGTTTTCGCCCACATACCTTCCTCTCGGAAAAATATTTTCAGGCATCGGATCAAACCCCGTTCTAAACAACGGCTGAAAAACAGTGGCTGACATAACGATCATCACCATCGCCCCGATCAAAAAAAACGAGCCCACAAACTATCCCCGATCGATTCATCAGCCTCAACCCTTCTAAATCGAGGCCAAACCGTCAAGCGTGGCTTCGCCTGGCAGTCGAAGCTGCTGGGGTTCACCCACCAGCAACCATCCGGATTATCTCAAGCACATCCCCTTCCTTAACGACACCTTTGCCGACCTCCTTTTTCAAAAGCGCCGTGCTATTCAATTCAACCAGCACTGGCAAATCGCCAAGTTCGAGATGGGTTTTCAGCAACTCAGAAAGCGCCACTTCGTCACCTTCGATTTTGGGAAATTCCCGCTCGGCTCCATTGATCGTGAGTTTCATTACTCGCTTACTTTAAAATTGAGGCGTCCCAATCTTTCCAGACCGGTTCTAAATTCAGCTCGCCCAACTTCGCGGCGATTTCTTGCGGCGTGCGCTCGTCTGCAATATCGAACTGCCCTGTTGCATCCCGTTTTTCGCACTCTGAGTCGGGTTTTTCTTCCTCCAATTCAACACGACGCCCTTTCACCGTGAGATGCAGATCATCGCGTCCTTCGCCCGTGTAACCGCCCGGCTCGGTGTGACTTCCTGCGCTGATTGTGGTGATTCCCAGCGGAAACATCGCGTCACGCAATGCCTGTGGCTCTCGAGTGCTTAGCACTATTCCGAGTTGTGGAAAACAAACACGAAACGCGCAAATTGCCTGAACAAATTCTGCATCCGAAATCATGAACTCCGGCTCGAACTCACCCGCCGCCGGACGCATCCTGGGGAGTGAGATCGTGAAGCTCGATTTCCAGCATGTCTTCTCCAAATACTCCAAATGCGCAGCCAGACGGAGCGCATCGTAACGCCAATCAGCCAACCCCAGTAAAGCTCCGATTCCGATGCGACGAAAACCACCTTCGTAACCGCGATCCGGGCAGGCGAGTCGCCAATCAAAGTTTTTCTTTGGTCCCGCCGTGTGCAGTTTTGCGTAAATCTCACGGTGATACGTTTCCTGATAAACCACGAGCCCTTCCGCGCCCGCATCGACCATGTCGCGGTATTCAGGCGCCTCCATCGGCCCGACCTCAATCGCAATTGTCGGGATTTCATCACGAATCGCCCGAATGCATCTTTCCAAATAGCCGGAGGAAACAAATTTCGGATGTTCGCCGGCAACCAGTAAAATATTTCGGAACCCTTCCGCCGCGAGATGCCGCACTTCTTTCGCAACCTGCTCCACCGTCAGCGTGACTCGGAAAATTGGATTATCGCGCGAGAACCCGCAGTATTCGCAATTGTTCACGCATTCGTTCGAAAGGTAAATTGGCGCGAAAAGTCGCATCGTCCGGCCAAAATATTGACGCGTAAGTGCCGCCGATTCCTGCGCCAGAGATTCAATCTGAGCGGGGGCGGCAGGGGCGATGAGATTTTCAAAACGACGAAGCAGCGGTGAGCGCCATCCGTTTTCATCAATCTCGCGGAGCTTTTCAACAAAGGAGGTCATCGAGACGTTTTCACGAACCAACAGGGTTGGTTCATCGAACAGACCCTGTTGGTTCGAAAAGTCAAAACGAATCCATCGGGTTGGATCGTAAATCAGCTACCGTTCGGTCGTTGCAATTCCAATCAATCCCGTGTTATTTTTTGGCGCTCCCTTATGCGCTACGCAATTTTCTCAGACATTCATGGAAATTGGCAGGCTTGGAATGCAGTTCTCGCGGACATGTATGATTCCAAGGTCGATGTCCCGGTCTGTCTCGGCGATATCGTCGGCTACGGTCCGCGCCCGCAAAAAGTGCTGGACGGAATTCGTGAAGTGACGACGAATTTTGTGATGGGTAACCATGATGCCGCGGCATCCGGTGTGATCGATCCCCAAATCTTTAACGACAAGGCCCGCGCCGTCATCGAGTGGACGCGGGATCAATTAACCCCCGATGCCATTGATTTCCTGAAAGACATGGCGCTCGTAATCGAGGATGGCGAATTGCTATTCGTTCATGCCGAAATCGAAGAGCCTGGCCGTTTTTACTACATCGATAGTGAAGAGGAGGCGCGAGATAACTTTCAATACTGCACGCAAAGAATCACCTTTGTGGGGCATACGCACGACCCTGCAATTTTCGCCGAAAATGAGGACAAATCGGTCACTCGAATGGAGGACGTCGATTGCGTTCTCAATGCAGATCAGCGCTACATTATCAACGTTGGTTCCGTTGGCGAGCCCCGAAATCCCGAGGACATTCGAGCGCGCTACGTCATTTTCGATACAGAAACAAATGAACTCGTTTTTCGACGCATCGAATTCGATATCGAGGCCTACCGCCTGGATTTAGTTACGTCAGGGCTAACCATTAAGCCCTACTTTTTAACGGTGGTCGATTCCTACCTCGAAGCGGTCGAGATGGCAAAGGCGGCAGATGGTCAAATGATGCGGGACATGGAGACGCCGGTTCATGCGCCTTCTTTGCTCAGCAAACGAAAAAATCGCATCGTTTCGTCTCACAAGGGGCGCCCTCCGCTGACTCGGAATCCTCTGCCAGTCGTCAAAAAAAGCCCGCTGCCAATAATACTGATCACCTTTTTCCTGTTTGTTTCGATGATTGGAGCAGGCTGGTTTTTCTGGTGGCTTCCAAAACAAGAGACCGCTGGTGAAATTGCGATTACCATTGATAGCCAGGCAACTAGTATGGCCGGGATGATCGCTGAAGAACTTAACGGCGGCATTCAACCCGATAGTCCTGATGACGAACCAGATACTTCTGAACCCGACTTTATTCCCACTCAATTTGTCGAAGGTGCAACAATCAACCATTGGAATTTCGATCGCGCTGATGGCGAAATCGGCGAAGAAACGATGTTCGTGAACCGAGTCCCAGGGGAGCAGCGCGAACCACTCATCGATAAGGTGCCGAAAACTGAAATTAAGAATCAAAATGCCGCAAGCGGAGGAATTTGGGAGGAGCCTTCAAGATCCGAGCAATATTCGATCCGGCACGATCGCTCCTGGACATTCGAGGGTTGGTTTCAACTTCCTGAAATCACAGGCCTAAAAGCGCGAAAAGTAATCGCAGGGAATCGCGGTCATATCGGAGCGGGGTGGTGTTTTGAAGCGCGAGAACAAGACGGGCAGATTTTAAATTTCTCCTACTGGCCGGATGGCATTCAGAAAACAGGGAGCTCCTTCAGTATTCCCGCGACGAACTTCTTTGATGACAAGCCCCATCATTTCGCCATCGTTTGGAACCGCAATTTCGTGGCTGGGGAAACCGGACAAATCAGAGTTTACATCGATGGCCGAATTCAAAGCGGAGGCGCCAACGGCAAGACTGATAAAAAAGCCTTGGAACTTTCGCTCGAAAGTGTCCGCAATAGCAAAGCCAGCGATCTGTTTGCGATTGGAGGACTTCGAAATGACGCCAAGCCATTGCAATTTACAGGCACGCTTGATGAGTTGCGTTTTACCGCCGGCGTGCAAAGCCCCAACAAATTTCTGCTCGCAGACAAAGGTGGAAAATTGCCAGAGCCTCCTCCCGCACCAAAACCGGAACCGCCGGCTCCTAAAGCGATGCCCCAAACCGAACCGGAGATCCCAGAGGGACCTCTTAAAACCCTTTCCTCCTATCGCGACGGAATGATTTTTTATGCTCCGTTCGACGAACCTGCGGGATCAAAGATTCTTCGCGATGCTTCAGGGAATGGTCGCAACATGCCCGTCAACGGGACCAAAATCTCCCAATCTGGAAAAGTGGGATTCGCGGTTCATTTCCAACAAAAAGGCTTCAATTCGAATTCCATTCCTTTCGAAGAAACCAATAATTACACCCTAGCCTTCTGGATTCTACTCGATGAAAAACAGGTTAATTCCGAAACCCCGGGAAACATTGCGTCAATTCCCGGTTTCGCAGTGGCTCGCTACGACAACGGTCAAATTCAATTCATTACAAACGGAAAGGCGGCCTCTTTTAATGTCCCGCCGGATAAAAAGTGGAATCATTTTATCATCCAGAACGATACTGAAAAAACCCAGATATATAGAAACGGCTCCGCAAAGCCGTTCATCACGTTTCCACAAAAAATTGAAAAAAGAAAATCCCCCGCTAACGCCGTTATTACGATGGGAACCGGGAAGTCGCGATTTCATCTCGATGAAGTTGCGATCTGGCGACGATTGTTGACCGACGAGGAGCGGTTGACTGCATTTCAACTGGGTCAGAAAAACACGGTCATAATAGAAATTCCAAAAGTAGTTTCTTATTGGAAATTTGATGAGGAGAGTGGTCGACTCTATGAAGATTCGATCGGTGATTTAAAACTGGGAGGCGATGCTCGGGCGCGAAGAGAAGAGCCAATCGCGCCCGCAGTCGTGCCTCTGACGCTGGAGAAAAACACCGGTGCATATCGTGTCGAAATGCTGGTCCAAGCCCCTGACGCGGATCCCACAACCTTTGCATTAACAAAGGGAAAAGGATTCACTTACGAAGGATGGTTTCATCCCGGAAAGAGTAAATTAGCCATCCTGGGCCGCACCAACGCAAAACGAGACGACGCGGTTGGATGGTTTTTTGCCCTTGCTCGGGAAAGCGGAACGAAAGGCTCTGCCATCTTCCGTTTTGGTGATAGAGCCGGCAAGCAGGCACTGGCCAAAGGACTCGATATTTACGATGGGCAGCCTCACCATTTCGCGGCAGTTTGGCAGGCCACAACGGAGACAGAAGGGGTCGGAAACCTTATCATTTATGTCGATGGAGTTCAGGTCGCTTCGAACAAATTAGCGCATTCAGATGTGATTGAAGGAAACTCTGATACACTTCAAATTGGAGGACCAAACAACGATCTGACCGTTGATGAAATCCGATTCACCCGCGGAGTCTTGAAGCCACTAAATTTTCTGACAGCGGGTAAAGCTGCTCCACCGAAGCCAGCGACTCCAAAAAAGAAATAACCGCAAACCAGCGGCTTGTCAGGGTGGCGGATTTCATGCAAAATCCGACCATGAGATTTTACGATCCAACCATGTCTGTTCATCAAACCAACTCTGTTTATTTGTATCAGAGACATCTTGCGCTGCCGGTTCCCGAGCAGCTTCAGACCGCTGGCGAGCCAGCTTTTGTCTCTGTTCGATCGTTTTTCACATTAGATCGATTTTTGCGTATGTTGTGCTTTTTTGCGGCCATCAATTTCATCGCTCCCGTCGCAAAAGCCGACATCAACGGCGATGGAAAAACGGTGATCTGTTTTGTGGGGCACAAGACGTCGCATGGCTTCATGAATCATGAGTATTCGGCTGGGTGTCATCTCATCGAAGATTGGCTGAAAGCGCAATACCCCGGCGCGAGGATCGAGGGGCGCCATGCGATTCCATGGCCGGAAAATGAAGAAGAGTTTTTCAAAGATGCGGATGGCGTCGTCTTTTTCTGTTCGGGCGGTGGCGGTCATGTCGTGAACAAGCACGTTCCCGAATTCGATAAAGTGATGAAAACCGGAGCGGGGTTATCATGCCTCCACTACGGAGTTGAAGTTCCCATCGGCCCTTCGGCAAAGGGCATGTTGAACTGGGCGGGGGGATACTTCGAAGCAAACTGGTCGGTGAATCCGCATTGGGTGGCCGAGTTCAAATCGTTTTCAAAACACCCCGTCGCGAACGGGGTGAAACCGTTCAAAAGCGACGACGAGTGGTATTTCCACATGCGTTTTCAGCAAGGAATGCGAGGTGTCGAGCCAATCCTGTCAGCCATCGCGCCGGAAGAAACTATGAAGCGTGGGGACGGACCGCATTCAGGAAATCCAGCGGTGCGGAAAAAAGTCGCTGCCGGAGAACCGCAACACGTCGCCTGGGCTTATGAGCGCGGTGAAGATTACAAGAAGGGCCGTGGCTTTGGTTTTACCGGGCTGCATTATCACAAGAACTGGCAGGAAAACAGCTTCCGTAAGACGGTGCTGAACGGCGTCGCATGGATGTCTGGTTTGGAGATTCCGAAGAACGGTATCGAAACGGAAAAGCCTTCGACAGAATTTCTTGAAGAAAACGCGGCAAAATACGGGGGCGATCAGAACCGTAAGCCGAAGCCGAAAAAAACAGCGGCGGCGAACCCGAATGCGAAGCCGCTCTTTGAATCGAAGCCTGTCGAAAACGGAAAGACAAAGGGGCACTCGACCGACATCGCTGTGAAACTCCCAAAGGGCGCTAAGGAAATCTATCTCGTGGCCGACGACTGCGGTGGCTACTCTTTCGATTGGGCAAACTGGGCGGAGCCGCGATTTGTCATGGCTGATGGTTCGGAGAAGAAACTCACGGATCTGGATTGGAAGTCTGAAACGCACGGCTGGGGCGGGACTCGGAAAAATCAAAACGCGGGCGGCCAGGAAATGGCAGTGAACGGTGTGAGAATCGAATACGGAATCGGCACGCACGCGCCCTCAATTGTCGCATTTGATCTTCCCAAGGGCGCGACAGAATTTAAAGCACGCGGAATGCTCGACGACGGTGGAACGAGCCAAAATGGTGGCGCGGCTGAATCCAGCGTGAAATTTCTGGTCTACACCGAGAATCCCGGCGCAGCCGTCGCGAAAAAAAGCACGGGCGGCGGAGGTGGTGGCGAACCCGAAGATGCCCTCGCAGCACTCGAAGTTCATCCCGAGCTCGAAGCGCAACTTTTTGCCAGTGAACCGATGATTGGCTCGCCCAGCTCGATCGATATCGATGCGCGCGGTCGCGTCTGGGTTTGCGATGTCGTGAACTATCGCCGGAATCAGGGCAAGCGTGAGGGTGGCGATAAGATCATGATTCTCGAAGACACCGACGGCGACGCCAAAGCAGATAAATCGACCATATTCTATCAGGGCAACGATGTGGATTCCGCCCACGGGATTTGTGTGCTGGGAGATCGCGTTATCATTTCCGCAGGCGACGATGTCTTTTCGCTTTACGATCGCAATGGCGACGGAAAAGCCGATGAAGGCAGCAAAGAATTGATGTTCACGAAAATCGGCGGAGCCCAGCACGACCACGGGATTCACGCCTTTCACTTCGGCCCGGACGGACGGTTATATTTCAATTTCGGTAACGCGGGCAAGCAGCTGTGCGATCCCGAGGGAAATATCATCACTGATATCAACGGCGTAAAATGTACCAACCAGGGTAATCGCCCTTTTCAAGAAGGCATGGTTTTTCGCTGCGACCTCGATGGGAAAAATGTCGAAATGTTAGGCTGGAATTTCCGCAACAACTGGGAAGTCTGCGTCGATTCCTTCGGCACGATCTGGCAGTCCGACAACGACGATGACGGCAACAAGGGCGTGCGCATTAATTATGTCATGGAGTACGGGAACTACGGTTACAAAGACGAGATCACCGGCGCAGGCTGGCGCGATCCGCGCCCCGGCTTGGAAAGCACGATTCCAGAACAGCATTGGCACCTCAATGATCCTGGCGTCGTCCCGAATTTCCTCCAAACCGGTGCGGGTTCACCTACCGGCATCTGCGTTTACGAAGGCGATCTGTTGCCAGAAATTTTTCACGGTCAGGTGATTCATTGCGATGCTGGTCCTAACGTGGTTCGCGCCTATCCCCGTAAAAACGATGGAGCGGGATACTCTGGTGAGATGCTGAACATTTTGAGCAGCACGAATGATCGCTGGTTTCGCCCTAGCGATGCTTGCGTTGCTCCCGACGGATCGCTGTTTGTTGCTGACTGGTATGATCCCGGCGTGGGCGGCCATGCGATGGGCGATATCGCGAAGGGACGAATTTTTCGGGTGATCCCGAAGGGGGGCGAAAAAGTCTACACCGTGAACAAAAAGCTTCCGAGCGAAGGCGACGAGAAAAATTCAAAAACGGCAGTCAGTCTCTACGAGAGATTCGTGTCCACGCCGAATATGTCGGAGCGGTTCCACATTTGGAATCTATTTGCCGACCCAACTCAGGGATTCCATGAGCACACCACCAAGCGTCTTATCGAGGTTTATGAAGCCGCTGACACCGTGGGCAAGGCTCGATTGATTTGGTTCACGACGAGTTTATTCGGTCACAAAAACCCTCTCCTTGCAGGAGCCCTCGAGGAGGAGAATCCTGATCTGCGCATCACAGGGCTCCGAGCCTGGCGTGAGTGTTACGGCGTGCATCCCGAAGGCCGGCTTGAGGCGTTTCAAGCCGTTCTGAAGAAACTTGCTGCAGACAAAAACCCACAAGTTCGCCGCGAAGTTGCGGTCGCTCTTCGTTTTCACGATTCCAAAGCAGCCAGCGAAACCTGGGCCACACTCGCACTGCAATACGACGGCGAAGACCGCTGGTATCTCGAAGCGCTTGGTATTGGCGCGGATTTGCATTGGGATGCACGATTGGCGGCGCTCGGCGAAACAAAGCCGCATGCTGACATTGTCTGGCGTTCGCGCGGAACAAATTCGGCAGAAACAATCGCCAATGCACTTGTGGCCTCAACTGATTCGGATTCGAGTTTTCTGCGAGGTCTCGATTTTCAATCCAAAGAATCTCAAACCGCCGCTTACGAATCGGTATTTCGAAAAGCAGATTCAGAACTGGCGCTTGTTGCTGCCGGAAAAATCGGGAAAGAACAGATCGAAAAAATCGAAGGCGGCACCGAACGTCTTGAAGATCTACTCGCTCCTGTGCGCGGCAAAGCAGAATTTATTTCTCTCGCAGACAAACTCAACCTGCGAGGATTTGATTCCGAACTCGCTGATTTCATCGCAGCCAATCCTACAGCACCGGAATCGGTCAGCGCTGCTCGGATGTTGCTTCGCGATCAGGGAAACGTTCGGAAACTTCTTACGAGTCCAGACGATTTGAATCGTGTCAGCGCAATCGCTTCTGCGATCGGAAAAACGAACGAGCGCGCAGTCAGTGGGCTCCTCGGTGGATTGCTGAAGCGTGATGATCTCCCTGTGGGCGCAGATAAAATCCTCGTCGACGCGATGGCGATGTCATCGAACGGCGGTAATGAACTGCTGAAGATCGCGAAGTCTGGTGAGTTGGACGCTTCCTTGAGAGCCGCTACCGCACTCGCGTTTACCCGCAGTCCCGACAAACGCCTCCGCGACGAAGCCGCCAAAACCCTGCCGCTCCCGAAAGCCATGGGAGCAGATAATTTTAAACCGCTCACCGAGCTGATCGCCATGAAGAGTGACACCAAATCCGGCGCAGAAAATTTCACCAAAGCGACGTGTGCAACCTGCCATCAGGTACGCGGCGTAGGCGTCAACTTCGGCCCTGACCTCAGCGAAATCGGCAACAAACTGAGCCGCGAAGCCATGTTTCAGTCAGTTCTGTATCCGAGTGCGGGGATCAGTCACGGTTTCCACGGAGTGACAATCGAGAAAAATGACGGCACGTCATTGGTTGGATTTATGACGGGTGAAACCGATGAAGAAATTCAAATAAGGCTTCCCGGAGGCGTTCAACAAAGCGTTCCGAAAAAGGAGGTGAAATCATCGACCCAAATGGAAGACAGCCTGATGCCTCCCGGTCTTGCCTCTGTAGTTGGCGAACAGGGATTGGTTGATCTCGTCGGATATTTACAGACGCTGAAATAAGGCTCCGGTTGGCTTCCGACCGTTACCGGCTCAGCTCTCCACTGATCAGGTCCAAAACCCGCTCGCGAATAGGATCCGTTTCATTAAGCAATTGATGGCCTGCGCCTTCAATCTCAACTTCCTCGCGGTCGGGAAACACTCGACTTAGCCATTCTCGACCAAAGTCATTATCAACGACGGTATCTTTTCCCGCATAGATAATTAAAGGGGGCTCTGCACGTGAATTCGAATCATCGAATGCCCTCCGCCATCGATTAAACGCGACTGCCCAGCGGGTTGAGACGCATTGAAACTGCAACGGATCTCTCACTGTAAATTTCCTGTAATCCTTGTTTGAAGAATTCTCTTCCGGAATACGGATCAGATAGTCCGCAAAAGGAGAAACAGACGCCCCTAAAAGGTGGAGCCCTCTGGATTTTGTGTCCTTGATGAGAGGGGCGAGGAAAACGAGTCGGCGAATCGGAGCAGTCCCATTCTTATCCAGATGGTCAATGACAACGGTCGAGCCCATGCTGTGCGCCACGACACCATACGGAGGCGGATACTCTTTAGAAACCACGTCCAAAAAATCTGAAAAACCTTTTCGATAGATACCGAAGTCTGAGATAGAAACTCTCTTCCCGTCTGATAACCCATGACCGGCATGATCAAAAATCGCAACATGATACCCCTCACCCACCAAATAATTGATCAAATTTACCGTGGCGTAGGCGTGATCAAAGTAGCCATGAACCATAATGACCGTGCCTTTCTCTGTTTTTTCGGCTGGCTCCAGAAACTGCCCCGCAAGCATGAGATCGCCAGATGGAAAGGAACCCAGTTGATGCTCCCCTGCTTTTCGGACTCCATAGAAATTGAGGTATTGGTGCTGAGCGATCGTCAGATTTGAAGATTCAGATGACGCGAGTGGCTTCAAATCAATCTGAGCCTGTCCCATGACTAGCAGCATCTTTTCATCTGCCTGCTGATTCACACAAGTGCATGATGTCTGCCCGCAAATGGCAAGGCCTGCCACAAGCACGGAGAGGGACAGCTTCACAAGAAGAAATTTATTCAAAATAGGTGGATATCATTTTATTTTTCCGATCACAGCAACAACCCACCGTCCATGACGTAAGTGCTACCATTGCAATAACCCGCATTGTCGCTAAGAAGGAAGAAAACCATTTCAGCCACCTCCTCTTTTTGACCATAACGCTTGAGAGGAACCTGTTGCTCCAATCCGTCATGAACCGCCTATTGGTCACCCATTCCGCTTTCAAGACTCCTCATCAAACGGCTTTCAATGACACCGGGGTGCACCGTATTTACCCGCACCTTGCGATCAGCTAGCTCCAGGGCTGCCGTGCGCATAATCCCGACTACGGCGTGTTTGGTAGTGTTATAGGCTGTCATTCCAGGAATCCCCTGCAGCCCTGCGATGGAAGAGGTGATTACGATACTTCCCCCGTCATTGATTTCGGGCGAAACGTGCTTCATGCCCATCGCGACTCCATAAACATTCACTTTCATGACTCGATCGAAGTCCTCTCCATATCGAGTGCCTTCAACGGGGCCACTTTGCCCTCGATTCCCGTGTTGTTGAAAAATAAATCGATCGATCCGAATGCCGATTTGGTAGCTTCGACGTACCCCTGAACGTCGCCTTCCTTTGTAACGTCTACGGCGAAAAAAGCAATCTTTGGAGAATCAAGTTCGCCTGCTCGCTGTTGCAGCGCTTTTTTATCAATGTCGACCAACATGACGTTGGCACCCGCTTTCGCGAAACGTTTAGCGGCGGCAAAGCCAATCTCTCCAGCGGCTCCTGTGATAATGATTGTTTTGTTTTCCATGCTCCAGTTGGTTCATGCGAGACTACTGAGTTGGTTCTCGCCTTGTCAAGTCTGTCTGAAACAGGCAAAGACCTTAATCAGTGTTCTCAACCAATTGAAAAGCTCACCGTTCGCGTTCAACTTTGATTAACCATGAAATTAAACTTCTTCCTCTTTCTCGCGATCGCCGCAGCACTCCCGGCTCTCGGCCAGAATCACAAAGGCGACCGCTATAAGCTGAGCGTTCGCGCCAGCGAAATCAATCCAGAGGCAAAAGAGCACCCTGAAATCGGCTACGTTTTTGCTGACCAAAAAGGCAAGCCTGCTGACCTGCAATACGGAGCAGTCGACACGCGCGTTAAGTCGGAAGGCAAGCTCGTCATCTGGCTGATGGGTCACAATCGCAATTTATTCGATCGCACATCGAGCTATGGCCTTCACGGAATTCAGGTTCATTACGCCAACAGATGGTTCGGGCTCGTCCCCGATTCTGCGCGAAGCGACGATTCCAGTCTTGGCGAAGTTCGGCTGGAAGCCGCAACTGGCGAAGATCACAGCAAGCTCGTCGACATTCCAAAACCAGACGGCATGAAGGCCAAAGCGCTCACGTTTGTGAAGTGGCTCGAAAAAGAAAATCCCGAGGGAAAATGGGGCCAGTTTGTTACCAAAGACGGCAAGGATTTGATCTGGGAAAGCGTCATCATGGCCGGCAGCTCACACGGCTCAACGACCTCCGCGCGTTTCGCCGTTCATCAGAAAGTCGGCCGAGTCGTCATGTTTTGCGGGCCCCGCGATCGATTCCAAAAATGGCAAGGCTTCCCTTCCGCGACGCCAGCAAATCGCTTCTTCGGATTCAGCCACGTCCTCGACGGTGGATGGTCTGGCAATCATTACTGCCGCTCCTGGCAAATGCTCGGCCTCAACGAGTTTGGCCCGATCGTAAACGTCGATAAAACTCCGGCACCGTTTGGGAATTCCCGACGTCTGGTTTCAGATGCAGACGTCGGCGGAAACGATAAGAAAGCCCACGGTATGGTCACGCCGGGTGGTTCATCAGCCAAAAACGAAGACGGCACATTCGCACACGAATCCGTTTGGAAATATCTGTTCACGCACCCCATCGACAAAACAGGAGCTCCCGTTACAATCGATCCTGATTGCAAGGTGCTAAAGTGAAAAGACGATTTTAGATCCAATAGGGTGCGTTCGACGAACCAACCCTATTGGTTCGAAAGGGCTCCACGAACGTGCAGGGTCTTTACGATGAATGTACCCTGTTGGTTCGAAAAATGAGGTCTCGAGAAAATTCCGAATTGAAGTTTTATCGAACCAGCGCAATCTGATTTTGTGAGCAACGCACCAATTCCCAACGAAATGATTTTGGCCTCAGCGGGGTCGGGAAAAACGTTTCAGCTCACCAATCGCTACATCGCTCTGATGGGCGCAGATTTGCTTTCCGGAAAGGAAGTTCGGCCGGAACGGATTGTTGCGGTAACGTTTACGCGCAAAGCCGCAGGGGAATTTTTTGATTCCATTTTGACGAAGCTCGCGAAAGCGGCGGATGATCCGAAAGAAGCTGCGAAATTGATTCCGGCGAAAGATGACCCGCTTTATCCCGTGCTTTCGAAGCTCGACCAGGGGAAATATCGCGAATTGCTCCGCGTTTTCATCGATCGGATGCCGCGACTTTTCCTAAATACACTGGACAGTTTTTTCTCGAATATATTGCGAACGTTTCCTGCGGAATTTGGCCTCGCCGGAGATTTCGAAGTCATTGACGATCACCTAGCGGCGATTGCCCGACAGCAGGTTTATCAGCACGTCTTCAAACGTCAGCCGTATGGCGTGAATGACGCGCAAGAGGAATTTCTGGAAGCGTTTCGACAAGCAACGTTTGGTAAAGAAGAATCAAAAATTCGCCGCGTTCTCGATCAGTTTGTCGAAGATCAGCACGAAGTTTATTTGCAGGCCGCCTCAGTCGAAAAGTGGGGAAATGTCGATGCCGTCTGGCCGGAAGGCTCCGATTGGTTTGGCGTGACGGACAATCTGGACGCGCTTTTTTCGCGACTTTTTGCTCAGCTGGAAAAAGACGACGCGATCACCGAAAAGCAGTGGGATTTTTGGAATGAGTTTCGTGAGCAAGCTCCCGCTCACAATGCGGGTTCACCCCTCCCAGCAAGGGTCGATTATTTTTTAAAGGCGCTGCTGAAATTCTGGCCCGGCATTCTACGCGGTGACGCAGCCTTTCCAATTGGCGGGAAAAAATACGAATTGAAAGGCGAAGTCTGCCGAACTTTGACTGACATCACCCGAAAGCTGATCGGCGCTGAACTGGAAACCAAGCTGAAACGGACTCACGGAATGTGGGAAATCCTTTCGCGCTATGAAGCGGCCTACGCCCAACTCGTACGGCGGAGAGGCCAACTGACGTTTCAGGACATGGAGCTAATTCTCGCTGGCCATGAATTTGGAAACGATCATCCCGCGCCAATTTTGTCGCAAATTCCCGGCGACGACACGCGGATGCGAATCGATTACCGGCTTGATTCGCAATACGATCACTGGCTGCTCGATGAATTTCAGGACACCAACGTGATGCAGTGGAATGTCATCGAGAACCTCGTCGATGAAGCGGTTCAGGATCCCGAAGGCGAGCGCAGTTTGTTTCAGGTAGGTGATGTGAAACAGGCTATTTACTCGTGGCGCGGCGGCGACACCAAGCTGTTCGAGGACATTTTCAAAAAATACGGTGGCGACAAGCCGGGCGCGCATATTCTGAAGCGTGACCTCAATGTTTCATGGCGCTCGGGGCATGACGTGATCGACACGGCCAACTTAATTTTCACGAAGAATTCACACTTTGATGAAATGGGGTTTCCCGATGCGGCGATGAAGCGCTGGAAATGGGGCGAGCATATTGTGGCACCTCCGAATTCCGATTTACCCGGATACTGCGGTTGGATCAATCCGCAGCCTTACACCGACGGAAAAAAGGTTCAGCAGGAAGACAAATTCGCCGTGGTGGTAGCGTTGCTCGAAGAGATTGATCCGATCAATCGCGGAATTTCGTGCGCGATTTTAGTTCAGACCAACAAGGTGAGTCAGGCGCTTGTAGATTACATTCGGGCAAATTCGGAATCGAATATTCCGGTGATGAGCGAAGCGGACATTCACATCGCGACGGATAATCCCCTGACACTCGCGTTGCTGAGCCTCCTGAAATTTGCCGGTCATCCCGGAAATACCTTCGCGTGGCATCACCTCGGCATGACGCCTTTTGCTGACGTTTTTGAAAACGAGGAACTCGGCCGAGGCCAAGTTGCGGATCGTGTTCTACGCGAAATTTTCGAACAAGGCTTTGAAGCCTGCCTGCGGTCATGGGCCGATGAGCTGGAGAAATCAGGACTCGAACTGAGCACGTTCTCGCGAAATCGTGCCGAGGAACTGGCACTCGCCGCGCGGATTTTCGATCAAAGCGGCAGCCGTGATATCGATGAATTTATCAGCTACGCCGAGCGATTTACGATTCGCGAAACCGATACAAAAGGAGCGGTGCAAATCATGACGGTTCACAAATCGAAAGGTCTCACTTTTGATGCGGTGATCCTTCCCGATTTGAGCGGCACAAAAATGACTTCGGTTAGAAATAACATCGGCGTGAAACGAAATGCGGAGCGGCAAGTCGAATGGGTTTACGACTTACCCACGACGATGATTGTTGAAGCTGATGAAGTGCTCAGCGACTTTCGGACTGAGGGTGAAGCCGGGTCCGCCTATGAAAACCTATGCAAATTTTACGTCGCTCTGACTCGGGCTCGTCAGGCGAACTATTTGATTTCCGAGCCACCCAACAAAAAGTCCACTTCGAAGAATTTCATCTATTTACTGGACCGCTGTTTGTCGGCGGATGAACCAGAATCGAAGACGCTTCACGGCGGCCTCGAGGTCGATGTGATTTACGAAAACGATGGCCCGACCACGAATTGGAACTGGTATACGGATCGGCAAAAAGAAATTCCAACCGGATCTGATTCGGAGACCGAACAATCGATTAAGATTAAGGATATCGATCGCAAACGTCCGCGCCGTCGCACGCCGAGTGGTTCAGAAATGCGGACAGTTTCCGCAGCGCAATTGTTCAGCCGATCAGGTCGCGATGCGCGAAATTACGGAACTTTGGTTCACGCTTTTTTTGAAAAAATCGAATGGCTGGATGCTGTCAGTTCCGACGAATTGACTGCGACATTTGCCGCCATTACCGCTGACGACGACCATCTGAAAAAACAAGCGCTCAAAGAAGTCGAAACCTGTCTCGCTGTTGATGAAATCCGCACGGCATTGAGCAAACCTTCCGACGAAGCAACATGCTGGCTTGAAAGACGATTTGAAATTTTATTGGGTGAAGAATGGCTCTCAGGAACGTTTGATCGTGTCGTTATTGAATCCGACAAAGCCACCATTCTCGATTTCAAAACCGATCAAATTTCCGATGGAAGCGCCTCTGCCTTGGCCGCAAAAGTCGACACCTATCGGCCACAGCTCGAAACCTATCGTGAAGTACTTTCCAAAATGATTAATCTGCCGCCCGAGAAAATCGAGACGCAGCTTCTGTTCACCAAATTGAAGCGGGTTGTCACCGTCGGGTGATTTGATCAAATCATAAAACCGGCACCCGCGGCGGACTCGGACTCCAAAATGTCCTCCAACGACTGGGCCCAAAGTTGCTCATTCACCGTGCTGTCGATTTTTTGCAATGTTTCGTGAAGCCCATTAGCCCCTCGAAAATCCGGTAAATCCGCCGCATTCGGAGCCAGCGAACACAAAGTTCCATCGATTGCCTGGATCACCTCCGCGACCGAAATTGTCCGCGCTTCGCGGTTGAGCTGATAGCCACCGCCAATACCCCGCTTGCTTTTGAGAAGCCCGGAACGTTTCAGCATCAGCAAAATTTGCTCAAGAAATTTCACCGGAACCGAGCCTTTTTGCGCCAAATCCTGAATTTGGTGGGGCTTGTTCGGTGGCGAATCAGCGAGGATTACCATCGCTCGCAACGCGTATTCGGCTTTTTTAGAAATTTTCACGAGTATTCCCGACTATTCTAATCGGGAATTGGGGAAGTCAAAGCCGAACCGCCCTGTCCTCTTCCGCACTTTGAAACGCAGCATCAACAATCTCCTGCCCAATTCGAGACATTTCAATGCTTAGCGGGCCTTCAATCGGCGCGCCGCTTTCGAGACAATCCAAAAAATATTGAACGGGATTCGCGAAAGGAGCTTCGAGCGGCAGCACCTCAATTTCGATGCCCTCCGGATGATCCACATTCTGCAACCTGACGGTCGAGGCATAATCGGGACTCGCAATCGTGCCCTCCGTTCCTTTGATCACAAACCCGCAAACCGGCTGCGGTTGGGTCACCCATGGGTCCGAAAACGTTCCCCAGCGGGTTTCAAATTTCGACAATCCCACACCGGGATATCGCGCCACGGTCACGCTGTGCTCATCCACTTCGAGCCCATCATTTTTGGAATTCAAATTCCACATCGCCATCACCTCGCTCGGTTTTTTTCCGTCGTGAAACCAGGTTCCCAAAGTGGTGCCGTATCCCAGATAGTCCTGCAAACTACCGCCTCCCTCAGCCTTTTTATAAAACCAACTCGCATCTTTTTCCGCATCCGTCGGCTCATGCTCAATCTTGTCCGCGCCATGCCAAAGCGGCCCACGATTTCCGTCATAAAAGTGAACTTCCTGCACGTCACCGATCGCGCCCCCGCTAATCAGTTCCTGCGTTTTCACATGCGAAGCCACCCAGCGCAGCGGCCAATTGATCGCCAATTCCTTTCCACTTTTCGCCATTGCAGCGATCATCCGATCTGCTTCAGCCAGTGTCGCTGCGAAAGGCTTTTCCATCAAAATGTGAACGCCAAACGGCGCGACTTTTTCAGTCCATTCAGCGTGTCTAGCCGCCGCCGGACATAGGATCACTACATCGGGTTTCGTCGTTTCGAGACACTCAGAGTAATCCGTAAAAACCTGATCATCCGTCAGCCCAAAATTTGACTGAGCCTCCAACATTCGTTCCGGCTGCTCGTCGGAAATCCCAACGATTTCCGCGTTCGGATGCTCGTGAACCATCCGCAACAGATCGCCCATGTGGAAGTGATCAAAATTGACCCCTGCAATTTTTAACGTCGCCATGTCGAATTAAAAATCGATTTACGCGTCGTCGTCTTCGTTACCCACTTTCGTTTTATCCCAGAACGTGAGGAAGAAAATAACCGCGATGACACCCGCCATGATCGCTGGAACAAACCAGAACGTTTTCCACTGCTCCATTGCGGTAGTGACAAGATTTCCGTCCACTTTTTCAGGCATGTCGACGGTGAACATCTTCGCCATCTTCTGGAAATACGTCAGCTCTTCGCCTGTGCCACGAGCAGCCCCCATCGCATCATTCAACGGTCCGTATCCAGCAACGTCACCAAACTTGCCGTCGTAAATCTTCAAACCGAAAATCGAAAGACCGAAAACGATGCCATATCCGATATACATCCCGATGCCTTGAGTAATGAAAACGAGCATGTTTTGCGCCTGACTCCGCACCTCCTTAGGAGCCACTGTATCGGTATACATGAAGCCAGTGACGAAAAAGAAATCGTAGCAGATTCCGTGAAGTGCGATGCCGAGAAACAGCATCCAAACCACTTGATCCGGAGCGCCATAAGCAAACAAGAGATAACGGGCAACCCACGCCAACATCCCGACCAAGATCATCCATTTCACACCAAGTCGACGGAAGAAAAACGGAATCAGAAGCATAAAAAAGATCTCTGACATCTGGCCAATCGTCATTGTCGAAGCCGCTTCCTCATATCCGGCATTCGTCAGATAATTGCCTGTTGCGCCGAAGTAATAGGCCAATGGAATGCAGACTAAACCGGAGCAAACGATGAACACAAAGAACGAAGGCTTTTTGAGCAGCTTCCAGGCATCAAGCATCAACAACGCTCGAAGATCGATTCTCTGGCCTTTAGCAGGTGCAGGCGTGTGAGGCAGAAAAAAAGCAAAAACGCCGAGAACAATCGAGCTCCCCGCGGCGAGTTTCATGATATCCAAATTCGAACTCCAACCGAGAAACCCAACGGCAAGGCCTGCGGCAATCCAACCGATCGTTCCCCAGACCCGAATTTTTGGAAAATCGATTCGATTCAAATGAGTGAAAGCAATCGTGTTTCCAAGTCCCAATGTCGGCATGTAGCACAGCATGTGGCCGAGGAAAAGATTCACCATGAGCGGCCCATTGCCCGCTTCCGCTGCATTCCCAGCGAAATACATCAGCACGCCGCCGATCAGAAAAAGAACCCCCATTACTCGTTGGGATGGAAAAAATCGATCCGCAATGATACCGAGAAACAACGGAGCAAAAATGGCCCCCAACGGAACCGTTCCATAGGTCCCTCCAATAAAATCACCCAACTGATTCGATGCCAGCGCTTGGTTAATAGTCGAAAACCAAGTTCCCCAGACAAAAAACTGGATAAACATCATCAAAGAAAGGCGGACAACGGTCGAATTCATAACAGGATAAAATCAGGAAAAAAGTTGAAGCCCGAATCTTGACCACTTTCCTCTCAAAGCGCAATCCCACATTTCGTCATGAATCGGGATATCGATTACCCACAACAAATCAACAGGGTCTGTTCGTCGAACCTACCCTATTAATTCGTAGGGCTGTCTTTCGGTTCCGCTTCGCGAGAATCCTCAGACCACTGGCAAGCCAGCTTGTTGCCCTGTTGATTCGTAAAAATTAAACGGCGTCGATGATCGCATTCAACGCTGCAATCGGACGCATCGCAGCATTCGCTTTGTCATCGTTTGGCTGGAAGTAACCACCGATATCAACGGCGTTGCCTTGAATTTCATTGAGCGCAGCGACGATTTCATCTTCTTTCGCGGCAAGCGACTCTGCGATTGGGGCAAACTCGGCTTTCAAATCAGAATCGGAATCCTGAGCGGCAAGCGCCTCAGCCCAATACATCGCGATGTGGAAGTGGGTGGTCCGGTTATCCGCTTCGCCAACTTTTCGCGACGGCGATTTGTCGTTCAGCAAATACTTGGTGGTCGCATCGTCGAGCGTCTCGCCGAGGATTTTCACTTTTGGCTTGTCGTATTTTTCGGACAAATGCTCGAAAGAAACGGCCAAGGCGAGGAACTCACCGAGCGAATCCCAACGCAGGTGATTTTCGGCAGTGAACTGCTGAACGTGCTTTGGCGCAGATCCGCCAGCACCTGTTTCAAAAAGGCCTCCGCCGTTCATCAAGGGAACAATTGAGAGCATTTTCGCACTCGTTCCCACTTCCAGAATTGGAAACAAATCGGTGAGGTAATCGCGCAAGACGTTTCCGGTCACAGAAATGGTGTCTTCGCCTTTTTTGATTCGCTCCAATGTGAAGTGAGTCGCTTCTTCCGGAGAAAGGATGTGAAATTCGAGGCCTTCGGTATCGTGATCCCCAAGGTAAACGCCGACTTTTTTAATGATCTCCGCATCGTGAGCACGATCTTCGTCGAGCCAGAAAACAGCCGGATTTCCCGTCGCACGAGCACGGCTCACAGCCAGTTTCACCCAATCTTGAATCGGTGCGTCCTTCGCCTGACACGCACGCCAGATGTCGCCTTCAGCCACATCGTGCTCGATTAGCGTCTTTCCTTCCCCATCAACAACGCGGATTTTTCCAGCGGCGGCGATCTCAAAAGTTTTGTCGTGCGACCCGTATTCTTCCGCCTTTTGCGCCATCAAACCAACGTTCGGCACGGTGCCCATGGTGGTTGGATCAAACGCGCCGTTCTTTTTGCAGAAATCGATCGTTGCCCTATAAATCGCGGCGTAGCAGCTGTCAGGGATCACCGCGAGGGTGTCTTTTTGCTTGCCGTCTTTGTCCCACATTTGGCCGGATGTTCGGATCATCGCAGGCATGGAAGCATCAATAATGACATCACTAGGCACGTGCAAGTTGCTGATTCCGTTGTCGGAATTCACCATCGCCAAATCAGGGCCATTGTCGTAAGCAGACTGAATGTCGGCTTCGATCTCGGCTTTTTTGTCAGCCGGAAGCGCACCGATTTTCGAAATGAGATCGCCAAATCCGTTTTTGAAATCGACGCCGAGTTCTTCGATCACATCCGCGTGTTTTACGATGAGATCCGAAAAGTAAGCGTTCACGCCATGGCCAAAAATAATCGGGTCGCTGACTTTCATCATCGTCGCTTTCATGTGCAGCGAGAAGAGGATGCCTTCATCCTTCGCCCGGGCGACTTGATCTTTGAGAAATTTCACCAGCGCGGCTTTTCGCATGACCGTACCGTCGATGATTTCATCAGCCAAAAGCGGAAGCGAGTCTTTTAAAACGGTAACGGTGCCATCTTCAGCAACTTGCTCGATTTTCGCGACGGTTGCCTGATCGATTGTGACAGACTTCTCGTTCGAACAAAAGTCATCAGCGCTCATTGTGGCGACATCCGTTTTCGAATCGGCCGACCAAGCACCCATGCGATGAGGATTTGCTCTGGCGTATTCCTTCACCGCTTTCGGAGCGCGACGATCGGAATTTCCCTCGCGCAAAACCGGGTTCACTGCGGAACCTTTGACGCGATCATAACGAGCCTGCGCGTCTTTTTCTGCGTCCGTCTGAGGATTTTCCGGATAATCAGGAAGTGCAAATCCATGGCCTTGAAGCTCAGCAATCGCGTCCTTCAGCTGAGGAACCGAAGCCGAAATATTCGGGAGTTTGATGATGTTCGCTTCTGGCGTTTTTGCCAAATCACCAAGTTCAGACAAGGCATCTGCGACCTGCTGACCTTCAGGCAACAAATCCGCAAAGTTTGACAAGATCCGTGCGGCCAACGAAATGTCACGCGTCTCAACATTTACTCCTGAAGACTTCGAAAATGCCTGAACAATCGGCAGGAACGAGTAGGTCGCCAACATAGGCGCTTCATCGGTTTTCGTGTATATGATGGTTGGATTTGAAGACATGTTTTGCTGTAGTTAATACGTTAAATTTTGCGCAATCGGTAGGCTGTTATGCCTGACCGGTCAACGTCGAATCCTAATTTGGGCCGCCTCAAATCCGTCCAGCCAATAGCTCCCGCTGGAAAATAAGCTCCTTGGGAAGGTGGTCATACAACTGGAGATAAAGCTCCGCCTCGGACAGCAATTCCTGACGGAATTCGTCTTCATTCACGTTCATGAGTTTCTTCCACTTTTCGAATGAAAAATCAAGCCCCTCAAAATTCAACTCACGGTAGTGAGGCACCCAGCCAAGCTGCGATTCGTGACCTTTTCCTCGTCCGCTCACGCGATCAAAAATCCAGTGCAATACCCGCATGTTTTCCGAAAATCCGGGCCACATGAATTTCCCGTCAGCATCTTTGCGAAACCAGTTCACATGAAAAATCCGCGGAAGCTCTTTGATTTCCTTCCGCATCGAGAGCCAATGTGAGAAGTAGTCACCCATGTTATATCCGCAGAAAGGCAACATCGCGAACGGGTCATGACGAATTTTTCCAACGGCTCCTTCGGCTGCAGCTGTCATTTCTGAACCGAGGTTTGCCCCGAGAAACACGCCGTGAACCCAGTTAAATGCCTGGAATACCAGCGGCATGGTCGTTGCGCGACGGCCGCCAAAAATAATTGCATCAATCGGAACACCCTCAGGATTTTCCCATTCAGGATCGATCGCGGGGCATTGTGAAGCAGGAGCGGTGAACCGTGAATTCGGGTGGGCCGCAGGCGTTTCTGAATTCGGTGTCCACGGTTTTCCCTTCCAATCGGTGAGGTTTGCGGGTGGTTCCTCCGTAAGTTCCTCCCACCACACATCGCCATCTTCGGTAAGCGCGACATTAGTGTAAATCGCATTGGCCCGCATCGATTCCATCGCGTTTGGGTTTGATTTCCAGGACGTTCCCGGAGCCACGCCGAAATACCCTGCCTCGGGGTTGATCGCGTGCAATTTACCGGTCGAACCAGGGCGCAGCCAGGCAATATCATCGCCGACGGTGGTTACTTTCCAGCCTTCTTTTACATAATTTTCAGGCGGGATCAACATCGCAAAATTCGTCTTTCCGCAGGCACTTGGGAAAGCTCCGGCGACGTATCGTTTTTCGCCTTCAGGATTTTCCACACCGGAGATCAGCATGTGCTCAGCCATCCAGCCTTCGTCGCGCGCTTTTACGCTTGCGATCCGTAGGGCGAGGCATTTCTTGCCCAAAAGAGCGTTGCCACCATATCCAGAGCCGTAGCTCCAGATCTCACTTTCATCGGGGAAATGAACGATGTATTTTTCCTCATTGCATGGCCATGGGACATCAACTTGACCTTCTTCCAGCGGCATTCCGACGGTGTGGACACAAGGCACAAATTCACCATTATCGCCGAGCGCATCGAGCACTGCCGTGCCCATCCGTGTCATGATTTTCATATTCACGACAACGTACGGCGAGTCCGTTATCTCCACACCGATAATCGACATGTCCGAATCGAGCGGCCCCATGCAAAACGGCACGACATACATCGTCCGGCCCTTCATGCAGCCCGCAAACATCTCATTCATCTTCATGTGCATTTCCGCAGGAGCCATCCAGTTATTCGAAGGCCCGGCATCATCTTTCCGCTTCGAGCAGATAAACGTCCGATCCTCAACCCGGGCCACATCCTTTGGGTCCGACAGCGCCAAAAACGAATTCGGCCGCTTGTCAGGATTCAATCGCGTAAACGTTCCGCCATCAACCATCAGTTGGGTAAGGCGTTCCCATTCTTCTTCCGATCCATCCGACCATTCTACATTTTCTGGTTGGCAAAGTTCTCGAATTTCTTCGACCCACTCGTTCAATTTTGGATGCGACATGGTGCAGACATTCCACGACCCAACAGGGTCTGTCTAACGATTCGATAGGGTTTGATCGTGAAAAAAAAACGACCAAATGGGATAAATCGATGAATCAATTCGGTCAGGCAGCAAAAATCCCTATGCGTTGCTAAAATCAGCGATCTCCTCGATCTCGTCATCATCCGCGAGGATGATAAATCGATACAGTGTCTTCTTTTGTTCTTTTGCGGCGGACATCGCGAAATTAAACGCCTGATCTTCGTCTTCGGACGGAAAACTCTCGAGAGTATTGTTTTCCTCGATCGCATCTGCACCGAGATCTTCTAATTCAGCGAGATCATCGACGGACGATTCCGCCACGATCCAACAAGGACCGTCATCGGATTCAAAAATGCCAAGGGTGATGATTGAGTCAGCCATGCCCGAATCTAACCAAAGTTTTTTTCAGTTCGCCACCGGAAAATGGACGACGTTGCAGAAAGGCGTGAATTGACCGATTCAAGATCATGAATTCCCGTAATTCATGAAAAATACCATTTTCCTACTGCTCTCGCTCGCTACACATTTTATTGTCGCGGCAGAACCAAATACGCTGACTGATGCTGAGAGAGCTGAGGGTTGGAAGCTCCTGTTTGATGGGAAATCGGTCGACGGATGGCGCAGTTATAAAACGAAGGACTTCCCGAAAGCTGGATGGGTCGTGGAAAACGGAACGCTTCACAAACAAGCCAGCGTTCGTGGCGGCGACATTATGACGATCAAAACCTACGAGAATTTCGAATTTGCGTGGGAATGGAAAATCCTCGAAAAGGGCAACAACGGCGTGAAATATTTCATCACCGAAGAACGAAAAGCCACCGTCGGCCACGAATACCAGATGACGGATGACGCCACGGCTCACGATGAATTTTCCAGCACGGCGTCCTTTTACTTGGTTGCAAAACCGGCTGCAGATAAGCCGATGAAGCCGTTTGGTAAATGGAACACCTCACGAATCGTCGTGAACGGAAACCACGTCGAGCATTGGCTGAATGGCGCGAAGGTTCTCGAATACGACTGCGGCAGCGATGCGATCATGACTCAAGTTCCGGAAACGAAATTCAAAAAATATCCCGGATTTGGTGAAAAAGTGACCGGCCACATTTTGCTGACCGATCACAAAGATCCGTGCTGGTTTCGGAATGTTAAGATTCGGCCGTTGAAGTAATCCGCCTGTTCACGAATTCGAACTGAGACAAATCACTCCGACACGGCCCCGGTGTATCGACAGCGAACGTCCGCGCCATCATCGGGTCGTAGCCTTGGCGATGGGCGACGGCGGCTTTCACGACGATCACGCTGAGCTTCGCTGGATCGATCCCTTGGCTTGTCCATTGCCCCAGATCAAAAGGCGGAACCCGTTCGCTTGTCAGCAAAATCGTGATGCCGCAATGCCGCACGACGGCACACGGCCCCATTTCAAAAGTGTCTCCCGACATCGACGCGAGATGACTATTTTTGTCGACGAGCTCAAAGTGCCCGTCACTTTTAGAAATCAATTCGACGTCGATTTCAACCGGCCCTTCATCAAACTGACTCCCCTTCCCACCAATTCCGAGCGTTCTTTTTTCGGCGATATCACAATTTTTAAGCATTGAAACCGCGTCAGGATCGTAGATCGAAATAGCCGAATTTTCGACGTCATATTTGATCAACGCACGCAGCAATCCCGTTGTGTCACCCGGAGCCCCCGCTCCGATATTATCGCTCGGCTCAGTGAGAATCGTGACGCCCTCGATCGGATTGGCGACGATTTCAGACATGACTTTATCGACCGGCAAGTCCGCGACCGCCGGAACTGGATTGAGTTCATTTGCGAGTGCCGCCAACGCGTCCAACGCGGTCATGTCATCGGGTGCTCGAGTCACGGCGGTAAAACTCACTCTCGTATCCGGAGTATCGGCAAAAGCAAAACCGGCATTTACACTGATCGCGAGAATCGAATCGGCAGCTTCCACTTCCATCTGCCTGGCCATCGCTTCCAACGAACACATCGGATCATCAGCGGTTCCCGTTGCTGTTGGAGCCCATACCAAATCAGTTCCTTGATAAGCCATCACCGGTCGCGGCGAACCTGTTTGAAACTCATCATCCATCAACGCCGCTGCACGAACGCACGCTTCACGCGCATCGGAATGCGGGTTCTCCCGATAGCCGACAAGACAATCCGCATGGCTTGCCATTGCCTGGGAAAAATTCGCGTGCAGGTCGTAAACTCCGTAAATCGGCAGCTCCGCAGCGCCACGAAGCTCCCGAATCCGTCGCAAGATCTCGCCTTCCACATCTAGAATTCCCTCCGAAACCATCGCGCCGTGAAGCACCAGAAAAATCCCATCGACGTTCGGATTCCACGACTCTGAAAATTCAGCCCAGAATCGATCAATCACTTCCGTTTTCACCGTTCCGCTGGGAACTGCTCGATAATCGGGGCCGGGAACAATTTCGTAATCGCGTTTCGCGAAAAATTCCAACGCACCGCCCATTGGCGAACTGTCGCCCTGACATTCGCGCAACGGTTCCCCCTTCCGGATTTCGAAATCGGAAAGCTCTGTCAGTTTCTCCAGAAACGTGTGCGTTTCGTGAAACAAACCGGCGATGAAAATTTTAGGCATCAGCTTACAAAATTCCGTGTTTTTTGAAAACCGCCGAAACAGAAGCTCCAGCAGCCAGTTCATTGCGAACTACATTTTCGCCCGCTACTTTTTCTGCCGCGAGCCGAAGAGCTTCATCAGCGCATTCCTGTGGGATGATGACCACGCCATCCAAATCTCCCAGAATGAAGTCGCCATTCTTCGCAGCAACGCCGTCGATTTCGATCGGCTGACCGATCACAGAAATGTCCGCGCGGCCCATGCTATCGCCAGGATGCTTGCCAATTCCGAACACGGGAAAATCCAGCTGATTCAACGCCCATAAATCACGACTGCAGGCACTCATCACGATTCCGCGAACGCCTTTTGCGATACACGCGGTCGTCAGCAATTCGCCCCAGAGCCCGCAAGTCCGGTCGTAGCCCGCATCGACGACGAACACATCGCCTTTCTTCATCGTATCGATCGCCTCCATTTCGAGTTTGTAGGGCTCGTCGGGAGTTTCAGAAATCGTTTGGCATTTCGCGGTGAAAATACGGCCACAGACTTTTTCCGAAGGCGTCAGCGCGTGGATATCCGCACTCAGGATCTGGTTCCGATGTCCCATGGAATCGAGGACATCAGCAACGACAGCGGAATAAAGTGTTTCAATAACTGCAATCGGATCGGAATCATTCATTAGGTCAAAATGAAATCATGCATTCGCAAGACGTCCCAGCATTTTCTTCAAAAACAGCGAACGGGATTCCGCAATTGACCACGACGACGATTCGCTCCATTCATCAGTTGTATGAAAATACCCACTCTCATTTTCACCGTCTTATTGTCAGGGATCGCGGTCGTATCCACTGCCCAAACCGATCCCGCGACAGCAGAAGGCTGGGATGCAATCCGAAACGTGAAAATGAACGGTGGCCTCCGCGCGTTCTGGGATGTGAATGGCGCACAGCTTCATCAGGTCGATGCGCTGAAACACGGATTTGATCCCGTGAATTTACTCGGCGATTTCTCCGATTACCCTGGAAAACAGAAACGCAACATCAGCACCTACCCGCAGCGCAATGGCCATGTCGCAACCAATCCGTGGGACATGCCCGAAATTTTTGAAGAGATCCTTCGGTAAAATGTTGGCCTGATTGCCAATAAACCAAACGTCGTCGCGGACGAAACGAGCATTTTCGTTCACGATATCGAATTCGCGTTTGAGCAGGACATCGAGAAAGCCTTCGCCGATCCCGCCACAAAAAAAGCGAGTGGTGCGACGACGATCGAAGAATTTCAAGAAGCCTATCTCGCCAAATGGGCGGAGTGGTTTTGGCTGCCGTGCAAGTGGGGAAAGGAAGCCCTGCCCGATCTGCCGACCGGTCTTTACGGCCCTCAACCCTTCCGCCGCGATTATTGGGGAATCGCCGGAAAAGATGCGAATCAGATCGACGGAACGCATGCGCTCGATGGCGCGTTTTGGAAATTCATCGATCCCCACGTCGATTTCTACATCGCCAGCATTTACGTTTTTTATGATGACCCAGGCTCGATCTTTTACATGGCGTCGAACGTAGGAGAGAATTTTAAACGCACCCGTCAGTTTGGCGAAAAGCCGGTCTATGCGTATTCCTGGCTGCGTTTTCACAACGGAAACAAGGCGCTGGCCGGTCAGGAATTGAAACCGTAGATTGCCGACGCGATGGCCGTCGTTCCCTATTTTTACGGCGCAAAAGGCAATGTCCTCTGGGGCTGGGAGCCGCAATCCAAAGGCAAAACGCTTTACGGCAACCTTCCGATCTACACCGACAGCCTCGGCCGCATCGCTGATCTTTCTGAAAAAAATGCCAAAGCCCTCCCCGCAACCGATGACGAACCCGCTCATGTGTCATGGAATGAAAAACGCCCACTCTTAAAACTACGCCAGGTTTCCGACAACGAATGGATCGTCCTCGCAATGAATCCGTGGCAAGCCGAAGACGCGAACAGTGAATCTGAAGTCACGTGCGGCTCGAAAAAATTCACCATCAAATTGCAGGGACGACATTGCGACATTTTTCACTTCACCGGAGACGACGTGAAGCGGCTCCAGGTTGATTACGGAAAAGCGACGGCAGCTGTGAATACGCGCGTATTGTGAACCGTCGCCTCCCCCGGTTTCACAATCCAAGATGCTTCTCAAAAAAATCACGCGTCTGTTTCCACATTTTGTCGGACAGTACGTGGCCAACATCAGGCTGAATGAAGTGCGTGAAATTCTCAGCTGCGCCATGATCGGCGTAGGCTTTTTCGATTCGCTCAATTCCTGCCCGCGCCTGTTCGATCGGACTTCCGTGGTCGAGTTCCCCGAAATTTAGATGCAAGGCTCGCGGTGCGATGAGCGCGGCGATTTCCGGTGTGTCGCCAAATTGCTTCCAGCCGGGAATGAAATTAGGAAAGCAATGCAGCAGCTTTTCTTCGTGAATCGCGGAATATGTCGGCAGACAACAATTCCCCACCAGTGCTTTCAAGCGCGGTTCATGCGGGCCGACAAGCCACGTGTGAGTCGAGCCCATCGAATGACCGTAACAACCGAGCTGATCAACATCGACTTCGGGGCGTGACACGAGAAAATCGAGCGAGCGGCGCATATCGAGCACGTTTTTCCAGGCCATCGATTTTCCGGCAACAACGTATCGGAGAAATTCGAATCGCTCGAAATCTCCGCCTTCCAATTTCTGATCAGGATCCTGCCGGTCCTCAAAACAAAGCGCGTCGGAACACAAAACAACGTAACCGAGTTTTGCGAAGGCCTCTCCGGTGTGATGCATCGGATCGCCGGCGAGACCGGCCGGTTCGCTTTTTCCTAAATCCCACTGCCCCGCGTGCTGATGCAAAACCGCGATGCCGGGCGCGGGATTGTTTTCGGATACAGAATCGGGAATCAACAAATAGGCGGGAATCGCATCGCCCGGCTCAGCTTCGTAAGTGACGGACTCGATTCGGAAGCCGTCTTTTTGAATCGTTTCGCGAATCTGAGGATTCAAATCGCACGGGTCAGGAAACGGGCCGCCGAGGCAATCGACGAGATTTTTTCGCAGTGCTTTGGATTCGGAATGGTTCATGGCGATCAACGATCCGATTTAACGGGAATTTGAAAGAATTGGGGAGGAATTTTCGGGAATTGGGTTTTTTTCAAATCTAACGCTTTACGATTTCTACGAACCAAAAGGGTCAGTTCGATGAACATACCCTATTGATTCGTGGAGCCGTTTCGATCCAATAGGGTCTGCTCGTCGAACGGATAGGGTTGCTTCGTGAATACGAAAAAACGCCGACCTGCTTTCGCAAATCGGCGTTTTCGGAATTATTTTAGATCTGGAGAATCAGTTTAGGACTCTTCAGTCTTGGCTGCTTCTGCGGTCTCTTCGACCTCGTCTTCGTCATCACCAATGGTTGCGTCAACGTCGACCCACTCGATGAATGCCATCGGAGCGGAGTCAGCTTTGCGCTGGCCAAGTTTGATGATGCGGCAATAACCTCCCTGACGATCAGCAGATGCTGGTGCGATGCTGTCGAAGAGCGATTTAACACTACGCTGGGCCAGCTGATTGCTGCCAAGAAGTGAAATCGCGCGACGGCGGCTGTGAAGGGAATTGGTTTTGCCAAGCGTGACAAGTCTCTCAGCGAATGGACGCAACGCCTTGGCTTTCGCCAATGTCGTGCGGATTCGTGAGTGATCGATCAGGCTACAGGCCAGATTGCGGATAAGCGCCTCGCGATGGGCTTTCTTCCGCTGGAGTTTTACAGTTTTACGTCCGTGTCTCATTTCAGAAAATCAGTTCGTGGGATGGGTCAATTAACCGTTGTTACCAAGGTTGGCCGCAATAAGCGATGCCAAGCCCGGGCCTTCGGATGATTTGTCAGCTCCGAGCAATGGAGCGGAGAATGATTGCTCAAGCAAGCTCGGATCAAGCGCCATGCCAAGTCCAAGCCCAAGCTCCTGGAGCTTGTCTTTGATCTCGTTGAGCGACTTCTTACCGAAGTTACGGTATTTAAGCATTTCTGCTTCAGATTTAAGCGCAAGCTGTCCAACGGACGTGATGTTTGCATTGTTGAGGCAATTGGCAGCACGAACGGAGAGTTCGATCTCGTTGACGCTCATGTTGAGGAGCTTCTTGAGTTCTGAATCGCCCTCGGTTGGTGCGTCTGGTGCTGCATCGATCTCGATTGCGTCATCATCGTAATTAACGAATACGTCGAGGTGGTGACGAAGAATAGCGGATGCCTGAAGAAGGGCGTCATGTGGCTCAAGGCGGCCATCGGTCCAAACTTCCATGTTGAGCTTGTCGTAGTCGGTGCGCTGACCAACCCGAGTGTTCTCAACTGCGTACTTCACACGAATAACCGGTGAGAAAATAGAATCGATCGGAATAACGCCGATTGGCATTTCAGGGTGCTTGTTCTCGTCGGACTTGTTAAAGCCACGACCAACGCGCACTTCCATGTCGATGGAAAACTTGGTCTTTTTGTCGAGCGTGCAGATCACGTGATCTGGATTTACGACATGATACTGAGAAATTTCTTCAATATCACCAGCGGTCACAGGACCGACCTTATCAACTGTAAGAGAAAGCGTTGCTGGCTCCTTCGCATCGAAGTGCTTGAATTTGATCTGCTTGAGGTTCAGAACGATCTCGGTGACGTCTTCAACCACGCCTGGAAGGCTGGTGAATTCGTGCTGGGCGCCTGCAATTTTTACGGATGTGATGGAGGCACCTTCAAGTGATGAAAGCAGCACTCGGCGGAGGCTGTTTCCAATAGTGTGTCCGTATCCCGCTTCAAATGGCTCGGCGGTGAATTGGGCGTAGGTTTCGGTCGCTGAATCTTCGTCTTTGACGAGACGATTCGGAACTTCGAATGGGGCTAGTTTTACTGACATGTATTTTATGGGTTGCCGGGTTTCCCTTCTGGTGAGCATTTTCGGTTTTTTCCTAGAAAAAACCGGTTCCAGAGGACCTACGGCGGTTCTTTTTTGCTCGGGCGCGGAATATCATCGTTTTTGACGGTTTGTAAACCCGTTTTCGCCAGAAGCCGCGTCGACGCAAAAAAGCCGGCGGCATTTTTTCACTCACTCGCAATGGTCACTCACTCGCAATGGTGAATGGGAAGATGTCTAAATTCTTCGCATTAGCGATTGAAGACCTTTTTAACAAGGCGACCGCCTTTTTTGGCGTTTTTAGTCCTGCTCTTAGTTCTTGATTCGGTTGTTGCGTGCCAGAAATTGGCTCCGCCTTCGCGATCCCACTGTTTTACATCCCAGTAATTGCCCATGTTGGTTGGAACGCGGTCTGGATTTCATTTTGCAGCTGCTTCATTCGCTGCCTGTGGTGCTTGTGGTGCTTGTGCAATCACCTGCTGCTTTGCAGGTGGATTCGCCTGAACTGAAGCCGAAAATCCGAACGCGGCGACTGCGGTCAGGACGGCGATGAAAAAGAATGGAATCTTCATAGTTACTGTTTGTTTGTGTGTGTCTACTTCTCTCTCTCTCAAAAAACGCGCTGTGGTTTAACGCTTAAATTTTGAAAATAATTAAATTCATAAAAATCATTAAAA
>CALAHF010000221.1 GCA_937891465.1 uncultured Verrucomicrobiales bacterium | reverse complement strand
TAACAGTCTGCGATGGTTTGACGCCGGTATACCAGAGCGCAAAATAGGTCGACTCGGGCCACCAGGGCCAGCGGTAATCCACTATCGTCATATCGCAATCTTCCGCACCTTTGTCTACAAAACCGGCATGGGCTGACGGCGGCGTTACAATTCCAGCCATTGCTGCGATCAAGACCGATAGCGCTAAATGTTTGTTCCAAGTCATAAATACATTCCTGACAACTGACAGGAAATTCCTTTTTCAAGCGCGAAAATCAAGCCCCCCTGTGAACGGTTTTTAAACGAAGGACGGAAGGAAATAATCGTCTCCTGACCTTCAATAAAGCCATAGAACGTTCCAAAAACCCTTCAATTTGTGACCGAGCCCCCATTCTGAAGAGCTGCGCCAGATTCGCGCCCGGGGCCAGTTTCCATTCGACAAAATTCAAGTTGGTGACTCATGACTAACGATGACCCAATCCCTCCATTCAGCGCTTGCTATTCGAGGGAATTCGTTTCACGTTTTGGGTAATGGCGACCAATTTAAGGTTATTCAATGAAGAACAGTAGAGATTCTAAAAAGGGGCCAATGCAGCCCCGGGTGGCTCTCCTGTTCCCCGCTCAGTTGGATTTTTCGCACTCCGTGATTCGGGGGGTGGCTGAAGATTTGGAGGTAAGTCCGGGATTTGCTCCGACACCGATCCATTTTATCGGCGATGAAGTGCTCGCTGACATTGCGCCTGCCAATACCTTTTCCGGAATTATCTCTCTGGCGGCCTGGGATAATCCAGTGTTGAGACTTGCTGTCGATGCAGGCATCCCGGTGATCAATTGCGGAACCGATTGGTTGAAAGAAAAGCGAGTTTTGAGTTGCTTTGTCGATCAAAAACTCGCGAGTCAATTCGCTATCCAGCACTTTAAAAAGGCCGGGTTGAGCCAAGTATATTTTCTGTCTCATGAACTGGGAAAACGCAAGGCTCTTGTGGAAAAGGCGGACGATTTTCGGGCCCAGGCGATTGCCTGTGGTTTGGAAACTGGTTCCTTTGAAATGCCAGGAGATCCCATCAACGAAAACCCAAGTCGACTCACGGATTTTTCGAGAGAAACGGAAGTCGCTGATTTGCTCCACTCACTCCCGAAGCCCTGCGGGATATTTTGCGAAGATGACAATGCCGCGGTGATGGCAGCAGGTGTGGGATATGTAAACAATATAGCGATCCCCAGCGAACTGGCTATTCTCGGCTACGGAAATCAGATCGTAGGACGCCACAATATGATACCTATTTCCTCTTTTCCGATGGGCGGCAGACGCATTGGAAAAATGGCAGCCCGGCTAATGAAAAAATGGCTATCCTCCGGCAAAAAACCATCTTCCCCCAGGCCGTTGGCACCGCTGCCAATTGTGGTGCGTGAAAGCACGGGGGGGACGACACATAATATTGATATCGAAGCCGCCCGCCGCATGATTGAGAGCGAAGCCTGTTCCGGGCTGAAGGCTAAAGAAATACTTTCACTCGTGTCTGTGACTCGTAAGACCTTGACTGAACAATACAAGCGGGCATATGGCGAAACTCCAGCCGAAGCTATTCGACGTGTCCGCTTTGAGACGGCCCGATCCA
Organism: uncultured Verrucomicrobiales bacterium; assembly: GCA_937891465.1. GTDB lineage: Bacteria > Verrucomicrobiota > Verrucomicrobiia > Verrucomicrobiales > DEV007 > JABDJT01. The sequence continues at coordinate 58 of CALAHF010000221.1, read as the reverse complement.
ACTTGTTGAGCCCCGCTTTTGAAAGTGTATCAGAAGTTTCCGTGAAATGCGGATTCTC
>CALAHF010000220.1 GCA_937891465.1 uncultured Verrucomicrobiales bacterium | reverse complement strand
GTTTTGGAAATTCAAAATGTTGAAGCGATACCCAAAAACACTTCGTCTTCGACAATTTTTGCCCGTGGCGCTTCTTACCTTCCTCATCTTGGCGAGCTTCCTGACCATCGTGGGTATTGTAATGGAAAACCTCTGGTTGAGCTGGGCCGCCCCGGTCGCCTTCATCAGCTATGCCGGGTTAGTAGCAATCGGTGTGGCAGCGACCCTATCGACCAGGAAATGGTTTTTGCTTCCCGGGGTCGCTCTCGCCATCATGGTCATGCATTTGAGCTGGGCCAGTGGGTTTTTCGGGAGCATATGCAAAAGAATGCCTGAGTCCCAATAGGAAATGCTGCTGGTAGCGGAAGGGGAATCTGGAACGGGAAGTTACTTTTCAAGATTGCTCACAAGATTGAAATTCAGCCCGTGCTGCTCGCTCAGATGGCGATAAGCAAGCTCTATCTCTGGAACAGGCGGTGTTCGATAACAGAGTACTCCCCGGATACAAACATCAAGGAGATCGCCTCTAAACTGATCGTTCATCACGGATTTTATTTTTTCAGTGGTGATCTCCCTTGCTCTTTGGGATGAAATATTTTCAACAGCCCACGCACGCGGATTCATCGTTTTTGACTTTTCTAAAAGCGCGGAAAGATCGTCCGCCAGGTGTTTTCCCTCGCGCAGAAGCATGCCGGTTTTGGGATTTATAAATTCGATAGAACCGATTCCTGCGCCTTTTAACAATCCGACTGGAGTATCCGACATCATGGATTCTCCGACAACGACGCAGGAGCCTTCTCTTTTCGAAAAAACGAGAGAGATCCGACTCCGGGCCAACCATCTCCACACTTCATCGACCGGCAGCCGATTGAGAAATTGGATTTGCCCGGCAACCCCATACAACTCGGCCTCTTTGCGGACATTTTCTACAGTCCTCTGAGAATCGGGCTGCCCAATTAACACGATGTTAAGGTCGGGGCGGTTCATTCGTTTAAGAGCATCGAACAGCACCCAATGGCGTTTGAAATGGGCCCAATTTGCAACCATGACGATATCAACATCCCGGTCTTGCGGGGAGCGCGGATGGAAATCCTCCGGCACCAACCAGCTGGACATGTAAAGCGGAAGGATGGGCACTTCAAATCCAAGGCTTCGAATACGCATGACATCTTCGGGATGCGAAAGACCCGCAAAAAATTCGTGTCGATACGCGTAGGGAAAACTCCAGAGGGCCTGATACGATGGCGGCGACCACGAACCAGCATAAACCACGATGTAGGAATCTAGTAGTTTTTCAAGGTCACGAACAGACAATAGAGTCAACAAATCGTACTCAAACGAAATAGAAAGGACTCCTTTTCCATCCTCGTCCGGTGCGCGCGCGATGAGAGATTTATGAAGAGTTCCCCCTTCGCCTGAAATACGATAACGCCCCCACCCGATCCGCCGTTCTCGCCAAATCTTTGACTTTACGGGATCAGCAACCCAGGATCGCAAAAATTTTCCGGCAAGAGAGGGTACACCGATTCCCAATGCGATTCGATGAGATTCAGCCAACCGGTTTAGACGAGTTTCAAGTCGGAACGTAAATAGAGCACAAATAGTGCCCCCCCATGACAAAAGAGCACGAAGCGGAACGTTGTAACGAATCCAGTCTCTTGTCGTCGTCAAAAAATACCCTATCCGAAAGGTTGAAGATTTGCTCATAAATTGTGGGGAAGTGGCTATTTCTCTTTGATCACTCGAAAATTCTATCCCTGAGTATTTCCCTCAAAAGGAATCTCTTGATCAAGCCAAAGTGCAACACTTAAAAAAAGCCCGAAAGCTACGCGCCAGAAAGTTCCTGGCAATTTCTTCGGAATTGGGCACGCCTTTTAGAAACTGTGTATAGAATGCCACAAAAGTATCCGTCGTCAAAAGGCATCAGCCCCTCGCCAGCAAATAAATACAGAGTAGTTAAAGAAGCTCCTGCCACCAGAATTTCTTCGCGAAGATACTGTTCGGGGAGACGCCCCGAACCAGCATCGAGCACTTTATCCCCAGGTTTCATTTGAGGTATCCCTTCGCGACGAACAAAATCATGGATGGGATATCGCTCAAACTGTAAGCGTTCATGAAAACGCTCAGATACGAGTCGCGCCCCCAGCGAATTTGATTTAGCTACCTTGGTTTGTATTTTTTCGTCAGTTCCCATTAAATTAGAGCGTTAATTTAGCGATTTTTTTTAGCGTCGTCAAAATATCCTTGGTAAAAACTTTGGCCTGCAGCTCTGAAATAACTCAACGGCATCTCTGCGGAACTCTTCTGTGTAGGTTTTTCATGTATTTGACATGAGGATCTCATTTTAATGGTCTCAGACCAAGGGCAACGTGTCTACTGTTTCGGGGGAACTTCAATTCAATCAAGAGTTGACTCAATACCGCAAGCAATGATCTCAACGAATGATCAACTAAAGTTCCCCTGAAAGGCTAGGCTGGCAGAGCTAGGTCTGAAACCTCAAAATCAGATCATCATGTCAGGCACTGTGATCCAAGATTCTGTCGTTTTGACTTTTTTTCTTTGTTGTCTGGACTGGTCCGCCCAGCATCAATGCAAGATCGGATGTGAGGGAGCTTGTGATTTTCTTTTTTTGACGCTTCGTCGTATCGGAGAGTAAAAGCGGATATTTTCCAGCGCACAGCAACGGAATTGCTCTTTCATTACCGCAATCAAACACGAGGGTTGAAGGCAAATTGTTAGCAAACCCTAGATTATGGAACTGCCAAATCACATGGATAGACTGAAAGATTTCAACGGGTGTCATTGAAAAATATCAATTCATTTCTCTTGAGGACATTTTGCGATTCAATAGGGTTAGTTCATCAAACGACCCCTGTTGGTTCGAATCTCGATAAAATAGGGCGCGAGCCTTAAAGCAAATCGTTTTCAATGAAACTTATTTTCATTTCCAATTTATTTCCCGATGAACACGAGCCGGTGAGGGGATTGGACAACGCAACCGTGTTGTCATGGCTACACAAGAATCATGACTTTGAATGCCGGGTTATTTCGCCACGATCAGCCTTCCCTCCCCCAATCCGCTCGGGGAAGCTTGCTGGGTTGAAATCGAGACCATCAGATGAGTTTTCTCAACCCGTTTATCCAAAAGTCGGCTACGTGCCACGAATCGGCAGTCGATGGAATGATCGGTTGATGGCGCGCGGGCTGAAATCAGTTTTGTGGGACTCGATGCGGGAATTCCACCCTGACCTCATACTTTCGTCATGGCTTTTTCCGGATGGCTGCGCGGTTGCTGATCTCTGTGAAGGCAAAAACATTCCGGTCGCTCTCATTACCCAGGGAACGGATACTCATCAGTATTTGGAGGATCCCATCCGGCGTCAAAAAATTGTTGATGCTATTAAAAAGTGCGAAGGAGTGATTTGCCGAAGTGGAGACCTGGCACACAGGCTTCGCAATGCCGGCGTTCCTGAAGCGAAGCTGCGAGTGATTTATAATGGAATTGACACTTCGATTTTTTATCGAGGCAATCAACTCAAAACACGCCTAGGTCTGGGAATTCCAAAATGGTCACCGTTGCTTCTTTTTGTTGGGAATTTTCTTCCCGTAAAAAATCCGCTTCATATCATCCAGTCTCATGCCGCATTGAACAAACTACGGTTGGAAGCGGGAGAAAGGCCCGCGTTGCTGAGAATGATTGGCGATGGGCCGATGAGAGGTGAGATGAAGCGGGAGATTGAGCGATTAGGGACCGAAGCTGAGGCTGAGCTGCTCGGGCGGATGGCATCGCCCGATATCGCACGCTGGATGAATGCAGCTGATGTTTTTTGTCTCTCCAGTCGGAACGAAGGTTTCCCGAATGTTCTGCTGGAAGCGATGGCCTGCGGCCTGCCCATTGTTTCCACGAATGTCGGTGGGATTTCTGAAAAACTGACAGACCCGACATTGGGGAGACTGGTCGAAGGAGACGGGATCGGGGAATTTGTCGAAGCGCTGGAACAATCGCTATCTGGCGAGCAACGGGAAGAATTGGAGCAAGATCTATCCTGGAGCAGCGCGGCGACCCAATACGCCTCGTTCTTTCGTGAAATCGTGACCAGCTATGAACGGGGTGTGAATGAAAATGTAGGTCACCGAGTGCAGGTGTCGGGAAGCCGGAGGTTTCCAAGCCATTAGCCCCGGATTGAGCAACGCGACATCCGAGGAATAGATCGTTCGCCTAAAATGTCCCCGGAGGGGTCACAGCACCGTCTCGTATCAGGGAGATTGCTGGCACCCTTTCCGGGTGCGGCTCTTGTTTTTTTCAGGAACCCGGAGTGTCGCTTCGCTTAACGCAGCCTGATAAAATTGCGTGTGGAGATCAGGATCAAAATATTTGACCGACACTTTCATTCACATCCTTATGAATGCTAATTCTTGCGGAGTCTGAGGAAGTCGCTACACTCCGTCTTTTGTCGATTTGATCTGAAAATGGAGTTTTTCTTCGCCATATTATTTCTCCTGTTCTATTACATAAGGCCCCAGGACTGGGTGCCGGGACTTGCAGGTGCTAATTTAGTAAAGCCAATCATCGGATTGTGGTTGCTTTTTTTGGTGGTAAACCGCTCTCGACCGTCGCCGCTTTCGGGAGTGTTTCGAACGCCTCACGATTGGATTATGTTTGCGTATCTGGGGTACATTGTTTTTTTTGGAGATGGTTCTGTCATGGAGGTTCTCCCCCTGCTTTCATTTTACGTGTTGACCGTTCAATCGATCACCAGCTGGCCCCGGCTTTTCAGTTATCTAAAATATTGGAACGGCGCTTTGGTCGCTATCGCCGGAATTGCAGTTGCGAGCACGGTGGGAGTCGACCTGACCGGTGCCCAGGATCTTTATAATACAAAAATGGGGCGCCTCGCGATCGGCACCTGGCTTCATAATAACCCAAACGCACTTGCCCACAGCGTAGTGGTGGTTATTCCTCTGAGCTACGTCTTATTCTTCTGGCGGGGATCAGCTTCAAATCGGTTTGTTTTATTTCCAGCTTTGTCCGGACTGGCTTTTTATTGTGCGTGGCTTACGCAATCAAAAGGGGCGTTTTTGGTGGGCGGCGGCTTAGTCACACTCATTTTTGTCGTAGGTCGACCGAAACTAGTGCAAATTTTTGTAATTGCGGCCGCTCTGTTGGTTGGAATCTCAGCCTTGAGTTTTTTGCCTCGAATGGGACAAATGAATAATTTACGAGCAGATGAAGGGGTGCAAGGGCGTTTATTGGCGTGGGAAATGGCGCGCACCGCTTCAAAACAAAATGAAACCGGGGTGGGGTGGAAAGAATTCATAGCCTACATTCCCTGGAAGGAGGGGCGGAAACATATGATCGTTGAAAAAGCCACCCATTCCAGCTATGTGCATGTCGCAGCGGATCTCGGAAAGTACGGATTGTTTTTGTATTTGGCAGGGATCTGGGTCGCAATCCACACGTTGCTTGCCTTGAAGTCAAAAAATACGCTCGAGGAGCGATGCCGCAGGGCCCTGATGATGATCGCGCTGGCATATGTCCTGTCAGGCTGGATGATCAACCGGCAATACCACACGGAATATTTCCTCTTGATCGCAGTCACAGCGGCCATGCATCGCATCAAAAAAGGGGATGAACTGGAACTCAATAGCGCGGAAAATCAGGACATCGACCTCGCCACGGAATCGCCCGGCCAAGCGGGAGGGACAACCGCTGCATTTACCAAGGCAAAAAGCTTAATTACGGACTATTTCAAACCGCTATGGAACCAATTCGGGGTTGTTGACCTCGCGTGTTGCACCTTCCTGACCTGGTTTACTTTTTGGATGTGGGATTATATCCTCAAAAATCTTTAGTCCTTAAAAGCGACTCGCAGGAAAAGATCCTGATAGCGGGAAACCATGCTGTGAAGAGAAAATCGCTTCACAGCCGAATCACGCGCCGCTTTCCCCAGCTGAGTCAGTTGTCCGCGATTTTCGAGTAAGGCTTCAATGGCATTGGCCAGCTGTTCGGCGGTATCGATCGGCTTTAAGACACCATTCACTCCGTCTTGAATGACCTCGCTCGCCCCGCAGGCTGGATGCGCAATGCACGGAATTTCACAAGACATGGCTTCGAGCATCGCGTTTGAAAGGCCCTCATTAGAAGAAGGCATCGCGAGAACATCCATCGCCTGATACCAGGGCGCAGGATCATTTTGATGCCCCGGCCAGATGATCCTGTCCCCGAATGAATGCCGTTCAATCTCATCCAGGATCCTTCCTTTTGCTGAACCGACATCGCCGAGGAGGAGCAAAAAACACGTTTTACGATGAGAGGCGATTAATGAAAATGCCTCCAACATCAGCAAATGGCGTTTGGTCGGCGAAAAGCGTCCCACCATTCCTATGACCTCAGCCGTTTGAGGTATCCCGGCTGCCTCTCGCATTGCGGCATTATCATCTCCCTTTCGAAAACGTTCACTATCAACCCCATTCAGGATCGCCTCCGGCTGTTTCCCGGATAAATTCAAGTCGATTAATTGATCCCTGAGACTTACCGACACCGTGTGGACCCGTCTGACAAATCGATAAAAAAACCTACGTTGAACCAATCGTTTTAAGGTCAAATCCCCTCCTTGAAGCTCGGCATGTTCTCCGTGCAAGATGCCAATTCGAGAGAACGCCAGAAATCGGGCCATTACCGTATACATGAGCGGACCGAGGTTATGGGTATGGATGACATCCGGCTGAATTGTTCTTATGGTGCGGCGCAGCTCGCGCAGGGTATGCACCGAGAATTTCGGCTTTTTCCGAAGACACATAACGTTTACGTCATCCTGCAATCGTTCAGCAAAAGCCCCAGTTCTCTCCAGGCAAATGATGGTCGTTTCAAATTGTTCACGATCCAATCCATTCGAAATATTGACGATGCCGTTTTCCAAACCACCGGGTTCCAGCGAGAACACCACATGCATCACCCGCACCGGCCGATCGAAAGTTTTTGAGGGGCCTGTTTTTGTTTGCTTCTTTGTCATGTCGCTCTAGTCTCAGAATCTTAATTTTCTGAAAAAAGGGGAGTTTTAATGTCTATACTGATGGAACCATCCATTTGAAGTTTTACAATCTTTGACAATATGCGGGGAGTTTTTATTCGATTTCTAAAGCAAGATATTCTCAGTGAACATCCGATGGTTTATTGGGGAGTCGTCATCATTTGGCTTTTACTCCTGATTGCGGCATTGGCCAGCCTCCGGACCCAAAGCTTTGGAATAGGAGTGAAGATCGTTTGGATTCTCTTTTTGTTAGGCGTTCCTGTCATAGGTCTGGCCTGTTACTGTCTCTTTTGCCTGATCCGGGGCGACTGGTCATTAATCAAGCCGCTCCTGATCAAGCCGAGCGCGGTGACAAGAGTGGCTCCCGAAAAGTAACCGAATCAAATCCCCGTTTATGCAGCCTTCTCTTGAATCGAAGCCCAACTTTGATCCCACGCATTTGATCAGTAAGGCGTTTGGCTATCTGAAGCACTTCCGCTTGATGTTGATCATGTTGGCTTTTGGTTTGCTTGCAGGGATTTCCTATTTTCTTTTTGCAATCCCAACCTTTCAAGCAAGATCACTCGTTTATTATCAAGCCTTTGGAACGGCCGTTAAAGATTCCGAGGTTCAGGCAGTGGGTGGGCCAGGGGCAGGGCTTTCTCGAGGTCTCTTGACGCGCTTTAGTTCTCAGCGCATTCAACTCGGTGCGGCCCGGCGTTTGGGACTGCTGGGAGAAGAGGAAACTTATGAAGATCTCCTGGAAAACGTGCCCGGGGTTCGTGTCAACATAGTAGACTCGCAACATCTTGAAGTAACCGTGCTTGCTTATGATCCTGAAATTGTCAAAACGTTCTGCCAGGCGATGATCGACGAGTTTCGCGAATTTCAGGAAAGCAGCTGGACCGAATTCCGAGACGAAGCATTGGAACGATATGCACTGCAGCTTACTGAGCTGGAAGAAAAGGTGAGGGATGGGATGACATCACTCTCGCAGATGGAACGAGAGCAGCAGCTCACCGAAGTAACGATCGAACAGCAGAGCCTGCTTGAAATTCCGAAGCAATTGGTCGAAACACGGGAACGAATTTTCCGAATGGAAGAGGTCAGCAGGGAGCTTGGGAAGCTGGACGAGACTGATTCCGAAGATGAAACCGACGAAGTCATTGCTGTGCTCTCCCTTTTGAGTTCGTTTGAGAAAGAGGCTTTTGTCAAAGTGGGTGATTTAGTTCGAAGGCCCAACGGGACCATGCCAGTGGTTTCGTCAAAATCGACGCAGACCGTTGTACAACCGAAAAATGTTGAAGGAATTGAATCCTGGAGGGAACTCGAAAAACAAAAACGAATTTTGGAGACTGAAATCAAAGACGCGGCCGTTAAATTTTTGCCGGATCATCCGAGGATGAAAGAATTGACCGGCAAACTGGTTGATGCAAAACGCGCCTTGGCTGCCGAAATGAAGGTTTTACGGGAGAAATTTCAGTTGGAGTATGAACAACTCCAACAAAAGCAAATCAATTTGGAGGCCCGTATGCCGGAGTATCTCTCCGTGACCGAAGAACTCGGGCTGTCATCCCAGGCTTACAGTTCAATTGAACAAACCCAGGATATGTGGAACAAGGCAAGAATACAATTGTCAGACAAACTGGCCGCGATCACATTTTCAGAAGAGAACGATTGGGTCCAAATGCGGTTTAAGGGGCACACGAGCCTTCGGGATGAAATCCCCCTCTCGCCCAACAAGATGAAAATTATCATCCTCTCCACTATGATTGGGGTGGCGGGAGCCCTCGGAATACCGACTCTCCTAAACTTTTTCGACACTTCAGCCACTAACTTGTACCAATTAGAGGACTACACTGGCCTCAAGGGAATCGGCGTCGTGCCCCTCTCAAAGAAATCTGAATTGGAAAACGTGAATCGTTCTCAGGCCCAGGGTTCGAGTATCCCGAATTACCTGCTCGAGTGTTTTCGAATCATTCGGGCCAGCATTATTTTTAATGTAAAACCCGGTGAGCAGTCGCAAGTGGTTCTTGTAACGAGCGCCAGGCCTCAGGAAGGGAAAACAACGATAGCCGCCAATCTGGCCTGGGCATTTTTCTCACTGGGTGAAAGGGTACTTCTGGTTGATTGTGACCTTCGCCGCGGCCGTCAGCACGGTCTCTTAGGAATCGAAAATCAAGTTGGAGTTACGACCGTGTTAATGTCAGAAATTTCCCCTTCGGACGCTATCGTCAATACTGGATTGGAAGGTTTCGACGTCATCCCTCGAGGTCCGGTAATACCCGGGGCGACGGAACTCCTCTGTCAGGATGGCTTCCAAGATACAGTTAACAAGTGGAGAGAAGAATACGATCGAGTTATTCTGGATTGCCCGCCTGTTCTGGGATTGAGCGAATCAGGGCCTCTTCAGCGTCTCGCTGACGGAACTTTGTTGGTCATTAGAGCCGAGACTACTTCGAGGAAAGATGTGGGAAATACCATAAATTTTCTACAAAAAGCAGGCGCCCATATGTTCGGATTTGTGCTCAATAGCGTTGACCTCTCCAAAGCCGGTAATTACTACCATTATTATTACTATTCAGCACCTTACTATGATCAGTTAGATGCCGAGACGCAAGGTCATATCAAACCATAGCAGAATGTCCATAATTTTGTAATCCTTGTGAATCGATACCGTCGTAGCTGAATCATTTCTTGTAAGGGAAGAGATTTAAGCCCAAAATGATGATATTTTGATGCCGCCGATCTTCTCGGTCTAAGCCGGTTGGGAGCAGGCATTCGATCCGGATACGTTGCGTTGTCTTCGGTTGGAAGGCAGTTTTAGAACCGAGCCTGAATTCCAGAACGTGACGTAAGCCTAGCTACCCGGTTATCAGACCAGATTACCCCGCGCTTGCGCAATTCGGTCGTCATCCGGGGACTCCCATAGGCTCGATGGTGGCTTTTACTGTGGATTGTTTTCATTTCTTCAATGAGTTCACCGCTCTCGCGGGCACGTTCGCTCATCTCACTGCGAGAGCTTTTGTAGCTTTAGAGGACCAAGACGGCGCAAAGTTCAGTGGCAGGATAATCGTCCCGCATTTGATCAATCAACGCATACCCAACTGTGGGTCCTCGCCAAGGATGCCTGCTACCTTTTTTAAGAATTCACGCTGAAGACGCAGAAAGGGAAAGTATCATCGTGCGCCGTTCAGTTGGTTTTTTTATAGATAATGACCGCGGCCTTTTTAGAGATTTCGTCGTCGAACTTGAGGTCGGCGATTTCGCGCCGCAAACGAAGCAGGTGATCTCGACGTCGAAATCAGCTGAACATCTTGGACCGCACGACCTGCTCCTACCAGTTCGATTATCTGAGCTTTGAACTCAGGAGTATTCTGTTTTCGGTTCTTTTTCATTTGTGGCTGATTCGCTTAGAAACTGGCCCAATAATTTAGAGCGCCTCAGTTCCGAAGTTTTTGTTTGAGCCAACCAGCTTACTGAAGCTCTCCTACCAGTTTCGGATCCTTCCGCAATTGTAAAATTGCGCGCTCAAGGAGAAAGAGTGAACGCACTCTAGGAACAAGAATTAGCCCCGCCTCATTCATTCATTCCCTTCCATCGACCGTCAGCAGAAATCAACTTCCCGCCAAAATGAAGCGTTAATAATTTACGTGACAACCTTCGCGGGGCCTTCTTCAGAACGAGTTTTTCGCACTGAGTCTGAACTGATAGACTTCGTGAAGGCGAGGTATTCTTTATCTCCCCCGATCCTGACCCCCCCGTTGATGACCGTGCGCACGGTTTCCAGGAGGATAAAGAAATCCAGGAGCAAACTCATGTGCTTCATGTAGTATAAATCGTACTCCAACTTCCGTGCCGCATCC
>CALAHF010000219.1 GCA_937891465.1 uncultured Verrucomicrobiales bacterium | reverse complement strand
TCGCCACGATTTTATGCATTTGCTGTTTGAATATACGGGTGAACCAACCCTGTTGCTTCGATTCACCTCTACTCACGCTTTCTTTGGTGCCTCTTCCTCGACCTTCTTCTCCATCTTATGGATCAAAACATTCCCTTTGAAATGGGCCGTCGCGAGATGCAGGCCATCGGGAGACAGGCTCAGATCCCGCGCGGTGTCTGGCAATTTAATGCGGTGAAAATCTTCGGTTTCGCCGGGTTTCCAAAACAACAGATAACCGGCCGGGCCACCGACAGCTCCGATCACGGTTCCTTCAGGATGAAGTGCTACGCCCCAGACGATCCCTTGCAACGAACCTTTGGATAGATGCTCGGTCAACGGTGCGCCGTTTTTCCAATCGAAGATGACGACCGATGGATTGCCGATCCCGGCGAAGGCGTTCGACACATTCGTGATCCCGCTTCCGGCAAGTTGAGTGCCGTCTTTGTTGAATGCGATGCCGCGATAGCCGCCGATGAAGGCGAGAAATTTCTTGTCGTAGTTTAACAGGTTCTCCGCTTTCCAGGTGCGGATTTGTTTGCCGGTTCCGAAGTCCCAGACAATGAGATTGGTTTTCAGATCGCCCGAAACGAGGTGTTTACCATCGGGATGAAACGCGAGGTTGTAGATGTGAGATTCGTGTCCCGAAAATTCCCGAACCGCTTTTCCATCAGCCGCGTTCCAGATTTTCACCTTCAGATCATTCCCGGCCGAGGCGATGAATTTTCCATCCTGACTCGTCGCCACCGCCCGAATCCAGCCGTCATGCGCTGCGATTTCACGTTGGGGTTTCAATTCCTCTTTAACCGCCGCATCTGCTACGGGAAACCAGATGAGGCGCCCGTCCGTTCCGCCCGTGATGATTGTTTTTCCGTCCTTGGAAAAGGTCAGCCCGCGCACCCAGCTGTCGGTGAACAACTTTGTTTTCTCACCCGATTCGACATTCCAGCGCCACACCGCAAAATCCTCAGCGCCCGCAAACACGAATTTTCCCGACGGATCGAACCGACACGAAATGAGCGGGCTCTCGTGTTTGAGATCGTGAGCGGTGTGGGTTTGAGTCACGTCCATAAATCCAGCGGGTCGAAGTTGAACTTCACTTCACACCCATTCAGCTGATTTGGGAAATGCATTTCGAAGCGCATTTGTGGACTCGTTGACTGCCGGGTCGTTGCGAAAGCACCGTGGATTTGCATCGCGGAGATGGCAAAGAAGTTCGACAGGATCCCGGAAGACAACGGGGCCATACTCGACAACACCATCATTGTCTGCATGTCTTGTGCTGGTGGGTATCACCATGGCGGACAAACCGATTGGCCCTTAGTCCTCGTCGGAGGCATGGCCAACAATCTGAGGATGGGCCGCTACATCGAGTATCCCAAGTATCGCGAAACCGAGCATCGCACGATGGCCAATCTCTAGCTATCCCTGATGCAGGCCGCTGGAATGAAGACTCCGGAAACCTTCGGACAACTGAACGCCAAGCTCAAGGGGCTCGATCTGAGCGGGCTGGAAACTTAACTCCAGGACAATCATTCAGCCAGTTTCGCCAACCCGGTGGCGATTTCCTTGAGACTCTTTGGCCATTGATCAAAGATAACGCTCTTTGCCCCCGGGATCCCGGGCGCGGCGATGCCTTCGATCAATGAGCTTGCCGGTTGCGCATAGAGAAACTGGACTTTCTCCTGACCATAGGTGCCTGTTAGACTCCTGGCGTAGATTTCCACTTCGGCCGCGTAGTAGGCGGGGGTCTCGCCAATATTTGATTCCGACGGGATCCAGATTACACCGGCAACAGCCATTGGAGTGAGCGGACTCACGCACCAGTTGTAGGCATAGGTGGGAATCATGTCCGGGGGCACGGAGCTCTCCTTCCCTGCTTGCGGAAACGCCGGCGCAGAGAGGGCAATGTCCCTGGACGAATCCGCGCCACGCTTGCCAGCCGCGATGATGCTTTCGACAAAGGTTTTGACCTCTGCCACGTGCTTGGCGGCAGCGATCTTCGCGACTTCGGTGTTAGGGAACTGCAAAAACAATTCATCAAGCCGGGCTTTGAATGCCGCGTTCTTGATGTCTTTCACGCCATGGAACGATGTCCAGGACAGCGGTGAAGCGAGTTGTCGATTGCGCCCACCCTGGCCCGATGACATCGTCATGAATCCCTGCGGAATGCCCTGCCGGTCGAGAGTTTTGGCAAATTGGTAAGCAAACAGGGTCACCCCATTGCCCTCTTTCGAGTAATCCGCCGTCAACCATGAGGAACGGTATTTCCCACCACCGGTTTCGAATCGGCGCTTTCTGGGGGTGGTCGAACTACTGGCGCTGGTCTTTCTTCGAAACTCGCGAACCAGCGGCATCGCAGCAGGGATTACGGCTTCTTTGTCGCGCTGATTGTAGGCCCACTCTGTGGATAGCAGCGTGCTGCCCGTCAGATACCAGATATCACCTACGAGGATGTTTTTGACGGTTCGACTGTGGTCATGACTCGACTGCACCGTCATTGTAATCGGCTCAGTCGATGCCTCCAATGCGGGGAATGAAATCGACCATTGTTGCAGGTCGTTGGCCACGGCTGACTTGGTAACGTCGCCGAGAGTCACGGTGACCATCACACCCCGGTTGGCGTGTCCCCAAACCGGAATGGGCTGATTGCGTTGGAGGATGGCACCATCACGATAATATTCCGCCACTTGGAGAATGGGGTAGTCGGGATCAGTATAACGGGCATACTTCGCTTTCTCAGCGGCGGCCTTTTCCAGGTCGTCTTCCTCGAAGATCAGATTGCGATCGACCACGGCAAACGGGGTCGCCGGGAGGCCTGCCTTGTTGTAGAGGTTCGAGTTTTCCGGCACTGCGTTATAGGCGTATTGCACGCCGATCGGGGCCGGGACGTTTTTGGAACTGACAACGACAGTATCGCCAACAATCACTGCTTCGGCAGCGTGCCATTTTCTGTCTTCGCCGCAGACACGGAAATGGTTGAGCTTTTCGCCGGGGGTGGGTTTTGCCGGTTCCACGAATTTCCCCGGTTCCCTGTAGTCGCTGGCCATACCTTTGTTGGCAACCATCAAGCCGCCAAAGAGGCTTTCCCTCTCGAATAAGACGATGGCTTTATTGCCTTCGACTTTGTAGTCGCTGTAGATCGGGCCTGTGTAGGCGATGTCTTTGCCATACTGTTTGGCGAGCGCCCAGCGTGCCATTCTCATTCCCGGGTGAAGCTTGTTGTAATAGTGAATTCCACCGGGTCTGGCCGAGTTCAGGTCGGATTGCACTACCATCCCCACATTCTCCCGGTTGTTCATGAAGAACAGGTGCTGCACCTGGCGGATGTCGGCAAACCCTACGGAATCCGGATCCGGCGCGCCATAACACTGCATTTGCGTGAAGTAGAAGGGCATCCCGGGCATGCCCCAGGCATCCCTCCACCCCTTGACCAGAGCTTCCATTCTTGCCGCGTAAATTCTGCCGTCGTTGCCGTTGCTTGTCCCCTGGCACCAGATCGCGCCGCGGATCGCATAAGGGATGACCGGAGCGATCTTGCCATTGAAGAACTGTGAAGGCCCTCGCCACATCCCGGCGATGCCCGGGAGATTGGGTCGCGTCGGAATTTTGCCGCCGGCCACCGCGATCTCGCCGGCTTCTTGTTGCCATGCTTTCAGATCATCGTAGTAATTTGCGTAGGCGTTGCGTCCCTGCTCTGTCAACGGATCAGCGTCGTGCATGAGATCGACGTCTCCTTTGAGTTTCGGATGCATTTCAAAAGCCTGCCGTTGGGTAAAGGCTTCGACCCTGGTGTTGCTGTGGGCGCTGAGCAGGATGCCGATCGGCATGTTTAATTCTTTGTGAAGTTCGTAGGCGAACGACAACGACAGGGCGGAAAAACCACTCGCGCCTTTGGCTTTTTTCCATCCGCCGTCCGAGGTGGTCTTTTTCTGAGGATAGAGAGCGGAAACGGTGTTGATGTTGATCTCCCTGATGGGGATGTCCTCTTTTGCACCAGCAATTTCGCGGGCGATCTCGCTGCACATACTCTTGCCAGCCTCCCAGACCATGTTGGATTGTCCCGAGGAGAACCACACTTCACCCACCAGCACGCCTTGGAGGTCGATGGATTCCCCGCGGTTGTTTTTCACGTTAAAATGCCGCTCTTCCCGTGAGACATCCAGTGGATCAAGCGTCATCGTCCAATCGCCATTCTTATCCGCAACAGCTGTCTTCGTTTGCCCCGCAAATTCAACGGTCACCTGTCCTCCCGGCGCATCGAATCCCCACACGGGTATGTCCGACTCCCGTTGCAGGATCATGTTGTCCGTGAACGGTGCCGCTAACTGGAGTTGCTGATCGGCTTGTGTTACCGAGGCTGCCATCGATGTTAGCAGCAACAGTAGTGAGGAGAGCATGTTCTTCATTTTTCTTTGTTCAATTAATGCTGGGTTCTTCATGCCGCAATTTTCGAACTCCACCGATTAATCCTGGAGTAAGGAGAGCAATCGTAACGATTAGTGGCCGTTCTTAATTAACGCTTTGTTCCAGGCTATGGAGGTCAAGATTCCCCCGGAATTGGATTAAAGAGTGCTGCCTAATCCCCCGCACCCAGCTGTCAGTGAACAACTTTATTTTCTCACCCGATTCGACATTCCAGCGCCACACTGCGAAATCCTCGGCGCCCGCAAACACAAATTTTCCCGACGGATCGAACCGGCACGAAATGAGTTGGCTCTCGTGTTTGAGATCGTGAGCAGTGAGGGTTTGAGTCACGTCCATAAAACCAGCGGGTCGAAGTTTAAATTCAACTCACACCAAATCGACCACTTTGGGAAATGCATTTCGAAGCGCATTTATGGACCTTTTGTTCGATGGCGTGAATAGAAGTGACGTTCAATCGTTAATGAAGAATTTGACCTCTCCCAGAGGAGCCTACGGTTCTCGGGGAGTTGGCTCGCTTTTCCTGGGCGTTCCCAGGCAAATCCTAAATCCATCCCGGGAGTCGGAGTAGGACACGCTTGCGATGCCTAGCCGAACCGCGCTGCGTGCATTGCCGGGGACATCAAAATAATTACCGCCACGGCAGACCGGACTCGACACCGAGAGCGATTCCTTTTCCAGATAATAGACATCCTCGTGCCCGCCAGTCGGATCAAAATGATCTAGCACAAACTCCCAAACACCGCCGCACATGTCGGCCAGACCAAAGCCGTTTCGGCCGCGTTCCCCGTAATGATCCACCGGTGACAAGAAGGCAAACCCATCGCTCCAGGGAGCATTCGCCAGAGGCCAGACGGTATCGCGCCCTGGAAGGAAATCGACGGCTGAGATATTGAGCCTGCCCTTGCCCTCCATTAAATCGTTCCCCCACCAGAAATAGTGGCTTTCCTCGCTGCCGCCACGGCAGGCATAGGCCCACTCCGCTTCAGTCGGCAGACGAACTTCCATGTTCTCAGCCAGTCGGCCCGCCTTGCGTTGCCTCTCCGTCAGCCAGACGCAAAAGGCCTTCATGTCCTGGTAGCTCACACAGACAACCGGGTAGCTGTCCTTCATCGGGATCCCGAAACCCGGATCGCGCCAACTCTTGTCATCCATCGATTTCCACGGGTTCTTGACTTCGACGCCATAGTAGTACCGGTCCCATTCGAGATCAAGACACTGCGTCATGCCGCCCGGTTTTTCTGCGTCTGTGACGTAACCTGATTCTTCCACGAAACGCCGGAACTGCCCCAGAGTCACCTCCGTGCGCCCCATCCAGAATCCCTGTTCGACACGCACCGGCCGCGGATCGCCCTCGTATTTTTCGCGCACCGTTCCCGGTTTCGCTCCTCCCTCGATCCCTGTCGCCCATGCCTTTTCCTCCGGAGTGCTTCCCATCATGAACTTGCCCGGCGGGATGTAGACCACTTCCAGATCAACTCGCTTGCCCAGATCAAATTGCTTCGTCGCGCCCTTTGCAGTTTCTTCGGCGGCGATCAAGTTGGCGAGGAATGCGAAAAAGCACGCGGCTATCAACGGCAATTGGAGCACAAAGCGACGCTGAACGGGAGATTTGGAAATCATGGGGATCAGAGTACGAAATTGCAGTCATCAGACAAGCGTATGCTCTACGGATTCCAGCCCTACTTTGATCTGGTGTCTAATGAAGCGCCGAACTAAAACTATTGATTCATCTTCGTCCTCCTCTGCGTCTTTGGCCCCAATCATTCATTCAAATGAGTCGTTCCGATTTCCTAGCATTCCTGCTGTTTACAATCGTTGGCACGGCCTCCAGTCAGGGCGATGACCTGTTCTTTAATGCAGACTTCAATGGATCCGGACAAGGGACGCTCACAGGACAGTCGCTGGATCCTGACATCACCGGGGGGTTTCAGTTTGCGCCCAGCGATCACTCCCAGGCGTTAAAGTCCGAGTTATTTATAGTGCCGCCATTCGTGATCATTCTCGGATTTATGGCCGTATCCCGAGAAGACCTTCGGATTTCTGCCATTTGTATGATTGTCGTAGAGCCGATTATGATTTGGTTAATTTGGACCGATCGGAATAGAAATCGAACACTTTTGCGAATCACCGTGGATTGGGATATAATTCGGCCGATGAATTCATTAAGCGAGATTCCGAAAGATTTAGTAGCGAAGAGAGACGCTGGAGAGCTTTCCGAGGAGGATTTTCGTCTAGTCCACGGGGGAGGAGCAGTGATCCAGGAGCAACAGAGAGCCATCGCTCGTTTACAGACGCAGGAGCTGCCATCAGCCGACGAGTTTCTGGCGCGGCTAGCGCGGCGTCACGGCAGACGTAATCCATATAAATTACTTTCTGATGAATCGCAGGAGTTTATCTTCAGCGACTCCACCGAACACTCTCAAGAAGAGATTCAGCGTGCCGTCGAATTATTGGAGACCAGCTACTTTATTCCACCGCCCAAGTGCTTGGTCTACCTTTTGCATGACCACATGTCGACTGGCAACCGCAATTTATCTGGTCTTTTTGATTCTAGAGATCCAAGCGTTCCCCTTAAAACACAAGGCGGGATGACCAAAAGAATCGAAGCCTTAAACGAGTTTCTCCATGCCGGTGGTAAAGAATGGCTCATTCAAGAAAAGCTAAAAGAAGAATAAGAAAGAAACGGGAATTGAACCCGCGAGACTGTTCGTGATCAATTCCAAACACGAATTTTACAAACAAACTCCGGATTTGTAATGCGGGATTCCCCGCAGAGAATGGCGTATTTGCACCCCCTCAAACCCGGCCGGACCGGCGCGCTTTTAAAAATCCTTGCATAAGCAAATTCCTAATTGTTAATTGATCCATGAAGTGTTTTCAGCTGATTCTAGCCTTGATCATTTCGATGATCTCTTTCACTGAAATTGCAAATGCTCAATTGGCACCAGACGACCCAACCGGGACCTCATTGACGCTTACTGAAGGAACTGATGGCGCAGAGTTGGAAGAACAGTTTATTTTTGATACCTCTACCACAGGTCGAAAAATCGAGAATAAAGAAGGAGCTGTGGAAACCGACGATTTTTCATACACGTGGGTAATCACGGGGCCCAACACCGGACGACTGACAATCATGAAACTCAACGGCGATGACGGCGATGACGGCGATGACGGCGATGACGATAGTGGTGAAGAACT
>CALAHF010000218.1 GCA_937891465.1 uncultured Verrucomicrobiales bacterium | reverse complement strand
TAGAATCGACGTGGAGCCGTTTAAATGGATCTGCACAAGCAAAACGCCGGCGACGTCTTAGAACGCGATTTTAAGCCTCGAACGAATCATCACATCTTGATGAGTGGATATGTCGATGATTCAAAAATTTAGGCCATTCTCGAATGATCGTTTTTTCATCATCCGTTTCATCATCTGAAAACGTGTATTTAGGGTCATTTTGGGGGTATTCTTGCGTTTTTGCGTTCTTCCGAAAAAGGCACAAAAAAACCCTGCAACCGTTTAAGTTACAGGGTTTTAATGAATTGCGGGAACCGGATTTGAACCGATGACCTTCAGGTTATGAGCCTGACGAGCTACCAGACTGCTCCATCCCGCGGTCTAGGAACGAATTCATTGCTGATTTCGTGGACGCCGAATATGCGGGGAATCACCGGCTTTGCAAACGTTTTTGGAACTTTCTCGAAACCTTAACTTTTAGACTGGCTTCACCACGCGTTGGCGAGTTCTTCGCCGAGAATTCGAAAGCCTTCCCGCAAGGTGGCTTCTCCCTGAGTAAAGCTCACGCGAATGCACTCATCCCGATGCTTCCAGTCGTCGTCCACTGTTTCAAGGCCGTAGAAAAAGTAGTTTCCGGGAATGACGATGACGTTGCGCGCTTTTAATCGATCATACAATTCCTTGGCGGTGATCTTCATTCCTTCAAACCAGAACCAGATGAAGAATGCACCTTCGGAACGGTGCATTTTCCATGGCAAATCTGCAGGCAACAGTTCATGGGCAAGTTCCTGAGCCATCGCTGATCGTCGACGGTAAAACGGTTCGATGATTTCGTGCGAGATCTTCAACACCTCGCCGGATTCGATGAACGGCTTCACAATCCCCTGCCCGATGTTGTTGTTCGCCAGCCCCATGATCGCCGTCATCGAGCTCAATTCGGCGATGGTCTCTTCGGCAGCGACGACGATTCCCGAGCGCGTTCCGGGGAGCCCGAGTTTGCTTAAACTCATCGTCAAAATGATGTGCTCATCCCAAACGGGCGTGACGTCTTCGAAAATGACTCCGGGAAACGGCTGACCATAAGCATTGTCGATGATCAGCGGCACTCCGAGTCGTATGGCTTCGTCGGAAAGCCTGGTGATCTCGTTGTCGGTCAGGACATTGCTGCTGGGATTGGTCGGGCGGGAAACACAAATGGCGCCGGTCGTTTCCGCGTCAGCGTTCAGGTTTTCGAAATCGACGCGATATTTAAATTGTCGGTCGCCCAGCTCCTCGATCCGCGGCTTTCGGGCAGTAAACAAACCATCACGCCCGACACCCTGATCGCCGTAGCCGATGTATTCCGGCACAAGCGGGAGGAGAATTTTGCGATGCGAATCATCAGTCATTCGGCCGGCGAATCGATTCAACAGCATGAAAAAAGCCGTCTGACCGCCATTGGTGATGCCTATATTCTTAGCGGTCACCGGCCACCCAAATTCACGATTCAAAAAACCCGCCATCGCCTCGCGAAAGTGGGGATTCCCCGCTGGCTGATCGTAATTCGACAGCATCGCATCAAAGACATCCGGCTCGTCAGAAATCATGGCAGCCATCCGCGCCCGCCAAATGTCCTGAACGGCAGGGATTTGCGCCGGGGTTCCGCCTCCCAGCAAATGAATTTTCCCCGCGCCCAGTGCCAGCGCTTCGCCGAGATCATTCATCAGATCGGTCGTGCCGCTGGGTTTGGTCAAATTCTCGCCAAAGATTGATTTTGGATAATTCACAGCGGGAATTTACCTGAGGATTTGGATTCGTCGAGCGCGGCCGAGTGTCATGGCGATAATTCGCGATTTTTTTTTCAGACTCTCTTCCCCTGATTCTTTCAGCAGAGTGCTTTACCTCGCGCCTTTAATTCGATTCAATTCAAACATGAATCGACTTGCACTCGGGCTGCTTCTCACCGGATTTATCGCAACCACCCACGCTGCGCCAAAACACCCAAACATCGTTTACATCCTCGCTGATGATCTCGGAATTGGTGACGTCTCCTGCTACAATCCAGAGTCAAAAATCCAAACGCCACACGTCGATCGAATGGCTGCGGAAGGAATGCGATTCACCGATGCTCACACGCCTTCGGCAGTCTGCACCCCCACACGCTACGGCATTCTCACAGGACGTTACTGTTGGAGAACACGATTGAAGTATCGGGTGTTGGATGGATTCGATCCACCTCTGATCAAGCCCGATCAGGTAACTGTTGCATCGCTCTTAAAATCCTCTGGCTACGATACCGCGTGCGTTGGAAAATGGCACCTCGGCATGACGTTTACTGACAACGAAGGGAATCCCATGCGGGCCGTTTCAATCGATCGAAAAACGAAACCGCGTCCCGGAACAGAAGTTGATTACTCCGTTCCGATCACCGGCGGCCCCACGGCGGTCGGGTTCGATTCCTATTTTGGAATTTCGGCCTCACTCAACATGTCGCCGTTTTGCTACCTGAAAAATGATCGCCCGGTTCACATTCCAAACATTCCTCATCCTCGGATGCAGACCGAATTCATCTCTGTTGATGAAGGCGTTCGCTCCGCAGATTTCGCCATTCGAGGCGTCATGCCACGTTTTGCTGGCGAGGCCGTTTCAGTCATTGAACAACAAGCCGCTGAGCGGCCCGATCGTCCGTTTTTTCTCTACGCACCTCTTTCCAGTCCCCATCTACCAGTCGTGCCAAACGATGAATTCCTCGGTCGAAGCGAAGCCGGCGATTACGGAGACTTTGTTGTCGAAACCGATGCCTTTGTTGGAGCAATTCTTGACGCGTTGGACCGAACTGGCATGGCCGAAAACACGCTCGTCATTTTCACCTCCGACAACGGCGGGCTCTATCATTGGTGGAAACCGCAAGAAGCTGATGACGTTGCGAAATATCGAATCAGCAAACGCGGTGCCTCCATGAAAACCTACGGGCATCAGGGAAATATGAAATACCGTGGAACAAAAGCCGACATTTGGGAAGGCGGCCATCGCGTCCCCTTCGTCGTTCGCTGGCCCGGAAAAACGCCCGCGGGCTCCGTCAGCAACGTGCTTATTGAGCTCACCGATTTGTTAAAAACCAGCGCGGCGATCGTCGGCGAAAATCTACCGGACACCGCAGGCCAGGACAGCACCAACGTTCTCCCCGCCCTCTTGGCGGCGAAACCGGAGAAGCCCGTCCGTGAATTTGCAATTCACCATTCGTTGTGGGGCGATTTCGCAATCCGAAAAGGGCCGTGGAAAATGATTCCACAACGCGGCTCCGGCGGCTTCACCTACCCGAAAACAATCGATCCCGCCAAAGACGGAGGTCCTGCCGGTCAGCTTTACAATGTCGCAAACGATCCCTCGGAGACGAAGAATCTTTGGGACGAAAATCCGAACATCGTTGCAGAGCTGCAAGCTCAGCTCGATTCAGTGAAAAAGCAAAATCGCTGAATTGAATGCCCGCCGCTCTTTGGTAAACCTCACAACACCAAAACAAGGCCACCAACGATCAATCCATTGTTCACGGCATGAGCGACCATGGGGGCAATCAATGAATCACGCCATTCGCGAATCACGGCAAAGCCTACGCCCATCGCGGTGAGCGCTGGCGCAGCAAGCCAGCCTTGCGGGTGAATGATCGCAAAAATAAATCCGCCAATCAGCGCGGAGACGATAAATCCCCAGCGAGATCGAAACGCGCGAAACAACGCCCCGCGAAACATCGTCTCCTCAAACAGCGGCGCGATGATCGCAGCGAGCACAAACACGAAGAGCTTCATTTTCCATCCGCCAATCGCAACCCACTCGGCCGCTGGATGTGAAGGCGCGGCAGGAATCGGACTGGCAACGTCTTCAGCCTGATCAGTCGACTCAATCGCCGCTGGTTCGGCATCAACGCCTTCCTGAGCTGAAAGCCCTGTGGCGTCGATTCCGACCGCGAGCATCAAAATGAATGTCACGACCATTCCCAGCGCTGCCACCGGAATCATCGCGAGATAACCGACAAATCCGGCAAGAATCTCGCGCCCAATTCCTTGTCCACGATGAATCCCCAGCAGTTGAAAAATCCGCTTTCGCCCAAGCCCACGAGCGCACGGCCAGAACAATCCGATAACAAATGCCGCCACAAAACAAACCTGCGGAAGAAAGTAAGTGAGATCGATAACCTGAAAAGCATCATCTACTTCGGGACCATTTTTCTCCAAATAAATACCCAGCAAATCCGTCAGGGCCATCAGCGTTAGATAGATGGCAAACGCCTCCAGGAAAACGCCCGCAGGCTGCTGAAAGGCTTTAAACCGGGTTGAGAACTTACCATTACTTCGCATCACCAGAGCAGTGATCAGCAGCGCAAGGCCAACAAACCCGCCCAAAAATCCCATCCCCATTGCCGTGGTCATCAAGCCCGCCACAAAGAGTCCTTCGGACTGAATTTTCGCCCGATTCGGAACCGTGCCCTCCGCATCTTCCGGCAAAATTGATCCGAACCAGCCGATCTGTTTCGACCAGGCTTCGCGTTCTTTTTCAGAAACACCGGCAGAAAGCGCCTGCCAAACCCGCTCCAAATATTCAGGGTTCGCACCCGCAGATTTTCGACGCTTGTCCAACGTCGCCTCCGCCTTAGTCATTCCCTTTCCATTAAAATTCACGAAGCGATGCAACGCAGCAACCGCAAAAGCCGTGGTGTCAGAGGTAACGGCGGCTTCAAGCTGGTTGACGGTCTGCTGAGACTGAACTGGATTCGCCATCGAAATTCCGACAGCGAGCTTTCCCTGCACTTTGAGAATCGCGAGATCGGTCGCCGGCGTCACATAGATTTGACCATCCTCATTCACCTCCCCAATTACACCAGCCTCAGATTCCGCAGGCTGGTTTTGAGTTTGAAAAACGATGTAGGCGATCGACAAAACGATCAGCGGCCACGCCCACCATCCCGCTTTACGATCTTTCTCCACCAACTCAGGAATCGGCGGAGGCTCTGTGAATCCCTCAGGATTTGGATCTTCCAAAACAAGTTAGCTTTTCACATCGTAGCAATAAATGAGCTCCTGATCGCGCAAGTAAAGCTTCCCGTCGATAACCACAGGGTGACTCCAAATGCGACCTTTCGTGCTGCGAATTTTACTCTGAGGCCCAAAAACGAAACGCCCAACCGGTCCTTGGTAGCCGTCTGGCGAAAGATCCGTCAGCGTCAATCCGCCGTTCTGCTCGTTGAGCGCGTAGATCATTCCATCTGCGACGGTGATGGCTCCCTTTGCCAAAAACTGAGGATCTTTTTCCTGCCAAACCATTTCGCCCGTTTCCCACGACTGGCAGATCAAACCGGCTCCATCAGAAAATCCGTAGAGGTGATCGCCCACTTTCACAAAACCGCCGTGATGATTCTTCATCACCTTGTTGTTCCATTTGTCAGTCGCTTTGTTGTTCTCGTCGATCGTGATCATCTTGCAGCCCACGCCATATCCAGATCCTACAAAAATCTCATTTCCATCCACAATCGGAGTCGGAATAACCGCCGTCGCCCCCGGCCATTCAGAACGCCACACCACCTTGCCACTCTCCGCATTCACTGAGACAATCTCTTTCATGAAAAGTCGGATGTATTGATCGATCCCGTTGATATTCGCCGGCACGATCGTCGCATATTCAGCCATGCCCGGCTTTACTTCATCTGCCTTCCAAAGCAGGTCGCCGGTCTTTTTATTCAAGGCGACAATCCCCGCTTTTTTCCCTCCCGGAGCCAGCACCAGCTTTGCCCCATCGATCAGCAGCGACGACGCATATCCCCACTTTCCAGGCTCGCCGGCAAAGTCATCCCCCATGTGTTTTTTCCAAATCGCAGAACCATTTTTGGCATCCAAACACGCCACGGTTCCCTTCGGCCCCATCGCAAAAACCATGCCTTCGCTGAACGTCGGCGTGCCGCGCGGCCCGTGCCCCCATCCCGCAAGATACCCTTCCTTGTCGTCCTGAGAAATCACCGTTGACCACTGTTCTTCGCCCGATGCGGCATCCAGACAGATGATGACAACATCCGATTCCCGCGTTCCCGACGTGTAGAGCTTTCCACCTGTCACAGAAACGCTGCTATATCCGTTTCCGGCATTGTTGTAACTCCACACTTTCGATGGTCCGTCGGCAGGCCACTGTTTTTTTAAACCCGTGTCTGTTGAAATTCCGTCGCGGTTCGGCCCGCGAAACTGAGGCCAGCCCCCTGCAGGTTTCGGCTTCAAATAATCAGTGATGAAAGCTTGGTCATCCGCGCTCAAATCTGACAATTTCACCGGCCCGACCCGACCATCTTTCAGCCTGAGATACGCCACTCCGTTTTCCACTTTATCAAGCGTGGCATCGATTTGTTTCCCAGTCGATTGCTGCGTCCACATTCGAGCCTCCGCATTCATCGAGGTTGCAAAAAAAACTGCCGCGGATACAGCGGCCAGAAGGAAAAACTTCAGGATTTTCATCGCGAAGTCTCGCCCCGACACCCTCTAATGGCAAGTAACTCGATAGGGTCAATTGAACGAAATTCCGAGCGCTCGCATTTCAGTTTTCACGATCCAATAGGGTACATTCGATGAATCAACCCTGTTCGATCGAAAAACGCATCCGCCCTATCCGGTCTCCGGCATAAAACTCGGCATAATGATTCCCTGAACGGGCTGCGCTTCACCGAGAACCTGCCCCAGATGAAGCTCGCAGTTCTGGGCTCCGATCTGGTAACACATCGAAACCAATTCGGGGCGGTTTGCGGGAACCAGAAATAAAGGAGTTTTTCCTCGAAAGTGATCCAGTTGCGTAATCAGCAACGCCATGGCGATGTCCTGTGATTTCGAAACGCCGGGCCCGATGATGCAGCTGCCGGGGTGATCCACGGAAACCAAATAGCCGTCGATGTTTCCCTCCTGATCTACTGAAACGTAGGTCCGCCAAATGCCGGTATCGTTTTCGATAAAATAACAATAATCCCGCTCACGGGAAATCCCCGCAATATCAAATTCGGCAGCCCCCATTCCTGAAACGTCTTCGAGATCAGCCTCGCGAACGCGATTCACCGGCACGTCCTCAAGCGGCTCGAGCCCTTTTTTGGGCACAGTGACAATCATGTCTTGATAGACTTCGAACGGGGAGAACCCGTAGCGCGAATACAACGAAAACGAATTGATATTCATCGCACTCGAAACCAAACGAAGCGGCAGATCACGTTGCTCAGCAAAACTGATGATGTGACGCAGCAAAGCGCCCGCAACGCCTGCACCGAAATAATTCGGATGCACATTCATGATACCTAACGAGACATGCGTTTCGCGGGGATGGTAAAAACAGGAGCCCATGATCGCTCCCGACTCGCTGTGAATGGCAACGATGCCACAGCGCGGATCGAGGTCGTTATAGACCTCTGGAAACAATTGGCAAACCTCCGGGCCGCCGGAGAAAGCGGATCGTCCCTGATTTTTCTCGTACCAGACGTTGGTCGAGAGGTAAATTAAATCAGCGATCGCAGGCCAATCGGCCTTTTCTAGAGTCCGTATCGAAAACATGATCCCTAGTTGTAGAAAATTTGGAAACATTAAGCAAGAAAATCGGATAGAAATTCCGAATCCGCTTGTTAATAGTCAGCCGAATCGTCATCATCACCCCATGAAATCAAGATCGGTGGTGTGGTTAGGAATGGTAGCGGGAGTTCTTTTCTCGGGAACGCAAGCCACTGCGGGTCCCTTCAGTGAACATCCGATTTTTGCCAAATTGATCGGGAGCTGGAGCGCCTCCGGCGAGCTCAGCGGAGCTACTTCCGACGAGAAAATTCCCATCACCGAAACGTGGAAAGGCGTTATTGGAGATGACGGAATCCTTACTCTTTCCGGCAACCGGACGATGAATGGTGAAGACCAGAAGTTCACCTGGACGTATTCCTACAATGCTGCTTCCGAAATTTTTGAATGCGAATACACCCACACTGGAATAGAAACGCCCCTTCGGTTTGAGCTCTCCATCGCCACACCGACGCGCACGACTGACATGAAAACTCCGTTCGGCGACAATGGAACGCTCGCGGTGAAGAATGTTCTCGCAAAAGACGGAGATTCGATCGATGCCGAAGTCAAAATCCTTGATGCCCAGGGACAAGCTCTCGTTTCAGGCACGGTAAAACACACTCGCGACGCCGCCAACTAAGCGCCCCTTTTCCCCTGAATGACACGCCCACTTTCACTCATCACCTGCATTCTCGCCCCGGCTGCCATTCTGCTGACCGGGCTCATTTTTGCAGGCGTTTACGGCTACCATGAATTTCCAAAACTGGCGTCCGAGAGCGGCCGCGGCGTTATTCCTCCCGGGTTTGACCTCGCTTTAGAAAAGCCTTCGAACTACACCATTTGGCTTCACACCTATTCGGTATTTGATGGCAAGGCCTATGAGCACGATGAAAAAATGCCACCGGGCGCCTTCGTTTTCATCACCGATAAACGTTCTGGCGAGAAAGTGACGATCAGTCCGCCCTTTGGCTCCATGAGCAAAACGAGCAACAATGATTCAGCGATTGTGATTGGAAAATTCGACACCTACCGCGCCACCGAAATCGAAGTGATCGGACGCGGCTTCAAAAACACCGCAGTCATTTCGATCGCTGAAAGCAACATCGGAACTTCCATGAAAGTCATCATGAATTTCATCGGGATCATCATCGGATCCCTTTCAGCCGCGCTTTTTGCGCTGATCGTATTGCTCCACCGCCGCAATCGAATGCTTGCGTTGAACGGGATGATTTAGGATTGGAAGGAATCAGGCGATGTTTGTGTAAACGGCCTGCACGTCCTCGTCGTCCTCCAAAACATCGAGAAGGATCTCGATCTCTTCCATCTGCTCTTCGGTAAACTCAGTCGGGTTGGTCGGAATCCGTTGGAGCGATGCTTTTTTGATATCCAGCTTCAGTTCTTCCGCCGCCGACGTGAGATTACCAAATTCGGTGTAATCCCCATAAGCAGAGGCGGTTTTGCCGTCTTCTTCGACTTCGAGTTCCTCCAGACCAGCGTCAATGAGGCTCAGCTCGACTTCATCCATGTCGAGCCCTTCGGTCACGTTGAATTCGATCACCGACTTGCGATTGAACATGAAGTCCAACGCGCCTGACTGCAGCGATTCGCCGCCGTTCTTGTTGAACGCCATTTTTACATTCGTCACCGAACGGTTCGTATTATCCGTCGCGCATTCGATGAAGATCATGACGCCGTGAGGCCCCTTCCCCTCATAATTAATTTCGGTGATGTCGGCCGAATCTTTACCCTCAGCACGCTTAATCGCTGCCGTGATATTATCCTTCGGCATGTTCTCCGACTTCGCGTTCAGAATCGCGAGACGAAGCTTGGGATTGTTATCTGGATCAGGACCGCTCTCTTTAGCGGCCATCGTGATCATTTTTCCAATCTTCGGGAACACTTTGGACATTTTGTCCCAGCGTAGTTCCTTCGATTTTCGGCGGTATTCAAATGCGCGTCCCATGCTGAAACGAATTCAGTAGAGCGGGGCACTTCGCAATGAAAAATTCAGCCTAAATGGCCAAAACTACGCTGAATGGTGCGAATGCGGTGAAGAAAACTCTTCAAACGAAGCAAAGAACCCGCTTCGCCAGAGGGAGTAGGTCAACTTTGCAAGGCACCGACCCACAAATTTCCGACACTTTTCTTTCGTGCCTCCAAAGAGGAATGCTTTGATTTTCGCGTTCCGTCCGCGACGGAGCTGTAGCTTCAATTCGCGAGCTTCGCGGAGTTGCATTGCGTGGTAGAGAAAACCGGACTCAGTCATAGTCCGAACGTTCAACGATGGTTCATGATATGTTGTGCTTGGGATTTCATAATAGAGTCAATACATAAGCTTTTCTCATAACTTCAATAAAAATCATACTTTTTTGGCTTATTTTTTATAATTTCCGCATTTTTTGTGTTTTTTATTACTGGTAATCGCAAGATTGAGCGAGTGACTTTGAAATCCTAATCTTTTGGATTACTTAACAAAGTAGCTCAAACTCTCCAATTCGAGAGCAAGATCCACGTTGTTAACTGTGACCGATTCAGGCACTTGCAACACCGTTGGCGAGAAATTCAATATCGCCTGCACCCCTGCCCCGACGATTTCATTCGCCACTCCCTGCGCTGCCGGGCCCGGCACCGCTAAAATTGCCATCTTCACTTCATTCTTTTTGATAAACCCTGCCAACTCGTCCGATTGAAACAACGGAATGGGCGCACCCTCCAACGAATCCGTCCGGACATCGGCGGGAGCCTGGTCAAACGCCCCCACAATTTCGAATCCCTCTTTTTGGAAGCCTTTATATCCCAACAACGCTGAGCCGAGGTTTCCCACTCCGATCAAAACAACTGGCCGCAACCGGGTGGAACCAAGGGTTTCCGTAATCGCATCTGAAAGCGTCGCCGCGTTGTAGCCCAACCCCCGTGTGCCAAACTGCCCCACATAACCCAGATCCTTTCGCAGCTGGGTCGACTTCACACCGGCAGCTTTCGCAAGCGCTTCTGAAGACACCGTCTCAAATCCGTTTCCAAGAAGTGTTTGCAAGCACCGCTGATACACCGTCAGGCGGTATACCGCCTTCCGCGGCATTGTGGGAGATTCTTTATTATCGCTCAATATCGTGAAAATTCGCAAACTTTCAACAAAGGGCAAGTAATAAGTCTCTCCATGTGGGACGCCGTGCCGTAGCGGAAGTTGCTAAAACTTCCTTTCTTCAACAGATCCACAGAATTCCAACGTTCGTCGACTCGTAGTAAATGGGAAAAGCGGCGTCAAATCTCGAATTTGTTTCCAGATTTCACCTTAGCAGGTCGTTTTGAAGCCCCAAAATCTGCTCAAAACCCCGGAAATCAGCCAGTTTATTTTCCAAACCTCATACAATTTTTAGAAAAACAATCCTCTCTATTTCTAAATTGCTTAAAAGAACTCAAATGACCACCTCCAAATGCGAGAACTGAAATCAGAATCGCGACTCGCAACTGAATTACTGGAAATGTTATAATTTCTTCTAATCCAATCGTTGTAAATTCTTCCTGAACGTGGTTTATTTCTGTCGGCCGAATATTTCGGACATCCCAATCATTTTCTCCAAATTTTTTTAATACCAAGTCAATTTCATCTGAAAACTCATGAGTGATTCTGTCGCAAACTGCACCCTCGAACTTTCCTGCACGGTTGGTTCCATCGACAACGCCCTCGAAGCTATCGAAGAGGACGGAGCTGATGTGAACTTCAATGGCGGCTCGCCGATGTTTGTTGCGATCATGAATCGTCATCGTCACATCATCAATTTGCTGCTTGATCACGACGCTGATGTTGCCACGTTGCTTTCACCTGCCAAGATGCGCCCACTGCAGACACGCTTTTTACTTGTCGAAGCCTTGATCGCCTGCGCTCCGCACGATCCACGCAATGTGAATCCTGAGATCATCGAAGAAGTTGATTCCAGTCTCAAGGAAAGCGGCATTGATCGTCTCATCAGCGAGATCGACTGGGACAACGCCACTCTTTTCCGCGATAACCTTAACGCAATCGGAGCGAATCACACTTACCGCACCGTTTCAGAATTCCTCCACTGGGCGAAGGTCGAGAACAACATCGAGACCGGGCAAGCCGAAGAATTCATCGCGACTCACGAAGACGAGATCAGCGATTACCGCAATCGTTACCTCGACGGCGGCGAAGACCTCGTAGCTCTGGCGAATCACTACCTTCAGGATACTGAAGGAAAGTGAGCGTTAAACTGACATCCCGCCAGTCAGCAAAATCAAGGAGGACCTTTCCAAACGGCCAACGTTCAGGCGGTAGAAGCTAAAATCCGCCTCACCTCAACGCTCCCGACGCCGGTTCTCAAAGTGAATCTGCTCAATTCCCTCCGGCTTCACCTTCTGAGTCGCCACCCGTTCCGCGAGCCGTTTTTTCACCCCCGCGATCACCTCGGCTTTCGACGTATCACCAGCGAGATTGT
This sequence comes from uncultured Verrucomicrobiales bacterium, assembly GCA_937891465.1. Classification (GTDB taxonomy): domain Bacteria; phylum Verrucomicrobiota; class Verrucomicrobiia; order Verrucomicrobiales; family DEV007; genus JABDJT01. Next base: position 32,674 of record CALAHF010000218.1, on the reverse strand, counting down.
TCATCTCCTCGGAATCCGTTTCGTGATCGTAAAGCTCAATCCCATCCGCGCCATCGACGCCCCACTCGGTGTAGCGATATCGTTCAGTGCGGAGGCTGTAACCCGTCGAATATTGCGTCAGCGCCGAATCACGCGGCTTTGCTGAGACATCTTCCAACACCGGCGACAAATCCACTCCCGACAAATGCGCCGGCGCTTTCAAACCGCAGCGCGCTGCCAGCGTCGGATAAAAATCCAGCATCTCGACCGGGCAATTCGACACCACGCCTTTTTCCTTCTGATCCGGATCCGCCACGATGAACGGAACCCGCGTTGCATTTTCGAACAACGTCGTTTTCTGCCAATGCCCCTGCTCGCCCATGTGATACCCATGATCTGAGGTAAACGTCACCACCGTGTTTTCATCGAGCCCCGTTTCCTCCAACGCTTCGAGAATTTTACCCACCTGCGCATCCGCAAACGAGATCGACGCATAATACGCCTGAATGATCTCACGCGCCGTCGCGTCCGGCAGATTCAGCTGCTCCTTCTTCCGCCTAATCGAGCTCAACGCCGGCTTCGGAATCGTCGCATCATAACCCTCCGGCACCTCGGGAACGACGATTTCATCGAGCGGATACAGATCAAAATACTTCTTCGGCGCGACAAACGGCGTGTGCGGACGGAACAGCCCGACCGCTAGAAAAAACGCCCGATCCTCCGCCTTATAACGCTTCAGCTCCGCTACCGCCGCATCCGCGATCATCCCGTCCGTCTGTTCCTCGTCCGCGCCATCCGCCGCCAGCCAGCTCAGCGTCGCGCCGAATTGCCCTTTGCGCAGCGTGTTGATAATCGGCTCGTCCTCCACATCCCGCCCCCGCGGATTGATCGTGTAATTCCACGAAAACGGATCGTCATGCCCGCTCGTCCCGATATTTTTCGGAACATTGTAATGATAAATTTTACCAATCCGCGTCGCGAAATACCCGTTGTCCCGAAACAACTGCGACATGGTTTTTACATTCGGAAGATGCTCGCGAATGTAGATCGCATTCCGATGGATCAACGTCTGATCCGGATACATCCCTGCCATAAACGACGCCCGGCTCGGCCCGCACAGCGGATACTGGCAATGCGCATTCGCAAACCGCACCCCACGCGCCGCCAGCTTATCGATATGCGGCGTCTTCACCTGCGGATGCCCATAGCTGCCAATATCGCAGTTCAAGTCGTCACAGATGACGAAAAGGACGTTTTTCTTTTTGGTGCCCGATTCGTTTTGGGAGAAAAGCGATGGCGTGCAGAAAAGTAGGAGGGCTAGGAAAAGCGGGCGTTTCATTTGCAAAGGATGGCGAATTCGAGCCAACACCGCAAGTCTCTTCCCTCTCGAAAATCACACCCGCCGTCGCGTTAGCGACAGATCATGTTTGCCGTGGGTTTCAATCCACGGAACTCGAATCCAAAATTCCATGTCGCGTCGCGACCGCTCATCCAGCCAGTTCAGTCAAAGTGATTCTACTAAACACAAATCATCTCTTTGCTAGTCGGCTCGATCATTTTTTTCGGTAAATAATTTAAGAACCTTATCGGTGTAGAGCCGGCTGTTTACTGCAACCAGTTCACGAACCGCATCACCACTATTCCCAACTAATTGATCTGGATCTGCTCCTCGATCGAGCAAAAGCCGGATAAGATCGTCACGATCTACGATTCCACCAAAGCCATGAAGCGCCGTCCAGAGAGCTGAACTCGGATCAGCTCCTAAATCGATTAATTTGATGGCTAACTTAATCCATCGATCATGGTTCTTGGCATCACAAAACGCAAAACTCACACACAGTCCCAGCACTGAGGAACGAGGCCCTCCCGCCATTCGAGCAGTGCTATCAGCACCTCTTCCAAGCAAATAATTCACCACCTTAAATTTAGAACATTGCATCGCATACATGAGCGGAGATTTGTCGCGAACATTTCGATTGTGTTCACCAGTGATCTCCAAAGCTTCGACATGATCCTCTCAAATCTCTTCCAACGATTTGAGATCGCCTTCTTCAATTGCTTTGAACAGGAGTTTCTTTTTAGCTTTGGTCATCCACTGAAACGCTTGTCTATTTCTGCGCAGTCGTCAATTCTTTCACGTTCACCACCCGCACCCGCACCGGCCTACTCGCCTGAGTCCCGTCCGACCCGGTCTTCAGCCAGAACAAACTCTCCTGCTCGCCGACGATTGGTGATGCCGTGAAAAAGAAACGCTGCTCGGTCTTCTTTTCGGGAATCATCAGACCGCTCAGGCCGATGTTATCGACGAAAACTCCGTGCGGCATGCCGCGACCGGATTCGTCTTTTCCGAAATTCACGAGCCCTGTAAACTTGTCGCGACGCTCGATTTCGACCATTGCGCTGATCGTTTCGCCCGGCTCGATTTCGAATTCCAAAATCCCGTCCTTGCCGACTTTTCCGTTGTCGCCGTCCGGCTTAATCGTGATCAAAACCTTCGGCGCAACGCCCGGCGCGATCTTTCCAAGATGCCCAAGTTCTTTTGTCACCGGATTGCCTGCGAGATCTGCCGTCGCCACGACCGTCACCTTATCCCAGCCTTCGGCGGGAATCGATTTCGGCTTCTTGGTCACCTTGTCATCCTTGCCTTTCACATCTTCCATCACCGCAGGAATCAAATCCGCCGCCGCATTCAACACGGCAACGCCACGGTCCTGACCCGTCTCAATTGTGATCGGCGTGCTCGCAGAAAATCCCTTCGGCAGATTTTTGATATCGACCGTGATTGGTCCCTCAAAATTATCCGCCCGCGTCACCGTGATCCCGATTTCCTTACCGCTCCCTGGACCCACCATCAGATTTTGCGTGAGCTTGATTTCAAAATCCGGGGTCGGTGAACGAAGCGTCAATTTATAATCGTACTTCTCACCCCCAAACCCACGCACATCTGAAATCCGCGCAATATAATCGCCACCCGCCGGAGCCGTGAACGTCAGCTTCGAATCTTTACCAAGACGACGACGGGCATCGTCATCATTTTCCCAATAGAGCCGATAAACCGGCAATCCATTCGGCGACGGGTCGGAACCCGCCGGCAATGGCTTCACGATATAACACGGCCCACCGAGCGGCTGTGAAAGCGACGTGGTATCAAAATAGGTCCGCCGATTTCCAAAACCCGGATACACCCGAAAACCGGAATCCGGGCCGCGCGGATAGTGCCACAATTTTACGACCTCGCCGTTCGCATAGAGCATTTCATTCAGCTCCATCTCACGCCAGTTATGAACCCGAAAATCATCAGCAGTATTCGAATCTTTCCCCCGAAACGTGAACCACGAATCTCGCTGCGCCTGCAACACAACGCGTTCAATCGGCTTGCCGTCCGCCGTCAGAACTTCGACTTTTGAATCGAGCATCGATTTCGAACGCGCCGCATTCACTTCCAAAATCACCTGCTGCCCTGCTTTCGCAGAAAACTTAAAATCATCCATGTCGCCTTCCGTTTCGATCTTCCCCGAAATCTCCGTCGGCACCGAAACCGCCTGCGCCGCATCGCCACTCGCCTCAGCAACTTTCACGATCGCACCCTGTTCGTTCATCGGACCAATAGGGTCTGTTCGGTCGGGCTCATTTTCGGTTTTACGAACCAATAGGGTCTGTTCATCGAACGAATAGGGTTGGATCGTTCCGTCCATCCGCGCGGCTTTGAAACCGCCGCCCTTCGGCAAAAACGCGAGCGCCGAAACGAGATCAGGCTGATCGCCAAACATTTCCTTCTGCTCCAAATCCGGCAGTGACCACAGTTTCACCGAATCATCTGACGATGCGGTAACCAGCCATCTTCCATCGCGCGACATTGCAAAATCGTTGATTGCATCCTCGTGACCAAACCGCGCATGCACCACAGGATTGATGCGTGGATTCGTTTTCGAAAGCAACCGCCACAACCGAATCCGGTTATCCGCGCCAGCGCCCACGATAAACTTTCCATCAGGCGTGAAAGCGATTCGAAACTGTTCGCCCTGCGGCTGGTTCAGCGTGTCGAGCCGCTCCCCCGATCTCACATCCCAAATCTTCCCGGTTTCATCCGCGCTGGCCGAGGCAAGCAGCGTCCCATCGGGCGAGAATGCGAGATCAAAAACCGCTCCGTTGTGCCCCGCGATCTGACTGATGTAGGTTCCCGACTCCGCATTCCAAATCCGAATCACTTTGTCATAGCCCGCTGTCGCGAGCAGCTTTCCGTTGGGTGAAAACTCAGCATCGAACAGAATATCACGGTGGGTTTCACCGCCGATTTCGTGAAGCATCTTTCCAGTGGCCGCTTCGAAAATCGTCGCGACGCCTTTTAGACCGGTGATTCCGGAAGCCGTTACCAGTTTCGTGCCATCCGGCGAAAAATGAACCGCATTCACTTTTCCGGTTTGATCCTGAATTGTCCGCACCACTTTTCCCGAAGACGCATCCTGAATTTCCACGGCGCCGAACCGGGCAATCGCGAGCCATTTTCCATCCGGCGAATACCCCGCTGCAGTGATTGGTTTTGCCGTTTTTTCAGGCTTCGCCGTGATTTTGGGAACGCTCAACGTCGAGATGATCGATTTATCATCCTCCGGTTTGGGGCCTTTCGCACCGGCATCGATCCAGCGTTTGATAATACCGATTTCCGCTGCCGAAGGCTGCGCCGTTTCCTCTTCGGGAGGCATCACGTCTTTTCCAAGACCGGCAATGAGTTGAAAAAGATAAGATTTTTCGGCGTCGCCGGGAACAAGAATGGGATGATCATCCTGCGATTCTCCACCCTTTGAAAGCAGAGCAAACGTTTCGAGATTGAGGTCGCCATCCGCATCGATCTCGTTGTGACAACCAGCGCAATAGTCACGGAGAAACGGCGCGACGTCGGCGTGGAAGTCGGGTGAACCGGGCGCAGCGAATAGCGTGGTGCAAAGCGTGGCGAAGAAAGTCGCAAACAAGGTTGGAAAAGAGGGTTTCATGATGTCTTTCAGGAACCGTAAATTTTAATGCTGAAACAAAAACTCGCGCGATGTCATCAGCGCCCAGAAGAGGTCTTCGACTGCGGTTCGTTTTTCGAGTTCGGGGGTTTGTTTGAATATCACGCGGAAGCCATCGAGTTCCCGCTTCTCCGGTTCGCGGGACAAACAAGCCATGTAGGCCGCGGTGATAATCGATTCGTCTGTGACGTCTTTTTCGGACATCAATGTTTCAACGATGCTCTCTTTTTGACTGAGCTTTTTGTTGAGCGTGTCGCCGTTGGAAAGGTGCAGGACCTGAACCATGCTCGGCTGATTGCTACGCTCGCATTCGCAGGCGATATCGCGATCATTCCGCCCGAAGGTTTTCAGGAAATAGGAATCGACCGCTGAATCGTAAAGCTCCAGGGCTCGCGCACCGTCTTTGTAATGTTTTGTGTCCGCCGTGCTGCCATCATTCAATTTAATTTTCTTGAACATCGCCGGAGCCTTCGTGACGTCGGCAATAGCATCATGCAACACTTCGGCCATCATCCGGCGCGGGTAATAGTGGGAAAACTGGCGCTCGTCTTTTTCGTTCTCTGGCAGGGCTTCCGAGCTGCGCTGGTAGGTTTCGCTTTCCAGGATAACTCGCATGATGGATTTTAGATCGAATTTATTTTTCACCAAATGATCGCTCAACGCAGCCAATAGCGGTTCGTTGCTGGCTGGGTTGGAAGCACGCAAATCGTCGACCGGCTCAACAATCCCTTTTCCAAAGAACGCGGCCCAGACGCGATTCGTAATTGAACGCGCAAAGTAGGGATTTTCCGGAGCAACCAACCATTCTGCCAGGGCATCGCGCCGATCCATTTCTGAATCGGGATCGACGATATCGCCATCAAGCGGCGCTGGCGGCTGCGGCTTTCCGGTGCGTGGCTGAATCAAATCTCCACGTGGCTCGACATAAAGGGTGCGAATGCCGTCGCCATTTCGGGCGTCCCCTCCCCAGCCTTTCGCGCGGACGCGGGAAAACAGATTTGCGAAGGCGTAGTATTGATCGTTGGTCCACTTCTCGAGCGGATGATTGTGGCACTTGGCGCAACCGATCGAAAGACTCAGGAACGCCTGGCTCACATTTTCAGCCATCGTTTCGGGGTCCTGATGAACGGCGTAAAAGTTCGTCGCGCCGTTCTCAACACTGCTTCCTTTTGCCGTGACTAATTCCCGAGCCATTTGATCCCAGGGAGTATTTTTCTCTACGTTTCCGCGAATCCATTTGTAGTAGGCCTCCACTTGATCAGGACGAAGCAACCGGCCGTTCACGAGGAACATGTCCGACCAGCGGTAGGTCCAGTAACTGACAAATTCAGGGCGCTCCAAAAGCGCAGCGATTAATTTGGTGCGCTTGTCAGGATCTTTATCAGCAACGAATTCCTGAGTCTCTTCGATGGTGGGAAGCTTTCCAATCGTATCGACAAAGACGCGACGAACAAACTGGTTGTCAGTGGTGCGCGGTGAAGGCTTCAGGTTGAGCTGACGAAGTTGCACCAACGCGAGGTCATCGATAAAATTCGCGCGATTGGAATCGGTAAAAAACGAATCTGGAATGTCGTTTGGAAATGGAACCGTCACTCGGGAAATAGCGACCTGACTGGAGAACCAAGCGGTAACTGCTCCCTGCCCGTGACCGATCACAGAAATCGTTCCGTTTTTATCCACTTCAGCAACTGTTTCATCCGCAGATGACCAGCGCACCCAACTCGTGACGTCTTCGACTTTACCATCGGCGTAGTGGGCCATCACAACAACGCGCTGGGTTTGCCCCGGCTTCAATTGAGACAATTCAGGCAGCACTTCGAGCCGGGCGAGTGCGGCATCTTTTTCCGAAGGAGCATCCGCGCCGTTTGTGATCCACTCCGCTACCACTCGGTAATCTCGTGACGTCGGATGTAATCTTTTTCCACCTTTGTGAGGCGTTGCCTGGGTCGGTTTTGTCAGCACTAGACTCCGCGCAGGGTCTGCCATCTCAATTCTTCGACCGCGCATTTCGCGTGTCATCCTGAAAAAATCGCTCGGGGGATCGTAGCCGTTTAAGCTGAGTCGAAACCCACCCTTCCCCGCAATCGAACCGTGGCAACCGCCGGTGTTGCAGTTGTTACGTGAGAGAACCGGCAGCACGTGATTTGAGAAAGACCACGTGTGAGCCTGATCGAAAGCAGTGACTTTCACGGTCGCCGTTGATTTTGTACCCGATGCATCCGTCGCCGTGATCGTGACCTCGCCATTGGCCTTCGCAAGAGCAACCGGCAATCCGATTTCAGAATTACTGATTGAAACGATGTCCGGATTCGAAGATACCAATGTTACTCCTTCAGCTTCGCCAGCGAAAAACTCTCCGTCCTTTTTTAATACGAGAAGATGCTGACGACCTTCGAGACCTTGAAGCGTTGCCGTTTCTGGAACGATCGCGATGTCACCAGCAAAACATGCAGCCGACAAAGCTGCTGCACTGAATAACTGCGCCGTAAAAATACGAAATGAATTCATAACAAAATTGAATCAAAAGAGTTCGCTAATCGGCTCGTCTCCGATATCGACCATTGGGAATGGTCGACCTGCCGGCCCCGGCAAATGTGATGTATGATCAAATCCAAGCCCCTTAAAAATCGTCGCAACGATATCGCCAGGCCCCGTTGGGCGATCGGCCGGAAAGCCTCCAATCGGATCGCTCTTGCCAACAACGCGCCCGCCCTTAACGCCACCGCCCGCAAATGAGCACGTGAAGCACGAAGGCCAGTGATCGCGTCCGCCAGCAGGATTCACTTTCGGGGTACGGCCAAACTCTGACAGCCCCGTAACCATCACGTTATCCAGCATTCCCCGCTGATGAAGATCTTCGAGCAATGCGGAATACGCTTGATCATACATTGGTGCGACCTGCTCTTTCATTTGCTGAACCGAGATGAACGGCTTCGATCCGTGGATGTCCCAACTGAGTTCATTGAAGACTGTCAGGAATGTATTCACCGTCACGAACCGCACGCCATTTTCAACAAGGCGACGCGCCAGCAAAAAACACTGACCAACGCGATTCATCCCGTAGCGTTCGCGAACTTTGGTCGGCTCCTGCGACAGATCAAAAGCAGATCGTGCCTGCTCGCTCGTCATCATTCGAAAAGCCGCGCTGAAATTATCGTTCAGCAACCGAGCGTCTTCACTTGTTTCAAAATCCTTCACCGTTTGATCAACGATGTCGCGCATCGATCGGCGACGCTGCAAGCGCGAAGCCCCGATTTGATCCGGCGGCAGCAAATCAGGCACCTTAAAATCAGGCTTCGAAGGATCAGCAGCCAATTCGAAGGGATCGTGGGCTTTCCCCAAAAATCCGCCGGCTTGCCCATTCGGTAAATTACCTCCGCCACGGCCCATCAGCTCTGGCACGACTACAAATGGAGGCAAGTCCGTTTTTCGCCCCATCAAATAGGAAGCCACCGCTCCGGCATGGGGAGTTTCCACCCCTCCGGTGAATCGACGCCCCGTTTGCATCATTTGCCAGCCGGCATCATGAACCGCCGCCCCGCTGTGATGGCAGGAACGCACCAAAGAAAATTTATCCGCAACCTTCGCGTGCAGCGGAAGGATTTCAGAAATATCGATGTCTTCCGATTTCGTCCGGATAGGTTTGAACGGCCCTCGAATTTCACTCGGCGCATCCGGCTTCATGTCCCAGAGATCAATATGGCTCGGCCCACCGAGATTAAAAATCATGATGCACGCCTTTTCATCATTCCCCGGCTTCACTTTTCCCGCCTCCTTCGCTGCGATGTATTGCGGTAACGACAGCCCAATCGGCCCCAACGCTCCCACCGTCAAGAATTCACGTCGCGACCGTTTTCGGGGTCCACAGACTGGCGCTTTTCCTTCCGCTAAAAAATCAAACATGGTTTTAGAAAGTTGGGGGTTCTTTTAAAATCCTACTCGCAATGCCGAACTCGTCACGGTCCGTTTTCAAGGAGGTCTCCCGCAGCCTAAACCGAAAGACAGAAATCAGTCTTGTAGCGCACGGTCTATTTTTGGTATGTCTCGATCAAATCAAAACCTGCACCTTCCACCCGATTTCTCGTCTTGCTGGCTATAAGAAATCTAAATCACGCCGGCGAGTGCGCATGAAGGCAGTCGGATTTTCTCCTTCATCCTCGCAAGGGCCGATCCGGGAGCGGCTGTAATCATTCGTGTATGAACAAAGTGAACCATCGAAATCGAGATTAAACCTTGTACTCTCGGTTTATTATGAAAATAATAACTAACGGAACGCGTTTTGAAACATGTCCGATTTGTTAAGCCGCATGAAACAAATAAGGTTGCAGGGCGTATACATCTACAGTTGTTAGACTAGGAGGAACCTTTTTATGAATTATTGTTTTTTTGGAAGAACCAATTTGATTTATTGTGTAGTAGCCTTGTTTTTGTTGGCGTTTGTGGCGCTAGATCTTCGAAGTGCGCCGTATCCACCAGAGGGGCTGGAAGTCGAGTGGACTCAGCCAGATGGGAACCTCATCAAACTTCGTGTTTTCGGGGACGAATTTTATGCGCGGACCGAGTCTGAAGAAGGGCGAACGGTGGTTTTTAACAAAGCGACGAATGCCTATGAATTTGCATCGCTTTCGGCGGATGGCACTGACCTGGTTCCCTCGGGGATTCGAGTAGGGAGTGCCGCCGCGAAAGCGTCGCCAAAAGCCGGTATGGAGGCAAACGGGGCTAAACCGGTTCAGCTTTCGTCTGAAAAAAGGGAATCGCTTTGGAGAGCGCGGAGGGATGCCATTTTCCCGAACGAAGAAGCGAATTGGAAGGCTCGAGTTCAGCAGGCGAGGCAGCAACGGGAAACTGAAGCAAAAACTCCTGCCGCCGCTCCTAAACCGGATGGCTCAGGCTCAGGTATCGCGGCTGATGAAGGTGACGAGGACCCACCAGCATTTGCTGTATTGGGGAATCAGGTGGGCTTGACGGTTCCCGTTCAATTTCCGGATGACCTGACAACGGCAACGTCGGACCCTGTGAACTTCCCGGCGCCCTACGCCAAGGTGGAGCGCTACTGCAACGAAGCTGGATACACGGACGATGGAAATACCGGATCGGTGCGGGATTATTTTTCGGGACAATCGTTGGGCCAGGTGACCTACACGCAAGTTGTCGCCCCGATTGTGACGCTGCCAAATCCAAGGAATTGGTACAATTTTTCGGATCATCCGACCAATGCGACTTTGCGTGACAGCGGCCAGACCGGACGATTGGTCGTTCAGCATGCAATTGAGGCATTGAAGGCTCAGAGTTTCGACTTTTCCGGGGTGACTGTGAACGGATCGAACCGGATGATCGCGACCAACATTATTTTCGCCGGAGCGAACTCCGGCGTTTGGAGTGAGGGCCTTTGGCCGCACCGTTGGGTGACAAACCCAATCGTGAATGCTGGGACAACAGCGAATCCGATTTACGCCTACGATTATCAAATCACGAATGCAGCTTCGTCATCAATGACGATCGGGACTTTCTGCCACGAGAACGGGCACCTTCTGCTGAAACTACCTGACCTTTATGACTACGGTGGCGAATCGGCCGGGGTTGGAAATCTCGCGCTGATGGGCTCGGGCAATCACGTCAATGGTGGGCGGACTCCGGCTCCAATCAATCCGTATTTTAAAGATGTATCCGGGTGGATGAATATCACGGATCTCTCGGCATCATCCTTCACGACAGCTACACTGCCAACGACGGGGAATGTCGCGTATCGCATCCGAAAACCGAGCTCGTCGACGGAATATTTCATTCTTGATAACCGGGGTTCCGGGGACATTTGGGCGGATCATGTTGCAGATAAAGGGATCATGATTTGGCACATCGATGAAACGGTGAACGGCAACAACAATGAGCAAATGACGTCGGCGCTGCACTACGAGGTTTCCGTGGAGCAGGCTGATGGTTTATTTAATTTGGAAAATAATCAGGGCCGGGGTGATTCGGGCGATGCGTTTGATCTAAATTTTGGGAAGTTCGATGACACTTCGCTTCCAGACGCCAAATGGTGGGACGGAACGGATTCAAATATCACGATTGAGGTGCTAAGTCTTCCCGGCGCAAGCATGGATGTTCGATTTGGCGGACAGCCTCTGAATACGATCACAGTGACGTCTCCGAACGGAGGGGAATCTGTTTTTACCAGTCAACCAACAAACATCGAATTCGGTGCGAACATTACCGGAGACGTGAAAATTGATCTCTATAAAGCGGGGACGTTTCATTCGGTCATTAGCCCCGGCGCGTCCTCAGCCGGCGACTATCTGTGGACGCCTCCTTCAAGCCTACCTTCGACTTCGGATTATACCATTCGAGTCAGCAGTCTGAACAATCCGGCAATTGAAGATTTCTCGGACGCAGCATTTTCGGTGGTGGCTTTGATTTTTGGGGATGGCTTCGAAACGGGGAATTTTCGCTCGGAATGGACGGTTACGGGTACTGGAACTCATCGGACCATTGTCACACAAGAGAACTCGCCACGAACCGGCGCGTGGCACGTCACAATGGACAGCGCTACAGACAATTCGAATGCGCGAAACGAACTGACGCTTTCTCTAAATCTTTTTGGAGCGAACTCAGTTCAACTCGAATTTTATGCGAAGGAATTTGGAGACGAAGACAATGCGCCCCCAACCAACCCCTTCACCAACGGCGCTGACTTCGACGGCGTTGCAATCAGCGAAGACGGCGTTACCTGGCACGAAGTGACTCCGCTTCGAGGGACCGCAATTACCGCGGACTGGCAGCAATTCACGGTTGATCTTGATGCGGCAATTTTGGCTGCCGGCATCAGTTACAACGGTGATTTTAGAATCCGGTTCAACCATTTCGACAACTACTCCATCACAATGGATGGTTTTGCATTCGATGATGTATCGTTGACCGGAACCGTGCCGCCGGCGGAATCGACGCTCGACCTTTCTACCTCCAGCGATTCTGGAGAATCAAATTCCGACAATCAGACAAACATCAATCAACCTGTTTTTCAGGGACTCACTCCTCCTTCTACGATTGTCACGTTGAACTCCAGCATTGCCGGTAATCTCGGCACCGCGACTGCGAATGCTTCAGGTGTTTGGACCATTCAGCCATCGACCGCAATGGCCGATGGTAGTCACTCGGTTACGGTTACTCCTGCTGGCGGCAGCACGTCTCCCGAGCTTGTCGTCGTGATCGATACTCAGGCCCCAAGTTCACCGACAAATATAGACCTGACTTCCGGATCGGATTCCGGCGTGTCGAATTCTGATAACATTACCAATGCCACCACGCTTAATTTTACGTTTTCTTCAGATAACGGAACTAGAGTTTCACTATTCAGTAGCATCGCCAGCCTCATTGGTTCTGCTGATGTTGGAAGCGGAATAAGCGTGCCTCAACTCGCCGATGGAGTCCACCAGATCACAGCGACCGCGTCCGACGTCTCAGGCAACGTCAGCTCTGCAACGACACCGTTTGCATTGACGATTGATACCACACCACCCGCCGCGATTGCACAGCCGAATATCTCAGCAGCCCAGGACTCGGGAATTTCAGATACTGACAACATCACTTCGAACAAAAATCTGACGATCGACGGGTCGAACTCCACCAGCGGACAATTATTGCGACTTCTTTCAAATGGCGTCGAAGTCGGGTCAACGGCCGGTGGTGGCGCTTGGAGCCTTCCTTTGAATAACCTGTCAGATGGCACACGGCTGATAACGGCACGCCAAATCGACATTGCAGGGAATACGACAACGTCACCGGTGATGACGTTACAAGTCGATACCACTGCCCCGGCTGCCCCCGGATTGGACCTCACTGCTGCCAGCGATTTAGGGTCTTCGCAGACCGATAACATCACTAAAGACCGAACCCTGCAATTTTACAATTCGACCGAATCCACGGCCAGTATCGCAATAACAGAGTCAACCGCAGGTCTAGTTGGATCAGGCACCGGTACGTTCTTCTTTACGACGTCCACCCTTGGTGAAGGAATTCATAACTTCACATCGCAATCGACGGATGCCGCCGGAAACCAGAGCCCGGTTTCGACTCTCAATGTGACCATCGACATCACCACTCCCGGAGCAATCACCGCACCGGATCTTCAAACGCTCAGCGATACCGGCGTTTCTGACACTGACAATATCACCCAAGACACCACACCTTCATTTTCCGGATCAGGGAGTGATAGCACTGCGACCGTCGAACTTCTCTCAAATGGAACCTCGATCGGCAGCACGCCCGGCACTGGTGGATCGTGGAGTCTCACTGCCGCCATCGACGAAGGCACATTTGAAATCAATGCCCGTCAGATTGACCTTGCTGGAAATAAAGGACCTATCTCACCGTCAATTACCCTGGTGGTCGACACTACCAAACCCATTCCTCCAACCGACTTGGATCTAATCGCTGCCAGTGATCTTGGGGAATCCGACGATGACGACCTGACCGCTGATACAACACCAACGATCTCCGGGAATTCCGAAGCCGATACACTCATCAAACTCTTTTCAGACAACGAAGAAATCGGAACTGGAGACGGTGGCCCGAATTTTCAAGTCACCGCCAGCACTGACATTGGAGATTCCCCGCCATCCGACGATCAGCAGCGAACACTGCATGCCCTCAGTGTCGATTTGGCCGGAAACCAAAGCTTTCCGAGCGCGAGCATCTCAATCATTGTCGACAACAAGAAGCCAAACTTCGTTCCGTTTAATTTCAAGCTTGAGAAATCCAGTGACTCCGGCGCATCGGACGTTGACGGAATTACCAGTGATAACACCCCTGCGTTTTCTGCGTTCTCCTCACTCGGAGAAGTCGTCAAAATCTTCGCTGACGACACCAGTTACGCCCAGTTTCAAACCATCGGCGCCTGGACAAAATCAACATCCCCTATCCCGGACGGTATCTACCAAATGACAGCCCGCAGCTCTGATACAGCAGGTAATTTGGGCCCGTCTTCAGTCGTTGTTCCGGTAACGATCGACACCACAGCACCTCCAGCCCCAAGCGCCTTGCGTCTTTCTTCAGAGGATGATTCCGGGCTTTCAAATTCGGACAGTATTACCAACATCAGAATTCCAACCATTCAAGGGAATGCTGAACCCGGCGAAATCCAAATTCATCAGGATGGAGTCGATCAGGGATTAATCACGGTCGAAGGCGATGGAGTTTGGAACTTCACACCCGCGGCGAACCTGGCAGAAGGCAACACTCAATTCACCGCAAGCCAAATCGATCTCGCCGGGAACCAGGGTATCTCAAATGATCCCTTCTCCGTAGAAGTAGATATCACCAAACCTGAAAAACCATCGATTCCAGTTCTGAAAACAACGAGCGATTTAGGTGCGTTCGATGACGACGCAATCACCAGTGAAAACCAACCTGCCTTTATCGGGATTGGTGAAAATGGAACCACTGTTTTCCTGTTCGATGAAAACGAGGATCCGATCGGTTCCGGATTGAACAATGCGGATTGGCAAACCTCTGATCCACTCGACGACGGCGTTTATCAAATCCATGCCCGGGCGTCCGACGTCGCTGGAAATATGAGCCCAAATACGGGTGCTACTTCCCTTACCATCGATACGATTTCACCGACCGTCACCATCGAACAAGGTACCTCGCAGGAAGATCCTACCATCGAACATCCGATCATTTTTGACGTCGACTTCTCCGAGCCCGTTTATGGTTTTGAATCTGCAGACGTTTCACTCGCAGGAACCGCTGGCGCAAATGCCATAACCGAAATCAATTCAGGAACCGATGGCGATGCCTCGTTCGCTGCAGAAGTTTCTGAAACCACCGGCGAAGGCGATGTCATTGCCTCACTTCCCGCTGGAATCGCCACCGACCTTGCAGGAAATGAAACCTTCGCCAGCACATCGGCCGACCATACAGTCGAGAAAAAATTGCTCCCCAATCCAATCTCAGATCTCCTCGCTACGGACGACATTTTCGAAGACAAAGTCGAACTCAGCTGGACCGATCAGCCTGAGGCTACCATCGGGTATCGCGTTTTCCGAAATGACTTCAACCTGACCCACAACGCGGTTGAAATCGCGACGCTTCCAGTCGGCTCTACTTCGTTCGAAGACACCGCCGCACCTGCCGGATCCTGGCAATTTTACTGGGTTCGAGCTGAAGATGAAGACGGGCTTTCCACCTTCGGACAAAGCGATCCCGGCCGAACCGATTCTACAGATGACCCGACAAAACGGGCCGAAACTCCACTCGAGGCAGGTATCCCTCTGACAACGTCTCCCTCAGCCGAATGGAAAACTTCCGATGCCGGAAAATACGATGGCCTTCTTCTCAATAGCGAAGACGGAACCACCCTCGTTGGCTCCGCGACGTTGACTCTTAAAAACCCGAAAGCAACAGCCACTACCGGCGGCTCTCTCTCCGGCCTCATCTATCACAATGGGCGTCGCTTTGGCGTCAAGGGAGCGTTCGATCAAAACGGATACTTTCAGAAGGACTTCCTCCAAAGAGACAAAACGATCCTCTCGGTTGAACTCCAGCTTCACGAAGCCGTGGGTACTGCGGGCGAAATCGTTATAGGAACGGTGAGCCACAACGGCACATCCGCCGCTCTGGACTGTCCGCGAATGCCGTTTCATAAAAAACACAACCCCGCTCCTGAATCGGTCGTTGGTGCTTACACCATGGTCATGCCTGCAATCGGAGGATGGGGCGAAACCAAGCCCGGCGGCGACGGTTGGGCGACAGTTAGTGTTGCAACCAGCGGAACCGTAAAAATCTCAGGTAAACTGGGGGACGGAACCAAGCTCACCGAAGTCGGCTATCTCAGCGCCGAAAATCAATTTTGCCTTTATCGGGAAATATATCGGACCAAACCCGCTAAAGGACGCGTCGGCGGTCAGTTGACCATTGCCGAACGTCCCGGACAATCCGATTTCGATGGCATTCTCCAGTGGGTAAAATTTGCCGACACCCGCGAGAAAACTTACCCCGACGGATTCGATCTTGCCGTGTGGGCCCTCGGTTCCAAGTTTGTCGCGCCACCGAAAAACGTCCGCGTTTTCCCGGAACTGGCAGATCAACACTACAACGCTGAGATCACCTTCGTTGGCCCGACTGCACCCGTCGAAACCCCTGAGGCAGAATTCACCCACCGCGCCGCCAGCTGGTTTGCGAACAACAAGATCCTGCATTACGGCCCGGAAAAACTCGCTGCAACCGTTAGCTATAAAAATGGAGCTCTCAAAGGCAGCTATTACGATCCTGCTGTAAAAAAGAAAATTAGATTCACCGGAGTCGCCTTCCAAAAACAAGCCCGCACCGCTGGAGTGTTCAGCTATGGTGGAAAGACCGGTGCCGTAAGGATAAAACCCGGCACGGATTGGGTATACCCCGGCTCCGAAGATCCCGGCGCCGTCACTGACACGTCCGCACCAGGATCGATCGCCAGCGGACCGATTCTCACCGCCATCGCCCACGATTCAGCGGCAGCAGGGAGTTATCACGGCGTGTTGAACAATACCTTGTCTCTGGAATTTTCCGGCGGAATCGAAAGCGTCAAATACAACTCATCAGGGACCCTCACCGGCAGAATCTGGATCGATGGCTTACGGTATAGCTTCAAAGGAGCTGTCGATCCAGGAACCGGCGCGATCATCACATCCATCAATCGGAAAGGCGGGTTGCCTCCGATTGACCTCGTCCTGCAACTTGGCCTCGCTGACGGAACAACCGACGGATTCCAAATCTCCGGCACTGTCGATATAGACGGCGTCTCCCACAACGTTGACGCTCAGAAAAATCCGCATTCCAAAGCGGCACCTTCTCCGCATGTTGGACGTTACACCGTGGCCATCATCGCTCCCGTTTCGACCGCCCCCGCCCTCGAACCAGCGGGCGATGGGTATGGAACCATTTCGGTTTCAACAACCGGAACGTGCAAAGGTGCATTTACCCTAGCCGACGGAACCAAAGCAACCCTCGCAGGCCATCATTCCCGAAACGATCAGTGGTCTATTCATCGTCGAATTTATTCTAAACCAACCGGATTTCTTGCCGGAAACCTCACCTTTCGCGAGCTTCCTGATATCTCGGATGTCGACGGTGAAATTCGCTGGGTAAAACTGAGCGGATCCCGGCCAACGACCGTTTATACAAATGGATTCGACAGCCTGCGTGCCGTTGTTGGAAGCCAATTTACCCGACCTGCCAAAGGCGTTTCCGCGTTCAGCAGTCTTTCCGATAGCCATCACAATGCTTGGCTCCGCATAGAAAATCTCGATCTGGAACATTCCCTCACCTGGGCAGCAACTAACAACATCACCTACTACGGCCCAGAATCCATCAAACTGAAATTCAACGTGAAAACCGGCCTCATCTCAGGAAGCTACGTGGATAAGCCGAATGGAATCAGCATCAGAATAGGCGGCGTTTTCCTCGAAGATCAGCAACTCGTGACTGGCTTTCACATGACCGGTGGTGAATCTAATCGTATTGTGATTGAACACCGCGAACAATAAAGACTGATTCAATCTCACGCAGCAACCGCGCTGGGTTCACCCGACCACTGAATGGTTTCGCAGGTTGAGCGCCTCATCAGTTGATTCGTGACGCTATCCAGCTTGTTGGACGTTGGGGGGAATTACAAAAACGAACCAACAGCGTCAGCCATTTCGCCGCTCAATAATTTGGATGTCAGCCCCCACTGATAGCTGTTGAATTTAACGACGAATAAAAAAATGAAGCGTCAGCGTCTTGTCACCAAATCAGACTATTGGTTCAAAATGATTTCCGGCCTTGGATCCAAAGCCTTCGCCTCAAATTCTATAACATGGGAATTAAGCTTCTTTGGTCTTGAAAAATGAGCTGGAGTTCCTAATATCTGATTCAATGAACCGCTGGATTTCAATTCTTATTCTACTTTTTGCCGGGTTGGTCACACGGTAAGCGTCGTAAAATTCGCCTTCTTGACTTCACGCAGCATTTTCGATGGGTGCGGGAATTGCGGTCGTCGCCTCTGTTTTTTCGGCCCGCCACTTTTCGGCGATTTTTGCAGGGGTCAACTCCGTTGCTTGCGCCTGAGTTGTTTTACGGTGTCATTAGCCTCCGAGACACGCTTTTTTAGCGAAACCTACATTTTTAAGACTCAATTATTTACCCAAACCGATGAAAGGATTTCACCTAACTTTAATCACATTGTCCGCGCTTGTTGTCGCGGGAACGGCTTCCTTCGCTGATGAAGTGAAGCGCTACGAACCCACCGGATCGCTCCCCTATCTGTCCGTTAAAGAAAGCCTGAAGACCTTTCAACTTCCAGAAGGCTATCGTCTCGAACCTGTGGTGACTGAACCGGAAATCGCTGAGCCGGTCGTGTGTGCGTTCGATGGAAACGGCCGACTTTATGTCGTGGAAATGCGGACCTACATGCAGGATGCCGACGCCACTGGAGAGCAGGAGCCCACGAGCCGCGTTTCGATGCACGAAGACACTAACGGCGATGGTAAAATGGATAAACACACGGTATTTGCGGATAATTTGCTGCTGCCACGAATGGTTCTGCCGCTCGATGATCGGGTATTGATTGGCGAAACGAACACGCTCGATATTTTCAGCTATCGCGACGCCAACGGGGATGGAGTGTCCGACGAAAAAACACTCTGGTATGAAGGCGGCAAGCGAGGAGGCAATATGGAACACCAGCCGAGCGGCCTGATCTGGTCGATGGATAACTGGATTTACACCACCTACAACGCCTATCGCCTGCGCCACAACGAATCAGGTCTCGCAAATAAGGAAGCGACGGCAGCGAACGGCGGTCAGTGGGGACTTTGTCAGGATGATCACGGAAAGCCGTGGTTCGTAAATGCGGGCGGCGAGCGTGGCCCTCTCAATTTTCAACAGCCGATTGTGTATGGTGCGTTTAACGTTGCCGACCAATTCCCTGTGGACTACCGCGAAGTGTTTCCGCTTGTGGGAATTCCTGATGTGCAAGGCGGCGCGAAACGTTTTCGTCCGGAAAACAACACGCTCAATCACTTCACTGCGACGTGTGGTGAAGGAATTTTCCGCGGAGACCGTTTGCCTGCTGAAATGAGGGGCGACTTGTTTTTCTCTGAGCCCGTGGGCCGTCTCATTCGTCGTAGCAAAGTAGAAGTTCGCGACGGCGTGACCCACCTAACAAACGCGCATCCCGGCAGTGAGTTCATTCGTTCGACCGATCCAAACTTCCGCGCGATGCACATGCAGACGGGCCCTGACGGATGTCTCTACATCGTCGACATGTACCGCGGGATCGTCCAGCAAGGTAATTGGACCAAACCCGGCAGCTACTTGCGCGGGGTGGTCGATGAATACGGCTTTGCAAAAAACATTCAGCGAGGCCGGGTCTACCGTCTCGTGCATGATGATTTCGAACGCGACACGACCAAGCCGAATATGATCGGCAAAAAGGCGGCTGACCTAGTGGCTCATCTCGAACACCCGAACGGCTGGTGGCGTGACACAGCCCAGAAATTGATCGTTCTCAGTAGCGACAAAAGTGTTGCTCCGGCCTTGGAAAAAATGGCCAATGAAAGTAAAAGTGATCTCGCCCGGATGCACGCGATCTGGTCGCTTGAAGGAATTGGTTCACTCACCCCTGAGTTTGCCCGTTCTAAAATGAAAGATGAACACGCTTTGGTTCGGCAGGCGGCGATCCGTGCAAGCGAGACGCTTTACAAAAATGGCGACACAAGCCTTAAGGACGACATCGCGGCGCTGGCAAAAGACTCCGATCCCAATGTCGTGACGCAATCGCTGATGACGGCGAAACTTCTGAAGTTCGAAGATCACGCGACCCTGATTGCAACAACGGTTGAAGGATCGCAAAGCGCCGGCGTAAAAGCGATCGGCGGGCAAATGCTCAAAGGGAATAACCAGACGCCACCGAAATTAAGTAAAGAAGAGCTCACCCAATTCAAAGAGGGGAAGACGATTTACGCATCCCTTTGCTTTGCCTGCCATGGGGCTGATGGAAAAGGAACCTCGATTCCTGGAGGTGACGACCTTCGGCTTGCCCCTTCGCTGGTCGACTCAAAAATTCTCCATGGGCACCGCGATCTGGCAACCAAGGTTGTCCTTCATGGTCTCACTGGTCCGATCAACGGGAAGACCTATCCGGGCGAAATGATCTCGATGGAATCAAATGGAGACAAATGGATTGCCTCCGTTCTGTCTTACCTTCGAAACAGTTTTGGCAATCAGTTGGGCTTCATCAGCGAAAGCGAAGTCGCGTCCATTCGCGCTGCCAGCCTCGATCGCAAA
Organism: uncultured Verrucomicrobiales bacterium; assembly: GCA_937891465.1. Taxonomy (GTDB): domain Bacteria; phylum Verrucomicrobiota; class Verrucomicrobiia; order Verrucomicrobiales; family DEV007; genus JABDJT01. The sequence continues at coordinate 12,380 of CALAHF010000218.1, read as the reverse complement.
ACTCCCTGGACCGAAGCTGAGCTTCACGCCAGCGTTCCCCAGATTATCCCCGGTCGTGACAAGTGGAAAGTCACCGCCAGCGCCAATCCGAATGATGCTCGAAAAGCAATCGATGGTGATTTGAAAAGCCGCTACACCACGGGCGGAAGCATGAAGCCGGGTATGTGGTATCAAATCGAATTGCCCGAAGTCACTGAAATCACAGGAGTCATTCTCGACGCGGCCAGTTCACGAAACGACTACCCTCGCGGATGCGATGTGGAGTTTTCCACTGATGGGAAAAACTGGACGAAGCCGATCAAAAAGAAGGAAGAGAAGTCCTCAAAGATCTCCGTGGATTGCCCGACACAAAAAGCCAAATTCGTCAAGATCACTCAGACAGGAAAGCACCGTCTGCATTGGTCGATCCACGATCTCCAGGTGCTGAAAGCGCCTGAGAAGAAGTAATACTTCCACAAAAATCTCCAATGAACCAACAGGGTATGTTCGCCGAACAGACCCTGTTGATTCGAAAAATCAATTCAATGAAAATAGACCTCCCCAGCGTTAGCCATGCCCTGATCACAAGATTTTTAGGCGTGCTTTTGATTTTCAATGCGACGATTTCAATAAGCCAAGGCGACCACGCAGAGAAACCAAACATCATCCTGATCATGACCGATGATCAAAGTTGGGATTCTCTGGGATTCATGGGCGGTAACGTTCATACGCCACGACTGGATCAGATGGCCAAGGATGGACTTTACCTAACGGACTTCAATGTCACTTCGACGGTGTGCTCGCCTTCTCGATACAGCTTTCTGACGGGACGTTTTGCGGGGCGATGCCAAGGAAAGAAGTTTCTCGAAGAGCATCCTCCAGGAGATCAAACTCAAGTGGAAAACATCGGCGAATTGGAACCTGATCTGTGGAATCTTCCCAAAGTCCTTCAGAAAAACGGATACAAAACGGGCTTCGTTGGCAAGTCGCATGTCATCCGTCATGACTGGCTGGCTCATGGCGGAAAAGACGCTGTCATCAAATCCGCTGAGATTCAGACGTATCCAAAAACGGCCGACCCGCGTGATCCGGAAGTGAATTCGAAGATGCAAGCCAATCACCAAAAGTGGTGCGATGAAATTAAAAAATACGGCTTCGATTGGGCAGACGGAGTTTACGGAGCGAACCTGAAAGAGCTGCTGAATGATTCGCTCAACGTTCACAATCTCGACTGGACCGTGAGCAAGGCGTTTAATTTTCTCGAAGAAAGCAAAGACGAACCCTTCTTCCTTTATTTCTCGACGACGCTTCACCACGGCCCCGCGCCCTGGGCGAATAAATTTTCTCTCGAAGCCGATCCGCGCATGACCGGTGAGGGTTTTGTTGAAGACGGATTTGATGTCATGCCATCTCGTGAAGATGTGCTTCGGCGAAATCGCGCCGCCGGATTTCAAGATCGCGCAGCGTATGCGCTTTGGCTAGACGATGGCGTGGGCGCCCTGCTCGACAAAGTCCGTAACCTTGGGCTCGACGAAAACACACTCATCATTTTCGTTCCCGACCACGGCTCTTACCGAACTGCCAAAGCGACGCTCTACGATTATGGAATGAGAGTTCCGATGTTGCTGAAATGGACAGGAAAAATCAAACCGGGATCAGAATACAACGGTCTCGTTTCGAATATCGACGTCGCCCCAACCATTCTCGATATCTGCGGAATCAAACCGCCAGAAGATTACTCCATGGACGGAATCAGTTTCAAGCCAGCGGTGTTTGGAGATAAGAAACCGTTACGTCAAGTTCTCTTCGGCGAGCTAGGACATTCCCGCTCTGTCAAAACCAAAAACTGGAAATACATCGCGGTGCGTTATCCCGAAAAAGTGAAGAAACAGCTCGACGCAGGAAAGACGTTCAAAGGATTCGAAGGTGAAATTTTGGAGCGGCCTTATCTCACAAGAAACAGCCATCTCGGACACGGAGCCGCCAAACACAATCCGCATTATTTCACGACCGATCAGTTATTCGATCTGAAAACGGATCCCGAAGAAAACGAAAATGTATTTTCAAAAAAACCAAAAATAGCTGAGCGCATGAAAAAAGAATTGTCTGATGCGCTTTCAAAATTCGATGACCGCCCATTCGGTGAGTTCGTAAAATAGCCCCAACGCTCGATGAAGAATTTCTGCCTCACTCTCGTTTTCCTCTGTAGCTTTAGCGCCGCAGCTGATCCAAAACCAAACATTCTCTTCATCGTTTGCGATGACTTGAACACCCACGTTTCGCCATCCGGCTACAACCCAATCAGCACACCGACACTCGCAAAGTTTGCGTCCGAGTCGATGACATTTAATCGCGCATTTTGCCAGTATCCCGTTTGCGGCCCCTCGCGAGCTTCGTTTTTAAACGGGCTGTATCCAGAGTCGAGCGGGGTAATCGACAACACTGCCGACATCAGAAAGACTCGGCCCGACACGATTTCCATGCCGCAGTTTTTCAAAAAAAACGGCTACTGGACTGCTAGCGTTGGCAAAGTGTTTCACTCGCCTCGGCACGAACATGGCGAGGTCGCTTGGAGTGAATTTACCCGCTTCGAAAATGATGAACTTCCCGTCGTAACCGCAGCTCGAACAAAATTCGAAGCCGAACACGGTTCGACTGAAGATCGTAAAAATCGCAAGTTGTGGAAGGAAACTGAAAAGGCAGCGAAGAGTAAACTCGACGCGCAAACGCCACCCGGCTATGGACGCAGCGGCCTAGCCGATGCACAACACAAAGACGGAAAAAACGCGCGGCAAGTTGCAGATTGGATTCAAAATGATGCCAGCGGAGACAAACCGTTTTTCATTGCCTGCGGAATTCAAAAGCCGCACGTTCCGTTTCTCGCACCGGATAAATATTTCGATCAATACCCGCTCGACGAAATAGTTTATCAATCCGACCGTGCCAATTTGTGGAATTCGATTCCATCGACTGCGATTTCCAAACGCTATGAAGCCTTTGGATTTGAACTCGGGAAAGAAGACGACAAACTGCGCCGCCAATACCTGCAAGCTTACCACGCCTGCATTTCTTTCATTGATGCTCAAATCGCACTGGTTCTGGATTCACTTGAAGCCAAAGACCTCAAAGAAAACACCATCGTCATTTTCACATCCGATCACGGCTATCACCTCGGCGATCATTTCCTCTGGGGTAAAGTGACGCTCTTCGATATCGGAGCCAAAGTTCCCTTCATCGTTCGCGCCCCGGGTATCACAAAACCGGCTTCGACATCTCAAGCGATGGTCGAGTTGATCGACATCTATCCGACCTTTGCCGAACTCGCCAATCTCAAGGCACCCGATCATTTACAAGGCACCTCGCTCGTCCCCTTGCTCAAACATCCCGAGCGCTCGGGTCAGAAAAAAGTTGCTTACAGTGTCGTCTCACGCGGCCCAAACCTCGGCTACGCGCTTCGCAATCAGCGCTGGCGCTATGGAAAATGGCCCAATGGTGAAGAGCTTTACAACCTAACGAAAGATCCCGAAGAAAAACAAAATTTAGCAAAACGCGAAGACCAAATCGAGCGACTCAAAGAATTCCGGGCGCTGCTCGCTGCAAAACAAATCGAAGCCGCCAGCAAGCGCTGAATAACATTTTCGAACCAACCCTATCCGTTCGGCGAACCAACCCTATTGCTTCGTAGAAGCCAAAACATCATGAAACACCTTCTCTCACTTTGCCTACTGCTTTTAGGTAGTCTTTACGCTGCTGAAAAACCAAACGTCCTCTTCCTCGCAGTCGATGATATGAATGATTGGATTGGTTGCCTCGAAACGACGCCGCGTGCGCTGACTCCAAACATTGACCGGCTCGCGGCTCGAGGCGTTAATTTTACAAATGCCCACACCGCTGGAGTTTTCTGTGCACCATCACGCGCGGCAATTTTTACTGGGCAATTTGCTTCGACGACCGGTTGTTACACCACCGCGAATTATTTCTACGACCATCCAGAAATTCGACCGCTTCAGGTGAGCTTTGCCGAAGGTGGCTACCAGACTTTTGGCGGTGGCAAACTTTTCCATCATCCCGAAGGCGCGATCGATCAGCGCGGTTGGACGGAGTTCTATCTTCGGAACCAAAGCCAGCGCGAAAACGGTTGGCCGCTCGATTCGTGGAGCGACGAAGTCCCCTTCCCCGATCCTTTTCCGAATAGCATCTACAACAAAGGTAAAAAAGTGACAGGCGGATTATTTCTCGAATGGGGCGCTGTCCCGAATGAGAAAGAAGAAGAACTAGCCGATACGATGCGGACGAATTGGGCCGTGCAAAAATTGAAAGAAAAGCACGAGGCCCCCTTTTTTTTAGCGGTGGGTCTTTACGCTCCTCACTTCCCAAATTACTGCCCGCAGAAATATTTTGACCTCTACGATCCCGCAACAATCGAACTACCGCCGTATAAAGAAGATGACCTCGATGATTTGCCTGAGAAGATCAAAAAACAGAAAACGAATCGAAAGAATCTGCATCACAAAGGGTTGGAAGAACTGGACGCAGTTGACGATGCGATACATGGCTACCTTGCCTGCATCAGTTACGCCGACGCAATGATCGGCCGCGTTCTCGATGCGCTTGATGCCAGTCCCTACGCGGAAAATACGATCGTCGTTCTCTGGTCAGATCACGGCTATCACCACGGTGAAAAAGGTGATTGGGGAAAACACACGCTGTGGGAACGAACTTCGAACGTCCCCTTTATTTGGGCTGGGCCGGGTATTGCTGAAGGCAAAAAAACAAACACCACCGTCAGCCTGATCGACATGTATCCGACGCTTCTTGAGCAGTGCGGTCTACCAACAACGCCGCATAAGCTTGAAGGCCGCTCGCTCGCAGGAATGCTGACCGATCCTTCAACCGCAAAGCATCAGAAAGTTTACCTTCCCAATATGGAGCCAGGTGCCTACGCGATCATCGATCGGCAGTATCGCTACATTCGTTACGCCGACGAAACCGAGGAGCTCTACGATGTCCGCAAAGATCCCAACGAATGGACCAACCTCGCGATGAAGCCTGAGTTCGACGACGTGAAAACTCTTTACCAAAAACGCGCGCCGAAAAAGTTCGCCAAACCTGCGTTTAAACTAAACAAGCACAAGCATCTCATTTTAGAAGGCGAGACATTTCGTTGGGAAGTGCCGGATAAAAAGTGAGCCCCGAATCAGTTGCGGTGCCCACCCATCTTCACGTTCGCAACTGGAGTCTTCTGCTTGCGGTCGTCGGAATTGACTGCAGCGCCATTGGGTTTTTTCTCAGCGACGTCTTCTTGTTCTGATTTTTCGTTCTTTTCTGCAACTTCCTCAGTGATGACACTGTGGGCAAAATGTAAAATGTCCTTTTGCGCAGCTATATTTTGATTAGCTCCTCCAAAAACTGCCGCCTTCAATGTCGCTGCGTCGGCCTCTAGTTTGGCTGTTTGGGCTCCAATGACTCGCTTGGCAAACCCCATCGTTACCTCATTTTCAGCCAACGCAGTTCCGCGAGTCGAATGAATTTTAAACGTTTCACTGGCTTGCTCAGAAGTCATTTTATCATTGACTTCCAGCTTACTGAGATTTTCGGCGGGGATGTAGATCGACATAGTAGATTGAACGGGTTGACGCCCTTTTCTACGAATTAATCTCCGTTTTGTTACCGCGGTGATCTGAGATTGCTCAATCCAAAACTCCCCCAACGACGTCTAGCCACCGCCGACCGAAGAGTGATCGGCATTCACTTCAACGCTTCCAAATCCAAAAAGTCGGACACTTTCAAAATGTACCCAACGCCTTCCATGGCATTGTTACAGACCACCCAGAACTCACAATTTTTCAGCTGAGTTGGGTCGGCGGAAAAAACGACAGACGTGATGTCGGCAGTTTGTTTGTGGTGAACGGGATTCACGCGAAGCATCGCAGAAAGCTGGTGATTCCCATCATCGTCTTTCATCCGCAATTCAGCGTAGGTGAAATTTTTGAATGCATCTTTCTGCTTGAACTCAAGCCAGACCTTGGTTCCGGCATCGCCATTTGGCCGTGACTTCATCACGATGCCCATTTTGGCTGCTCTTTCCTTGTCGAGCGTTCCCAAGCTGATCAAGCCAAAACAAGAACCAGCCACGACTAGAAGCAGAAAAAAGATCACACATACTCTCATAACTGTTTATGACACAGCGCCAGAGTTTCCCTTAGAAATTTTCTAAGTTATTTTGAATTCAATCGGTTTTCAGCCACTGTGTCGTCCTTGACATCCGCTCAACAATTTCAGGCCGAATTCTTCAGCCACAATCCATCGCTCAGACCTGCGCTCGAGCTGATGGCGGCGGAGCCGAAAGCCTGTTTTTTTGTGAAAGATCGGCAAAGTCGCTACGTGATGTGCAATCGCTTTCATCTCGTGACTTACGATCTTGTCCGTGAAGACGATCTCGTCGGCAAAGCTGCGCGCGACTATTTTCCTGACCTCCTTGCCGAGGCCTACGAAGCCAATGACCGCACTGTTTTTGAAAGCGAAAAACACATCTGGAATGAAGTCTGGCTCGTCCCTCACATTCGGGGAACGCCACGTTGGTTTGTTTCGTCAAAAGCTCCGTTGTTCGATTCAAAGGGAGAAATCATGGGACTCGCAGGACTGATGCACCCGATTGCGACGCCGGAAGATCAGCGCCAACACTTCCGTGAGCTGCAACGCGTCATCGAGTTTTTAGAATCGAATTTTATCGACGAAATCGATGCTGAAAAACTCGCCGCAATTGCCGGGCTCAGCATTCCACATTTCAATCGCCGCTTCCGCGAGCTCTTGCGTTTGTCGCCAATGGAATATGTGCAGTCACTCCGAATTCAGGAGGCTCAACGCCTTCTCGCGACGACTCAAGAATCGGTCGCTGAAATCTCAGCCTCGACCGGATATTACGATCAAAGCCACTTCACGAAGCGCTTCAAGAAGGTGACGGGAATCACACCGCTGAAGTACCGCCGTGAGTTTTTGCGTAAGAGTTGAAACGCATTGTCAGAGAAAAAAACGAATCCCCTCAAATTCGGCGAATATTTTTACGTCCTTCTGACAACTCGTTCGAAAAGAATGCTAACATACTTATCATGAGGACTACTTCACTTCGCCAATCCGCATCCGCAATGATGGTAAGCTTAGCCAGTTTCTTCATCTACATCTCGCCGGTTCAATCGGCTGACGACGTTACTGTAACCCCCTTCCGTTGGGTGAATGGATAGTCACTTTTACAAACGGTATTGAGCAAACCGTCGACATCGCGGCTGATGGAAAAGTAACAGTCACCGAACCAAAACGAACAGCGAAGGGCAAAGCGGTCGTGAAAGATGGAGTCACCGAAATTAGATACGACGACGATCGCGTTGAACTGTGGTCATTCGGCAGCGCAAAAGACAATCTTACAGTGCAGCATTGGCATCCCATTTCAGCGAGATCAAAGACAATGCCGGCCATCGGCAGCGCCTTAAAAAACGACACGAAACCAAGTGCACTCAAAGTTCACGAATGGGGAACATTCTCCGTTCTTCAGGGCTCCAGCGGTCAGGCGATCGACTGGTATCAAGCCCCAAACAAACTGGTAGATCTGCCTCCGTTCGTGAAACAACAACGAATCAGGTTAAGTGGAAAAAGCGGAACGACTCAAACTGGCGGAATGGACACCGTCCGCATGGAAACTCCGGTTTTGTATTTCTATCCCGAAAAGGAAATGGACGTTACGGTCACCGCAAAATTTTTGAATGGCCGCATCACCGAGATTTTTCCTCCAGCAGTAAATCGTAATTTCAGCGGACCTACAATGTGGCATGGATCATTGTTGCCGCCGAATTCACCGGAAAAAGCGAAGATCCCGAAGGCAGACGGTCTTAAAGGGCGACATTACGCAGCTGCTCGTGAAGTTCCTGAGGCTTGGTTGTTTCGAAACACTCCTCTGCCAATCGGGAATGAAGAAGAAAAAGAAGAGATCGCGCGAATCAAAGCAGGAATGCTTCAGGTTCTGCCACTGGCGGAGAAGGCGTCTGAACAGAAGGCCGAGCCAGTCGACCCCATCGATCATTTTATTTTCTATCGCGGTGCTGGCCGACCAAACTTCTCCCAAATTAGCGCGAGACAGGGAAATGGTCCCGGTAACTTCACTTTGTATAATTACGGCAAGTCGGCAGTTCCCAAATTGTTCGCTCTCCAAATCAGCGACGGCCAGACTTCGTGGGTATCACTCGACCAACTTGAAATCGTCAAATACGATAAGACCAAAAGGCTGAACCATCGGTCAATCACTTTTCCAAAACCATCCGGCGCCACCCACCAAGTTGCAGACGATTTACGGGCAGCCATGATCGAAAGTCTCCATTCCGAGGGGCTGACGAAAGACGAGGCCACCGCGATGGTGAATACGTGGGACAATCTTTGGTTCACCGAACCGGGCACCCGCATTCTGGCCATTCTGCCTCAACAAACTGCTGACGAAATGGTGCCACTACAAATCAGCCCGGTTCCCACAGAAATTGATCGTGTGTTTGTCGCTCGTGTTGAAATTCTGACTCGAGAAGTCGAGCAGGAACTAACTTCGCTACTGAGTCCACCAAGCAGTGAAGCGGAGGCAGCAGAAATGCAAACCGACGCCCAACGCCTCGAAGACATTCAGCTCGGACGTTATTCGGCAGGCGGAATGGAACGGGCTGCAGACCTCATCGAACGGAAAGTCCGCAACCGATTTGCGCGCTTGCAGCATACCGCTGCGGAAACAAAAAAGCTTCAGGCCAATCGCGACTGAATGTGGAATTCCTCAGTCGCATCATCCCACTATCCAACAGGGTCTGTTCATCGAACTTACCCTATTGATTCGTAAAAAATATCAGCCCCCGTTTTTGCGGCTTCTGTGCCTTTTTGCGGCTATCAAAATCAGTGTTCATCCAACCACGTTTTCACGCGTGGATTGAAGTCTTCGAGGACTTCCCAGTGAAACGCGTGCCCTGCCCCGTCGTAGAAATGCGTGTCGCAATTCGGAATGCCGGCAGCAACCTGCTCGCCCATCCAGAGTGGGGTGAAAATGTCGTCTTTTCCGCTGATCACGAGACAAGGAGCCGAGATATTTCCCAGCTGATCAACCACGCTGTGGCTTTTACAAGCTGCGGACTGGCCTTTCAAACCGTGGAGCGGCTGGGGAACAGGATCGGTATCAAATCCGTCGCGGCCTTCCAACATTCCTGCGTGGCACTCGTCATTATCCCAAAACGGCTTGGTGAAAATTAGAAGCTGAATCCACTCCAAAAACTGGCGGTTATCGAGGTGCGCTTTGCAATACTCCATGTGATTGAAAGTCGAAGTCGCGTAGCGATCGCACTCGGCCCAAGGGCACATCAGGACGGCGCTCTGGACTTTTTCGGGATGACGAAGGCAGAGCTGCTGGGCAATGATCGATCCCATCGAAACACCAACGATCTGTGCTTTTTCAATGCCGAGCGCATCCATCAGACCAGCGTAGTCATCCGCCATCATTTCGGATGTGTAATCACCGGCCGGCTTGTCAGAGAGGCCAACGCCGCGGTTGTCCGGCATGATGCAGCGGTAATCAGAACTCCAGTCAGCAGCGTGAGCTTCCCAGTTCGCACCACGGGCGGTGATGCCCATGATCAGGATCAACGGATCACCTTCTCCGAGCTCTTCGTAATACATTTGGATTCCGTTCGTTTCTGCGTGTGGCATGATAAATTAGGGGTTGGTTTTCTTAAAAATTTGAGGCGGCAGTGTTGCCGTAAAATTTAATTGTGTCGAGGCAAAATGAATCACGGAGCGGTGCGATCGCCAATCGGTTTTGGCACAACTTTCAAGACTCCTTCTTCGATATAAATTGAACCAATGATCTTTTTCATCGCGTCAAACTCCGGACCTGACGCGATGTTCTCCTGACTTAAAGAGTCGCGAAATCCCTTCATGAACACTTCAGGAACTTTCGTACCGTTCGCTTCGACGGATTCAAGATCGAGGGTGAGCCGGCCTTCAACAAATGCAAATTTCATCAAGGCGCGCCCGTTTAAGAACCTGCCTTCGACCAACTTATTAATTCCATCAAGCGGCACGCTTCCGTCGACTGCTACCTTGTCGTCAATGAACTCAAACTTCACCTTTCCGACCATCTCAGTCAGATCGGGGTGGTTGTATATCAGCAAGTTCGCTTCCTCAGTTGTCAGGCTGAAGGGTTGGGCTGATTTTCCGGTAGCCAACGCCTCACGAAAGCTGTCGAATTTTAGAATCACTGCATCAATCTCGGCATCGGTTCCATCGGGCGCTTCGATCGCAATCGGAGCATCATCGGTAAGTTCCTCCGCCTTTCCTTTCAGCCAATTGGTGACAAAGAAAAAGCCTCCCACAACTACAAGCACCACGACGATCGCGGTGATCAAACATCCGATTCCACAACCCGCCGCAACCTTGGTTGCAGAATCAGCATCTGACTGCGGGGCGGCGTTCGGGTTGGAGTGGGCGGCCATGGGCAGAAATTACGCCAGACCAAATGCTTTGTCCATATTCGCAGAAACTTCCGCGAGCCGCTCAGGACCACCTCCACCGACTTCGGCAGCGCACCAGCCGTGGAAATTGATCTCCGCCAGTGCCTTGCGAACATCGGCAAAATCGAGATCACCTTCGCCGATTTTCTTGAACTTACTTTCAGTCCGGGAAAATCCTTTCACGTCGAGTTTGATGACCCGCTTGTTCAGCTGGCGAATCCAATCACCCATCGAGCCGTATTTCCAGTGGTTTCCGATATCGAACTGCATGCCAACAAACGGTGAATTGAACTCGTCGACGTATTTCACAAACTTATCTGCCGTCTGAGTCGCGTCACCATCATGATCGTAGCAAAACTGATTCCACACGTTTTCGATCGCAATCGCTACGCCTAACTCAGCCGCAAGGGGAAGCGCTTTTTTGATGTTTTCCACGGAGCGTTTCCAAATTTCTTCCTCGGGGCCGTCCGCTCCCTTTCCGACAACCAACAACACCGTGTGTCCGCCGACCGCTTTGGTTTCACGCAGCGCGCCGGTGAGGTTTTTCAGGGCTTCTGCGCGCACCGCAGGATCAGGATCAGTGTGTCGCACGCTCCAATGAGCCCCACAAACAGATCCGTCGACGGGAAGCCCCGACTCATCAATCGCCCGCTTCACTTCATCGACATCGTTTCCAGGGCTGCCCAGTTCAATCGCTCCGAAGCCGGCTGCTTTCGCTGCTTTGAAACGATCCGTTAATGTTGCTTCTTTGTCCTCCAACCGAACCATTCCAATTTTTAGTGTTTTAAAGAGCTTCCCTTTCAGAGGGTAATCTGCGCTTTCCGCCGCATTTCCAACAATGCCCTGACCTGCGAGCGAGGCCCCCGCAACAGCGGCAGCAGAGGTTTGCAAAAAGTGGCGACGGGATGACGGCTGCAAAATTGAGTTCGAGGATTTCATACAAACCAAACATGCCCCAAAACTCGCCCTGATGTCCAGCGGCGAAATCGCGGTGAATTGGTCATACGCACGACCTCACCGAAGGAGAGTTCCAACGATCTAATAGAGTTGGTTCGCCGAACCGATAGTATTGCCTCGTGAAGAATTATGCAGGCAATTCCACTTTTGAATTTTTCTGCTCAGCGACTTTCCCGATAGCGGCTTGTAAAAGCTCGTATTCGATCGGTTTGGTAATGATATCGTTCATTCCGGCAATCCGGCACAGTTCGCGGTCTTCATCAAAGGCCAATCCGGTCATGGCCAATATGTAGGTATCGTTATTTAATCCAGAAGAACTCCGAATCCGGCGAGTGGCTTCAAGCCCGTCCATCACGGGCATTTGGTTATCCATGCAAATCAGATCGAACTCTTTGGAACCGTTTGCCAGATCGACGGCTATGGCTCCATTGTCAGCAATGATGACGTCGCATCCGAATTTCTCGAGCGTGAGCCGAGCGACCTTTTGATTCACTTCATTGTCTTCTACGAGGAGAATATTCAGTCCGGCTTCAGTAATCGCTCCCTTGCGGCCTTCGCCCGGACGATCTGGTTTCAGACAGCGGGCCGATTCACGCCCGTTCCCTTCGCGGGCCGCGCCAACATTTACCGTAAAAACGAAGGTAGTTCCCTCACTCACAGTGCTTTTAATGGAAAGCTCACCCCCCATCAGTTCAGCAAGATTTTTCGAAATGGCGAGACCTAGTCCAGTACCGCCATAGTGCCGGGTCGTTGAAGCGTCGGCTTGGGAGAATGGCAAAAAGAGACGATCGAGCACTTCCTCACTGATGCCGATTCCTGTGTCAGCGACTTCAAAACGAAGCGGAAGAGTGCCATTTTTGTTTTCGCCCATCAGATACGCGCGAATCAGATACGCGCGAATCAGATACGCGCGAATCA
>CALAHF010000217.1 GCA_937891465.1 uncultured Verrucomicrobiales bacterium | reverse complement strand
CACGACGAACTTTCGGCCTCCTGTTTGGGCCGTGAAGATCGGCTTCTCACCGAGTTCGGCTTTTACTGAAATCACTAAGTCAGGCTTGTCGATCGTGAGGCCTTCTATTTTTTCAGCGAGCGTGTCACCGATGGCCTTTTTTTCGTCACGTAGATCCCATTGAGCCACTTGACGCTCCGACTCAGTCGTCGCCCCGCTTTTCTCAATAGCGTGCTTGGCACTGTAGTCCTTCGGGCTATCGATGAACATATCTTTCGATAGCTTCCCCGTGAGGAATGAACTGGTGAAGCTCCGATTAAACACCTTATGTAGATTTGAAACGTCACCGGTAATGTCTCCCGACTCGACAAAGCGATTGATCTTTTTTCGCCACGTATCGGTGACGGTATAAACGTAATGAGCCCCTTTGATACGACCCTCAATTTTCAGAGAATCGACTTTGGCCTCGATCAATTGCGGGAGTTCAAAGATGGCTGAATTGTCCTTTAAATTGAGCGGGTAATCATTTCCGGCCGCAGTCGGTTCGTATTTATCACGGCACGCCTGGCTGCAGCGGCCTCGATTCCCGGAGTTCCCAACACTCACCGAGCTCGAATAGCATTGCCCGGAAAACGCGATGCACAGCGCCCCGTGAACAAAGACCTCGGTCAGAATATTATTTTCATGAGCCAGAGCCGTCAATTGGGTGATCTCCGGAAGGTTCAATTCCCGGGACAGGTTGACCCGATTGGCCCCAAGTTTACCGAGAAACAAAATTTGCCCCTCATTGTGAGTCGTCATTTGGGTCGACGCGTGTATCGCCAGCGTAGGAAAATGCGCCTTCACGATATTGAAAACTCCCATGTCCTGGACGATCAGCCCATCAACCCCACTATTCACAACCTGGTTTAACAGCCTTACGAGAATGGGGATTTCGTGCTCTAAAATCACCACGTTGAGAGTCAGAAAGACTTCGCAGTCATATTCATGAGCAAGCCGAATGACGCCATAGAGCTCATCCATCGAGAGGTTTGACGCACGGTTTCTAGCATTGAATACATCCAGTCCGCAATAGACAGCGTTGGCTCCAGCTACAACGGCGGCTTTAATGGCTTCAACATCACCACCGGGCGCTAATAATTCTAATTTTCGACTCATTTCCGATAACCCATTTTCTCCGTTTAATAAGGGAACTCACCTCTTTTTCAATCCTGATCGCAAAGTGCCTTTTTAGCTTTCGAGTTCACTTAATCTTGAACAGGCCTTAACTCAAGAGCATGAGAATGAGGTCGATAAGACCTGCTGAATAACCCAACAACCTCGAAGGAGCAAGATCTTGGCTCCGACCGATTGAAAAATTGCACCCCCTCAATCCCGGGAGGACCGACGCACTCATAAGAACCCTTGAAAAAGCAAATTCCTGTCAGTCAGTTGGTTACCAATGAACCTTCCCACGCTTTGTAGCCGGATCTGGATTTCTTTGACGATAGGCTCCCTTTTGGCAGGTGCGACCGGCTTGTCTGGAACGAAGTCTGAGGCGTCTCGACCGAACGTGGTTCTTATTCTGGCTGATGACCTGGGATTTTCTGACCTTGGATGCTACGGCGGCGAGATCGATACCCCGAACCTGGATCGATTGGCGGCGGAAGGCATGCGCTTCACACAGTTTTATAACTGCGGGGTGTGTCGGACAACTCGAGCGACTCTGCTAACCGGGGTGCATCCGCGAAGGCGAAACCGGGCGCGACTTTTACATCCTGACATGGTCACGGTCGCGGAGGTATTGAAGGGGGCGGGGTATCAGACCAGTTTGACGGGGAAATGGCATTTCCCGCAACAAGACATCGGCTTTCCGGTGTATCGACCCACGGATCGCGGGTTCGATGAGTATTTTGGCATCGCTAATGGCTGCTGCAACTCTTTCGATCCGGCAAAGGTCTTTCCCGAATTTGACAAAGGAGTGCCGCCCTGGCCATTTTTGCACAACGAGAAAGAAGTCACGGAGTTTCCGGAAGACTTTTATGCGACCGATGCGTTTACCGATCACGCCATCGGACAGATTGAAGCTTTCTCCCCGAAAGCCAAGTCAGGCGATGCCCCGTTCTTCATCCATCTTTGCTACACAGCGCCTCATTACCCGCTGCATGCGAAACCTGCGGACATCGCGAAGTATCAGGGCCGGTATGACGATGGCTATACAGCGCTGAGAAAGAGTCGTCACCAACGATTGATCGAGTTGGGCCTGCTTGATGCGGGCGCGAAGCTGACAGAAGCGGATCCCCAACTCGGCGATTTTCGCTATGATTATGCGATGAAGGATTGGGCGGATGTCGAAAACCGGGAGCGTGAGATCAGTCGCATGGAAGTCTATGCCGCTATGGTCGACTCAATGGATCAGGGAATCGGCCGGGTGATGGATGCTCTCGAAACGAACGGGGTTGTTGACAATACTCTCGTGATTTTCCTCTCGGACAATGGCGGCTGTGCCTCGCATGTCGGCTATTCCGATGAGGAACAGAGGCAGAAATACGTTGAATACAATCAGGGTCCGCCCGGCAGCATCGACACGTTCGAATACGTGGGTCCGGGTTGGGGCTGGGCGCAAAATTCCCCGTTCCGCCGCTACAAGGTGTGGACTTACGAGGGCGGTATCGCCACGCCAATGATCGCTCATTGGCCGGGAAAAGTGGAAGCGGGAGCGATCACTCCGGCGGTCGGACACGTGGTCGATTTCATGCCGACACTGATGGAACTGAGTGGCGCGGAGTTTCCGGAACTGCGGGACGGTGTGAAGGTATTGAAGCCGGAAGGCGAGAGCTTTTTGAATGTCTTAGAAGAAGAAGGAGGAGTATCGGAAGTGGAAGATTCGCGGTATTTCTTCTGGGGACTCTACGGCAACCGCGCAGTTCGTCAGAGCAAGTGGAAAATGGTGTGGGGGACGACGGCCAAAAAATGGGAGCTCTACAATTTAAAAGTGGATCGCACTGAGACGACAAATGTGATTAAAAAGCATCCGAATCAAGCGCGACGCATGGAGCAAGCGTGGATTCGGTGGGCAAAGCAGACCGGCTACCCGCTGAAGGGAAATGGACTGTGAATGATATGAAGAGAATAGTTCCGACATTTAGTAGCGTTCTCACCTTGCTGGTCTTACTGGCGAGTTCCGTGACGAACGCAGGTGATGAATCCGTCGTGGTTACCTTTGGCGATTCGACCACGGCAACGCGGGGGGGGGTGCGTGTCTATTCTCGAGTTCTGGCGGAAGAGGTCGCCGGAATCAAAGTGATCAATGCGGGCGTTGGTGGTCACAACACAGATCACGCCAGGGCGCGTTTTGAAAAGGATGTCCTGACGCACGATCCCGACGTTGTGGTGATCCAGTTCGGCATCAACGACGCGGCGGTCGATGTCTGGAAGGATCCGCCGGCAAAGGAGTCGCGGGTATCGCTGACGGACTACGAAGCGAATCTTCGCCATTTCATCGATGCGCTGGCCAAGAATGGAGCGGAAGTCATTTTGATGACGCCGAACCCTCTGCGTTGGAACAAGAAGATGCGGGAGATGTATGGCAAGCCACCGTACGATCCCGACGATGAAGACGGCTTCAATGCGTTTCTGAAGCTCTATGCCGGAAAAGTGCGTGAACTGGCGAAAGAGAAAAAACTCCCTTTAGTCGATGTGTATCGCCTGTTCGAAGCCCATGGCGCGAAAGCAGATCAGAGCATCGATGAGCTGCTGCTCGATGGCATTCATCCGAATGAACGCGGTCAGCGGATCGTAGCCGATGGTTTGAAGCCGTTGGTTCAAAAATCGATCGGGAAACAAGGTGCCAATCCGAAACCGAAACTCGATCTGAAGGTTGCTATGAACCCGCCTGTTTCGCGTCTGAGCAGTACTGGCAAAGAGATGACAAGAGTCCGCTTTGAAGACTACGTATCCAATCCACCGCCCGGGAAAAGGGAAGGAGTTCAGGGCATGGTTGCGCAATTCACCGTTCCCTTCACAGGATTGGTGAAGCCATCGGCAACGAGCACGGCAGTCACGCCCCTTCCTGAACCGGTTGGCGTGCTGATTGAAAGTTCGGCGGGAACGGTGGGGTTTTACGATCCCAGTTCGCAGGTTGATTGTGCGGACGCCCGTGCAGACAAGCTGATTTTTCGATTCATAGATCCTGCAGATATCAATCGCGCGGCGACTGTTTCGAGCGTGGCGTTCCGGGTGACGGGAACTTCTGTAATCAAAGGCAACGTCCGCTACAGCTTCTATGATATCGCGGGAAAGGAGCTGGCCTCCGGTGTTGCCAAAGTCGCTCCTAACTCGAAGCGAGCAGATGCGGAGATCGATGGTTCGGCGCTTGTTGACGGCAAGAAAGTTTCCGCCATTCACAAACTGATCGTTGAGCACTCCGGCCCCGGCTACTTCGTCGTTGGCGGCGTTACCCGAAGTGAGGAAGCGGATATTGGCTTCGAGGGATTCACGGTGAGCAAGCAGCGGGTCAGGCGCCCGATTGAGGAACAGATCCCGTCCTTTCATGCTGAGCAATGGCAGAAACATGAGAATGCAGAACTGATCACCGACATGACTCTCGCTAACCCTGCCGCCGCTTTGTCCCAGCACCGTGAACATAACAAATGGAAGGTTTTCGAATACGAAACGGCGGACTTTTCCGGCAAGTGTCTCTCCGTAGGTCGCGAGTCATCAGCGCCTGACCTGACCTTGAAGCTGGATCGGAAGGGTTGGCATGCGGTGTATCTCGGAATCAGCACGATCACCGATCTGGTGCGCCCCGCCCCCAACCAAATCGAGGCGAAGTTCACGGGCGACCCTGCCTACACGCGATTGAGCAATCGACTCGATCTCGCTTCGCCACGCAGGGATGTTCTCGAGGAAGTGTTTCTCGGCGTTGCCGATCTCAGCACGAACGACCTGCAGATTTCCACGGTCTACGAGATGCCCGCTCGGATTCACTATGTGAAAACCATCCCGCTGACCGGGGCGGAAGTCGCTGCCGTAAAAGCTGATCGATCACAGAAAGGAACCCGGACTTCCGTAGCGACATTCGACGGCTTTACCTGGATCCATCCTTTCCGCCCGCAAAACCGCGCGGACCTGGCGGCGACTTTTGCCAACTACCGCGACAGCGATTTTAAAACATGGTGGTTTCAAGTAGGCGGCGCCGACCTGGTGCATCATCCCAGCAAAGTTGGCAATCTAATGGGCGGCCATCTCGATACCTTTCCGAGGTCAGTGGACCGCGAGTATGTCGAATCGGTGAAGCATCTGCATTCACAGGGGATCGATCCCGTGAAGGTCGCGGTTGAAGAGGCGCATGCTCAAGACGCTGAGATTCTGATTTGTTTGCGTGCCGCCGGCTGGAAAGGCGCGCCGCCATGGGAGGAGTTTTTCATGAGCGAATTTTATGAAAAGCATCCTGAATTCCGCTGCATCGACTACGACGGAACACCGGTGATGCATCTCAGCTATGCGGTGGAGGAAGTACAGGATCATCTCATCGACGTGTATCGCGAAGTACTCCAGCGCGATCCCGATGGATTGGGGTTCATGTTCCATCGCGGGTTGCCGCTGATGCTTTGGGAAGAGCCTTTCTGCGAACGATTCATTACGAAATTCGGAGAAGACCCGCGGAAACTTCCCGAGGACGATCCCCGTGTCTACGAGATGCGGGCAGAGATCATGACGGGATTCATCAGGAAGATCCGCGCGTTGCTTGATGAGGTGAGTGAAGACGATCGCCGATTGAAATTCGCCGTCACCACTTTTGCCACAGAAGCCGACAACCGGAAATTCGGTCTCGCCGTGGAGACATGGATTGGAGAACAACTGATCGATCAGATTGGAATTGCATGGTTTGCCTACTATACGAGCGGAACGAAAACAAAGTCGGGAGACACCGCCTACTATGCGAAAATCACGGAGGGAACCGATGTGAAAATCTATCCGTTTTACGTTGGGTGGAAGATGAAGAGCGCGGGGGAGTTGTTGAAAAGTGTCGCACGCGACTACGATCAAGGTGCTGACGGAATTGCCGTGTGGGATCCGAATCAATTCGTGAGTTGGGGGGAAGGGAAGGCTCCCTACTGGCCTTTAATCTCGAAATTGGGGCACCGAAACCAGGTCTGGGACGGATCACTCCTGTTCAAGCCGGTTCAAACCCCGCTGACCCGCATGGGCGAAAACCACTACAGCCGATGGTATCCGAATACTGGTTTTTAGGTGAGCAGAAAAGTGAAGGTGAATTCAGGAGATGCCACCGTGTGGAATAATATTGGACCCACTCAATCCGCGCTGGAATGGTGCCCCGATAAGAACTTCGTGGAAAAGCAACGTCCTTTCAGTCATCGCTGTCCCGTAGATCCACGGCTCAAAGCATTGACTCCAGGCCGTTTTCATGGCCAAATCTCACCATGAAGACAAGATTTCGGCCTTTCTCCTCCTGCACCCCCTCAATCCCTGCTGGACGGGTGCCCCGATAAGAACCTCTTGAAAAAGTAAATTCTTATCAGTGATGATTTTTGCCAATTCTCCAATTTTTCGGATATCGGCGGCAGCCGCGCTTTTTCTGCTGTCATGCGATTCTGTCTTGTCACAGAAAGCAGACAAACCGGTTGAGAAGCAATCGGCAAAAAAAGGTCTGCCGGAGGATGTCTTGAAGGAGTTGCAATCCTACGGGGATTTTTGGGCAAAAAGCGTCTCACCGTTAAGAAAGAAATTTGAGGAAAAGAATTTTGAGAACCGGATTAAGCAAATTGCGGAAGCGGTTGAGTTGGATGAGGCGAAGTCAACGCTTCTGGCGAGTGCCATGGACGATGCGATTGAGAAAAGTCGTCCTGCCTGGCTTGAAGCGGCTTCTGAATATATGATCGAAACCTATAAAAAACGGGGCACCAGTACCGTTACGGTTGATTATTTAAAGGGGCGCCGCAGTTATATGGAGCGGTTGAGCGAAGCTGGGAAAACGAGTCTGGCTGCTTCAGTTCGAATCCCGGACGGGAAGCGGGCGGTTGATGCTGAAGTCTGGAAAACGGCTTTGAAAGAAGCCCTTTCGGAAGAGCAGCTCAAAAAATGGAATGATAAACTGCAGTTGCTGGCGAAAGAGCAGGAGAAGCAGTTTGAAGACGCGATTGATCGATTTAAAGAGCAGCAATCGAAGGGAGTGAAGTCCCAATTGGAACGACCGGTTGGTGTGGTTAAGAAGACTTTTCAGTTCGATGAAAAAAGGCTGGCTGACTTTGATAAGCTGGTTGCGGATACGGTAGCGAACCGTTTGGACGAGATTGGTAAAAAATATCGGGTGGCAGTCGAAAAGCTTTCTGATTCAAGAAGAGAACAGGTTTTTGCCAACCGGCTTAAGATTACAGTGGAGCAAGATGACCCGGCGGAGTCAGACGCTTGGGCTGAAGGTCTGGAAAAGTTTCTGAACGGAAACGAAAACGAAACCTGGGCAAAGGAGTGGGCGAATTTCCAGAAAAAAGAGGAAGGCGAAATTAAAAAGCTGACGAAGGAAGTCTTAATAGCACGGGCGGCCAGCGTCCGAATGCAGCAGCGGAATACATCGCAGCGAACGGTTCAATCGATTTTGGATATCATTGTCCTGGATGATGCTGAAAAGAAGAAGTTGGATGAGCTACACGAAAAGGCGCTTGATGCGTTTGAAAAAGACTGGATGAAAGCGGCCCGGGAATTTCTTGCGAATCAATCAGCTACTCAGAGAAAGCAAAATGTTGAGCGAGGTCAGGTGTATGTGGCTCCGAAAACCGAATCGCTGCCAACAAATCAAAAAATCTGGATAGACGGGCTCAAAGTGATCCTCTCGAAAGAAGAAGTGACCCTACTGGAAGTGACGGTAAAGCAGCGTGAAGATCGTAGAAAAAAGAGTTTCGGAAATTTGATCCTGTTATATTTCGATAAGATTATCGGATTGAACGAAAAGCAGCGTGAAGAACTCGTCCCGGCTCTTGCCGAGATCGGCCACAAACGATACCTGAAGAACTATCAGGGACGGGCTTTCAGCACCAGTAATTTAACGGTTCATAACATCCTTCGGTCCAGCACCGAGCAGAAAGAGCTGGAGAAATATCTTTCAGAAGAACAGAGGAAGCGGTGGAAAAGCTGGGTTGATGGCTATAGCAAGCGATACCAGAGAAAGGAATTCAAGCGGTCACCTGATAAACCGGAGCCGACCAGTGATAAAGGGTTTGTGAATGAGGCAGTGGCTGCGTTTCTACATCAATCGGTCGCTCAGAGACGTGAAGATTTTTTGAATTATCAGCTTGGCCAATTGGAGGCTCTTGATCGACTGGTAAAACTCAATCAGGACCAGAAAGACTATCTGAAGATTGCGGCGAAAGGCACTTGCGAAAAGCACTTGGACTCGGCCGTTGTTGAGTTCGGCGAATACATTCAGCGTTCCATGCTGACGGTCAACCGCGAACAGGTGTATCAGCGGCTCTCGCAGTTGGGTGCCTCGCGGTTGGGGTCAGAAGACCCTGAACAGGATGGAATTTGGAGCGCATCAGTTGATAAAGTCTTAGCGGCTGAACAGCGCACGCTGTTCGAGGAATCGCAGACCCGACAGAGTGAATTCAAGCGAAAGGTGATCACATTGCAAATCTTGTCCCATACTGAGTTTGCCATCAATCTGTCCGCTGAGCAGGTCGACAAGCTTAAGCCGATGGTTTCTAAACTCGTAGAAAAATACGAACCCGAAACTGCGCGTGCTTTTACTTCGAGCACCCCATGGTACTTTAATTCTACCTACAGCCTCACATTGATTGCCGGTATTCCCAAAAAGCAGCTGAAGGAGATACTGAGAAAAGAGCAATATGATCGTTGGGAAAAAACTCATTTTCGTCGGATCGAAAGTTACTGGAAGCGAATTGAAGGATACTATAAAGAGCGGGTGGGTGAGCCAAAGCTAGAGGAGGAGAAGGACGCAGAGCCAAAGGAGGAAGAGCAGGATTGAAATGCGCGTGTTGGACTCTTTCCATTCCAGTTGGACCAGCGAATTCTCATCAGTACTTACTCAAGGTTATGATTTCAGTATCAACGATCAGGAACATCATTCCGGCACTGCTATCCTTGCTGTCGGCCGCACTGTGGGGAGCGGACCCCGAATTAAAAGGAGAGAAAAAACTACAACTCAGTGGAAGCGACACCTTTGACAGTCGTGACGTGGGGGCCAGGGAACTGAGGTTGTGGCGCTCGAGTTCCGCGAGTTACAAAGCTCTCGAAATAGTTGGAGCCGCCAATCAGGCAACGTTTCGGTTCAGTGGCAAGGGAGGCGCGATTGGTCGAATTTCCAGAGTAAGCAATCGACGCACAGTCAATGACTCGGCAGTCATGAAAGGATCGCTGATCGTTGAAGAAATTGGCGTCGGGAACTTGTGAGCGACTTCATGTTGGGATGTTAGAAAATCCCAAATCGGATTTCAATCCGGGCGCAATACGGTTTTGCGGAAGAACCGGTCGGCACGAAGCAACAGGTTTGGTTCGATGTGTACGGACTTGGGACATCCATGACAGGTGTTCGGGGGCATGCATGACAGTTTTATTAAACTGTCGGTGTGCCCTGGAAAACACCTGATTTTATGACTCTACGAAATGAATTTGTACAACTCGCTCTCTTGGATGGCTCCAATGTGAGTAAACTTTGTCGGCTTTTCTGACTACAGAGCTTTTTAGATCAACGATATTCGCCGGAATTTTCCGTCCGATGAATGCAAAATTCCGGCAAGTGCAATTGCACCTCTTTGATCCCGGATGGACCAGCGCCCCAATAAGTATTTCTTAAAAAGTAGATTCCTATTCAGTTCCGCAACCGGATGCTTTGTGTTATCTTCCAGGCGATGAAATCAATCCTGCTTCAGACCTCGGTTGTTGGCAGCGATTCTTTTCGCCGTTGCGAGGAGATTTGTGTCAATGAACCTTCGACCCTTGACTGCGGTATCAGTCAAATGGCCAGTTGGGCACCGAAGCAGAAACTGGTGAAAATGGTTTTCGCGGTGGAGCCGATAAAGGGAGGAATTTAAGGATGAAGCGGAAGCAGATTATTCTTTTGGCTATTGTCGCAATAGTGCTTCCGGTCACGGGTTTCCTCTATCATTTATCGAATCCAAGAGAATTCTTCGTATCTTCAAAGCAAGCCAGACCTTCAAATTTTAAGGTCGATGGAAGTACTCCAACTTATAGAGAGCTGTTTCTCGACTCCTTAGTCGCGGATGAGGCTCTTTCGACGAATGCTCCAATTTCCAGCTTTCAAGTTACTGGAAACAAGATTGAGGCTCAAATTAAGGATCCGTCGGAAAAGAGTGCCAGCTGTTCCGTTGGTAAGCGTTATCAGACCCGAAAAGGAACTTCCAACATCTTTTTGCCAACGGGGCAATCAATCAAGCTTCTCGCGATCGCCAGAAATCGCATCGAAGATATTCAGCCAGAAGGGGAAAATCTAGTCCCCGCTACTTGGTTTGATCCACTTTCGCTGTCTGAAATCTCTAATCCAGAGAAACTAGGGCTTACTGAAACGCCTTATGTTTGGAGGTATTATGGCACGCTGGTGGTAGCCTTCGAAATGCCAGAAGAAGAAGCCGGGCGGTCGATTCAATGGCATAACCCGCATGCGTTTGATCGACATATGCAAACCCGGGTCCATGAAATGGCTCGATGGCGAAAGCTGAATGGGATTTTATATTATGCTTTGGATTATCGTCGAATTCTGAGTTCCCCAATTGATATTCACTTAACAATTGGCTGTGGGGAGCCTGAGGAAGTTGATGTCGATATCCGTCAAAGTTCACAAAAAACTCCAGCGATTTTTAAGGGAACTGGAACTCAATTGTCAGTTTTTCATTTCACGGACGGTTGGGTGAAAACGTCCGGTGAAAGTCGAACCAAGACAAGTTTCGAATGGAATCCTCAAAATCCCAAAAATCGGAAATTGGTGAGGGTTCTGACAGATGGTATTGCAAAGCTGATAATACCGTCGATTCGTCAAACCGATTTCCTTAGCGTATGATTTTTATTTATGCGCTTTCTATTGCTCATCTCATGTTGGCTGCTGGCATTCTCTTTTTTAAAGGCTGATTCACCCGCCAACTGGCCCCAATTTCGTGGTCCGCTCGGAACGGGCGTGGCTCCCGATGCTGATCCACCGATCGAATGGAGTGAAACCAAAAATGTTCAATGG
Source organism: uncultured Verrucomicrobiales bacterium (assembly GCA_937891465.1). Taxonomy (GTDB): domain Bacteria; phylum Verrucomicrobiota; class Verrucomicrobiia; order Verrucomicrobiales; family DEV007; genus JABDJT01. The sequence continues at coordinate 34,728 of CALAHF010000217.1, read as the reverse complement.
AAAACCCCGCTTCCTGGATTGGGGCATTCGTCGCCGATTGTGTGGGGGGATCGGATTTTTCTAACCACGGCGATTCCATTTGGGGAAAAACTCGCCGAACCCAAACGAAGTGGTCGGCCCGGCGCGCACAATAATCTCGCCGTCAGCCAAAAACATCGGTTTGTCGTGCTGACGATTGATCGAACCACAGGCAAGATTCTGTGGGAACAACATGTGGCCGAGGCATTACCGCATGAAGGCGGGCACGAGTCAGGATCGCTCGCTTCGGCCTCGCCCGTGACCGATGGTGAGTACGTGTATGCTTTTTTTGGATCACAGGGACTGTTTTGCCTCGATTATTCAGGACGCATTATCTGGCAGCATGATTTGGGCGATCAATTCACCAAGCACGGCCACGGGGAGGGGAGTTCGCCTCTGGTTCATGGAGATCTCGTTGTGGTGAACTGGGATCACGAAGAAACTTCGGTGATTACGGCGTTTCATAAAAAGACCGGCAAGATCGTCTGGCAAAAGGAGCGGGACGAGGGCACTTCGTGGTCGACACCGATCGTGACGGAGCATGATGGTCGTGATCAACTTATTGTGAGTGGCACCAAAGCCATTCGAGCCTATGACTTGGCCGATGGCTCGCTCATCTGGCAGTGCAGTGGGTTATCAGCCAACGTCGTAGCGACTCCGGTCGCGGAACCAGGCTACGTTTACGCAGCGAGCAGTTACGATTTTCAGGCGATGATGGGTATCAAGCTCGATGGAGCAAAAGGTGATATCACAACCAGTGGAAACGTCATTTGGCGGCGATCTCGTCGAACTCCCTATGTCCCATCGCCCTTATTACATGATGGGGTGCTCTATTTTCTAGCGCATTATCAGGGCGTGCTCTCGCGGGTGGTGGGGAAAACCGGCGAGGAGCTGGAAGGACCGTTTCGAATCCCAGACCTTCGCGAGGTGTATGCTTCACCCGTTGCTGCAGCGGATCGGATCTATTTGGTGGATCGCAGCGGAGTGGTCGTTGTGATTTCGACAGACTCTCGTCCGAAGCCTCTCGGGGTGAATAGGCTCGATGATTCGTTTAGCGCAACGCCGGCAATTGTGGGTGACGAACTGATTCTTCGAGGTGAAAAGGCACTGTATTGCCTAAAAAACGCCAATTAAGCGCCCGAAATGGGTCGAATTTATGGAAATTCATAAAAAACGGACAAAAACGGTTGCTTAGTTATTGAAATTATGGAAATTGTGAAAGAAGCGATTCACAACCATGAAAGAGACATTTTACTTCACCACTGATATGCCAACCGAAAGCTTTGACGAGCTTTCGCCAGATCAGTCAATTGTGGAAACAAGAAATCACGGAACCAGCGACCTTGAGTCCCTCGGCCGGACGATGCCGAAAACGTTTCTTGATCCACAGGAAGAACTTGAATGCCGCATCGCCCTTCTCGAAGTGGCTTTCCAAAATCACGCACTTGAAATTCGAGATCGTGTCGCCAAGCGCCTCGAAGAGTTGGAAGAAAAAATTGAAATGCAGAACAGCGTTAATCACAACGCGATCCGCGACGAGTCAAAGCAGCTAATCGCTGATTTTGAAGAGCTCTCTACATCAGTTGCTAATGCGATTGACCGAGTCGAGTCCGCTGCATTCGCCGCACTTTCAGCGAAGTGAACACAAAAAAACTCCACCGGTGAACCGATGGAGTTTATTGAAAGTCTTGAGATTGGGCCCGGAGAAATTACAAACCGGCCCACGAAGAAACGATGCTGACTGGTGCGCCGTAACTCATGTGGTCATAAACGAGTTGAGCCGCATCGGATGGGAGGCGAATACAACCAGCTGATGCGGGGTAACCGGGAAGGTATCCAGCATGGACGCCAAAAACGGTGCCGCTCAAACGCTGCCAATAAGGCATTTCCACACCGTAAATAGTCGAAACTTTGCCGGTGCGAACCCGCTCGGAAACGCGAAATGTTCCGCGTGGTGTGTATTTTCCGCTTCGTGCAGTGGAAACTGGAAATTCAGCACCTTTGCTGCCATTGACGAGCAAATATCCCTTTTGGTTACCAATATCGATGACCACTTTTGTGTTCTTTTTATTCGATTTTGCTAAGATCATCTCGTGCTTCTTCGTTGGAGATACGCGAGGACGTTTTGCAGCCTCCTTTTTCTTCTTATTGTAAGCTGACCCGTAACGTGCTGACGAATGCGAAGTGCTTCGTATATCAGTTGCGAGGCCTTCAATCGTGCATCCCGTCATAAAAACGAGCAAAGAAGAAATGGAAAGGAAAGCAGAAAGGCGGGTCATCGAGGTAAGGTTCTGTTGAGATTCAGAAAATTGGTCTGAATTTCCATACCCAGTTAGAGCGATTATATCAATTAAAAATTACTCAACTAACTGAAATAATTGGCTTTTCCTGATTTACTTCCGCTGAATAGTCAACTCCCTGAGCGCCAAAGCCGAACAATTTCAAAAATTCGTCGCGATACCCGGAAAAATCCGAAATTTGAGAAAGATTTTCGGTATTCACTTCAGCCCACTTTTCATGGACGGGTTTTTGCACCGCCTCGCTCATTTCCCAGTCATCAATCCGAATCCGGCCCTTCTCGTCTATGGTTGGTCCGTTTGCGCTTGCGAGATGATCCGAGAAAAGCCGCTGAATCTGCTCGATGCAACCTTCGTGATTTCCCGCCTCTTTCATCACTTTATAAAGCAGTGAGATGTAGAGCGGAACAACCGGAATCGCTGAGCTCGCTTGAGTTACGAGCGCTTTATTCACTGATACAACGGCCGTTCCGTCTCCGAATTTTTCGTTCAAACGAGCTGCCGATTCTTCAACATGCTCCTTCGCTTTTCCAATCGTTCCATTGGTGTAAATAGGAAACGTCAGCTCAGGCCCGATGTAGGAATACGCGACCGTTTTGACTCCATCCGCCAGCACGTCGGCTTCGGCGAGCGCGTTCATCCACAGTTCCCAGTCTTCGCCGCCCATCACTTTTACGGTGTGCGCGATTTCTTCTTCGGTGCACGGCTCGATCGTAATTTCATCAACCACACCGCTTTCCGTATTTAGATTTTTCTGAGTGTAAGGCTCACCAATCGGCTTGAGGACTGACTTGTAGGTCTCGCCGTCGGTTGGGTCCATCCGGCGAGGTGATGCCAGTGAGTAAACCACCGTGTCGATTTTGCCCAAATCCGCTTTGATCGTCGCGATCACTTGATCCTTAATTTCGTTCGAAAATGCATCGCCGTTGAAGCTCTTCGCGTAAATTCCCGCCTTCTCGGCTTCTTCCTCAAAAGCCGCCGTGTTATACCATCCTGCGCTGGCCGTTTTGCGTTCCGTTGGTGGTTTTTCAAAAAAGACACCGACCGTCGAAGCGCCGCCCGCAAATGCCGGAACAATCCGCGAAGACAGGCCATATCCGGTCGAAGATCCGATCACGAGAACGTTTTTCGGCGGATTCGCCATCGCAGGTTGCGACTTAACGTAATCGATTTGCTCGCGCACATTTGCAGCACAGCCATCAGGATGAGCCGTCGTACAAATAAAACCTCGGGTCTTTGGTTCAATGATCATGCCGAGATTCTTATCCGAACCCCGCTGGAAAACAACCCCTGAAAAGCAATTCCGAAACCTCGCTTTTTTTTACGCCAAAATCACATCCACCGTCCGCGCCGCCGCTCCACGATGCATTTCCATCTCTGCCTGACCGCGTTTTGCCATGTCAGCGGCTTTCTCTGAATCTGCCAGAACATCAGCAATCGCTTTTTCCAACAAATCCGCGTCACTTGCCGGTAATTGGATAATTCCCTCTGCCGCAACGAGATCAGCCATCACGCCGGAGAAATTTTGCATGTTCGGGCCGACGATCGTGGGCCGTCCTGCCATGACGGGTTCGACGGGGTTCTGGCCGCCTTTTCCGGTGATGCTTTTTCCGATGACGACGGCGTCAGCAAGGAAAAACCAGGCGCGGAGCTCTCCGGTGGTGTTGGCGATTAATGCCGGATTTTCGAACGCACCCTGTTGGTTCGATGAACGTACCCTATTGGTTCGTAAAACGGAGGAAATGTCCTCGGCCACGAGTTCAGCCTGTATTTCTCCCGCGCGTTCGGCGTGACGGGGAACGATCACGAGCGCGAGATCGGGCGTGGTTTTTTGAAGGTTCCGCCAAATTTTTCCGAGCAAGGCTTCCTCGCCGGCGTGGGTGCTGCCGCCAAGTAAAATGGGCTGATCATCGGTCACGCCGTTTTCGCGAAGCCAGGTTCGCAGCTCTTCGATTTTTGCGTCGGGGCGATCGGTGGCTTGATCTTCGTCGAATTTTACGCTGCGGGTCAGGGTGATGTTGTTGCGATCAATTCCGAGACTGCTCCAGCGATTAAAATCACCTTCAAACGGAACGCAGACGTGATTCACCATGCCGAAAATGGGACGAATCATAGCGCCGAATTGCAAATAGCGTTTTTCGGATCGAGGCGATAACCGCGCGTTCACGAGATGAATCGGGATGTCGCGTTTTTGAATCTGGCGACACAAATTGGGCCACACTTCGGCTTCGACGAGGATCAGTTTTTCGGGCCGGATTAGCTTGATAGCCCGCCACGTCACGAGCGGGACGTCGACGGGATTGTGCAACACGGTGACGTTTTTGGAATCGATGTATTTGTCGTCGGCGAGTTTCAATCCGGTCGTCGTCGTAGTCGTGAGAACGATGTTGCGATCCGGTTCGCGGTCGAGCAGGGCGGCGATTATTTTTTCGGCGACGAGAATTTCGCCAACGCTGACGGCGTGAATCCAGAAATTTCCCTCGCGGCTCAGTTTTTCGATGACTTCGGGTTTATAAAATCCAAAACGCTGGCGAAAATTCCGTGCGAGCCCACCGCGACGGATTCCTTTGATAATAAAGGAAGGAAAACTGACGATCAGAAAAATCGGCAGCAGCAAATTGTAGATAAATAGAACGATGCAGAGAGGCATGGCGAAGGGGCTGGATCAGCTTCGGGCGAGAAAACTAATGCGGGTGTCGCCGTATTTCTTCTCTTTTTGCACGGTCCACAACGGCGTCTCGGGCAGGGGATTCCGCGCCAGGGTTTCGAGAACGAACAAGCTGTCAGGTTTCAGGGACTGAGCGAGATTTTCGAAATTGAGCAAATTTTCAAGCAGCTCGGTGGTCTCTTCGTCGCGTGCGTAAGGGGGATCCGCGAAAATGAGATCGAATGTTGCCTCCGAGCTGAGCCGTTTGATAAACGATTCGACGTCGGTTTTTCGCAGGGTGGCGTTTTCGGAGAGTTTGGTTTTCGTAAGATTCGCCGTGATGATTTCGCACGCGTTCCGATTTTCCTCCACAAAAAGGGCTGATTTCGCGCCGCGGCTGAGGCTTTCAATCCCGAGCGAGCCGGTTCCCGCAAAGAGATCCAGCACCGTGGCATCGGCGATTCGGAGGCCAAGCGATGAGAATACAGCTTCGCGAACCCGATCGGTAGTCGGTCGGGTGAAGGTTTTGGGAACGGTGAGCTGAATTCCGCCTGATAGGCCTGCGATAACGCGCATATTGAGTGGTTGAACTCTTGGTCTTATTTCTGCGGACTTCAATGAATATCCGACGGCTTCCTGCCTGCGATATTTCCCTCAAATCCGCTTTGTTTGATTTCGAATTGCGATAGAGTCGGGGAAATGGGCCGTATCACTTCTATGTTCTCTTTCCGAATTCTTTTCTCTGCGTTGCTGGGTTTGCTCTTCATGATAGCGGCGCATCAACCCATTTGTGGTCAAGATGTGCCGGTCGAGCAAATTGAAACGCTTCCGGCGGTTCCAGTGGATGAAGAGCCTGAGTCGGGTGGAGTAATTGAAGACGGTCAGCCGGTTCCTGAACCGCTGCAGCCATGGATTCCGTGGGTTTCCAAAGGAATTCATGATGAAGCTATTCCTCGTCATCACGGCAATGGCATGGATCGGCTGCCGCTCTGGATTTCGCGGGCAACGATTGATGCGCAGCCTAAGGGAGCTGATTTTTCGGTTGAGGTGGAGGCTTTCGATAAAACGTGGCTTTCTCTTCCCGGAGGCGGAAGGCAGTGGCCGTCTCAGGTTGCGGTTGATGGCGTGCTGACTCCGGTGGTAGATCGAGCGGACTCGCCAACGATTTGCCTTTCCAAAGGGAAATCGACGATCACTGGAAAATTTGAGTGGAACGAGCTTCCGCAAAAAATAAGTATTCCTCCTCAAATAGGTCTGCTTGATTTGCAGGTGGGAGGTGTCAAGAAACCGGCTCCTTCACGTGATGCTGACGGTACGCTTTGGCTTCAGCGCGAAGCTTCTACAGAAGCGGTCGATGAAGATTTTCTTTCGATCAAAGTTCATTCATTGCTAGAAGACGGGATTCCTCTGTGGTTTGAAACTCGAATTGATCTGATTGTGGCTGGTAAGAGCCGCGAAGAAGCGTTGGGAGCGGTTCTGCCGCAAGGGTGGCAGCTGGCAACGATTACGTCGCCCATTCCGGTGGCGATTGATGAGAAGGGTTTTCTGAAAGCTCAACTTCGGGCGGGGCGATGGAGTATTGTTCTGCGTGCTTTTCAAAATGCTGAAGTGGATGAAATTCGGTTTGCTGAGGATGCGAAACCTGCTGCGGAGGATCAAGCGCTCGCTTATGGGGCCTCGCCGGAGTTTCGACAGGCAGAAATCATGGGGCTTCCGCAAATCGATGCTGCGCAGACGCAAATGCCGGAAGAGTGGCGATCGTTTCCGATTTATCGTTGGGATACCAGTGGCGCGTTTCAACTTGTGGAACGAGTTCGTGGGCCGGGAGTTCGGGGGAAAGCACCGCTCACGATTCGCCGTTTGTTGTGGTTGGATGACGACGGAAAAATGCTGACCTATCATGATTCGTTGTCTGGGGAACTCCGCCAAATTCGGCGTCTTGATGCGGCGGATTCGCACCAGTTGGGCTCGGTCTCGGTGAATGGGGAGCCTCAACTGATCACTCATAATCCTGACGGAGGTGATCGCGGGTTTGAGATTCGCACGCCGCGGTTGGATGCGGTGGCAACGGGTCGCATTGAAATGCAGGATTCGTTATCAGCAACGGGATGGCAAACCGATGCAGGTAGTCTCACTGCCCATATGCAACTGTCTCCGGGCTATCGGCTGTTTGCGTTGATGGGAGCGGACTACACCAAGGGTGACTGGCTAACGTCATGGACGTTGCTTGATCTCTTTCTATTGCTCTTATTTACCCTCGCCGTTTTCAGACTTCGTGGGTTTCTCGGGGCGTTGCTTGCTCTGGTCGCTTTTGGCCTGGCTTATCATGAGCCGGGCGCGCCGAAGTTGCCGTGGCTACTGCTGTTGGTGCCGGTGGCGTTGTGTGAGGTGAATTTAAGTGAGCGTTGGAGAAAGTGGAACGTGATCGTAAAATGGGGGGCTGCCGTCATTTTACTGATGTTTTTGGCCCCTTTTCTGGCCTATCAAATTCAGGGAGCCATTTTTCCGCAATTGGAACGGAAGGCGGCTTACAATCAGCCGGCGGCAAGTGGCGGATATGCTCCCTCAGTGCAGCGGGTAGCTTCACAGGTGGTGCAGCAATCTAGCAGCAGAGGTGCTTCTAAGAAGCCAACGTATTCTAAGTCGAAGGAAAATCTGAAAGCGGATCCTAAAGCAGTCATTCAAACCGGACCAGGCGTGCCGATGTGGACGTGGCGAACCATCGAGTTCGGATTTGATGGTCCGGTTTCCGCTTCGCAAACGGTGAAACCTATTTTGATATCGCCCATTCAATCGCGAATTATTGGTGTGGTGCGCGTGCTGGCGTTGGTGCTTCTTGCCGTGCTGCTTTTTCGCCGCCGGAAGAAGAAGTCTGGATCGTCCGACTCGGAATCTGAACCAACTTCTAAAGGACTGCCTTCAGGAGTCACCAGTTCTGCCGCGATGGTTATCGGAGCGTTCATTCTCGTGGCGGCACCATCAAATGCGTCGGCGCAGTTTCCAGAGGCGGAAATGTTGAAGGAGTTGCGCAATCGACTTTCTGAAACCCCGCCCGGATTTCCCGATGCAGCCTCCGTTGCGAGCGCTTCGATGACGATTGAAGAGGAGGCTGTAACGCTTGAATTGGAATTCCATGCCGTTGCGAGAGCGGCAGTTCCCATTCCTGTGCCGATGAACGCGATGGAACCTGTGTCCGCTTCGTTTGCCTCGGGAGAACCAGCAACTTTGTTGCGAGATGAAGGCAAACTCTGGATTTTGCTGCCGGAACCGGGGATTCATCGCATCGTCGTGAAAGGCATTCTTCGAAACCGCAGCGACTGGGAATGGGGATTTGATCTGAAACCGCGAAAGCTCACGGTTGAAGCCTCGGGGTGGACTGTGAGCGGAATTCGCACAGATGGCAGTGCTGAGGATCAGGTTTTATTTTCCAAAATGCGTGAGGAAGGCAGTCAGGCGTCATCGGCTAATTACGATGATCCGCGCACTAATCATGCGATTCTCGTTTCGCGCCAAATCGAACTCGGGCTGGTCTGGCGGGTGCAAACCACGGTGTCCCGACTTTCTCCAAAAGGCAGGGCGGTCGCTCTGAACGTGCCGCTTCTTGAAGGGGAAAAGGTCGTCAGCGCAGGGCGCACCGTAAAAGGCGGCGCGATCGAAGCTCGTCTCGGACCGGGCACGGACTCGGTGAGTTGGGAAGGTGAGTTGACGCCCGACACGGAATTTTCTTTGCAAACACCGAAGGACGCCACATGGACCGAGCGGTGGCGACTTCTCGCATCCTCCGTTTGGAATGTTTCTTTCAATGGCCTTTCGCCGGTTTTTGAGAGTGCCGACGACCAACTTATTCCGTTGTGGCAGCCGTGGCCGGGTGAATCAGCCACCGTTTTGGTGTCGCGTCCTGAAGCGGTTGAAGGGGCTGCCGTGACGATCGATTCCGCCAAACACACGATGAGACCTGGCAAGCGTCAGCGCTCATCGGCGCTTGAGTTGCAGGTGCGGACAAGCCTCGGGGAAGATTTTCCCATTCAAATTCCTGCCGGATCAGAAGTCAGTTCGCTGATTCATGATGGAAAGAACATTCCCATCCGAAAAGAAGGAGATGCCGTGGTCGTTCCTCTTCGCCCGGGGCCACAATCGATAAAAGTTGAATGGCGTGGACCGAACACTCCTGAAGGGTGGACGCGAGCCGATTCCGTCAAGCTGCCCGTTGAAACGGCGAACGTCACCAGTCTCATTCGTCCATCGCGTGATCGATGGCTCATCGTCACTGACGGTCCCCTTCGAGGACCTGCCGTTCGATTTTGGGCGGTGCTGGTCTTTGCCTTACTTGCTGCAGTGGTGCTTTCGCGCATTCCCGGATCACCGCTGCGATTTCACACGTGGCTGCTGCTTTTGATAGGGCTTACCCAGATTCATATTGCCGGTTCATTGTTCATCATCGGTTGGTTGTTTTTCGCGCTATGGAAAGACAAGGGCTTCTGGAAGCGGCTTTCCCCGCTCAAACATAACTTTCTCCAAATCGGTTTGATTGGTCTGACGATCATCATTGTTGGCCTGTTTATTGTGATTGCTTCTGCGGGACTGCTGGGAAATCCCGAAATGTATGTCGCTGGGGTCGGTTCCAGTGCGACGTATTTGAATTGGTTTTCCGCTCGCGCTCCCGTGGATTTACCAACGCCCGGCTACTGGTCGATTTCCATCTGGTGGTTTCGTCTTGCGATGTTGCTGTGGGCGCTCTGGCTCGCGTATTCGCTCGTGCGATGGTTGCGGGATGGCTGGAAAAATTCAGCTGAGCGAGGCCATTTCAAATCTGGCAAAAAGCAAAAAGATAGCCTTCCTCCTGAATTACCAAAAAGGGACTCGTGAATGGAATTGTCCTGACTATTTTCATTTTCAAAAACCGTCCCGACTTTTTGCGTTTTTTGGTGCTTTTTTCCGGCAACAATTCATCCTGAAAATGTGGCAACGTCTTGATGCAGAGATTTTTGATAGCCGCAAAAAAGCGCAACAGTCGCAAAAAGTTATGATGAAAACCGATTGCGCGTTCGTGCCATCAGCGTAAGAAAATCGTTCGTGATTGGAGTGGAAAGCGTAACCAGTTCAGGCGAAGCTCCAGAATCATCAGGATTGGTTTCTCGAACTGGCCCTTTTCGATCGATTTTTTTAACGATGAAGAATTTTCTAAAAACCTCAATTCTCGCAACCGCTTCCGTGCTGGTGTTGTGCAATTGTCAGGAAAGCGGCCCGATTGAAGTGACGGAAGTTCGCGAAATTAATCCTGCCGTGAAACTTGAGATTCCGGTCTTGGCGAAATCCGACACCGAGCGATTTCGGATGTCAGAGAAGAAGCCACAAGCCCAACGACCGGCGACTCCGGGGGCACCTCGTTTGATTTGGGATTTACCAGAAGGATGGAAGGAAGTTGAGACAACCCAGATGCGTGACGCAAATCTTCGTTTTGGCGAAAACGATGAGGGCGAATGTTACCTCACTAAGCTTTCGGGCGGCGGTGGTGGATTGGTTGCCAATGTGAATCGCTGGCGTGGCCAAATGGGCCTGCCTGATGCGAAGCCTGAAGAAATCAACGCGTTGCCTAAGAAGCCGCTTTTTGGAACGGATGCGACGTATATTGATCTAGAAGGCGATTTCGGCGGAATGGGCGGCGGCGAAGCTAAGAAAGATTACAAAATGCTGGGCCTCGTTTTAACGGCGCAAGGCGGTGCGGTTTTTGTGAAAATGACCGGACCAAAAACTCTGGTGGACGCAAATACGGCGAAGTTCGACGCTTTTTGTCAGTCGCTGAACGTAGATTTTGGCGCTGCTCCAGAAGCGCCTGCGGCACCCGCAGCACCAAGTGCCCCAGAATCCAAAGCTAACAAATCGGAATAATGGCTATTTTAAAAGGAATCTATAAATTTTTCTCGTCGTTTTTATTTGCGGCGATCATTCTGATTTTACTGACAATTGTGACGTTGTTCGGCACGCTGGCGCAAAAAGAAATGGGACTGCACGGCGGTGTGAAGGAGTTTTTTCACTCATACGGTTATTCTGTTTTTGATGCATCTCCGTTCGGAATCCCGATCAAATTTCCGTTGCCGGGTGGCATGACATTGATGTTTCTATTGTTCATCTCGATGACTTTGGGCGGCGTTGTTCATGTGAAAAAAAGAGTGCGGGGAATCCCCAATTTAATCATCCACTGTGGAATGTTGTTTTTGCTTGTGAGTGGTTACATCACTCACAATATGAAGCGCGATGGCTATGTGGCGTTGTATCCGGGAACTTCGACGAACCGAGCGCAGAGTTACAAGGACTGGCAAATCGAGGTTTTTGAATTGGGTGAAAATGACGAGGCCAAGCAAGCGACAGTGATACCTTGGGAGAACCTCCGACCAATCGGCGACGAGGGAAGCCAAGTGTTCACATCCAAAGCGTGGCCGTTTTCTGTTCAGGTTGAGAATTTTTATCGTAACGCTCGACCGATCCCAACGTCTGCGCCGATATCGGCGGAAGCAACAGGGCCGGAGATCAACGGTTTCAAACTACTCCGTCGTGAGACTGACAAAGAAGTTGCGGCGAATTTTCCAGGTTGTTTTGCCAAAATTATTCCAGCCGATGGATCTGATGCTGCTGCAGAATTGATCTTATCGGGAACGTCAGATCGCATTTCTCCAGATGATGCCGCGATGCTTGCCGGGTTCGAATTTGAGGGCAAAAAGTGGGGAATCCAGCTTGTAAAACGGAGTTGGGAAATCGCCTTCAATATCGAACTCGAGAAGTTTATTTTTGAAAAGCATCCTGGAACGACCAAGGCGAAGAATTTTGAAAGCCGAATCATTTGGAGAGAAGATCTGGAAGACGAGGGTAAAAAAGTCGCTGTGCGCATGAACGATCCGATGAGGCAGAGTGGGTTTGTCGTTTTTCAGGAAAGCTATGGTCCTCCCAATCCGGGGCCCGGTGAGCAGATGTATTCGCAGTTCGCAGTGTCGGATGATCCGGCTGATTATTTTCCGCTGATCGCCTTGATCATCATCACTATTGGTTTGGTAGCCCACTTCGTCTGGCGACTGGCCGAATATATTTCTAAATCTAGTGCGAAACGTCGCGCTGCTTAATTTTATCTGAATCTGTTGAACTGGAACTCAAAAATAAAATGAGTACAAAAAAACAAATCCGAGAAGAGGCTTCACAAATCGAAGCTGAAGAAGCGAAGGGGGAACAGGGGGTTCGAATTTTCTACCTGCTCGTCTGTCTCCTGTTATTCGCATGCCTCATCATCGCATCGCGATCCGCCTGGTTTCTAGCGACTCATGCCAGTAATGCAAAAGACATTTCGACTCCGCTCGAAAGTTACGAGCCATGGCCAGAATCGATTGTTGAAAATTTCAGCAACATTCGGGTGCAAAATGGGGGACGAATTAAGCCGGCGCATACCTTTGCGAGATTCGCTTTGATCCAGGTCAACAACAGCTCAAAAGCTCGTTTCGAAACTCAAGACGGCGAGAAGCACAAAATCAGTGCGGAGGAATGGATGCTGGATGTGTTGTTCCGTCCCGACCTCGCGAAGGACCTTCCATTTTTTAATGTGGATGACACCGAAGCAATTGTGGCAATTGGAGTCCCACCAAAATATGGCGATTCCCACCGGAAACGAGATCGTTATTCTTACAATCAAATCGCGGCGAAGCGCGCTGAATTGGCGGGTGAAAGTGGGCGGATTACTCAAAAGCGGCGGGAAGACCCCGATTACCAGATGAGCCGTCTGGAAGGGATTACCGACCGGCTTGCCACCAATGTTAGCTTTTTTGAATACATGAACGGGCAATTTGGCTTTGCGCGAAAAGGCGAGGGGCTGGCAAGTGATCAAGTATTGCCTCAGGATTTGAAACTTGCTGCACAGGGAATGGATATCGTGGGTCTGCTCGATGTGATGCCAGAAATGACCGTTCAGCAATTGATGCAGGAAATGGGTCGTGAGGCGGCAACCGAAAATGAAAAAGCGATTCAGAAAGCGTTTCAGCTGTTTTTCTTTTTTGCGAGATCGGGGCAGAATCTCACTCTGATTCCCCCACCTGATGCGGCCGAAGATCAGTGGTACGGAGTAGGAGATTTGTTAATGGAAGGTCTCGAAGACAAGTCGAAACGAGCTTGGGTGAAGGAGGAACTTAAAGTCGTGACTGACATTGTAGATTCTCAAAAAGCCATGTGGACAGCATTGGCGGAACTGCCAGAAGACGCGAGCAATGATGATCGCGAAGCGATTGTGAAACCGGTTGCAGCAAAATTTGAGACGTTAGTCGATACGCAGAAGAAAGAAGCGGAAGAGCGGCTCTTGGCAAAGCGCGATGCAATCGATGTGGAAATTGCAGCAGCGGATGACTCACTCGAAAAACAGCGCCTTCAGGAAAGTCGTGCTGAATTGAAAATGGAAGGTGCAAAGGTTGAGCAAGAAGTTGGGCTTTATACATCGAGCTACTTCATGAACAGCCTGAGTTACTTCATTCTAGGATTTATCCTTCTGGCGGTGAGTTGGTTGGTGCCGGGATCAAAGTTCGCTAAGATTTTCGGATGGTTGGCGATTGGAGTTATCGTCTTGGCGCTTGGATACAATCTTCTTGGAATCACCATGCGAAGCATCATTCGAAGTCGGCCGCCGATCACGAATCTCTACGACACGATCATCTTCATTACAGGCGTGGTCGTTTTGCTGGCATTGATGTTGGAATACTTCACTCGACGCGGAATCGGAACCATCATCGCGTCGCTCAGCGGTGTCTTGGGAATGTTTCTTTCGCTACGCTACGAGGTCAAAGAAGCGGTTGATACCATGGATCCATTGCAGGCGGTGCTGGACACAAACTTGTGGCTGGCAACTCACGTGACAACCATCAACATCGGTTACGCGGCGGGAATGTTGGCGTCGTTTTTGGGGATTGCTTATTTGCTCTATCGATTTTTGCGCCCGCTTCCAGTGGTGCTCAAAGGACTCACAGGGAATGGCGCGAGCGCGAATACGCGGATTTTTGATGAACCTAAAAACGTTCGCGACAATCACAAGTTGATCGGAAAAATGACCTACGGAATCGTTTGCTTCTGTCTCATTTTCTCGATCATCGGAACGGTCCTTGGTGGCATTTGGGCAAACTACAGTTGGGGGCGTTTCTGGGGCTGGGACCCTAAAGAAAATGGAGCGCTCATGATTTGTTTGTGGACGTTGGTGATCCTTCACATGCGGATGGGTGGCTACATTAAAGACATCGGGATGGCGGTATTTTCGATCATTTTGGGAATGATTGTTACGTTTTCATGGTGGGGCGTGAACAACCTCGGTGTTGGGCTACACAGTTATGGATTCACCGATGGAGTGATGAAGGCGCTCTTTATCACGTGGGCTGAATCCATTCTCATTATGGCCTGTGGATTTCCGCTTTGGCTTCACGGCAGGTCGAAAGACAAGCTCAAGAAGGAAAAGCGTGAACGAAAGCGGAGAGATAATGAGGTGGGTGGCGATATCCCTCCATTGCCCGGCGAAGTGTGAGGCGACTACGAATTAATTATGACGCGTGAGCCGGAAGTCGGCATCACGATCCGGAGTTTTCCGACTGCCTTTTCAATTTTGGAAACGACGTCCGAAATCTCCACAGCGTTTGTGTATTTCGAAAGCGAAAACCGAACGCTACTCCGAGCTCGATCCGATGAATAACCCATTGCTTTGATAATTCGGCTCGGCTTCACTGAACCCGTGCTGCACGCCGAACCGGGCGAACAACAAACTCCAGCTTCGTCGAGAAGGATCAGTAAGCCTTCGCCGTCGACCCCCGGAAAGGATAGGTTTGAAGTGTTCGGTAATCGCTGATCGCGGTCTCCATTCACCTCGATGCCTTCGATTTTCTCAATAACAGCGGTTTCAAAATCGTCCCGCAACTGGCGCATCGAATCGTGGTGATCCATCGCTGCCAGCGCAATTTCAGCCGCTTTTCCAAAACCGACGATCCCCGCAACGTTTTCCGTCCCAGAACGTCGCCCGCCTTCCTGACCTCCGCCCAAAATCGTCGGCTGGAATCGTGAATTCTGATTCACAAAAAGCGCGCCGATTCCCTTAGGCCCATGAAGTTTGTGAGCAGAAATTGAAAGCATCTGGATCGGTGAATCCGCGACCGATACAGGAACTTTTCCGACCGCTTGAACCGCATCCGTATGGAAACAAACACCGTGGCTTTTCGCCGCTGCGGCAGCTTCTGCGATGGGCGAAAGCACACCCGTTTCATTGTTCGCAAAGATCAAACTCGCAATCGTCGTCCTGTCCGAAAGGGCTGATTCCCACGCATCAAGGTCGAGCCGTCCGCACGAATCAACAGGGTTCATTCGATGAACGTACCCTATTGATTCGTAAAACTCACCCGCTTCAAAAATCGCGCTGTGTTCAACCGTGCTTGTAAGAATTTCTTTTCGATCCGGCCACGTGCCAATGGCTGAACGCAACGCCGAATGATTCGACTCCGTCCCGCCGCTTGTGAAAATGATTTCTTCAGGCTGCGCTGAAATCAATGCGGCAACTTGCTCACGCGCCGTCTCGATTGCTTTTTTCGCGGCTTTTCCAAATCGATAACTCGCCGACGGGTTGCCATAATTCTCGTCGCCCAGCCACGGAAGCATTGCTTCGCGAACTTCGGGATCGAGAGCGGTTGTGGCGTTATTATCGAGATAGATCATGAACGTTTTGGATAGAAAAACGAAACGACACAATTTCGATTTGAGCAACTGCTCGTCTAATCTTCCATCTCGCGCCGCGACCCCGCTATTGTGGCGCATGCTTCGAACCTGTCATCCTAGGTGTCATGAGAAGCTTACTCACGCTATTTTGCGCCGCCATTCTGCTCGTATTTCCCCCTTTTGTAGTCGGGCAGGAAAATACCCCGAAAGTAAAGGTTCGACTCGGAACGTTCGATGTCGATGCCTCGCCTCCCACCGGCAGTCCCCTTGCGTATGATCCGACAAAAGGTATTCAGACGCCGTTGAGTTGCCGTGGCATTGTGCTTCAGGTTGATTCTGAAAAACCGATTGTTCTTTGTGCGGTCGATTGGATTGGAATCAGCAGCGGCGGGCAAACTGTTTTTAAAGAAGCCTTTGCGACTGCAGTTAACACTACTCCCGATCGAGTTGTCATTCACGCCCTGCACCAGCACGATGCACCCCGCTGTGATTTCGACGCCGAAAAATTGATTGCTGAACAAGGGGCGTCCGGTGGCGGCTTTGATCCAAAGTTCGCCAGAGGGGTCGCTGACAAAGCAGCCGCGGCGGCGAAAAAAGCGATCTCGGAATCCCAGCCCGTCACCCATATCGGAGTTGGAGAGGGAGTGGTCGAAAAAGTGGCTTCGAATCGCCGCATTCTCGGACCTGATGGTAAGGTCAAAGTCACCCGTTACACCGCGACCAAAAATCCAGAGATCCGCGCCTTACCGGTAGGCACCATTGATCCCCAATTGAAAATTGTCAGTTTTTGGAACGGCGAAAAAGCAATCGCCGCGCTCAGCTATTACGCGACTCATCCGCAGAGTTACTATCGGACAGGTATGGCAAATCCTGATTTCCCAGGCCTTGCTCGCAACGCCCGCCAGCGGGACACGGGCATACCGCACATTCATTTTAATGGCGCGGGAGGCAACATCGGCGCCGGCAAATGGAATGATGGTTCCGTCGAAAATCGCCAGGTTCTTGCGGACAAAGTCGCGGCAGGCATGGAGCGTGCCTGGAACGCTACCAACAAAACTCCGGTCACTGCGGGGAGCATCGGATGGGCGGTTGAACCAGTTGCGTTGCCTGTCGCCGAGCACCTTGATGCCAAGGCCCTTGAGGCGACAATTGCGAATCGAGTAGCCACTCCAGGAGATCGCTACATGGCCGCTAAAAAACTTGTCTGGCTGCGCCGCTGTGAGAACGACGACACGATTCCAATCAGCTGCCTGTCGCTCAATGATGCTCGTATTTTACACATGCCGGGCGAATTGTTTGTTGAGTATCAACTCAGCGCTCAAAAGCTTCGGTCCGATCTGTTTGTGGCAATGGCTGCCTATGGCGATTACGCGCCTGGCTATATTGGCACTGAAATCGCGTATGGTCAGGGCGGTTACGAAACCAGTGATCGTGCCTCCCGCGTTGCTTCCGGTGTCGAAAAAGTGTTGATGGATGCGGTCGCAAAATTGTTGGATGCACCCGGGAAGTGACGCTACATAGGGAGCTGCCAACCTCACTTACCGCTTCCCAATTCTTCGTAGTATTTTTTCACCAACTCTCGGAATTCACTCGGAACAGGATCGCGATCAATCGGGGCGAGGGGATTTTCCTTATCCAATTTCGCCAGCTCTTCGGTTAAGCGATTCCGCATTTCTACGAGCGGATTGGTGATTCGTGTCGTGATTTGATCAGCTTGTGGCGGCAGGTTGTCGCGGCGATAATCAATCCGCATGGCGCGGGCATTGTCAGAAACTTTCGCGATTTCGTTTTTCAAATCCTCGTCCTCAACCATCTCTTCAATGTTGCTAAGCTTTTTCGCGAACTCCTCGTAGCCCTCGCCCGTGATCGGATCGAGTGAGATTTCTTCTTCAGGCTGATTGAAAAACAAAGGTTTTCCAGGCTGCGCTGCACCTCCGGGAGGTGGTCCATTTCGGCGATCATCTCCGCCGCCGTTGTTTAGAGCACCGCCTCCACCACGTTGGTCGCCCGCTGATTCGCTTGGCGGAGGGTTGTTCGCAAAACCCTGACTATAGCCTTTGCCTTTGCCTTGGCCCTTTCCCTTACCCTTGCCTTTTCCTTCACCTTTTTCACCAGCTCCTTTTCCCTCACCCTCACCCTTGCCCTCTCCTTGACCTTTGCCCTTGCCGTCAGGCCCTTTTCCTTTTTCGCCTTTTACATTCTCAGCAAGCTGGCCCGGCTCACCTTTGCCTTTGCCCTCGCCGGGTCGTTTCGGCCCGTCCGATTTTTCACCTTTACCTGCGCCAGGTTGCTCTCCTTTTGGTGAACCTTTGGAGCTGTCGCCTTTGCCATCAGGGCTTGGCGTGCCCTTGCCTTTTTCCGCCATTTGCTGACCGCCGGGTTCCTGTCCGTCTGCTGCCGGGGTGAAGCCCTGTTCTTTCATTTTCTCCTCAATTTCTTCGTTCGAGGCGGATGGGAAGCCCGCATTTTTAAGCTGTTCTGCAGTGGCAACTTCTCCGGTTTCTGAGTTCTCAAACCGGGGTGCATCTCCAGGTTTTCCATCTGGTCCGCGCCGCTGTCCTTCCGCCACCTCCGTGTCCTCGCCATTTTTTCCGGGTTGATTGCCTCCTAATTTCTTCGCTTCTGCTTCCGTTTTTTCGATCAAGTCATCCAGCTCACTTCGCGCAAGTCGCAGCGCATCCGCCTCGTTGCCGAGCACTTTTTCGGCGGCAGCTTCAATGTCCTTTTTCAATTCTTCAATTCCCCGAGCTGCGGCACGCTCAGGCTCGACGGCCATTTCACGGCGATTGTAGCGGGTCAGCTGACTTGCCTCCGCCAACGAATTCTCCACCCCACTCGTCGTGCTTTCGCGAACGCCTTCGTAAAGCGCAGTTGAAAGCAACGGCTCAGATTCTTCGCTCTGCTCGCTGAGTTTGCGCATCTGATCAATCAAGTCATTCAGCTTCTTCTTTTGAGCGTCGATCTCCCGGGATAAAGCCAGATTTTCTGCCGGTGAATTGGCCTGATCAAAAACGTCTTTGCCCTGTTCACTTTCATCCAGCTTCTTGCCAATCGCTTCCTGGGCGTCGGCCAATTCCCGTGCCTTGTTCCGCATCTCGCGCATTTCGCCGGCGAATTGCCGTGAGGTCTTTTCGCGGAAATCTTCCTTCACCTCTTCCAATTCACGCTGTGCGCGTGTGGCTGAGTTTGCTGCGTCCGCGAGCTTGCCCTCATCGAGTTTCTCTGCGGTTTCTTTTACCGCCTCGCGTGTTTCCTCCAATTTCTCCCGCTCCTCCGCCATGTTGGCGCGATTCTCTTCGGAGTCCATTTTCTCGGTGACTTCATCAAGTTCCCGCAGGAGTTGCTCCTGTTCTTCTTGAAGGCGTTTCAGTTGGCGTTCCAATTCGGATTTCTCTTCTTCGGTTTTTGCTTCCTGGAGGGCGGACTCGAGTTCTTTGATTTTCTTCGCAATGGCTTCCTGACGTTTCGCCAATTCTTTCAAGCGGGTCAGAACTTCGAGGTTTGCCTTTTGTTCAGGCGTTGTCGGCATTTCCTCTTCGGCCATTCGCTGCTCTTCGTAGCGAAGCTCCTTCTGCTTCATTTCGAGCTCCATCATCTGCTGCTCTTTCGGTTGGCCCGGTTTTCCCTGACTGGGGTCTTGAGACATGGTCACGTTGTGCTCGCGATTTTTGGCTCTTACCAGCGTTTGGTAGGCATCTTTTGCAAAATCCAAAGCCGGCTCCAATTTTTTCCCATCCGGTTTTTCGAGAGCAACCGTCCATTCGCCGACGGCTTTCTCCATGAACCCACGAGCTTCGGTAAACAGAGCTTTCACCTCGGCGTCTTCGACTTTTTCCATCGCTTCATCAAGGAGACCGATCGTGATCTCCTGAGACTGTTTCAAAACATCAACGTCGCTGGCGAGTTCTTCAATCGTCCGTCCCATTTGTTCACGACGAAGTAATTTCCAGCCCGCGTTGATGACGTCTTTTTGCATCTTCATCAACTTCTCTGACTCGCCGCCTTCGCCCTCGCTGGGCTCACCTCCCTGGGATTCTTTTTCGCGAAAGATGTCTTCGAATTCCCGGACTTCAGCGAAAAACATGTCGCTCATGGTGCGGCGCACTTTCCCATCGGGACCGAGATCTTCTGCCCAGAGGTGATACGAAACCATGTCCCGTGGCTTGGCTCCGATCTCTTCAAAATTGAATTGCGTGCTGAGCGGATGATTTTTTCCGCCCGCTAGTTTTCCATCTGCAAGCGTGACATCACGATCTTCTTTCCCGACTTCAAAAGTGACGCCGACACTCATCACACCGATGTCATCCCAGACTTTGCCTTCCACTGGCATTTCCTGAAGGGCTGAGACTTCCACGTCGGTTTTAGGAAATTCAAATTCCAATTTCGGTGGCTGATTTTTCTTCACGGTCACCGTGATGATCGGCGGTCGCTTATTGGCTCGTTCGCGATCATCGACCAGATGCAGCCGGTATTTTTGAGTCTCTTTCGGCTGATGGGATGCCACCAATACGCTGGGATTTTCAGAACTTGCCTTTAGCGAGATGATTTCCCCATCGTCCATTCCGAAGAGTTCAGCGTCTTTGACTGGTTTATTAATCGTCATGGACCACGCCAAATCAGAACCTTCCAGCAGTGAAACTTTGCGGGTGTCCTCGATCGTTTTCGTTTTTTGTTCAGCGTAGGCTGGCGGCGTGATTGTCGCGTCAGCCTGACCTAGCTTGGGATGAACATACGTGGTGATCTTGAATTCGTCCGACTGCTCCCCATCAAATTCGATTCGATAAACCGCGTCCGAATCAACTTTAGTGATCAATCCGGCAAAGACCTGTTCATCCAAGCCCGGCTGTAAGGTCACCCGACCGCGCTCGGCGCCTTCCTCTCCCGGATCGCGAATCACGACCATTGCGTTGGGCGGAATTCGTCCGTTGAACTTTGCTTCAACAACCAACTTTGTGCCGCGTTCGACTTCTGCGTCGCCGGGATTTACTTTGATTTCGTAATCACCCAGTAGATCAGGAATGGGCTGTTCGATTTTCGGTTCCGGCTTCGCCACATTTTTTGCGAGCTGGAGGATCCGATTGTTTTCACTGAGCAATCCGAACATCACTGCAAAAAAAGCGATCGCCGCAACGAGCTGAAGTGCGCCAGCCTTCACCAAACGGCTTCGCGAAATTTGTTTCACCCAATCATTTTTCAGCGCGTGATTCACCGCATCGAAGACAACCTGCTCCTGCAAATAGCCAAGCTCGCCATTCGGCCCCGGCTTCTGTTCGACCGCAGTAAGAAGTGCCGCCTGCAAATCCGGGTTCTCGCTCTCGATTTTATCCGCAATTTTTTTGACCGACGTCGTTTTTGAATCGGCCCACCACAAAGCAATCAGCGCCGCAAAAATAACGCCGACTGCGACGGTGATGACAGCCGGCCACGACCAAAAATTCTCCAGCTTCGCGAGAACGAAAAGCACCGCTGCAATCGCCGATCCGATCAGTAAAACGGCAGCGAGTGCTTTGCGCCGCCGCAATGCTGCCTCAGCAGAAATGAGCGGGCGAAGTTTTTGATCGAGGACGTTATGGATCATGGGAATTGGAGGAATCGGGTTTCAGGAGCTGCAGATTCTTTACAATTAAACGAATCAACAGGGTCTGTTTGATGAACCAACCCTGTTGGTTCGTTAAAATGTGTATTTGTAAAAATTGTCATCATCCAGCGAAGGCGGCGCCCTCCGGTTCGGCGACACCCGTTCGGCGTCGTCCGGCTAACCAGGTTTCGATGAGTAGGACGATTAAAATTGCGAGGACGATCCATTTCCAAACTTTCTGACGCTTCTCTTTTTCTTTGGCTTCGAGGCGTTGTTTCTGTTTTTTGATTTCTTCTTGTGTCGCGCCAGCAAGTGCGGCGGCGGCTTCTGGATCTTCGGCAGTTTCCGCTTCGATATTCACACCGAGATCTCCCAGCGCGACAACAGGATCAACCGGTTCGATGCGGCTTTCTGCGGGTGTTAAATTGACGGCGAATATCCGCTCTTCGCCGACCGTCGAAGTCGCCACTGTGTAAAAGCCAGGTTCGTTGGTGTCGGCAAAAACAGTTGATCCGCTTTCCAATGAAACCGTGTCGCCAGTCGGAAGTTTCACCGTTTTTGCATCGCGAATCCCCGCGAGCGGAATTGGATTTCCGACATAGAGTGGCCTTGCTTCTGTCGCGGAATAGCCAGCCTGAGCAAACATTGCGTAAATCAGCGGGACAAATTTCGAAGAGAGAGCGAGTTGGCTTTCCTGAGGCTCCCAGCCGGACGTGAATACGAACAGTCGTCCGTTTGCTTCGCCGCGATTTATCTCCAGCCAAGCCGGATCTCCACTATCAAAATCAGCCAGCTGCTTCACCGTTTCACTGTCCTCTGGAATCGTCAGTGAACGGTGTTTCCACGTGTGGACTTTGGTGAAATCCCGAACTTTTGCCTTTGCAAACGGAGCTAAAACCGGATGTTCAAAATCAAGCGATGAAAGCATCGCGTAGTTGGAAACGTCGGCTTCTGCCAATCTCAAATCATCGCGTCCGGAAAGCGCCGAAAGGGATTCCGCTTTCGCGCCTTCGCCAGTGATTGCGATTGCCATGCCGCCGTCTTCTACAAATTTACCCACACTGCGGGTAATCGCTTCGGGTGTGTTTTCGGAAAGCTGCACGACGACCACGTTCGCGGTTTTTAGGGTATCTGGTTTGAAGTCTTCGTATTTCACACCATCGACCGCCGGGTCGATTGCTTTGGTTCGATTCATCGCCCGGGCGAGATAGAAATAGGAAGAACCGACGTCGTTCCGTTTTGGATCCTCGCCGATGAATAGAATTTGAATCAAACGCGGTTGCGTCCGCGCGATGTAAACTTTGTTGTCGAACGAATGCGCATCGCCCGAAATTTCGAGAACGGCGTCTTCTGATTCGGATTCACGTGGAGGCACCGCAACCACTCGGCTTGCGCCGGGAGAAAGGATTCCTTCAGCAATGTTTCCATCTTTTTCGCCCGCCCATTTTAGCTGATAACTTTCGCCTTCGGAATCCGGGGAGTTCGACAATCGAACGCGCCGTGTCACGGGTCCTGCTTTTTGGCTGTCCTGTGTGATCGAAGCCGCGACCAGATTGGCGGTCATATTTCCGGGTTTTTTGGGGGCAACCGAAAGACAGCGAACTGAAACATCTTCCGGCCAAGCATATTGGGCCAACGCATCGCGCTCCGCACCGTCTTGAAAATCGCTGATCACGACAACTTCACGTTTAGCAAAGGCATCTTTGCCTTCGCTCGACTCGCTGCTGGTTTCGTCGGCGAGTTCAGAAATAGCCGTTCCCAAATCGGTTGAACTCCAGCCCGGTTTGGAATCGGCAAGCAAGGTGGTGAGTTCGGCTTTCCTCGCAGGCCCTGTCCAGCCAACTGTATTTTCCGAATCCGTCACGGTTTCCAATTGCTGCCCAAAAACAGAAACAGAAACAGAATCGTCAGCTCCCGTTTTAGAAATCGTTTCGTTCGCAAGTTCGACGGCTTCTTCCCAAAGGCCATCCCGTTGCATCGAGGCACTGCGATCGATCAAAATTGCAGTCCGAGTTCCGGTTCCGCCATCACCGAGAAATGTGCTCGATTTGAAATACGGCCGGCAAAAAATCAGAGCCAACAGCAGCAGCGCCAAACAACGCAGGGCCAGTAAAATCCAGCGATCCACTTTGGTCCGCCGCGTGAGTTGTTCCGGAGACTTTTCCAAGAACATCAGGGAGCTAAACTCCATGTGTTCCTTCGGCGGCCGCCGTCTCAGGTGGAATAGAATTGGAACCGCGAGGGCGGCTGCACCAAGAAAATAAAGCGGAAAGAGAAAACTCACGGTTACAAGAATGCCACGTTTGGCCGTGATGAACAGGCTATTTTCGTGTCACGATTGGGCTATTGAGTAGATTTTACGTTGGCTCCCAAACAGGTGTCGCCGAAAGGATGTCGCGTACAAATTCGCCCGGTAATACCGCGAAAATTGGAATTTTGATATTCCACCGTTTTGCCTCGGCTTGAATCGTTTCCCGAATTTGTTCGTGGTTATAGCGACACGAAAAATGACCGAGTATTAGCACTTTGAGATTCGGCATTTCAGAAGCCATTTTGATGACATCAGGAACGGACGAGTGGCGGGCCTCCTGCTTTCGACTCGTCAGGTCTTTCTCGTTCAGAAAAGTCGCTTCATGAATCAAGACTTCCGGATTCTTCCAATATTTTGCGTTCTCGATCGGCGTATCCGCTGAATAGGTGAGGATCGTGCTGCGAACGATATCGACAATTTCGTCGACGGGGCGTTCCTTCCGCAGCCTGCCGATTTCAGGGCCTGACAGGGAGGAGAATTCGGACTTCAACTTTTGAGTATCGCAATAAACGGAATAGCTCAGACTCTTGTGCTGACCCTGCGAAGTTTCACTCCGCGGAATGTGGCGATTTGGATAGGCTTCGAGGAAAGTATTAGGCTTCAACTGCTGGACATGCCCGTTTTCGATTCCCTGCCATTTGGTATTTCCTGCGACATGGGGATCGAACTGATCCGTAAACTTTTTAATCGCAGGAAACGATCCAGAGTCTTTTGGGTAAAGCACAAGCGGACGATTGCTAGTCGAGTTCAGCTGCAAGAATTGGAACAATCCTGACAGGTGATCACGATCCGCATGACTGCAGGCAATCGTCTTTATTTTGAGACCTTTTTGCTGAAGCGTCGCAGCAGCTCCATCGCCGCAATCAAACAGCAAGCCTATCGGTTCGATCGCCCAGCAGGTCGAGTAGAGAGCCGTTGAATGGCCGCTGACTCTTAGATTCATTCTCACCCATCTTTCCGCTTCAACTGCGGGAACAGCACCACATCGCGAATCGAGTCCGCGCCAGTCAGCATCATGACAAGGCGATCGATACCGATTCCAATACCACCAGCTGACGGCATGCCGTATTCCAGTGCGAGAAGGAAATCTTCGTCGACTTTTTGAGTCTCTTCTCCAGCCTGATCTTCGAGGCGGGCGCGTTGCACGTCGGGATCGTTCAGCTCGGAGTAACCGGGTGAAATCTCGGCGCCGTTGATGATCAATTCGTAAACGTCGACGACGGAATCATCGGACGTGTTCTGCTTCGCGAGTGGCACGAGTTCTTTGGAAACGTGGGTCACGTAGATCGGATCGATACACTTTTCTTCGACGAGTTTTTCGAAAACCTGCTGAGTGACTTCGTAGTCTTCCATTCCGGCTGATGTTTCGACTTTTAGGTCGTTTTTGCAGCGAGCAACCCGCTCTTCCAGCGTGATGTCGAACCAGTCGTCGCCGGCAACTTCTTTGATCAAATCGTTGTAGGCAGCGCGTTTCCACGGGCGGCTCAAGTTGATCGTCTTGGTCACTTCGCCTTCAGCATTTTTGTGATCAATCTTCAAACCGCCGCAATATTTCTCAGCAAGCGTGCAAATCATGTCTTCGACGAGATCGGCCATTTGCTCGAAATCTGCGTAGGCCCAATACGCTTCCAGCATCGTGAATTCTGGATTGTGACGACGGCTGATGCCTTCGTTTCGGAAGCTGCGATTCAGTTCAAAAACTTTGTCGAATCCGCCAATGAGAAGTCGCTTGAGGTAAAGCTCGGGCGCGATTCGAAGATACATATCCATGCTCAACGCGTTGTGGCGCGTCTCAAAAGGCTGGGCTGCAGCGCCGCCGGGAACATCCTGGAGCATTGGGGTTTCCACTTCGAGAAAGCCGCGATCGCCGAGATAACGACGAATTTCGGAAACCATCGCGCAACGCTTTTTGAAAACATCACGGCTCTGCTCGTTCGCGATGAGATCGAGATAACGCTGACGGTATTTGATCTGAGGATCCACCACGCCGCTGAACTTATTCGGCATGGGGCGAAGCGATTTCGAAATCACGGTGATCGTTTTCGCTTTCACAGTCGGTTCGCCGGTCCGCGTCGTAAACGTTTCGCCTTCGACGCCGGCCCAGTCACCGACTTCGAGCTGCTTGTAAATTTCCCACTGCTCATCGCCGAGTTCGCCTTTGTTCACAAAAGACTGAATTCCGCCATCGATGTTGGAAAGCTCGATGAAATTACTTTTGCCCATATCGCGCAGCGCAGTGATGCGGCCGGCGATTTTCACCTGCATTTCTTCTTCGAAATTGTCCCGCAACTCAGCCGGGGAGTGCGTGGTTTCAAACTTCGCCCCAAACGGATCGACGCCCAGCTCGCGCAGCTTGTTCAGCTTTTCGCGGCGGAATTTCAGCAATTCGTTAAGATCTTCTTCTTGCGGGATTTCGTCAGACATGAGATGTGCTTTTTTAAATGTCCGCCAGCATGATCGAAGCGAGCGAAAAATCAACCGTCACCCGCGCCCAAATTGCCGATAGCATTTGGCTGGATGGTCGTCTCGCGATTTGGCATGAAACGTCGAACTGGCTGGCGTTGAGTGATGTTCACTACGGTTACGAGCTTTCGCGAAAGGCAATCGGTGGTTTGTGGCCAAATTGGGGAATGGCAGCGATCGAGGAACGGCTGGGTGAAATGATTGATGAATATGCGCCCGAAAAGCTAATTCTCGTCGGCGATATTATCGATTCCAGCTTCGTCGGCATGGAGGGGATTCAATTTCTCGAGAAAATCATCGAGCGCACGCCGGGCGAGGTCATTTTTGTGGAAGGGAATCACGACCGGGGCACGATCAAAGCCAAATTCGACTGGGTTCCGCAGTTTGATATTGACGGATTTCTATTTCATCATGGTCATCAGCCGACGCCTTTGGGAGATTATAAAACGGAGGTTGTGGGACATTTTCATCCGTCGGTGAATCTTCGCGATGGAGCGGGGATGTCGCTGCGAATTCCATCGCTGGTTCAGGAGAGCTACAAAAATCAGGCGGACCGCTGGGTACTGCCGGCCTTTTCCCCGTGGGCCGGAGGTGGACGATTTAAAATCGCGGAAGGTTGCGAAAGTGCTCGGCAATGGGTTGCGAGCACGACGCGAGTTTTTGAACTTCACGATCCAACCCTTTTGGATCGATGAACAGACCTTAGTAGTTCGTAACAGAAGCATCTTGCGATTGCCGTTCCGGCCGTCTCCAGACCGCTGGACAAGCCAGCTTTTGTCTCTGTTGGTTCGTAAAAACTACTTTGCCGCCTTCCTAGCTTCGTTCACTCCATCAATTGATTTGAGAATGTTTGTCTGCCAGGTGCCTTGCAATTTCTCAGGCTTTGCTCGATTCAAAGTGCTGAGCGCTTCATCAAATTCACCTCGCGCTGTTAGGATGCGGGCGATTCCCTGAAGGGCGTTAAACTGATCGGCTCCACCAATGCTTTCATCTCCTTCGACGATTTCTTTGTAGGCACTCAGCGCTCCAGCGGCGTCATCTAGATTGCGCTCCCGGTTCTGAGCAAGCGCTAGCCAAGCTGAATCGAGGGCGCGGGGATCGGCAATCCATGGAAGTGCCTTAGTCAGATCTGATTCAGCGCTTTCTCCGTCTTTTAGAATGAAAAAAGCCCGTCCACGAGTGCGGTAAGCAACTCCGCGTTGCCAGAACGGCCACTTGGAAAGGTCCTCGTCGCCAAATTCTGAAATCACATCCGGTGCTTTGGACTGAATGAGCAGGTGTTGCATCTGCGCGGTTTTCTTTACGGCTTCAAGTGGAATTCTTTCAACAATCGGCCCTGCTTCTTTTCGAAGATGTATTGCGGCCTGTTCAAGAGCGGCTGATTTTTGGAAATCGTTGATGTCGTCGCTTTCTGCCAGAGCGAGAAACGCGTCGGCCTTGCGTGATTTCACTGCTTTGCGGTAGTCGAGTACGAAATCAGTCACCTCCGGATCAAATTCGAACGCTTGGGATTTGCCTGAATAGAACTGGGCAAACTTCATCGGTTCGTGGAAGCCTTTCGTGCCGGTTGGTGACAGCGCACTGAGCTCCTGACCGTCATTGCGAATCCGTTGCCGACAGATATTGATATGCCACGGCAGGCTTGGGGTGGGCTTTCGGCCGATCACTTGATGCAGGGGATCATTTTCGTCCTGAGTAACCGGAATTCGAATCTCTACGATCCAGTAATCGTCTTCGATGCTGGTAGCGACTTCAGCTTTCGAATTCCAACGTAGGCTGCCACCTTTGGAAGCCTCTCGATCAAGATCGACCACTTGTCCGTCGGGGCTGATGGCGATTTGATAATAGGAGTGGGTTTCAGTGGCGATTTGAATTTCGATAACATCGCCATTCCACACGGCCGTGTCGTCGTCGCGAGTTGCTGCATTGACTGGACGCTCGCCGGGATTTTCATCGCAGCGAATAGCGAAGTAGACGCCGTTGCGATCGCATCCTGATTTGAATGACGTCCCAAATGTCGGGATCTTTCCCGTTTGTAATTCATACAATCGTCCCGTTGCGGCAACGGCGCATTTTTGCCAGTAGGCGTCATCGAGTTTGCCATCAATCTTGATGTCGTAGGCATCTCCCACCATGCGAACTTTCGGAACCGGCCCCCGTTTTTGGCCCAGTTGCCCGGCTTTCATTCGAAGCCCGTTGAGAAAGTCATCGATCAACGCAAGACGCTGGCCGACGACACTCGAGGCGTCTGCTTTTGCCTGAGCATTTGCGAAAAGTTCCAGCGCCTTGTCGGCGATCGCCTTCTCGCCCTCCATCGCTTTCCAATTCTCCTCGCAGTAGGTGAAAAAGGCCCGCATTTCCTTTTCGGCCGGACCGTAAAAGAGCCTGCAGTATTCGTGAAACATGGCATCACCCGTTCCTTCCTTTCCACTCCAATAACTGCGGGCCGTGAAGTAAACCATGAAGTGATTGAACCCGACATTGGTGTCGAAGTTTTTTCCGGCGGACAGCCAGATATCTTCGCCCATGGAGATTCCTTTGGTGGCGTCGACTGTCGAGGTGAGAGCGCGCGGGGCGAATGAAGGCAAATACCATCCCCGATCCGTGAAGGGATAGTTTTCGAAAATCATCAAAGGGTTGTCAGTCTTTTTGGCCCATCCTGCGCGCAGGGCTTCCGGGGACACTTCGCCTTCGCCTTTGTAGCCTGCTTTATTGATCGGGCGCCGTCCGCCAACGATGCAAACGACAACATTTGGCTCAAGCTTGTCGATGTTTTCAGGCGGCAGTGTGTAGACTCCGTAACCGCCATTTATAACCTTCGCCTCTGGGTGTGTTTTCGCGATCTCTTTGGCGACCCGGTTGGTGAAATCCCAAATGTGATTACTCAGCTTGCCCCGCTCGTGTCGCTCAGGCGAGTCCTTGCCCTCACATTTTTCGCACTGGCAAATTGCGGTGTAGCCATCGGGCGGCATCATCGAGACCGTTTCAAAATCGTAGGTATCAAGCAGGACGCGCGCGTAGCGAACAGTTTCCTGAAACAGGCCATCGTCAGAATAACAGAGCTGACATTTGGAATTCCCCGGCTTGAAATCACGTTTCCCGCCATATAGAGCAAACCACTCGGGATGTTTCGCAAAGGCATCCGCGTTGTTGGTCATGCTGGACATTCCATGAGCCACCTGGATTCGTTCGTCATTGCGGGTTCCGAGACGCATCGCCCAATACGAAAGATCGTGACCAGACGTGCTGAAGCGGAAATTGAATTGTCGCAGTGGGAAATCCGGCTGAACCGTTTTGTCGATTTCGGGCAGCGGAATGGATTCCATCGAAGGAAGCACTTCACCCAGATCACCCGGCAAATACCACCGGGCTCCCAACTTCCGGAGAAAGCCACAAACCGCATTGAAACTGCCGCGTTCATCCAGTCCCCAGATGTCGAGCGTTTCCTTCGGGGCGGTCGTAGCTCCGTCAGCCTTTCCTGTCTCACCCGGCAATCGCAGCCGGTTTTTGTAAAGCCCCCGAGATGGCATGCCGTAGGGAGCACCAATGATCTTCTCCCACTCCGCTTGCGCTCGCGGGATGTCGCCGTTGTTACGGGCAAAGGGATGTTTCGGCTCGAAGTCCTGGTCGTCCCCGATCAACGCTAACCAGTTCGGACCCGTGGCAATGCGATAAGCCCCCGCTTTCAATCCATCTGCCTTTACAGGATTGTCAGGGCTGGCCCCGATGAAGACATTTACTGCGCTGTCGGATGCTTGCGTGACGATAGGCAGTCGGGCGCTACTGATTTTTTCAACCTGCGATCGAAACTCCGCCGCCGCGACTCGTTGCATGCGCGTGGGAGTTTCTGAAATGACAATCACCGCCGTGGGCGCGCCATTTTTTACAATGAATGGTTCGGCAGAATAGCTGGTAAAAGAAACAGTGAAAAACAGAAGGAGAATTGCAAGTCGTCGGGTTGCCATGCTTAAGAATTGAGCAAGGCCTCCTCACAGGCGAGTCTAAATTGTCGCGAATTGCGCCAATTTAGCTGCTGATCCAACCGTGATGGATCTTGCAACCGGCACCGCGTTGGATCGGAATTTTGCTCCGCCGGATCAGTGGGCTTTTTCCTTCAGCAACTGAGGGAATTTCTTCTGAAATTTCTTCAAGCGGGGAATTGAGACTCCCTGGATGTAGCCATTTTCAGGATGAAGGCGCTCGTAGTTCTGGTGGTAATCTTCGCCAAGCCAGAATTTCTCGAAAGGCATGACTTCAGCGGCGACGTTGCCTTCGCCAATTTCTTTTTCGATCGCGGCAATTTTGTCTTCGATGATCTTTTTCTGCTCTGCGTTTTGATAGAATAGAATCGAGCGATATTGTGAACCATTGTCAGGGCCTTGGCCGTTCACTTGCTCGATATTTTGCGAACCAAAATACACATCTACCAACGTTGCGAAGCTCACAACTTTGGGATCGTAGATGATCTCGACGGCTTCAGCATGGCCGGTTTTGCCCGTGTTGCTTGATTCGTAGGTCGGGTTCTTCGTGTGACCACCCGCATACCCTGAAATGGAGTCGTCGACGCCTTTCACACTTTCGTAAACTGCTTCAACACACCAGAAACAACCGCTGGCGAAGTAAGCGTAGGCTTTGCCGTCTTTCATTGGAACTTCAACGGGAGCCTTGGTTTCGGCTTTTTCGTCAGGTTTTGCCGGCGTTGGCTTTTTGTCATCAGCCTGGCAAGCAGGGAGCAGCATGAGCGATGCGGCAGCGGTCAGAAGGAAGGTGGCTTTCTTTTTCATGGTAGGTCGGAGATTTTTGCTATCAGTCGCTTGGGGTAAGAGTTCCTTTCTTTCAAATACAAATCAACTCCCGTGAATATCGTGAAACGGTTGTGGTGTTACAAAATTGGAGCGTCGATTCTTGCGACGAATCGGCTGTTTTGAGTTATTCATCAGAGTATGGCCTGTGTTTTCCGAATTTTACTAACTTTGCTGCTTTTTTCCGGTGCTGCGAATGCAGCCGCGCCGAAGGTGTTTTCTGAAGTGCGTCAGGCAATCGAAGATGCCAAAAAAGGCGAGAAGCTCATTGTTTTCATGCTGGTGGATGTGCGGGGCTTTCGTGAAGAGGGGGAGGCGTTGGAGGAATTGATTCTTGATGAGCTCAAGAAGCGGGGAGATGAGTTTGTGGTGGTCCGTTGCAATGCGAATAACGAGGCGCATGTGAAAATGTTCACGGATCGATTCAAAAAAGATCTCACAAAAGCGCCTATCGCCGTGGTTTCGAACGCGAAAGGTGAGGAAATCACCGGTTGTTATGGAGTGGATGGTTCGATGTATGAGAAAATGCTGACGTTATCCCGAATCAAAGGGGGGAAAGTCACGGACGAAAAAGAGCTGGTCGAGCTTCGGGTGGGACTGCTTGAGGGCGATAGCGAAGCCAAGCTCGTGGAGAGTATTTTCGGCGTGATGCTGGAAGATTTGAAAGGGAAGAAGGTCTTGCTCAGCGAGGTGCGTGATTGGACTTACAAAAAAGGCGGCGGATTTCGGGCTGCGTTGCTCGCCGGCCGAGGTGAAACGGGACTTTTTATCGACGCCAAAGGCGAAGAGATCGAAGCGAAATTCGCCGAACTTTCCGAGCCGGATATCGAGTTTTTGAAAACGATCCTGAGGTTTGAAGAGACTGAAACGAAGGAAGAGAACAACCCGAAGAAAATAAAGAAGTGATGTCGCGAGGTTGCGCTCAGTATTTCACACCAGTAAGTGCGGCCCACGCATACCATTTTTTCGACATTTGGGCGACCTTGCTCGCCTGTTTTTCAGCAACATTGTTGGTCTCAGTTCGATCCAACCCTAGGTTGTAAAGTTCCCAACCATTTTTGGGGCTTTCCCAAACGAGTTTCCAAACTCCTTCGCGGATGGCCCGTTTTTTCGACCAGAACCAGAATAGCGGGGCAGGGCGTTTGATCGCCGCTTCTTCTCCGGTCAAAACCGGCACCAAACTGATTCCTTCCGGCCTGAGAAGGGGCTTCCCGTCATTCGACATCGGGAATTTACCATCGGCGACATCGAGAAAAGTGGGCATGAAATCGATGATGTGACCGACCTGATCCGTTTTTGAACCGGCTTTGATTTTCCCAGGCCAGCGAATGACAAATGGCGAGGCGACACCGCCTTCGTGAGTGTGCGATTTGTAGCGAGCGAACGGCGCATTCTGCGCGTAGGCCCAGTTTGGCCCAACATGACTGTACCAGTCTTTTGGTCCGGGACGATGTTCGGTATTTCCTGCGCCGCCGGGCGTTTCCGCACAGGCTCCGTTGTCCGAGAGAAACATGATGATTGTGTTGTCGGCGATTTTTAAATCATCGAGCGTTGTAAGAACCCGACCGATGTTTTGGTCCATGTTGTCGACCATGGCGGCGTAGGTTTCCATCCGCAGGCTCTCCCATTCGGTGTCCTCATTTTTGCCTTCGGCGAACGGTTTGTTGTTTGGATTTAGCCCCGGATCTGGAAACAACTTTGGATCGATCAAACCCATTTCGACTTGGCGATCATATCGACTTTTACGAAGTGCATCCCAACCGGCGTCGTATTTGCCTTTATATTTAGCGATATCCTCCGGTTTGGCGTGGAGTGGGTAATGGGGAGCGGTGTATGGGAGGTAGTGGAAAAACGGCTTCTTGGTCGCCGATTGCTTTGTGATGGTTTCGATCGCGTGATCGGTGAAAGCGTTCGACGTGAAGAAATCGTCAGGGAATTCCGTGATTCGTTCGTCGTTTTGCCCAAAAAAGCGGACTTTGCCGCCTTTGAATTTTGGATCAGGCTGGTTGGGATCAAAGAAGTTGCAGCAGCCGTCCCATAATCCGTAGCTGGCCTCGAAGCCTCGATCGAATGGGCGGTGAGGCGCTTTGGAACCGTTGTGCCATTTGCCGCTCAGGCCGGTTTGGTATCCCGCGAGTTTCAGGGCTTCGCCAAGCGTCAGCATGTTTTCGTTGAGAAGTTCAATGCCCTTGCCGCCATTTCGTGGGTAAAGCCCTGTCAGCAGACTGGCGCGCGTCGTGGTGCATTTGGCGTTGTTGTAAAAATTCGTGAACTGCATTCCTTCGCTGCAGATCCGGTCGATATTTGGCGTCGAGATTTCGCTGCCGTAGCAGCCGATGTCCGACCAGCCCATGTCATCCGCCATGATCAGGATGATATTTGGCTGGTCTGCCGCCCGCGAGGTGAGGGCGGTCGTGAAGAAAATGATGAGAGCGAGAAATCGAATCATGGTGAGCCGATTTTAGAGGGAGAATTTCAATGAGGGAATCGCAAAATATCCGCGATCCAGCGAGGCAGTGGATTTCGCATTTTACGAATCAACTCTATTGGTTCAACGAACAGACCCTGTTGGATCGTGGAAGAGGATTAATCACCCTAACATTTCATCCACTTTCTCCAGAATCTCCTCAATGGGCCAGAGTCGGCCGATGCCTTCATAACCGCAGGCGAGCATGCCTTCTTCGGGGCCAATGAATTCGACGTTCCGCTCTCTTAACGTCACGACGTTTTTTTGAGTCGCCGGATGCTGCCACATTTTCCCGTTCATGGCTGGCGCTATTAAGATAGGGGCGAGTGTTGCGAGGTGAATTGCGGAAAGGGTGTCGTCCGAGAGTCCGAGGGCGAATTTTGCAACCACGTTGGCGGTGCAGGGAGCTACGAGAATCAGATCGGCGTCATCAGCGAGCTGAATGTGGCCCGGGTGCCAGCTTTGTTTTTCGTCGTATAAACTTGTGGTCACCGGATTTTTCGAAAGCACCTGCAAGGTTAGTGGCGTGATGAATTCCGTCGCGTCCTTCGTCATGACGACATGGACGGAGTGACCGCGTTTGGTCAATTGACTGGCCAGATCAGCGGCTTTGTAAGCTGCGATCGATCCGGTGATGCCGAGGACGATGTTTTTTCCGATGGGTGGTTTTTCTGACACGTCCCCAGTCTAAACGCACAGAGCCGGTTCGGCAAAGTGAATCCCGATCTCAGCCACGGCCAATAATTAGCTTTGCGAACTTGTTTTGCTCGGCAGGTTTCCCGCCTGCGGCACTCAGGATTGGACGATAAAGGGAATTCAGAAACGGATATTCAACGAAGTAGTAGCGAGTTATTCCTTCTTCACTTGGTCTTTTCTGCCAGGCTCTCCACTCGGGAGTTTGTGCACGGGGAATAAAGGTTTTTGAAGTCAGGAAACGGTTTCCTCCAAGAGGATCTTCAATCCGCGCCACAAAAGCAAGAGGAGCCAAGTAAACTAATGTCGCCAAAACGAAAATAACTAGCGCAGTCCCGCAAATTCTGAAAAGCCGCTCGCCACGCCTTTAATTCGTTTCTTCCGCCATCAAAACCAGCGTATCACACCCCAAAATTCTTTCCCACTCTCAACTTGGTTTCTTGAATCATCGAACACCAATGATGAAATTCGCGAATTTGTTTGATTCACCCTCAAGGTTGGCTGTGGAGATCAAGACTGGTCGTTAAAAGGTGTCGAGAATGGGGATTTTCAAATAAAAGCCAAACCTTGGCATCGTTGGCGCAGCAACAGAGGCTGATTGAAAGTTCAATGAAGCTGAATCGGAAGAGGGGCTGGGCATCATGACGGCGAAATCGAGAAAGCGCTTATCTACTGACTGTTTTTCAAGTCGAGCCAAATAGACCAATGCCGCCGCCACGAGAACTACCAGCCAAATTCC
>CALAHF010000216.1 GCA_937891465.1 uncultured Verrucomicrobiales bacterium | reverse complement strand
AACCACCCGGCTGTTCTTATTTCCTGAAATTGCAACGCCACTTGGCAAATCGACTGGTTCAGTGGAACCTTTGCCGAGGCTCGCGCCCAAAATCGCTGTTTTCCCAAAAATTGCTAACTCACCTGAAGTCAGCGTGACCGTCTTGCCATTCATCTTGGTGGAGAAGACAATCACCGCCCCGTCCGGGTTATCTGCTGCCTGCGCATCCAAAACAGCCTGACGCAACGTGCCTTTACCTGAGTCTTTCGGCGAAGTCACCGTGTAAACGGTCGCTCCCCACTCGATCATCAAACGCGGCAACAACTGGCAATCCGTCGAGACTTCTACCGCGCCGACATCGCCCTGACGGCCTTGAACTAAGCCCGGGCGACCCGGAATGCGCCGAACACCGCGCTGGTCGGTAGCTGCGAGAAATGCCAGCGCTCCATTGCCAAAAATATTCGCGTCCGAATCGCCCGGAATCGGCGGCATCGTTTCGGTCAGACCACCGTAGTCCCCAAGCGAGGAAAGCGGGGTATTGGTGATGAAGTTGACGCCTGAAGCACTAGCGTAGTCCGGCCAGACATTCGCTTCGGTTTTGGGCGTGTTATTTGAGACGATTGTGTTTTCCAGAATTAGACTTTCTTTAGCCTGATTATTCCAAATCCCTCCACCTTTGCCAGTGCCCTTAGCTTCATTTCCTGCGACCGTGCAGTTCTGAAGTTTTACCGGGACGGTTCCAGCATTCGCAAAGATCCCGCCCCCATTGCCATTTGGCAATCCCGCGTGATTTTCGGCAATCGTGCAATTGGACAATTCGAATTTGCCATTGCTGAAAATCGCTCCGCCCGCTCCTCCAAGTGCAGTTGCATCTTTATTTCCTGCTCTGTTTCGCGAAATAGTCGTGTTTTCCGCAATAATGTCTCCAATTGAATCATTGTAAATTCCACCGCCGCCCCCTCCAAGACCTGTGCCGCCGGCATTTCCGGCCCGGTTGCCGTCGATCGTGGAATTCGTAAGGAATATCCCCCTTTGATTGTAAATCGCTCCTCCGCGTCCGCCTCGCCCATCGGGGAGTGCGCCGTTTCCAGCAGTGTTGTTTGTCAGAACACACCGACTGAGCGTCAGTCCTCCATCGTTGTATATTGCTCCTCCGTGACCTCCACGCTCACTTAGCTCCACGCCGTCGCCCGTTGCATTTCCGGTCAAAACACAATCCGTCAGATTCAGAGTCCCCTCCGTGTAAATCGCGCCACCACTTCCGCCAATACCCACAGCCGTTTTACCACCTGTGATCGTCAAATTTTGCAAATGCACATCGGTCGAATCCTCCACGTTAAAAATCCGGCTCGTTTGCCGTGCGTCGATCTTGACGCCTTTCGATAGATCAGCTGCCGTAATCTCCAACGGCGGGGTATTACTTGCGATCAACAACTCGCCACTGCTCAAAACGATCGTCTTCCCGTTCAATTTCGAAGAAAACGTGATCACCGAGCCATCCGCGCTCGCCTTCGCTGCATCTTTAATCGCCTGTCGCAGCGATCCCGCGCCGGAATCCTTTGTCGATGTCACGACATACTTATTGCCTGTTAAGCGGGCCTCTGAAATTTTGAACGACACATCCAGATCCGAAGCGTGGGCTGCTGGAAGGGAAAATAAGAAAATCGCAACGATGGCATAAAGCAACCGGGCGAAGACGGTAGATGAGGGACATTGATCAAGGTTCATGGTAACAGATTAATTTTGTGGAAATTAGAACTGCTGACCACTAGGAGCTTGTCGGATTTATTCAAGGATTTTTATCGGGGCGTCGGTCCTGCCGGGCCTGAGGGGGGCCGGGGGGAGAAAGGGTGGAAATTCTGATTTTGCCTTCATTTCTATGAATGAATTAGGTTTTTCAGGGGAAAAGTCAAGAATGCCGCTGCTCTGCATGGCTTTCCTGTCATTTATCCTTGAGTCCAGGCACAAAAGTCCGGCGACCTTGAGAGCTTACCCACTCACAATTGCTGCAGCATTTATGAATCATCACGCCAAAATCGATTTCAGCACCTTTCCTTCCGAATCACCTGCATGCTCGGTCGGCCAAGGACCATGCTTGACGATGAACAATCTAAAAAACCGATTCTATTCAGATGCTTCTACGGCGCCGCTACCAGCGACTCCCCTTTGTTCCCCAATTTGAAGACAGCGAGCCGTTCTTCATTCCACAAGACCCGCTTCCAGATCGCGACTTCATCGACCTTGAACCTGGAATCCCCTGTTCCGATTCGAATTGCGGCGGTCGGCAGTGGCTTTCGCGACGGCATCTTCCGGGCCTTGGTAATCTTTTTTACTCCGTTTCGAAATAAATGAGTTTTTGCCCCATCATTGACCACCAAGATGTGGGTCCATTGCCCGTTGGGTGCGAGATTCACGGAGATCGCTGTCTTCGCACCCAACAGATTGATTTTCAGCTTTTTGTCGTCGTATAGCACGCCCCCCACTCCTGAAATTTCGACAATTTTAGCAGGCTTCTCTTTCTTCACCTGAGTTCCGTCAGCGAGGATCCAAAATGAAATCGAGATTTGTTTTAATACTTCCAAAGGACCGGGAGCTGAACTCAGCCCACTTTTCTTGAAATGAACGGCGTTACCGCTTTTTCCCGGAATCCCATGTTTTACCTGACGCGCTTGGAGATGGCGATTTTCTCCTGACCAATCAAGAAACGCTTTATCAGTGGCCTGTTCATCAAAAGGAACATAAAAAAGGAGCCCGTTCTTCAAGTTCTTACGAAGCTTCTTAAGCTCCGCAGAAACGGGAGGGATCGTTGGCTTTGGATCGGGAGTTTCTGGAATGACTTTGGGAGTCGGCGGCACAGTTGGCTTGGCAGCTACAGCCTCCTTTACCACGGACGCTACGCTCAACGCCCAGGGCGGCCTTATTTCACCCCCCAGAAAAATAAAAGCAACCAGGGAGATCGCCAAAACCAGAACAAGGATCGAAAGCCGGAGTCCGCTTTTAGAATTTGATGGTAAATCAAGGGCCGGGGTCGGCTCACGCCTCAGTGGAGGCCGTTTCTCAACCGAGAGTTGAATCCTCTTCATCCCCTGTTTCCGCAATGCAGAATCCCGTGAAGCGGGCCTCATATCACGCATCAGCTTGGCTTTTTTGGCCATGATCACAGCTTCGCTATAGGAATCAATCACCCTCAAAAAATAAGGCGTGATCGTCAAACCGGATGCCTGCAAGTCTGCCCGGTAAGCTTCAACATCGAAATTAATGCGGCGAAAGGACAGTTCGTTTGTTTCCGAATCAAAAATGACATAGCGGGCCCGGATATCTTCGGGATTCCGGGGTTCTCCGACCGAACCCACATTGATGATGTAGCGGGTGTCGGGATCGAGCACACAATCAATATCTTCGTGCCGAGTCACCGACTCATCTGCGTTTTCAGCAAAAATCGTCGGGTCATGAGTGTGCCCTACAAAGGTGATGCGGTGGGTACAGTGAGCGAAATTATCCTTCGCGTCATCTTCATCTTCGATGTAGTGAAAACGGCTGGGATTTTCAATCTCGGCATGAACAAACGTGAGTTCACCATCCGTAATCACCATCGGCATTTCGCTTAAGAAGGTTCTTGAGCCATCATCCAATTGGCCAGCAGTCCACCCAATGACAGCCCGCGCCGTTTCGTTAAAAATCGCAGGGTCGAGCACCCCGCAGGCAGCCGCATCGTGGTTTCCCATGACGAAATTGCCGGTGACTTTCTTAATGCCATTGAGCACTTCCTGCGGACACGGGCCGTATCCGACGATGTCACCAAGGCAGACTGGCACATCGACGTTGGAGTCATACATGTCAGCCAGCACAGCATCCCAAGCCTGGCGGTTGGCATGAATGTCAGAAAAAATACCGTATCGCATAGAGCGGGGTTCAATAATTTAAAGGGAACCCAGTATGTCACCACCCTCTGACCAGATCAAGAGTCGAACGTTTCAACGAATCAACAGGACAGGGCAATGGCCCGAGGTTTAGATGAGTTCCGGCAAACTCATGGAAATCGGAACCGGGCTGAAAGCTCGTCCGCACAGAGCCCGGGCGTTCAGGCCTGGGAAGAATTCCTGTGTAAGCGTCGTAAAATTCGCCTTCTTGACTTCACGCAGCATTTTCGATGGGTGCGGGGATTGTGGTCGTCGCCTCTGTTTTTTCGGCCCGCCACTTCTCGGCGATTTTTGCAGGGGGCAACTCCGTTGCTTGCGCCTGAGTTCTCGCGTGGTCATCGCTTTGAGCACGGCTTTAGGATACCGCTCGAGGTCGATGCCGAGCGCTTTGCAGTTGGCCATCAGCGTGTAGATCGTCGCGCT
>CALAHF010000215.1 GCA_937891465.1 uncultured Verrucomicrobiales bacterium | reverse complement strand
TATGAGTGCCACTATCG
This sequence comes from uncultured Verrucomicrobiales bacterium, assembly GCA_937891465.1. Lineage (GTDB taxonomy): Bacteria > Verrucomicrobiota > Verrucomicrobiia > Verrucomicrobiales > DEV007 > JABDJT01. The sequence continues at coordinate 2,420 of CALAHF010000215.1, read as the reverse complement.
AAGTGATTATCGTGACTTTCCTTTCTCCTTTTTTCTTCTTTTGCCGCTTGAAAGTTTGAGCTTTAACCGCCGGTACGGTGACGTGTGCTCCGCATGATGGGCACTCGACTTCGGAACCAGAATACTGAGCATCCATCGCCAACACCTCGTCGCATTGGCCGCATTTGAACTGATAGGAATTTGCTTATTCAAGGTTTTTAACGGCGCGTTGGTCCAGGCGGGTTTGAGGGGGTTCAACTTTGGTGCGCTTCGATAGATCGTAGCGTTCTCCGGGCGCGAGGAGTTCGTATTTTTCGCCGTCGTCCGCCCATTTTTTGTGATCGTAGAACGCAACTTTTGATTCTCCAATCACCTTCGCGATTCCGCTGTGAACTTCGAGGGCGGTGCCTTCATCAATCGCGATCCCCAGTAAATTTGGAAAACGGGTGACCACTGGAATCATGTCGTCGAGACGACCGCGTTTGATCGCGTGTTGATCGATTGCGACGTTTTCAAGAAATCCAAATCCGATTTCATGGCCGGGTGCCATCATGACCTGATTTCCCTCTTTAGCACCACGGACGAGATACGATCCCTGAACGGTGGCTCCGGCTGATGAGCCTGCAATGACTCCGCCACGGGCAAAAACTGCACGAAAGGCATCGGCGGATTTTGTTCCATCATAAACATCCATGGTTCGCCACTGGCGCCCTCCTGAAAACCATATGGCAGTGGCATCTTCCAACGGCTCTATGAATTCGTCGGAGTCCGCGACCTCGCGTGACCGGGTGTGCATGATGGTAATTTTCTTAAATCCAAGTGATTTGAGCCAACCTGAGGCAGTCTTCGGGTCCGTTGAAATTTCACCGTCACCCGATGTCGGCACAATCACAAGGTGTCCGCCGTCTTCGTCGATGCCCAGCTTTGCGAATCGCGTGACAACGTCCTTTGTCAGTCGCCCACCGCCGTGAATGATGAGATGACCTTTCGGCGAAGATTTTACTTTAGGTTTCTCTGGCTCGCTTTCGTGAGAAAGGGCTGATTGCTGAACCAAAACGCAGAATGCGATCAAAAAAATACCAAATGTTTTTGAGATATTGCTCATAAAAGACAGGGGCTCACACATAATCCTGCCAAGGCGCAGTGTGATTCGGGCCATCGTTGTCGTTTCCGCGAATCTGAACGGAACGCCATTTTGTCAGATCAAAGGACTGCTCCATTTGGCCGGAACGATGAATTTTTTTTCCGGGCCAGTAAACTTGAACGTGGCTTGGGACGGCGCGGAAATTGAAGGCCAGACGATTGCTATCAGTCGTGTTTGGATCGGAGCCATGGATCGTCCGCTCGGAGAAGATCAAAACTTGCCCCCGCTCCATCTCAACGTAATTAATTTTTGATTCATCAACGTCGTAATCCGGCTCGTAATTCACAGCGTGAAATCCAATTTTCCCGCCAAGCTTCATCCATCGAATTCCCTCCTGCATGGTGCCTTCCAACATTTTGAGACACCCGTTGGCGCGTGTCGCCGGATCAACTGCGATCCAAACGGTCAGCTGGAACAACTCGGATAAATCAGGAGGAATCACGGCTGGTTCGGAAAAACTTTCTTCGAACATGAAGGTACTAGCCTGATGCCAACCGACTGGGTTTTTACCGGGTGGTTTGAAGAAAATTTGAGAACGCCAGGCTTCGAGTTTTGGTCCCAAAAGCTGAGCCAACCGATCGCTGATCGCGGGGTTGGCGATCATTTTCATCATCTCAGGTGTATCGATGTGACGGTCACGTTCGCAAACAAATCCGTAGATGTCGCTCGGCTCTTTCATTCGCGCTAAGAGCAGATCACTGAATTCATCCATTTCTTCGGCGCTGAAAACCGAGAACGGCTCAAGATATCCTTTGCGATAAAAATCACGAATGGCGGTTTCATCCAACAAGTGCTCAGTCGGGATTCCTTCGGTTACCAATGGTTCGAAAGAGTCAGGCAATCTCGGTGTACAGATCTGATCGTGGGGAAGCTTGCGGCCGAAACTGGTGATGTAGTTTTTGAACATCTCCGGGGTCCAGTTTTGATACATGGAACGCAGCTTGCCTTTTAAGATGATTCCAGCTGGAAAACGAAGTTTGTGCGCGACCAAAAGAAAACCGACTGCAATACAGGATATCGTTCTGAAGGCACCTCCTCCAGGTTTTAAGGTTTGAGGAATTCTCATGGTCGACTGATAGGAAATTGCTTTTTCAAGGTTTTTTAACGGCGCGTTGGTCCGGCCGGGTTTGAGGGGGTTCAACAACCGATCTTGAAGCCAAACTCAGGAAACAATCATAGAACGCCAAATTCACCCGTGCCCATACGAACGCCACAGCAGCCCCAAAGACCACCGAAACCAACTGATAGGAATTTGCTTATTCAAAGATTTTTTATCGGGGCGTCGGTCCGGCCGGGA
>CALAHF010000214.1 GCA_937891465.1 uncultured Verrucomicrobiales bacterium | reverse complement strand
CCGATAAAAATCCTTGAAAAGGCAAATTCCTATCATTTTTACGATGCATAACAAGTTTCATTAATCGAATTACTAAATAATTATTAAGTTGTTACGAATATTTTTTTGTGTTATTTTACGATGCAAAACAAAAGCACAAAATGCCGCGTCCACCCAAAATCAATAGCAGTGACCTTGAGCTAATCATCGGCGCGCGCGGGCCTGTGTCCGCGTCTGATCTCGCTTCGCAGCTAAATGTGAATCGGACAACCATCGTGCGCACGCTCGATGATATCGGGGATAATCTCGTTACGCTGGGAAACACCCGCAGCACTCGATATGTCCTGAGGCGGAGGGTTATGACCTCGGGAAATTCGTGGCCGATCTACATGATGAATGAAAAGGGTCGTGCTAGCGATTGGGCGACTCTCGAAGCGCTACATGACCAAAAGTGGCGGATCGAATGGGCGGATAATCCACCGGATTGGGCGGGAGAATTTTCTGATCAATACGGAATCTGGGAAGGTTTTCCCTTTTTCCTTAGTGATCTGAAGCCGCAGGGGTTTCTGGGGCGAGTCATTGCCCAGAATCTGGCACCTCAGCTTGGGCTTCCCGAAGATATCCGCCGATGGAGTGATGATCATACCATCCAATTTCTGCGTACAGCCGGAGAAGATCTGCCCGGGGCGATTGTGATGGGTGATGATTGTCTGCGCCGTATTCAAGCAGCAAACGCTGCCGAAAATTCGGGGCATTTTGTCGAGGAATCAGAAAGGTCGCAGAGATTTCCTGAAATTGCTGAAACCGCGATGAATTCCGAGCCGGGATCGTCCGCTGGCGGAGAGCAGCCAAAATTTCTCACCACAATTACTGGAGCTGAATCGCCACGTCCTGTTTTGGTGAAATTTTCCCCGCCTCTGAGCCAGCCCACCGGTCAACGTTGGGCAGATTTGTTGGTGTGCGAAGAAATCGCCCTCAATACCCTAAGCCGACAAGGTCTAGCGATCAAAGGTGCCCGTATTCTCGATGCCGGAAATCGGAGATTTCTCGAAGTTCCGAGATTTGATCGATCCGGCGCAAACGGGAGGCGCGGCGTCGTATCGCTCGGCGCGTTGTATCCCGAATCTTACGGCGATAATCAGGCATCAGCATGGACCAATGCGGCAAGGAACCTTCTCCAGCAGGAGTTCATCAGCGCAAGTACCTTTGCCACGATTCAAAAACTCAGCGCCTTCGGTGATCTCATCGGCAATACCGATAAGCACGCCGGCAACCTCGCGTTTTGGCTGACCCATTCAGTTCCCTTCGAAATCACTCCGGCCTACGACATGCTACCTATGGTGTGGGCTCCCAGTGCTCAGGGAGAAATTGTCGAGCGCGTCTTTACGCCTACGCCACCACTCCCAAACGCCCGAGAACACTGGCGCGAAGCCGTGGAATGGGCCATAGGATTTTGGGAAACTGTGACATCCGATACCCGCATTTCCGATCCGTTTCGCATTCTTTCGGAAGAAGTGTTAAGCGCGGTTAAGGCACTCCGAAAACACGAACAGGATTGAGGATTCAAGGGGGGGGGCTTGGCTAATATTATTGATCACGAACCAAATTTTGACTCTCTTGTGAGCCGTCTTGGCTTGGATGCTTAGCCAAACTCAGAGGCTTCATAACAAGTGTGCACTTCGCCCGCCAGACGCTTCTGCTTGGCAACGAAGTGCAGCAGACCCTCGAAGGTCATTTTCTGCAGCGGCTGCGGCGTGGCGCCGTCGACTTGCCGGCCGACATAATACCACTTTGCGTGGGCGTCGATGCCGAGCTTGATTGATCCACAGGTTTCGTTAGGATTGGATTTTGTTTTGGCATTCATCGGTTGTTAGTTTGGTGGATTTCACCCCCGCCTGACAACCCCATGCCATCTATCAGTTCTTCCATGACAGAATGCCCATGTTGGTCGGACTGCCCACTGCCAGACCATCGCACCAGAGCACATCTTCCGCCGTCGCTTCTTCCACGGACTTGATGCGCACACCAGTTTCCGATATTCTATGGGCTCCCTCCGCTATCAGATGCGCCATTTTTTCAGTATGACCCGTCGCAGAATCGAAAATTACCAGAATCTTGTTCATGTCAAGGCAGATAAAAGCACCGACCACTATCGTCAACCAAATTTGACAGTTTCCTGACTACTCAAATCAGCACTATCCAACAAATCGGTTTTTTGATATTCTTCTAAGTTCAACCAGCACTCCATGGACGACTCACCTACCGAAGGAGACGAAACGCTACCCGGATCCCCCGCCATACTTGATTTTACTCGGTGGCTGAATGCATCCACTGAATCCCGCGATGACGAGTTGTTTGCCGGTCTGTACACCGAGCTCAAGCGTATCGCCGGCGCGCGCATGGCTGGGGAACGATCGGATCACACCCTGAATGCTACTGCGCTGGTTCACGAAGCCTGGTTGAGGTTGGAAAAAACCGCTCCGGATCAGTGGCGGGACCGGAAACATTTTTTCGCAGCTGTTTCAGAAGCCATGAGACGGATTCTGGTCGAAGCCGCCCGGCGTCGACTTGCGGCCAAGCGAGGTGGCAACAAAGCGACTATTCCGGAAGACGAGGTTAATATTTTGGCACCTATTCCAGACGATCGTTTACTCGCGGTGCACGAAGTGCTTGATCAGATGGAACAGGAAGATGAAATGAAAGCCCGTATCGTCAAACTGCGATTTTTTGGAGGCATGAACAATGACGAGATCGCGGCACTGTTGGAAGTGAATGAAAAAACCGTGCGGCGTCACTGGACCGTGGCTAAAGTCTGGCTCTATAGGGCCCTTGAGGAAAAAAAATAAAAAAATGTCCGTTTTTGGCGACCGATTGCGCATGTAGCAATAAAGTGAATACTAAAGCCACAGATCTATTCGTTCGTGCCTACGAACTGGAATCCAAGGAACGTGAGACGTTTCTTGCCCATGCCTATGGAGACGATGCCGAGTTACGACTCGAAGTGGAACGGATGCTCGAGGATGCCGAGAAAGCAGACGTGTTATTTACAAGTGATGATGCTGTTACGAGTGATGACGGTGCCACAATTTCCATGGATGGGTCCGGGAAAACTTCGGGCAAGAATATTGCCCCCCCCATTGACACTGGGGAAAAGGAAGTAGCCCCTACTCCACCTCGCGCGATCACCGAGGGACCCGGTTCAGTGTTGGGTCCTTACAAACTGCTCGAGCAAATTGGCGAGGGCGCCTTCGGTGTGGTGTTCATGGCTGAACAGCGTAAGCCGATCAAACGCAAGGTCGCTCTCAAAATCATCAAGCCGGGTATGGACACCAAGGAGGTCATTGCCCGTTTCGAAGCCGAGCGTCAGGCGCTCGCTCTGATGGACCATTCCAACATCGCCAAGGTGCTGGATGCCGGGGCTACCGATACCGGGCGCCCCTACTTTGCGATGGAACTGGTCAAGGGAGTTCCGGTCACTGAATACTGCGACACCCACCGCCTGGATACTCGCCAGCGATTGAACCTGTTTCGCGATATCTGCGCTGCCGTACAACACGCCCATCAGAAAGGGATCATCCACCGGGACCTGAAACCATCGAATATCCTGGTGGCTCTTCACGAGAGCAAACCGGTGGTCAAGGTCATCGACTTCGGAGTCGCCAAAGCCATCAGTCAAGAGCTCACCGAGAAGACCTTGTTCACAGCCCACGGTCAAATGATCGGCACACCTCATTACATGAGCCCGGAGCAATCCGAGATGAGCGGCCTGGACATCGACACTCGCAGCGATGTTTATTCGCTGGGTGTGGTGCTCTACGAACTGCTCACCGGCAAGACTCCGCTCGATCCAAGGAAATTGCGTCAGGCGGGGATAGCAGAAATCCATCGCTTGATCCGGGAGGAGGAGCCCTCCAAACCATCGACGCGATTGAGTTCGCTGAGCAACGAAGAGAACACCGTGATCGCAGGTTTTCACAGTATAGCGCCTGAGAAACTCAACCGACTGGTGAGTGGAGATCTCGACTGGATTGTAATGAAGGCACTGGATAAAGACCGCAACCGCCGTTACGAAACCGCAACTGGGTTTGCTGCTGATATAGAGAACTACCTGACCGACCAGCCAGTGACAGCCAGTCCTCCATCGACGAGTTACAAACTGCGTAAGTTTGCCAAACGAAACAAAGCGGGCCTGACTACAGCCTCACTGCTGCTTCTTATGCTGGTTGCCGGCACAGTAGTAAGTATCACCCAAGCGCTGCGGGCGGAACAGCAGCGGAAATTGGCGAAGCAATCAGCCGCTGATGCAAAAGCCGTGGTGGAGTTTTTTGAAACCCAGGTGCTGGCAGCTTCAAGACCCGATCAGAAGACTGAGGAACCGAAAGTTGACATCACCATTCTGGCCGCCCTCGATGCAGCCGAACCTCAGATTTCCAAATCTTTCGATAAACAACCACTCGTTGAGGCCGCTATCCGGCTCACTCTCGGTGAGACCTATCAAATTCTTGGTGAAGATAATAAATCTATCGGACAAGTTGAACGGTCTTATGAGCTGACTAAAAAAACATTAGGGGCCATGCATGAGGAGAATTTGATGGCCCTAGAATCTTTACAGCTTTATTATCTCAGCTCAGGCCGCAATGAGGAAGCGCTTACAACCAGTGAAACCATGCTGGCGATCCACCGTGAGTTATATGGCCCTGAACACGAAAAGACAATCCGAGCAATGGCCGGGCTGGCTCAATTCTACGCACTCTCTAGTCGTTTTGAAGAGGAATTGGCCATGTCCGAAAAGGTCGTCAAATTAACAAAAAAAACCAAAGGCCCTGAACACACTGACACATTGAGAGCGATGGAGGACCTGGCCGATGCTCACCATAATTCAAAACTTTATGAAAAAGCAGCAACGCTACTCGAAAACATTCTGGACTTAAGAAGAAAAACGCTTGGCTCCAATCATCCGGATACGCAAAGCTCTCTCCGTTATCTGACTCGATTATATACAACACTGGACCGCGACGAAGATGCAACTGCTCTACGTGACGAAGCTTTAAAATTACAACAGGAAGTGCTTAATCTTGCAAAAGAAGAAAAAGGACCCGAGCACCCTGACACCATACGAATGATGGCAGAACTAGGCGACGCTTATTTTAACCTTAAGCGCTACGAGGAAGCTCTCAGCCTGTGGGAAGAAAAGTTGAAATTGATAAAACAAACAAAAGGGCCGGACCATCAGGACACGCTGGGTGAAATATCAACTCTGGCAGAAAACTACGAACGCCTGGGACGACGCAAAGAAGCTGTGGAATTAGGCATTCAGGCAGTGGATTTAACAAGAACATTGAAGGGCCCCGAACACCCGGATTATTTCAGAGCTATTTTAAAGTTGGCTTTTTTCTATCAACAAGCAGGCCGCTCAAAAGAAATACTAACCTTGTGCGAAAAACCGCTTGAGGTGAGCAAAAAAATCCTGGGAACCAACCAGGGCACCACACTCACCTTGGCAAAATATTTGGCTAAAGGCTATCTGAGCAATGGCCGTTACGAAGATGCTGTGGCCCTGCGCGAGGAAATGGTCGAGCAACATAAAATTTCAAAAGGACATGAAAACGTTTCTACACTCACCGCCCAGCATGAACTCGTTGATGCTTACCTGAGCGCGAGCCGTTACAAAGATGCCGTGGAACTTGGAGAAACCACCCTGCTAGTGATAAAAAAAGTGAAAGGCCCCAATGATTATCTTCATTTCCGCATGCTTCTAAGCCTCGCTTATTCTTACTGGCATAGCGAGCAGCTGGATAAAGCTGAAGCTAAATTTCGGCAATATGTGACTCCCTTGAAAGAACTCGGAGACCAATCGGAATCATTCTTCAATATACAATCAACATTAGGCGGCTTGCTCACAGTGAGGAAAAAATATTCAGAAGCAGAGCCCTTTCTGCTAACTGCTTATGAGGGGCTGAAAACTTCGAGCGACCCCAACGAGACACCCTACTTAAAGCATTCCTTGATTCGGCTGACCAAGCTATACCAAGCATGGGAAAAACCCGACCAAGCTGCCAAATGGCAAGCGGAACTGAAAGCGCAGAAATAATGAACGACGCATCCACAGACGGAGACGAAACGATCTCCTCGGACGGCCAGCGATTATCCGGCAAAAGTGCTGACAAAACGCAAGGATCACCTCGCGCGATCACCGAGGGACCCGGTTCAGTGTTGGGTCCTTACAAACTGCTCGAGCAAATTGGCGAGGGCGCCTTCGGTGTGGTGTTCATGGCTGAACAGCGTAAGCCGATCAAACGCAAGGTCGCTCTCAAAATCATCAAGCCGGGTATGGACACCAAGGAGGTCATTGCCCGTTTCGAAGCCGAGCGTCAGGCGCTCGCTCTGATGGACCATTCCAACATCGCCAAGGTGCTGGATGCCGGGGCTACCGATACCGGGCGCCCCTACTTTGCGATGGAACTGGTCAAGGGAGTTCCGGTCACTGAATACTGCGACACCCACCGCCTGGATACTCGCCAGCGATTGAACCTGTTTCGCGATATCTGCGCTGCCGTACAACACGCCCATCAGAAAGGGATCATCCACCGGGACCTGAAACCATCGAATATCCTGGTGGCTCTTCACGAGAGCAAACCGGTGGTCAAGGTCATCGACTTCGGAGTCGCCAAAGCCATCAGTCAAGAGCTCACCGAGAAGACCTTGTTCACAGCCCACGGTCAAATGATCGGCACACCTCATTACATGAGCCCGGAGCAATCCGAGATGAGCGGCCTGGACATCGACACTCGCAGCGATGTTTATTCGCTGGGTGTGGTGCTCTACGAACTGCTCACCGGCAAGACTCCGCTCGATCCAAGGAAATTGCGTCAGGCGGGGATAGCAGAAATCCATCGCTTGATCCGGGAGGAGGAGCCCTCCAAACCATCGACGCGATTGAGTTCGCTGAGCAACGAAGAGAACACCGTGATCGCAGGTTTTCACAGTATAGCGCCTGAGAAACTCAACCGACTGGTGAGTGGAGATCTCGACTGGATTGTAATGAAGGCACTGGATAAAGACCGCAACCGCCGTTACGAAACCGCAACTGGGTTTGCTGCTGATATAGAGAACTACCTGACCGACCAGCCAGTGACAGCCAGTCCTCCATCGACGAGTTACAAACTGCGTAAGTTTGCCAAACGAAACAAAGCGGGCCTGACTACAGCCTCACTGCTTATCAATACAATGCTTATCTTGATAGCGACAAGCATATGGCAAACCTTCCGTGCGGAAGAGCAAACCAAACTGGCCGAGCAGTCCGCTGAAGATTCAAAAGCAGTACTGGGATTTTTTAGGAACAAAGTCCTATTAGCACCGACGAACCGTTCTCTCACGATGGTAGGATTGGGAATTAACGTCACCATACGCGAAGCCGTGAATGTAGCGGAACCACAGGTCGAAGAGGAGTTTAAGGACCAACCCCTGCTTGAAGCCTCAATCCGATCCACCCTGAGCGCAACTTACAAGCAACTGGGTGATCAAAATGCAGCCAAGGAACAAAATCAACGCGCTCTTGAATTGAGAGAGCGCGCGAATAAAACCAAGTCGGAATAAATCGGAATAGAGAACAGCACACTTTGTCCGGTTGTCATCGTTGATGAGAATGTTAGCGTTCCTTATGCGCTTACTGCTCATTGCACCCCCTCAATCCCGGCAGGACCGATGCGCCGATAAAAATCCTTGAAAAAGCAAACTCCTATCAGTTGATCCAAATTTTCAGTCTTCAACCTGGATGGAAGGTCAGCTTCGATCTTCTTGAACGCTTCGCAAACGTTGTGCTGTCCTCGAT
>CALAHF010000213.1 GCA_937891465.1 uncultured Verrucomicrobiales bacterium | reverse complement strand
GTGGTGGATGTTGCGGATGCGGGCCTCACCTGCCAGTTCGATGATGTCACTGTCGTGCGGGTGGCTGCTGGGATGAACGACGAGGGTGGCCGCCGAATCTCGCTCGAAGTGAAAGGCCGCAAGCCGGGCGAGATCGAGCCGGGAGAAGACATCGCCGTATTGGACTAGAAAAGTTTCATCGAGAAAAGAATTGAATCCGTGTAGGGCGCCTGCCGTACCGAGGAGACGCTCTTCGGAGTGGTAGTGGATCTCCACATCCCAGTAACTTCCGTCACCGAAGTGATCGGATATCACGTCCCCTAAATAATGAAGATTCAGATAAAACTCGCGCACGCCGAACGTTTTGAGCCACTCGATGTGATGCTCCAGCATGGGCTTGCCTGCGATGGGTACCATCACTTTGGGCAGGTTTCTGGTTAGCTCGCCCAACCGGGTCCCCATCCCTGCGGAGAGGATCACGGCTTTCTGGACTGGGGAGTTTTCGGGACGGGTGGGCATGATTTGAGAATGAAGGTTACGCATTCCTGTAAATCGTCAAACACTGAGTCAGGAGTAGCGTCACATTTCTTGTCTTGCCCGCCGAAACCGGTCCTTACCAACCACGCTGCGGTGCCCGCGCTGCGGGCCGCCTGAATATCAACGGTCCGGTCGCCGATAAAAACACAGCGTGTGAGGTCGAGATGGAAATGTTGGGCCGCGATTTTGAGTAGGCCGGGGCGGGGTTTCCGGCATTCGCAAACCATGCGGTAGGTGAGGTCGTTCGCGTTTTCGTGGTGCGGACAGTAGTAAATTGCGTCGAGACTTGCCCCAAAAGGGCGGAGTAACTCCCTGAGATGATTGTGAATGGCATCGAGCTCCGACTCGTTACACCAGCCTCTCGCGACGACCGGCTGATTTGTGATGATGATCACCGGCAATCCAGCCTCGTTGAGGCTGGCAATGGCAGCTCCTGCGTTCGGAATCAGACGTAGCTGTTCTTTGGATTGGATGATGCCATCCTCCTCATTGATGACCCCGTCGCGGTCGAGAAAGACAGCTTGGAATGGAGTGCTGGGGGCGGAGATGATGGACGGGTCTGTCATGCCTTTTTAGAAGAAGGAGAAGGTGACCACAGTGACTCGTAAACAGAGACGAGCCGATCTGCGGCTTGGTCCATTTGCTGAGTGTTCCGGATCCATTTAGCTGCCTCACTCCCGAGCCGTTTCCGGTCCGCGACTGAGTCGAGGAGTCGCAGCATTCCAGTCGCTATGGAGTCAGGTTCGTGGGTTGAAGCGACATAGTGAAGATTGGGGGAGCCATATTCCTCTCCAGGAGCGGGAAAACCGTGAAACGGAGCGAGGACAGAGGGGAGTCCGGAACTCATCGCCTCCATGACTGCACTCGGGAGTCCCTCCTGCAGGGAAGCAAAAGCGAAAAGGTCTGCTGCGCGATAGTAGTCCTGCACATTTTCGACCTCCCCGGCAAAGCGAACGCTCTCCGGACGGGAAAGGGCAGCGACCGAAGCGCGGATTGATTCGAGGTAGGTCGCCACGTTAGAGCGCGCCTCTGGATTGCCGACGGTGGGTCGAACGGTGTTGCTGCCGACAAGAACAAGCAAAGCATCCGGGTGCCTTTGAAGAACGGATTCCCAGGCGGCGACAAGGAGATCGATCCCTTTTCGCGGAATGATGCTGCTAACAGAGAGCACTATCGGTCCGGTCGGTGGGAGACCGAGGGAGGTTCGGAGAGCTCTCTTAGCAGGGGCTTCGATGGGGTGAAAAACGGTGTCATCTATACCATTAGGGATGACTTCGATACGTTTCCCGGAGATCCCGGAGGCGACTTGGAAGGCCCGTCCCATTTCGGAGCTGCACATCAAAAGTCTCGAGAAAGGGCTGAGGCCGATTCGTTCCCGAAACCGGGCGCGAATTTTTGACACAGCGGTCCCTTCAGGGGGCCGGGGAACTTGCGTGAAATGGCGAACGAGCGGAATGCTGCGGAGCCGCCACTTCCACAATTGGCTGAGACTGCGGGGAGTGTTGGCGAAAGTTCCGATCGGCTGGATGACGATGCGGCGACCCGAACTTCCCATCGCTGATTCTCCTGCGAATTCGACGAGGGCCATCTGCTCTTGAAGAGTATTGAGACCTGAAGGGAGCGTTTTACGGATAATTCGGATGGTCTTAAACTCGGTCTCGTTCTCTTCATGGTGTTTACGCTTGGGGGTGAACACAGTTAGGGAGATCCCGCGCTCACGGAGAAACGGGGCGTAGCGCGAGTACTGAAGGCTTCCGCCTGGAAGTTCGGGATAGAAGAGATTGGCCGGGATGTAGAGTTCCAACATAGGAGAAAATTTTCTTAGAACCGGAGCGAGAGAGATACAATTTCGCCTGAGCAGACAGCTTTAGATCTCGTGCGTATCCATTTCAACCTGAAGTTCGACTAAGCGATCACCGGCTTTCAGGGACTACAGGGCGTTTCGACCATTGACGAGGACGGGGGCTTCGAGTGGGAGAGCAAGAAATAACCGTCTCCAACTTAAATTTTTTGTAGCCCAGTCAAAAAATTAGGAAGTATTCGAATGCTACAAGTGACTGCCCGCGCGAACGTCGTTAATAAAACGGTCACATTCAGCAGCTACCCCAGTCCAGGACAGGGCTGCGCGAGGGGCCGGGGGCTCCTGACGGGTCTTGGCACTTTCCAAGGCAGTTTCGAGAGCGTCGAGGTATCCTTCGAGGTTCCCCCGTCGAACAAGTTGACCGATTGACGGCGCGCTGACTCTTTCGGAAATCCCCCCGACATCGGTCGAAACTATGGGCAGGGCGCAGGCCATCGCCTCAAGAAGAACGTTGGGGAACCCCTCATTCTCGCTGGTGAGGCAGAAGACATTAGAAGCGTTCATCCAGTTGGCGACTTCGCGGGGCGGCCGTCGCCCAAGAAATTCGACCTCACTCTCAGTTCCCAGCGCGACAGCCTCACTCCTGAGCGCGGTTTCGAGCGGCCCTTCCCCGATCAGTCGCAGCATCACCCGCCTCTTGTCAGCGGCAGATCGCCGCTCATTGAGCGCGGCGTGGGCGCGCAGGAGAAAAACCGGGTTCTTCACAGCAAGCAGGTTTCCGACGAAGAGGAGTGAGGGGATCTTTGTGTGAAGACCAAGACTGCGTCTTGCTTCGGCCTGATCCTGAGGGAAAAAGACATCCGGATTGACGCCGTTGTAGATCACTCGCAGCTTTTCCGGGGGTGCTCCGACTGCTTCAAGGCGTTTTGCGAGATCGGCGCTGCGGCAGATCACCCCTTCGCTGCGAGCGATTGCGGCGACGATCTTATCACGCCGAATCGGATCAGAGAGATACTGGTGCGTGTCGCTCCCCTGGGTGATCAGGATTAACGGGATGTCGGCGCTCTCGCAGAGTCGGGCTGCGGCGCATCCATCGGGGAATAGCCAGGAGGCGAGGACAACATCCGGTCGAAATTCCTCCGTCGACTTTTTGAATGCAGGTCGTAAATTTTTGAGCATAAGATGGTCATTCCATCGACTTCCGAATCGGGGAATATATCCGGTGGGGACAAATGAAGGGTTTAGAATTTCGTCTCTTCCACGTGGAGATATGAGTTTCCTAATGCCTCTTCCAAATTTAGGGAACCAAACAGGACAGGGGGAGATCACTTTCACATCGTAAGCGAAATTTGATCGCAACTCGTGAAGCAATGTCGCGTTGTCCAGGCCGCGCACTGGCTGCGCCGCATCGGGAAACAGATTGGAGAGGAAAAGGAGTTTCATCGGTTAAGTGATGATCGGAAGTAATGGAATACTGCCTGCGTGAGTGATTTTTTCAATAGGAATTCAGGTATCGCTCATCCGAAATTATTGACAATCGCTAATCCAGCATGATCTCTTCCCCTCTGGCGCTTCGCCGGAAGGGATACGATGAACTTTCCCGGATAGAAAAAAATGCCAGTCTTTGTTTGGCGTCCGAAGCCGTAATTTTCACAAGCCGTCTCTCGCCAATCCGATGTGGTTCAACAGCTATTCCTTTTGGATTTTTTTTGTGGTCGTTCTGGGAGTTTACCACCTCTTCGGGCATCGCCTTCAAAACCGCTTCCTCCTGATTGCCAGCTACTTCTTTTACGGATGTTGGGATTGGCGCTTTCTCCTGCTGATACTCTTTACGACCGCCTTCGATTTTTACGCCGCAGGCCGGATTGCTGCCTCGGAGGATGCAGCGACACGGAAACGTTGGGTGACTGCCTCAGTTGTTGTGGAGTTGGGCATTCTCGGACTTTTTAAATACTTCGGATTTTTCCTCGGGGAGCTCAATCGTCTTCTGTTTACACTCGGGCTTGAACATTGGGAACCCGGCCTTCGTCTCATCCTCCCTGTCGGGATCTCGTTTTACACATTTCAGGCGCTCAGCTACACCATTGATGTCTACCGGGGACGCACCGCGCCTTGTCGGCATTTTCTGGATTTCGCCCTCTACATTTCTTTTTTTCCACAGCTTGTTGCGGGGCCAATCGAACGCTCTCACCACCTGCTTCCGCAGGTTGAAAATCCCCGACCACGACTGTCGGAGGCCCGCTTCCGTGAGGGACTCTACCTCGTTCTGACGGGACTTTTTTTAAAGGTAGTGATTGCCGATAATATGGCCTGGCTCGCAAACCCCATTTTTTCGTCTGCGACAGAGGACCTGAACGGGGCTGAAGTTCTTCTCGGTGCCTATGCCTTTTCTTTCCAAATCTACGGTGATTTCGCCGGTTACAGTGCCATCGCGATCGGGGTTTCAAAATGGCTCGGCTTCGACCTTATGGAGAATTTTCGGCGACCGTATTTTGCGCGGAATCCCCGTGAGTTCTGGCAGCGCTGGCATATCAGTCTTTCGAGTTGGTTGCGTGATTATCTTTACATCCCGCTGGGAGGTAATCGCCGGGGTGAGGGGCGGACGAGACGGAATCTTGTTCTGACGATGGTGCTGGGTGGGCTCTGGCACGGGGCGGCGTGGACTTTTGTCGTTTGGGGTGCCATACACGGGCTCTGGTTGGCGACGCATCGCGCCTGGATCGCACGATTTCCCTCAAGCCAAAACGGAAAGGGAATTTGGTGGAGAAGGGGTGCTGATGCCTTCAAGGTGGTGGCCACTTTTCACCTCGTCTGTCTCGGATGGATTTTCTTCCGGGCCGAGTCTCTGGGACAGGCTTTTGGATTGATCTCAGCGCTCGGAGGGGAATGGGAAGTGAGCGATTTTTTCCGGACAGGAGTTTCCCTAATGCTCTTTTTCCTTGTTCCGTGGTTGATTTTTGAATGTTGGATGGAAAAGAAGGGAGATTCGTTTGCTCTTTTACGATCATCCTGGCTCGTGCGGGCTGCGCTCTATCTCTACTTGATTTTCATGCTTCTTTTCTTCGCAGCACCGACTCCAGTAGAGTTCATCTACTTCCAGTTTTAAAATCTGCACCCAATGAAAACAGAGCTCAAAGTTATTCTTTCCCTGGTCTTCGTTCTTTTGTTGGGCGAGGCAGGTTCGCGCGCTTTCGAGTCGCGACTCTCGGCTGACGTCCGCCAGATGCTTGCCTTCGAGGAGATCCCGCAAGAGATCGCCGAAGCGCAGGCGGCCGGCCAGACCTGTGTTCTTGTGCTGGGTAATTCCCTTGCCAGGGCGGCGGTCGATAGTGAAACCCTCGAAATCGGCCTGATCGAGAAAGGTTGGCCGCAGCCGAAGGTGTTTTACCTCGCCCCGGATGGGAGCGGTGTAAACGAATGGACCACAGCTTATCGGAAGCACTTCCCGTCCTCGAAGACAATCCGGCCGGACCTTCTTATTCTGGTGACGGGGCCGGGGCATCTTCTCGATCACTCCGTACGCAGTCCGGAGAAGCTGTCCGCCTTTCTTGCCGCGCCGCAGGACCGAGGAGAGATTTTCCGCGACTGGCTCACGACCGACAGCGAGCGATGCCGCTTTGTTTTGGCGGGTGTGTCGCGCTTGTTCGCGAATCGGGATCGGGTCCGGCCCCTGATGTTCTATAATCTGGTTCCCGGTTACGAGGTGACCGCGCAGCGATTGAATCGCGCAGGCCGGGAAGGTCGGGAGGAGAGCGTGCCTGCAGTCGCCACAGCCAATCGATTTCGAACGCTTCTGGATTCGCTTGATCTGCCTGCTGACCGGGTAATTTTAGCGGGGGCACCCCTGCCGGAATCCTACAGACTTCCCGAGGCGGTTTTGAAAGCCACCTCGGAATGGGGAATTGCGGTCTTTGATGACTCGGCGGCGGCGGAATGGCCGTCCGAGGCGTTCCCGGATGGTTACCATATGGGGCCCAGCGCGGCTGGTGTATTCACCGATGAGCTTTTGCAGGCGACCTTTCAATTCGAACCTGGTGTGATTCGGTAACGTGGCGGGGACAAGGTATTACTTATTTAAAACCGGCTTTCCACAGGCGGCTCGCTTGATTGCGCAAGATACGACGATCCTCCTTTGTGAGGGGCAGAAACCAGAAGAGCGGTATCGCAAGCGCCCCGAGTCCAACTCCAGAGACCAGCAGAGAAAAATAATCGGGCCGGATGAGATGGCCCACCGTGAGGTCGAAGATAAAACAAAGTAAGACGAAGGGAATCCCGTGTTTCAGCAAGTTCCACCAGTAGGTGAGGATTCCAATCTGACAGATTCGTGATGTGAGAATCGGAACAATGATTCCAAAGGCCAGGAGCAGTTCGATGAAGGTTGCCCAGACGACTCCGAAAAAACCAATGTTCAGAGCAAGGATTATGCTGAGGGCTGCGTTGAAAAATCCGCCCCCCAATGCGGTGAATGCGAGCCAGCGTTGCTTGTTCTGGCTGAAGAAAAATCCCCAGACTGGATATTGCATGAGCATCAAAGTAGTGGGTACTACCAAGATGAGAAGGACTTTTCCTGAGTCTGCGAAGGAACTTCCTATCCAACGTTCGATAAAGAGCGGTCCAAGTACGGCTATTGCCCCTCCGCCGAGAGAGGCAATAGCGCAACTGAAACGAAGACTCTTCAAGAAATTCCGGACAAGCGCATGATGATCATTTCGACCGTCCAGTTGACTGAAAGCAGCGATAAAACTGCCGCCGAAAATGGCGTTGACGATGTCCGTTAAGACGGTAAGAAAGCGGCTGCCGATAGAGTAGACAGGGACGAAAGCGAGGCCGGAAAAATGCCCGATGACGAGCGGATCCACTCCATTGCGCAGTTGGCTGCCAATGTTTACCATCATCACGGTTGCACTGTAGCGAAGGATGGGACCGAGTCCAGTCGGTCGGTTGTGGACGAAGCGGACTTGGCCTTGGGGATAGATTTTGCGTGAGAACAGGACAAGCAGAACCTGGTCGAGAACATCAGTGATAATGTAGGCAAGGAGCAAGCTTGTAAGCCCGTGACCGCGGGTGAGGAGGATAAAGATTAGCGTTCCCTGGAGGAGGGTTTTGATGATGGAGGCGAGGCCGATCCAGTCGTAGCGAAGGTGACTCTTCAAGACCACGAGAAAAATCTGAGTCCAAAACCGGAAACTTGTCGCGAGTCCCAGACCGAAAATGATCCAGCGGGCTTCGGAAAGGGCCGCGTTTCCCGGGATTACAAACGGGAGAAAAAGAGCAAGGATCAGAGTGATCGCTAGAGCGATGATACCGATGCGATTAAAGAGGTAGGAAAATGTAACAAACAGATTGTCGTAGTCGTCTTTATTTCCTGCCCCAATGGCCCGTCCGAGTAAGCGGCTTCCGGTGAGAGAGACCCCCAGGTCGAGGAGGCGGAGGTAACCAATAATGGCTAAAGCAACGATCCAGACCCCATAATTCTCCCGTCCGAGATGTAGCACCATGAGTGGTGTGGTTACAAACATCACCGTGATCTTGATTGCGTGCTCAGCCAGGTTGATGGTTGAGCCGCGAAGGAGCTTACGGGTTAGGGACACGAGTGACGGAGGTAGGGGCGGTAATACGCGCAGTGGCTAAACAATCAAGCGTATCGAATTGGAGTAAAGTATTAAGCCAGAGGCGTGAATGACGAGCGCGGGAAGCGGAGTCAGTTGCGACTCGATTTTTTCCAGGCGGAAAGGGTCACGGCGGGGAAAAGGCGGGAGGAAATGCGGCGACGAACACTTTTGGGAAGCCACTCCACGACCGATTCGATCCCATTGTGAATGGCATTGAGAAGCGAGTTCTCGATAAGCTGGCCTTTTCGGTGGATGCGGCTCTTTCCAAATCCGTGGTGTCGCAGCAGCTTCCTCATCTCCCGGTAGGTCCACTCCTGGAAGTGGAACCCCTCAAGAGTGTCCCCGAAATGTTTCGAGACGTCATGCGGTCCCGAGAAGCGGTGTGGAGTGTCGAAAACGTAGACGCCTCCCGGCTTGAGGAGGCGATGAATCATTTCGAAGTGGAGCGGGACAT
The DNA here is from genome assembly GCA_937891465.1 of uncultured Verrucomicrobiales bacterium. Classification (GTDB taxonomy): domain Bacteria; phylum Verrucomicrobiota; class Verrucomicrobiia; order Verrucomicrobiales; family DEV007; genus JABDJT01. The sequence continues at coordinate 6,566 of CALAHF010000213.1, read as the reverse complement.
CCTCAGGATGGAGGTGTTCGAGAAATTGATAGCTGAAGGCGATATCCACGCTGTTTTCAGGGAGGTCGAGATGGTAGCCATCGTAAACGATCAACTCGAAATTGTTTGGCGCCAGATCCTCAGGGGCGCGTTGGTCGGAAATATCTACGCCGATGACTTTTTCACATTGCCTGGCAGCTTCGTAACTGAGACGGCAATCACCCGGTGCGATCTCTAGAAGAACGGAATTGGTTTGCAGATGTGGCTTCAAGAGTCGCATCTGCCTTGCTATGTTTCTGAGTGAATCCTCCTGCGTATCCCGCCTTGTTAAGCGAGGGTGGTCGGGCACGCGTTCGAAGAGTTCTGTGTAAAGCGTCTTAAACAGTTCTGTTCGCTCTTCGCGTGACGATCCACGAAGCTTTGCTGCTAACTCTTTCTCGACTTCGTAGTGGTGGCGAAGACGCTCAGGGGATCGATTTGGAGTTGCCATATTGCTCAGATAGTAGGGCACTTCGTTGCTTCTTTCAATTAGTACGGATTTGTAGTCCCGTTGTTCTGATCAGTTCCAGAAAATTCGAAATAACGCGGTCCCAACTATGGTTCTGGAGAAGTAAATTTCGTGATTGTTTTGCCAGATTTTTTCTCAATTTCTCTGATTTCAACACCCGGGCCACTGCTTCTGCAAACTCTGCCGCTTCATCGGCAATCAGTATTGTCTCACCATCTTTCACTGGCAGTCCCTCCGCACCAATCGTCGTAGACACCACAGGCACGCCCTGAGCCATCGCTTCGAAAATCTTGATTCGAGTTCCGCCCCCGGATCGAAGCGGAACGACGAGGACTTCGCATTCGTCGAGATGAGGACGGACATCGTCTACTGTTCCGGTGACTTCGATATTCGAATGCCTTTCGGCAAGCAGCCTTACGGACAGAGTCGGGTCGCGACCAATGATACGAAAGCTCGCTTTCGGGTGCTTTTCCAGTACTGATGGCAAGATTTCTGCGACGAAGTATTCGACACACTCGATGTTGGGCATCCAGTCCATCGAGCCGAGAAAGCCAATCAAACCAGGCTTGGGAGATCTGGGGTCGGGTGGGGAAAAGAATTCGGTGTCCACACCTGTGGGGACGGCTCCGAGGACATTGGAAAGATCATACTCCTTCCGGCATTGAGTGGCATCCTGTTCGGAAACGGTAATGACACCCGCGAAGGGGCGGGACAGGTTTTTCTCTGCAGACCGCATTCTGCGAAACTGGTCCTGGAAATAGAACTTCGTGATCGGGTTGGTTTGTTCTTCGGCGAGTCGTTTCCAAATTTGCGCTTCGACATTGTGTTGGAATAGAATCGCTTTGGTTCGTAGCTGATCATGTTCGAAATTGATCGCCGGTGTGAGAAAATCACACAGTATCAAGTCAAACCTGCCAGATGCATCGAGTTCGAGCAATTTCTCAGCAAAAGTAGCGTTCCGGTAGCGGTCGAGAATGTAGGGCGTGTTCGAAAAAAAAAGATTCTTCGCGAGGGCGAGGAAAAAAGCGGGGCTTCTCTTTTTCGGTTCCGGATTGGTGATCCAGATTTTCTCACGGGCGTAGGAAGCTTCGTTTTCACCAGCGGCAAGTTCATGCCCTTCCGGGAGCATCGCGAGATAAGTGACCTCATGGTTTCGCGACAACGCTTCCAGCATTGCATGTGTCCTTCGTCGACCACCCGTATTGAGCGGAAAGAGAGGACCGGATTTCACCCAAAGAATTTTCATCATCAAGGTTCAGCTCATTTTATCGGCATACCACTCCATTGCCAAGGCGAGACCAGCAGACAGATCGTGAGTGGGTTCAAATCCGAGTTCCTCTCTGACTCGCGTGAAATCGGCCAGCGAATGACGGACGTCTCCCGGTCGGAAATCCTGGTAAACGGGATCGGGAATCTTGAGACCAGGACGGATTCGGGTAAGAGCCGTTCGGATCTGTACAAACAGTTCATTGAGAGACGTCTGAACGCCGATTGCAACGTTGAATATTTGGCTCGGGTCCGCCAGTTCAGGTGCCGTTGCGGAGAGCAAATTTGCCTGCACCACGTTGTCGATATAGATGAAATCCCGGGAAGTTTCTCCATCTCCGTAGATGGAGACTGTCTCGTCCTTTAACATTGATTTTACCCAGATTGGGATCACAGCGGCATAAGGGCCTTCCGGATCCTGACGCGGGCCAAAGACGTTAAAGTAGCGCAGGCCAACAAATTCCATCCCGTAGGCACGGGAAAAGGCGTTGGCGTAGACCTCTGAGATTGCTTTGGTCGCGGCGTAGGGGGAAAGGAGGTTGCCGGTTTTGTCTTCAGTTTTTGGCAATCCAGCATCATCTCCATAGACGGAGCTTGAAGATGCGTATACGACTCGCCGAATGCCCCCCTCTTTCGCTGCGGTGAAGAGGTTCAGGGTTCCGGTCACATTGCTGCGGTGACTTCCGATCGGATCTTTGATCGATTCCGGGACCGATCCGAGAGCACCTTGGTGAAGAATATATTCCACTCCCTTTGCTGCCTCGCGACAGACGTCGAGATCCGCCAAATCTCCATCCACGATTCGGAGTCGACCTTTTTGCTCGACGCTAAGTTTCACTTTCAAAGCATCCAGATTGGAACGGTGCCCGGTGGAATAATTGTCGAGGCAAGTGACTTGCTGGTTCAGGGCTAAAAGATGCTCGATGAGATGCGAACCGATGAACCCCGCTCCTCCCGTGACCAGCCAGTTTCTGGTGTCGGATCTGAGCGTTTCCTTCAGAACGTGATAGGTGGATTTCATCAATCAGGAGTGGGCATACTCATCTCGCTTCTTGCGTTCAAAGGTATTGCTTCAAAAGAACTTTCTATACGATAGATCTCGATACAATTACTGCAAAAAACAATAAATTTCCGACCGAAAAAAATCACTCAGACGGCTTTGCCGAGATAGAGGGCGCGATATGTTTCCAACATTTCATCCAAGGAAAAGTGCCTTTCAATATGCTGACGCGATGCGTGACCAAAGTTTTGGAGAGTCGCTGATGGTGCGACGGCAATCCGCATCAGCGCTGACGACAGGTTCGGGACACTTCCGAGATCTTCGACCCAGCCATGTTCGCCATCGCTTGCCACTTCGCTAATGCCGCACACATCATTTGAGAGGAGAGGGAGCCCGCAAGCCATGCCCTCCAAGGCAGCGTTCGGCATTCCTTCGCTGCTGGAAGCGATGACGAGAGCGTCAAGAGCCTGATACCATGGGACGGGATCCTGCTGCATGCCTGCCCAATGGATCTTATCTCGCGCCGGACTGGAAGCGATTCGAGATAACACGCGTTCTTTTTCGCTGCCTCGGTCACCGAGTAGTAAAAGCCTCAATTGCGGTTGCTCTGCGACCGCGATCTCAAATGCCTCGATGAGAGTAATGTGACGCTTTTCAGGGGCGAATCGTGCGACCTTACCGATCCAGAAAGCACCTGGTTCCAAGCCCAATTGCCGGCGCAGCGCTTCCTTACTTTCCGGGGGAACCGGGTGGAATTTCTTACAATCTACCCCATTTCGCAATGTGAACTGATTGCGGTGATTGAGGCCCAACTCGCGAAGTTGCTCCAGCTGCTGTTCGGAAACCGTGAACACGCAAGAAGTGAGTGGGTAAAGAAGTTTACGTTGCCAGATGCGTCGCCGCTCCAACTCGTGTTTGTAGAGAATGATGTGCTCGGAGTGGACAATTCGGGGGCGTCGCCGACATAAAATTGGGCGGCTCAGTGCCGCGTAAATCAGGCCGCCAAGATGATGTGTGTGTATTAGATCAAAATTTTCCTTTTTCAGTAACCTTCGAAGTGCACGGACAGTGCCGAGAGAGAAGCCGGGCGGTTTTTCCAAATCGACGACAGACACTTCCGGGCGCAAGCGTTGAGCAAACGGACCACTGCTGCTCAGGCAGCAAATCGTCACTGAAAATTTCGCCAGATCAAGATGATTGCAGACCTGAACCATGATATTCTCCATCCCGCCTGAGTTGAGGCTGTCCACGATCTGGAGGATTTTAATTTTCTGCATTTTTTCTGAAAACGAAAGGTGGGTTCCAGTAGCCTCATTGTGAAGAACCTCAATTTTAATAGTGGCAATCTCCTCGGAATTCTCGCCCGCGAATTCGGTTGCTTTGAATTCGGTGTTGTCGGAGAGTGCCGCTTTTTTAAAGCGCGAATATAGTCACTATTCACTAATCTGCTCATGAAAGTTTTGGTTACCGGCGGCGCCGGATACATTGGAAGTGTTGCTGTTGATGCCCTGGTCGCATCAGGTCATGAGGTCGGTGTGCTCGACAATCTTTACATGGGGCATCGGTCAGCCGTAAATCCGCAAGCAAGTTTCTTTGAGGTCGATCTGGCGGAGAGATCTGCAGTTGATGAGGTAATGGGCTCGTTTTGTCCCGACTCCATCATGCATTTCGCCTCTAACACCCTGGTGTGTGAGTCTGTGAGGGAACCGTTCAAGTATCTCGGAGACAACATAAACAATGCAATTAACTTGATTGATTCAGCGATTGGGCACGGAGTTGAGCGCTTCATTCTTTCATCAACCGCCAATCTTTTCGATGAACCTGAAACCGTTCCCATTTCGGAGACGGAGAGAATTGTACCAGGTAGCCCCTATGGTGAATCGAAGTATTTCGTGGAGCGTATTTTGCACTGGGCACATCGCACTAAGGGGTTGCGTTACGCGGCGCTGCGCTATTTCAATGCTGCGGGATGCACCCCGGTAAAAGGGGAGGATCACGATCCCGAAACTCATCTTATTCCGCTCGTGATTCAAGTTGCTCTTGGCCAGCGAGAGAACATCAAGATTTTTGGTGATGACTATCCGACGCCGGATGGGACTTGCATCCGTGACTACATTCACGTCGAAGATCTGGCTCAGGCTCACATCCTTGCGTTGGATGCTTTGAGGGAGAGGGAGGTGCTTCACTACAATCTAGGGAACGGAAATGGATTCAGCGTCAAGGAAGTCGTGGAAACGGTCCGGGCGGTAACAGGCCACAAAATTTCAGCAGAGATTGCGGCGCGTCGTTCTGGAGATCCTGCGACCCTGATCGCTGATAGTCGGCTCATCCGTGAGGAATTGGGATGGAAACCAAAATTTACTGACCTGAATTCCATCGTGCAATCCGCTTGGGATTGGCACCAAGCACACCCGCATGGGTACGGATATTAACGATACTCGCAGAGGTAGTTTATAGCAACTCGGAGGGGGCTACGAGAGGAGATCCAGCAGTGAGGTTCTGGAGTCGCTCACATGCTCGGGCGTCAAGCGCGGGCTCAGTTCGACGACGAGGAGGTGCTCTGGTCGGATAAATCGCGCGAGTTGGCGAAAATCCACGGTTCCGGTTCCGACAGGCTGATGATCACGGCCGGCCTCATTGACATCATGGAGATGAAAACCGGCGAGCCTGCCGGAAAGCGATTCCAGATGGGAGAGTGGGTCGAGTCGACCGAGGCGATGCTTGATCTCCGCGTGCCCTGTGTCGTGCCAGTAGGCGAGGTTGGCATCGTCAATCTTCGAAAGGAATGCGGTCATGTCGCTGTCAAGGGGGAGCTCGAGTAATCCCTCCCGATTCTCGATTCCCAGTATGAGGTTGGACTCCTTTGCGTAAGGCAGGAGTTCTTCATAGAGCGAACGAACTCGAGGGATAATTTTTCGGGATCGCTTCTGGAGGCGGTGCATCGCCTTTATCTGTTGCTGCTTTTTTGACGGAATTGAGTCCTTGAGTATCGATACGGGTGAACGGTAGCGGAAGGATAGGCTGCCTGAGTGCATAACAACGTGAGTTGCACCCGTTCGGGAAGCAAATTCCAATGTTTGCAATGAATAGCGTAACCAGGAGCGACGTTCCAGCTTTCTCCTGGAGGAGGGTTGGAATAAATTCGGAGCCGCATGATTGATCATGGCGGGGAGGGGGCAGAAATTGTGCACTGATCCGACTTGGATAAAACTCTCCGCCAGTGCCCGGAGAATTCCTTCTACGAGATAAGCTGGAATGCCATGGCTCAGTTCGACGCGGGAAAAGCCGAGTTCACGAATTTCAGACAACATTGCATACCCGTCTGTGTGACGGTGGGCGTTCCAGCAAGTGGAAAGTGCGAGTCGCTGTTCAAGAAGGGTGGGCACGATAAATTAAATGTCGCTGAATGCTTTTTAGAGATTTCAGAAACCGATTCTCCTTTTTACTTTGAATGGCGGTTCTTCAACATTGCAATCAATTTTTTACGGTACTCGCGGCGTGATGATCAAAATTGTCAAAGCGAATCTTCTTCATCTTAAAAAATTGCACACCCTTATAACGGGGAGAGTAAATTCTTAGATTTGCGAGCGCTCCTCTGCGCTTACTCTTACTGAATTCTTGTCAGAAGGAGTAGTGATCTGCTCTGTGTTTGAGTTAATAAACTCTGCAAGGGTGAGATATTCACGATCTCCGCCGGTTTTGACACCCCCGTTGAATACCGTGCGGACGGTTTCTAAAAGAATGAAGAAGTCTAAATACAAACTCATGTGCTTCATGTAGTATAAATCGTACTCCAACTTCCGTGCCGCATCC
>CALAHF010000212.1 GCA_937891465.1 uncultured Verrucomicrobiales bacterium | reverse complement strand
CGAGCGTTTTTTTCTCAACATCGCAAAGCCCGGTAATCGCCACATTCGAGTGACTTGCTACGCTTTTCATCGTGTTACCGCCCATTCCGCCGACGCCAATACAGGCGACCTGAAGCTTCGAATTTGGTTCGGCACATTTCACAACAGCTGGAAAGCCAATGGCTGCCGCCGTTGTGGAGGCAAGTCCGTGTTTCAGAAAGCGGCGGCGGGACGAGTTCGAATCTGGTTTCATGTAAAGAACAGTGATTCAAAACCCCCATCAGGGGAAGCCAATCCCGAGCGGATGTGTGCCATCGGAAACCGCTTTTCGAACCAACCCTATCTGTTTATCGAACGTACCCTATTGGTTCGAAATGCCTTCACGAAGCAACAGGGTGCGTTCGTCGAGCAGATACTGTTTTTTCGTAGAGAATTTTACTCCTTCTCTTTCATCGGATGCTCTTTGAGCAGCTCTTCTGGCGTGTAGAAAATGGCGCGACCTTTGGTTGCTGTGCGGACTTCACCAACTTCTTCGACTGTGATCGCACCGCTGTTGTTTCCCCAGCTATGACGAGCGTAGGTGAGAACTGCTGCGAGTTCGGCATCAGATAAGATGGCTCCAACTGCACTCATTGGCGGCACGCCTTTCGCGGGATCGTAGGTAATTCCCTTCAGTTCCAGCTTTCCGTGAATGCCATGCATCGCGAGTTTGATGAGACGTTCTTTGTCACCGTTGATCCATTCGGTATCAACAATTGGAGGATAAATCGCGATGGGCTGTTGCATTCCCATTCCGGTTTCCTGGTGGCAGGTCACGCAGCTCGCCTCGCGGTGAAATACTTTTTCACCCAACTCATACTGAGCTTTGAAGACTTTGCCTTCGCGACCTTTCGTTTTTGCTTTCGCAGCTTTTGTAATGACTTCTTTCCGGATTGCCGCACCGAGAAGTTTGGATGCAAGCAGCTTATCGAGATCCTGTGTGTCCTTGAATTTACCGGTAGCAAGCAGGGCATCGACGTCGGATTTTAGTTTTAAAATGCTGCTGTTGAGCGCCACGCGAATCCATGGATCGGTTGGTTGATTTGCCACGGTAAGAAGAATCTCCGCACCGTCTTTTCCACCAAGCCACGTTGCTGCAGCGAGGGCTTCGAGGCGTGGACGGGGATTTTCGTCAACGGCTGCAGTCATAAGAAACTGAGCTGGGTTTTCCAGCAGACCCAGGGAGTGACGAACGACACGAAGTGCTCCGGATCGAACCCGATGATCTTCTGCTTTCAGAGCTTGGGAAATCAATGTTGGTGAAGGCTGCTGGTGTCCCCAAGTCGCCCAGAGCGCCTCCAAAACAAGGCGCTCGTCGTCTGCATTTTTGGATCCAAATTCGTGCGCAGCAGCGATCACTTTTTCGGCATCACGTTTGCGAAGCTCACGGTGACTCCACCTCCGGGCATTGATCTCGGGAAGCTTCGTGTTTTCAAAGAGCGTCGCCAAATCGGCTCCATCAATTTTGGAGGATCAACCAAATCACGTCCGGTTGCGGTGATTCGGTAGATGCGGCCGTATGTGCTGTTGCGCAATGGATCGCGAGCAGAATGCTGCATGTGACCGATCAATGTGTTGTGCCAATCGATGAAATACAACGCGCCGTCGGGCCCGAGTTCGAGATCGCACGGACGGAAGTTTCCGTCGCTGGACTGAATCAAATCCTGACGCCATTTTCCTTTGATCGCTATTTTTTCTTCGAAGGTTTTATACTGTTTGATACCGAGGAAACCGATCGAGTTGGTGTAAAGATAGTCGCCCTGTACGTCATCAGGGAAGTGGCTTGAGTAGAGGAATTCTCCACCGGAAGACGGGCGGGTGTGGTGTTCGAAATTGAATTTTTCAACCTTCGCGATTTCATGTGCGTGTGGAACCTTCATCGAGAGTGGAAGCATCCAATAATGGGCTCCACCGGAAGCATCGTTCAGGAAATTCTGACCGTATTCGTCGTGAGTGACCGCCCAGGGATTGGAAACGTCGGATTGAAACGCTCGTTCAACTTTCCATGAACTTGGATCGAAGCGCCACGCGCCACCGTCAGCCATACGCTGCGGCCCCCATGGAGTTTCAACCTGTGAGTGGAGGAAGCGTCCTTCGCACATCCAAAGGCCACCGCCGTGGTCGGTATCAAACGCAGAAATCGCGTGGTGGGTGTCATGCGGATCAAATCCGTCGAGGATGTATTCTTTCGAGTCAGAGCGTCCATCACCGTCGGTATCTTTATGAAGAGTCAGGAACGGCTCTTCCGAAATGTAAACGCCTTCAGGTGCGAAATCGAAACCGATCGGGATGTGAAGATCGTCTGCGAAAATAGTCTCTTTATCTGCTCGGCCGTCATCATCAGTGTCTTCATAAATGAGCAACTTGTCAGCTGGCATTGGTCCACCCGGCTTGTAGTGCGGGTAACTTGGAACGGTGGAAACCCAAAGGCGTCCTTTGTTATCAAAACGCATTTGAACTGGGTTTCCAAGATTTGGAAATTCCTGCTCGGTCGCAAAAACAGAAACTTCGTAGCCTTCGGGAAGGGTGAATTTTTTCAGTGCCTCTTCTTCCAAAAGGAAATCAGGGCTGCCGTTTTTTTCGCTTTGCGTGTAGTTGGTTGTCACCGGGGTGAGGGGACGAGTGCCGGCATCATCCACTTTCAGCGTGTCGGATTTTCCTTGAGCAATCTTCCAAATGTTCTCGTCGCGAAGATCCGTCATCTCGCGAATTTTTTCGATTTCCTCAGGGTAGTTGAAATTGCCGTAAGGATTCCAGCGCTGACCATAAGCGTGAACGCCGTTCAGCATGCGGTAGTCATTCCGCCAGAACCACGACTTGTCGTAAATCGCTTTACGAAGAAGCGCGGTGTCCATTTTTGAATCAAGCTTTGCGGTACCGAAGAGGCCTTCGTAAAGCATTGGCGCGATTTTTTTGTAGCCCGCGTCATTGAGGTGAACCCCGTTGATTGTTGATGGATTTTCAGTCGTTGCCGTCTTGACGAATAGATCGAGTGACGGTTTAAACAGATCGACAACGCCCACTTTTTTCTCAGCTGCGACTTCCGTCACAACAGCCGCGTAGGCTGCGAGAATTTCGCTACGTTCGACAAGGTCAGGGAGTTCAAAGCCTTTGCGAGACTCGGCTGCAATTGGCGTTACCAAAACGAGATTCGGAGAGGATTCGCCGTTGTAGGCGGTCTTCAGCGTGTGATCGACAAATGTGCTCAACTCGTTTTTGAAATTCTCCAAGCCTTCCATTCCATCGAACGACTCGTTGAAACCAAAGAATGCGACGATCGTATCGGCCTCCAGAATTGTGAGCCACTCATCGGGCTTTGGATAGTGACCTTTGCCGTAGTGAGCATTGATTTCTGGATGAAATGTTTTGCCGTCGGGGATGGCCCACGGATCAGGCTGGCCCGCTTCCGGACGAAAAGCCGGGGTGTGCCCGGGAAATCCCATGTTCCGGAACGTGATATTTTTTTCCGGCATCGCCTGATACATCAGCGATTCAAAATGCCCGTAGTGGGTCATCCGCTCGGCGAGACTGTTGCCGATAAAAACGATTTTTTCACCCTTCTCCACTTCGAGCGGTAGCGTAGTCTCCTTAGGAACAACCGCAGTGGGCTGCTTGTAGGTGGGTCGCTCGCCAGTTCGCTGAACCTCAATCGGTGTCGTCTCATTTGGCTTGGCGTCGCCATCCTTCTTCTGTTGCGCAATCAGCAGGCCTGCAACGGGCAGGGCGATTGCCGCAATGAATGCTATTTTTCCAAAAAATTCAGTCTTCTTCATAATCTTAGAATACCGCCCCGTTTTTCTGAAAAGCGGGGTGAGAATTCACATAGATTAACGGGAAAACAAGCCGGAATCTCCCCGCCTTTTTGTGATAGTAACGCAAATTTTGGCGGCTTTCGTAGAGTTTACGCCTTCACCAGTTGCGCCGCAAAACTCCCATCGATGCCATCAATCCAAGGCAATGTCCGTCGTGTCGAAACCTGGGCCAAATCTGAATTCTGGCTCAACAGGGTGTCGATGACGGCTTCGTTTTCGTCGCGATCAATCGAGCAGGTGCTGTAAATCAGCCGTCCGCCGGATTTCAGGAATGGCAAAACAGCCTCGGAAATTGCCATTTGGGTTTTTATTTGGCGTTCGAAATCCCATGGCTGAAGCCGCCAACGAACATCGACGCGACGTCGCATCACGCCTGTATTTGAGCACGGAACATCGACCAAAATCGCGTCGAATTCCGGCAACTGCTCCGCTGCATCGGGATCTAGATTCAGCCAATCCAATTGACGAATGTTTGTGTTCGTGACTCGCATCCGGTCGAGGTTTTCCTGAAGCCGGGTGATTCGCTTCGCCACGTTGTCGGCCGCAATGATCGTTCCTTCGTTCTTCAATTCTCCCGCGAGAAAAGCGGTCTTTCCGCCGGGGGCAGCGCAGGCATCGAGGATGGTTTCGCCGGGCTGAGCATTCAACAGTTCGCACGCGCCGATCGTACTGGGGTCTTGAATGTAGATGAGACCATCGGCCAGCCATTCTTGTTTGATCGGGCCATCAATTCGGAAAAATTCGGGGAATTTTTCGAGAAAAAGATCCGCGTCTAGCGTTTCGCGGAGATCCGAGATGAGATTCACATCGGCCAGCGGATTGAATCTCGCATACACCGGAGCGGCCACGTTATTCCACGCGCAGAGTTTTTCCGTCTCGTCTTCGCCAAGCTGTTCCTGCCACCGTTCAACCAGCCACTCGGGATGAGATTCGCGGATATCTACGGTTGATTGCTCGATTTTCTGTTCAAAATCAGCTTTCTGCCGCAGTGAATTCCGTAAAATTGCATTGACGAAGCCGCGCTGATTTTTTGGCATCAGCCCGACCGTTTCATTCAAAATGGCATGCTCAGCAATGTGCGTGTGATAGAGCTGATAAATTCCCAAACGCAGAACCCACAATGCTTGTGGGCCCAAGCTGCCGCGCCGCAGCGCTTCGATTACAAAATCAATGGACTCAAGATTACGGAGCGTTCCGTAAAATAATTCCTGCACCAATGCCCGGTTTGAGCCAGCCAGTAGGTGTTGTTTTGTTAAACCGGCGAGAATATCGTCGGCGAATCGCGAAGTGTCGTCCCAGTCACGCAGCCCTTGCAGCGTGATTTGTCGTGCGTTGATAGCCATAAATTAGTGACCCAACGCATCCGCGATGAATGGCGTCAGCGCCAGCCAAAAATTCGCTTCCAGAAGCCAACCGGTTGATGAAGCGAGGACTCCTTTCGTGCCCGTTGAGCCAAAAACAACAGGTGGTTGTCTGTCATCGTAAGAGTCTCTTTGTGGTGAGTGCTCTGACCTTTTGTTTTATGATTGCGGGAAGGAAAATGTTTCTCGCGAACCTTATTTTCTTTATTTGAGAACATAGCGCTTATCTATCCAGTTAGGGTTAGTACTCAATTAAAGCTTAGTTAGGGTAGAGAGCAGCGCAAGTTAATTTTCGTCAGAGCTGAGACGCAAATTTAATCAATTTTAAAAAAAGCTTCCGCCGTTTGGGTGGTTTCAGATGCAAGGCTCTCAAAATCAACGCCTCGTAGCTTCGCTAAATGCATCGCAGTGTGCTTAGTATCAGCCGGTTCGCAGCGTTTTCCGCGTCGTGGAACGGGCGTCAAATAGGGGCAATCGGTCTCCACCATGAACTTATTTCCATCAACGAGAGCCGCCATTTCCTGAACATCTTGCGCTTTTGGATAGGTCACCACGCCAGTAAATGAGACGAGATGCCCCAGATCGAAGGCCCGCTTGGCGTGGTCGATATCGTAGGTGAAACAATGAAGGACTGCCCGGAGCGAGGTGCCGCGGTATTCGTTTAAAATCGCCATCGTATCCGCGTTGCTGTCGCGTTGATGCACAACCACTGGGAGATCGACTTTTACAGCGAGATCAAGCTGGGCCCGAAATACTTCAGCTTGTCGGGTGCGCCAGGTTTCCCCGGTGAAGCCGGTTGGCGGAGCATGATAGTAATCCAGACCGATTTCGCCAATCGCGACGACTTTTTCGTGGGTGCTGAGTTTTCTTAGAATCGAGATGTAATCATCCGTAGCGATCTCGTGCGCGTAGCAGGGATGAATTCCAACCGTCGCGTAGACTGTCCCTGGATATTTCTCGGCCAGTTCAATGTTTACCGGGCTGTCTTCCAAATCGCATGCGATCGCAATGATTCGATCAACGCCGGCATCCGCCGCGTTTTTTATGATTTCATCAACGTCGCCTTTGAATTTGGGCGAGGCCAGATGGGCATGGGTATCAATCAACATGCTGACGAATCAACAGGGTATGATCGACGAATCAACCCTGTTTGATCGAAAAGCTGTTTCGAACGGATAGGGTATGTTCGATGAACGGATACTGTTGGATCGTGGAGAGTGGAGAGTGGATTTCACAAGTGACGATTCACCTCGGCTTTTTCAAAAGCTGCCACCATGTTTTTGTAGCAAACTTCAGTTGCGGCGACGGGATCGTATTTCGGATCTTTTTTCCAAATGAGACTGCTGACTTCGCAGCAAAAATCACCGCGATAACCGCCTTTGTTGAAGCTTTTGACGATCTGCGCAATATCTGGATTTCCAGCCGTGCCAGCAAGCGCGAACCCGATTTTTCCGTCGTCGAGTTTGATGGCGTCTTTCACGGCTGCGTAATTGGTGATCGGCAACGCGGTGGCAATCGTTTCATCGAGTGGCAAGCCATCGCGAAAGGCATAGTGGCTCGCGTCGTAGGTCATGCCAACCCATTTGCTGTTGCCGAGTTGTTGCAAAAGCCAAGCGGCTTGGGCGGGCGTCGACATGGCGTGACTTCGATGTGGTTTCACACTGAGTGTGATTTTCTGATCGGCGCAGATTTGCATCCAATCGGCCACTCGATCACGAAAGAGGTTTTTCTCAGTGTCCCAATTTTTCCCGGCAAGAATGGTCTGGATAAGCGGTGGCATGACTAGGGAGGTCAAATCATGAGCGAGCTCGATAATTCGTTTCAACTCATCGGTTGTTTCGACGTGTTTTTTGTCGTCCGCGTTGGGTTTTAAATCAGCCATCAGTGCGGATATTAATAAGGATTCATCGCGCATTTTCAGAATCTCGGAACGATCCGCGGCGGAGAGTTTCGCCGGTTCTCCTGTCATCCCCGGAAAAACAGTAATTTCAGCGGCGTCGTAGCCGGTTTTGTTGATGAGCTTTAACGCATCAATCAACGGCATGGATTGCAATCCGTAGGTGCCAATCGAGATCCCGCAGGATTTTGGATCGGGGCCGGCGAGTCCGGAAATCGGCCCGGCAACAGCGGTGGCGGCTCCGGCTTTTAGAAAATGGCGACGTGAAAGTGAGGTCATGACTTTCAGAATGGTAGGAAATTAGGGAAGGTTCGTCACGATTTGAATTGCCGGATGCGCGTTCCCTTTTACAGTCAGATCTTGACTGGACGGGGCATAATCAGCGGGATGGGACGGTTTTTCCGTTACTTCCTGCGAAACACGTTTTATCTCGGAGCGATTTCTTCCGAATGCGTTGCGGGGGCCGTGCGTCCCTCATCCTGGGTGCTTCCGGTTCGGCAGCGGTTTACGCGTCAGATTTTATTTGGCGGCGTCGAAGCAATTCCATTCACGATGTTCGCCGGAGTGACGGCTGGAATCGTCTTAACGTTGAATTCGTATAAATTCCTCGAATTTACGGGGCAAATCGACTTTCTCGGGCCGGTGCTCAGTATTTTGGTGATTCGTGAAGCGGCACCGTTTTTCGCCTGTGTGATTATTATTTCAGCCAGTGCTTCTGCGATCACGACGGAAATAGCGATGATGCGAGTAAACGGCGAGGTCGACCTGCTTGAAGGGCAGGGTGTGAATTTGGTGCAATTTTTGGTGATGCCCGTGCGATCGGACTTGCGCTGGCGGCGACGGGGCTAGCGGCGATGTTTGTCGCGTGTGCGTTTGCGGCTTCAGCGATTGCGATTTTGATGATCGGTCGGATTTCGTCCTGGGCATTTTTCAATTCGATCTTCGACGCAATCGTACTCGCCGATTTTTTGAATTTGATCGGTCGCAGCACGGTTCCTGCATTTTTAATCGGGGTGATTTGTTGCCACGAAGGGCTTCGCGTCTCCGGGCCTGTCACAGTAGTTCCGCAGGCGGTCACCAAAGCAATGTTGAGGGCGGTTGCGGTTACCTTGATCTTTTCGGCAGCCTTTACGGTGTTGATTGAGCAGGTTGCCATGCATGTCGAACCCACCCAATTTGCAGAAGAATGTCTGACGACTGTTTCCGATCGAGACTGTGAAGCTTCCGGCCGGCCGTGGGATTTCTGCGGACACTTTAATTTTCAACCCGAAGCAACGGGTGTTTTCATCGACGCAGACGAATGACCGTTACAGCAGGATTTTCTGAGGCTCCAATTGATCAAAAACGCCAAAGCATTCAGATCACGGTAAAGAATTCGTGGGAAGGCTGATCGGGAAGCTGCCATTCGATTGTGAAGGCCTGAATCAGCACGATTCGGGCTTGGACTTCAAGGGGGTTTACTTTTGAATGCTTGAATGATGAATCGGCTCGTTCTTCTACTTTTTAGTCTTGGATTTTCGATCGCCCACGCGGCTGAGAAACCTAATATTGTCCTGATTTTTACGGATGATCAGGGGATGAACGATGTCGGGTGTTATGGCTCTGAAATTCCAACACCGAACATCGATCGGATCGCTGCGGAAGGGCTGAAGTTCACGAATTTCTATTCGGCGTCATCGATTTGTACGCCGTCTCGTTTCGGATTACTGACGGGCAGAAACCCAAGCCGCTCGAAGGATCAGCTACTTTCAGCGTTGATGTTCATGGCCGATGAGCATAAGTCGCGTGGCATTCATGCTGATGAAACGACGATTGCGCAAGTTCTCTCGGAAAAAGGCGGCTACGAAACCGGTCTGATTGGAAAATGGCATCTCGGCCATGGGTCAACTGATCTGCTGCCGATGAATCACGGTTTTGATTTTTTTCGAGGGCATACCGGCGGGTGTATCGACTATTTTACGATGACCTATGGCAACATTCCTGATTGGTATCACGGCACCGAGCACGTATCAAAAAATGGCTATGCAACCGATCTAATTTCTGACGAAGCGATCGATTTTTTTGCAAAGCGGAAGAATTCTGAAATGCCGTTTTTTCTCTATTTGGCCTACAACGCACCGCATTTCGGAAAGGGATACAGCCCTAAAGACAAGGGGCCTGTGAATATCATGCAACCCCAGTCCGCCGATCTGCAGCGCAAGGGGGTTGATGAAATCCCTGATAAAATCCGACGGGAATTTGCTGCCATGACGGTGAGCCTTGATGACGGAGTCGGGCGGGTTTTGGATGCTATTGAGGCGAATAATCTGGATGAAAACACGCTGGTTATTTTTCTGACGGACCATGGCGGGGATCCGGTTTACGGGGGCAATAACGAGCCACTTCGTGGAGTGAAGGCGACGCTTTTTGAGGGAGGAATCAAAGTGCCGTGTGTGATGCGGTGGCCCGGAAAGATCGAGGCAGGGCGAATCGAAGAAGGAGTTTGTAGCGCTCTGGATTTATTCCCAACCTTTACTTCGCTGGCAGGTGTTGATGCTGAGTTTCCCAAAACTGACGGGCTTGATATTTCCAACGTGATTTTAGGAAAAGGTGAGCCGGTGGGGGATCGCGAGTTGTTTTGGGAAACGGGAGCTCATACCGAGTTGAACCGAAAAAATTGGCTGGCATTGCGTCAGGGGGATTGGAAATACGTCAATTCTCCAAAAGACGGTGAATTTTTGTTCCAGCTCAAAAAAGACCCGAATGAAACTGAAAACCTTGCCGAATCGGAAAATGAGCGCTTTAAATCGATGCAAAAACGTGTTGGAGAGCTAATTAGCGACTTTAGGCCGTAATTTTTGAGAGACAGATCGCGGTTTGAAGTTACAATCGCCGAGAATGGCTAAAAAAAAGTACGAAGATGAAAATGTTCTCGTGATTTCACGTGATTTGTTCGACGAATTGGGATCCTTTCAGGGGCTCAGTTTAGAGCCTTGGTCGTATCTCGGGGCAATTCTGGCACCGGCGAACAATTATTTCCTCGATCGCAACGAAGCTGAAGATGATCCGAGCCACAAGCAGATCATCCCTTACGTGATTTTTCAGGCTGGTGACAAGTATTTGCACTATGTCCGCGGCGCAAAAGGTGGAGAGAAGCGATTAGCTTCCAAAGGTTCGTTGGGAATCGGTGGTCACGTGAACGACACTGATGTTGATCCCGAAAACCGGGCTGAAACCGTCGATAAGGTGACTTACACCAAAGGGGTGGAGCGTGAAATTCGCGAAGAATTGAAGATAGTTGGGCCTTACACTCAGAGAATTGTGGCTCTAATCAATGATGATTCCAACGCGGTTGGTAAAGTTCACCTCGGAGTCGTTCACCTCATTCAACTTGAGAGTGAAAACGTGAAAGCGAACGAAGCTAGTATCGAGAAGCTCGAGTTTCTCGATGTCGAAGAGCTGACAAAGCTTCGCAAAAAGATGGAATCGTGGTCGCAGATCTGCTTCGACGGCTTTATCGGCTTGTTGGAATAAATTACTCAGCGGCGTTTTTTGGCCGGAGGGAGTCGGTTACGAAAGCCAGAGCAGCGCCCATTCCGATTCCGAAAAAGAGTCCCCATGACAGGCGGCTCAGGGGGCCTGCGCCCGGGAACGTAGCGAATTTAAGTTCGTTGTGGACGTATTCTGCGATGTAATAGTTCATGGTGTACCAGGTGAACGCGATCGCCAAAAGCAGCGGGAAAGAGCGGGTTGTTCTGAAACCGAGCTTAAAAAACAGGATCAGCCCCGCCAAGCCGAGGAATGATCCCAGAATCTCGCCTGTGTGATCGTGGAATTGCTCCCAGAAAAACCACCAGGCTCCCGCAAAAACGATGAATGCGGGCCAGAAGAGTAGGAGATACTTTAATTGGCCAACGCTACCATTGTTCGCCCGAAAAACGGGTAACATGGATGGAGCACCGCCCAGAATAAAGACAACTGCGATTGCCGGGTAAAGTTTATTGGCTCCTCTGAGAAAAGGAATATCAAAGGCCCAAAGACTGAAGCTGACAAGGGAAACGAGGCAAAACAAGGCTGCTGAAATCCAGATTTTCGCGCCCGAATGTTGACTAGTTGGTGAGTCGTTTTTTAAGGTTTGCATACTAATCTTTGTATAAAATAAGTGGTTGAAAATTAGAGGGATTGCCCCATCTTCGCGTCGGGTGGAAGCACAATTACATAACCCCCAATAAGATAATGGCTATTAGATATACACAAGATCAAAAAGACAAGGTTGTTGCGTTCGTTATTAAACACAATGAAGCAAACGGTCGCGGAGGTCAATCTGCAGCGGTTGTAAAGTTTAAAATCAACCCGATTACAGTGGCTTCTTGGCTAAAGAGTGCCGGAGTTAAGACTCCAGGTAAAAAGCGTGGTGCAAAAGGCGGCAAGAAGGCTGTTGCTCCCAAGCAGAAGAGCGTCAAGAAGAGCAAAAAGGTCGGCGGAAGCGTCGGGGCTGTTCTCAACCGCCTGCAAGCGATTCAAGTCGAAATCGACTCGCTTCAAGCTGAGTTCAACGAGCTGAAGTTAAAGATTTAGGCTCATACAATTCAACACTGAGCAAGTTGACAAAAACCGTCGGGTTATTTTCGCCCGGCGGTTTTTGTGTTTAGAGGGAAGGCTCATTTCAACCGTAAGGATTGTTTGAACGTTCCGTTTCAATCGTTTTCTGCAATTTCACAATTTTGACAATGGCAAAGCAGGTCACCCTCGAACAACGAATCAAAGGGGCGGTTTTGGGCAGTTTCGTTGGTGACGCCCTTACTCTGGGCGTTCATTGGGTTTATAATCCCAAGAAGATTGAGTCTACCCACGGTCGGGTAAATGATTATATTTCTCCTGAAAAAAACCAGTATCATAAAGCAAAGCAAACTGGTGATTTCACGCATTATGGTGACCAAACTCTGGAGCTAATGCGTAGCATTGAAGGTAGGTTTAGCATGGAAACGTTTACCGATCGATGGAAAGCAATGTGGTTGGCGGAATACCCCGGGTATGTTGACGGAGCCACAAAATCGACTTTGGAATCCAGAAGCTCCGATTCAAATGATCTCGCAGGTGCTTCGAGGATAGCGCCTTTGCTGGTTCCATTTGCCGCCGCTGACAAGCAAACTGAGTTCATTGAAGCCGCAAAGGCCCAAACCGCGTTTTCTCATGGAGATCCCGCCGTAATTGAAGCTGCGGCGTTTTTTGCGGCATTGACCCATCGTATTGTTCACGGGGTAGGCCTTGAGGAGGGGCTACTATCGCTCTCTGCGCAAAGCTGGACTAACATTGATCCGGCCAATGCGCGTCGACGACGCGAGAAATGAGCTCGAGGAGGACACGATTGAGGCTCTGGTTGCTCGGGGTCTCGATTGCCACATGCCGAACGCGTTTCCGGCGACATTGTTCGTATTACTATAGCATCAGGATTCATTCGAAAACGCACTGATCGAAAACACGATGGCCGGGGGAGATTCCGCCGCGCGAGGGATGCTGATTGGGATGGTTCTGGGAGCGCTGCATGGTGTTGAAGCCATTCCAGAGCGATTGATTTCCGGATTGAATGCGGGGGACGAAATTCAAAATTGGCTTGGAAAAGCGGAGTTGCCAAATGAACTCAGTGCTGGCACAAATAAATTTGAGTTTCAGAATCAGGCAGGTGAAACCCTCGCGGCCCCTTTGGAATCTCCTGTTTCTGATTATAATGCGCCACATGCTATTGCGGTGTTCGCTCACTGTTTTAATTGCACGAAAGACATCGCCGCAGCGACTCATGTGTCGCGAAACTTGGCGCAGGCCGGATTTGCTGTTCTCCGGTTTGATTTCACCGGTCTGGGAAATAGCGATGGCGATTTCGGCAACACGAATTTTTCGTCGAATGTGCAGGACTTGGTTTCGGCTGCGAGGGCCGTTTCTGAAGCGATCGGAAAACCCGTTGAACTATTGATCGGGCAAAGCCTTGGTGGGGCTGCGGCAGCTCGCTGCGACTAGCGAATTATCGGATCTCAAAGGCGTCGTCACAATTGGGGCGCCTTCGGATCCATCGCATATCAGTCATCTTTTTGAGCAAGATAAAGCGAAAATTGAAAGTGAAGGGGAGGTGGAAGTCGATTTGGCAGGGCGAAAATTCACGATCAAACAGCAATTTTTAGAAGATATCCAAAGTCATAAGATTCTTGAGCGGATTTCCCAATTCAAAGGGGCGCTGCTCGTGATGCATTCTCCTGCGGATGAAACGGTCAGTATCGATCATGCGCGTCATATTTATTCGGCTGCGAAACACCCGAAAAGTTTCGTGTCGCTCCCCGGAGCAGATCATTTGTTACTGAACAAAAAAGACTCCAAATACGTAGCAAATATCATCGCCGCGTGGGCGGGGCATTTGTTTGAGGATTCGCTTAGTGCGTGATACCTTTTCGATCATGCTGAAAATGACTTTTGGATCGGGGGAAAAAGAGCCCCAAAAATCGGCCCCATCGACGCCGGAGGAAAGTAATTCCGATGCTCGCATCGCGATTGTTGCAAGCCGTTACAATTCCGATTTTACAGACGCGCTCGTCAAATCGTCCACCGAGACGCTGGCTAAACTGCTTCCGAATGCAACAATCGATCTGCATCGAGTTCCCGGAGCTTTTGAAATTCCGGTGGTTATCGAAAGCCTTTGCAGAAAGACGTCGAATCGCCCAAATGCGGTGATCGCACTTGGTGTTATCATCCGTGGATCCACGGCTCATGCGGATTTGATTGCAGAATCAATTACCCATTCTCTTGCTGCTTCGGCTCGGGAGAATTTGATTCCGGTGATCCACGAGGTGCTTCTGGTCGAAAATGCGGAACAGGCGCAAGTCCGAACGATTGGAGATGAACTCAATCGCGGTCGTGAAGCCGCTGAGGCGGCCATTGAAATGCTGAAGGCAATGGCCGGAGTTACCGACTAAAGTCGCCGAACGGAAGCGACTTGATATTTCGAGACTTGAGTCAGCTTGACCGGCTTACCGTGGGTGGAACGGTGCATAAACTCTCCGTCTCCAACGTAGGTTCCGACATGGCTTGGGCTCGGTTTGTAAGTGTTTTTCAGAACCAAAACATCACCGGCTTTGACCTGACTAATGGGGACTGATTTGCCCCACGACATCCACGAGCGGGCTGCCGATGAGCCGGCAGGGGGAGTTTTCCCTGTTTTTGAGACCACCGTGGTCACCCAGTTCGCGCATTGGGCGTTGACACCTTTTTTGTAGTGTCGCCCTTCCCAGGTTTTGGCCTCTCTTACTAAAGCAGAGTTTTGGCCGGAAGTGGTTGTGCGCGAGGGCAGGATGACGCATGCAGAGACGGCAAGTGTCAGGCCGGATATTATATTGAGGGGGATTTTATCATCACGTTCAGTCCTGGCGGAGGGGTTGCTGTCGGATGACGACAGGTCGTGAGCGGCAACGCAGCGGCTCAACATTCGAAAACGATTGTTTTCGTTCGTTTGGGGAGATTTGGGGGGTGGGGGGATGGAATCTCTGACTGCTTCAGAGGTCCTTTTGGGAATTCGGCTGACCAATGCCGTTAAAAAGAGCATTTACAACCCCTTTTTCGAATTTTTATAACAAATCGAAAAAATGGGGTTCGCCATTGCTTCCCAGTTCTCAACAAATTTGGGAGCGAAATGCGACTACTTTGCTGCTAGAATCGGCTTCAATCGGCCGCGAAACCATTCCCGGTCCTCGCCGCGCTCGGGATTGATCACCGTTGAATGGGGAGCGAACATTTTACGCCTTTGAACGGTTCGCCCAACTTCAGGGCATTGATCCTGAGACTCTTGTGACAAATCTTGTTGGAGAAAAAACGAACGTTTTGAACTGATCTCCGACACCGTTTTTTACGAAGTGCGCATTGAGTCGTTCAAATTTCTCGATCGGCGCTAGTGGATCATTCAAATAGTGAAATCCGTAGACCTTTTTTGACGGGTTGCTCTTCAGGGCGGCGACGGCGCGATTCAATTGTTCCTGAGAAATACCCAATGCATTCGATAATTTTGCCGGTTGCCGGAGACGCAGCATAATTTCAGCATTGGTCTTAATTGGTGTCGCCGGTTGGCATAGGACAACCCTTTTCACTTGAGGTTCGTCTAAAAACGCCAGTAAAAAAATACAGTAAGACAATTTCCTTTAACAGCGACATCTACTCCACCTTCGCGTTTGCTAATCCATCGCGTCATCTCGCGAATGTCATCCAAAATCGGGCCGGCCTGGTCGGGATCGGTCGTTTCCCAATCATCACTCAACATCGTCAATCCGTTCGCTCTCAATGCGCTATCGTAACCGTAGGCTGGTTGGCCCAGGACTTTGGGGCCATAAAGACTGGGGAGATAAACGCGATAGCCCCATGATTCGATTTTCAATGCCAGTCCGGCCGTTCGAGGGCTGATTCCGTTCATCGCATGCAACAACAGCACGGGTTTGCCAGCGGATTTCGTCTGCCAAAATGGATACTTCTCGCCGTGTGAAGCCTTCGTGACTTTTGTAAACCGGGATTCGTCAGGAAGGGGAAATTATTCCGGTTTACAGTGCTGCATCGATGCGCAGGACGTTAGAACCAGCATCGAAATCGACGAAAACAGTAAAGAGACACCGTTCATAAATAAATCAGCACTCACGGAGCCAATCACAATCTCGCAATCAGTCGATTATTTTCCGCAAAACCTTGCAAAAAAGACGATGGTTGGGTTGAGTCAAAACCTGATGTCTTGTGAAGGATTCCTGCAATGACATTTTTTGGAAAATCCAGCATGATCGTATAGATGAATCGCCGTCAAACCCTCAAAACCCTTTCCGCCGCAACATTGGGCGCTCCGTTTGCATCCGCCCTGGCTGCTGAAAAATTTGAAATCGACTATGTGCTTTCGTCAGCACTCTACGGCGATCTGCCGCTTGCTGGTGTCATTCCCGAGGTGAAAAAGAGCGGTTCGATCGGCCTCGATATTTGGGGAAAAGGGCATGCAACTCACCGGGAAGAGATGGATGAAATCGGAGTTGATACCGTTGCCGAAATGTTGAAAAAACACGACACTGCGCTGACTGTATCAACGCGCTACCCATTGGGATGTTTTGGATTGCAGCCGGAAATGCCGGTTTTGAAAAAACTGGGTGGAAAGATTTTGGTGTGTGGAAACGGCAAAGGAAAAGAGCCATCGGGGGACGAGGCGAAGCAAGGGGTCAAAAAATTCCTCGAAAAAATGAAACCTCATGCTGACGCTGCCGCAGAGCATGGGTTGGTGATTGCACTCGAAAACCATTCCAATCAGTTGATCACTCATCCTGATGCGATCCGCTATTTTGCGGAGTTTAATGATCACCCGGCGCTTGGGCTCAGTTTTGCTCCACATCATCTCCACAATCACATCGATGACATTCCAGTTTTGATCCGTGAATTAGGGAACAAAAACATTCCGTTCATCTACTTTCAGGAACACGGGATCGGATCGAAAAAACACGTCGAGAAAGAAATTGAGCTTGAGCAGCTTCCGGGACGCGGCACGCTTGATTACACACCGATTGTGCAGGCGCTTCGTGATATCAAATTCGATGGTGTTGCTGAGATTTTCATGCACCCGACTCCGCGTGGCACGCCGATGTTAGAGACTGCGGGAGCGATCACGGATGAAGTAAATAAGTCACGGAAATACATCGGAACGTGTCTCGCAAAAACGAAATGATCTTTTCACGAAGCAACCCTATCCGTTCGATGAACCACCCCTGTTCGATCGAAAAGCCGTTTCGAACGTACCCTATTAGTTCGTTGAACATACCCTGTTGGTTCGTAGGTCTTTTGTTCGTGTCAGGATTTCTTAAAGCTGAACCACACGTTGTCGGATACGAGCGTTTTGATGACGGAGCGGTTTTGTATTCCGAATTGGGCTGCGCGAATTGTCATGGAGGATCAGCGGTCGAAGTTCCACGAAAGGGGCCGAATCTCGCGGCGCTTTCATTGCGGGTTCGCAAAGAGTGGGTCGCGGATTTCTTGAAGGATCCCGAAAATGGCAGGAAAGGATCGACTATGCCTCACATGTTTGACGGGATTCCTGAGGCAGAACGTGAAACGGCGATTACTGATGTGATGGCATGGCTGGGAACGAGGCCAACGAAATTAAAAATACGCGCGCAGCGTCACACTAATGCAGAGGCTGGAAGTGCGATGTATCACGAAAAGGGATGTGGCGCGTGTCATGCGGCGACTCCTGATTTTATTTCGCCTCATGGAAAGTTGGAGAAGTTTGAGAATGCGATTTCTCATCCTGATTTTCGAAAGAAAACCGATGTGAAGGGGCTGGCCTATTTTTTGGGGAACATTAGCACATTTCGACCCGATGGTCGGATGCCTCACATTCAGCTGTTGCCGGAAGAGGCGTCAGATATCGCAGCTCATCTATGGGACGATCAAGCCAGTGTACCCGACACGAAATTTGATGTGAGGACGTGGACCAAGGCTGATTTTGATGCGATCAAACGAGGCGGCGAGTGGGTGAATAAACTAAACTGCGCGTCTTGCCACGATGGTTTATCTGAGCAAAAGGCGGCACTAATTAAGCCGATTTCTTCGGGTGCTGGAGGTGGTTGCCTTTCGGATGAACCGGCTGAAGGACGTCCGTTTTACGATCTATCTGAGAAGCAGCGGAAGTCGTTGGTTGCCTTTCTGAAATCTGAAAAGCAGACGAGTGATGACGACGGAAAGCTGACTTTGGCCGCGATGAATTGTTACGCGTGTCATGAACGTGATGGAATCGGCGGGCCGGTTGTGGAAACGAACTCGTTTTTTATCGGTGACGAAGGTTTGGGCGACTCAGGGCGACTTGCGCCACCGCTGACAGGGGTCGGGCACAAGCTGAAACTGGAATGGATTGAATCTGTTTTTTCAGGAACCGAAGGAAGCCGGGTTAGGGACTATGTAAAAACACAGATGCCGAAGTATCCCGCGCAGGCAAAAAAAATGGCGGCGTGGCTTTCGAAAATCGATTCCAATCCAGACGCGACACCGATAGCAAAAGTCGAAGATTTGGAAGCAGGACAAAAGCTATTGGGCATTCACGGCGGAGTGAATTGTATCACCTGTCATCGCTGGGAAGAACGCGCGTCGTTGGGAATTCAGGCGATGGACATCAGTAATTTGGATCAGCGGCTGCAACCGTCGTGGTTTCGTGAATACCTTTTGAATCCGGCCAGCTATCGACCGGGAACTTTGATGCCGCCGTTATGGCCCGGCGGGAAATCGATGGTGCCGGATGTAGCGGGAGGTGATGCCGAAACGCAAATTGGAGCGATTTGGAATTTCATCAAAAACGGTGAAGGCGTCCCCGAAGGATTTCCAGATCGGGCGAGCGGTGCGTTCGAATTGATTCCGAAAGATCGCCCAATCATTCAGCGGACATTTTTAAATAAGGTCGGAACGAAAGCTATTCTGGTAGGGTTCCCAGGAGAGGTAAATATAGCGATTGATGGCGCATCAGGGCAACCGGCTTTGGTGTGGAAGGGCAAATTCTTCGACGGGTATGATACGTTTTTTACCCGGGCGGCGCCGTTTGGTGATCCACTTGAAGAAGAGGTTTTTGAATTTGAAAAGTCGACTGCACCGATGCGATTCCGTGGTTACGAACTTGATGAAAAAGGCAACCCGACATTTCTTCGATCCGAAGACGGTCTCGAAGTAAGTGAGCGTTTCTCAGGCGAAGACGGCAAGCTGGTGCGAACGATTCGGTGGGCTGAAGGTGGTGCTGAACCTGCAAAACCAATACATCCGGTGGGCGTTGAATTTGAAACCAAGGCGACCGACCGTGCGATCACTTTCACCTATTTTTCGAAATGAAATTTGAATTTCGAACTTTTTCTCGATTCCAAAAACTGATTTTCTCGGGAGCTGTTGGCTTGGCTTTCTGTATAAATCTTGGCGCACAGGATTCGTATAACTTTCACGAAATCCTTACGGCAAGCTCGCCATCGACATCGCGTTCGAAAGAGTGGAAACCGGGTGATGGCGTTGCCCTTGAGGTCAGTGGAATGGCCTGGATGGGAGACGGCAAGCTGGCTGTTGCTACTCGCAAAGGGGATATTTGGATCATAGATGGAGTGCTTTCAGATAAACCTGACGATGTGAAATTTTCGCTGTTCGCATCAGGACTGCATGAGCCGCTCGGACTCACCAAAGAGGGCGACGATTTGCTAACAACGCAACGAAGCGAGGTGACGCGGCTCCGCGATAAAGACGGAGACGGCGTGGCCGATGGTTATCTGACGGAGGCTGACGGCTGGAATGTTTCGGGGGCCTACCACGCTTATGCTTACGGGCCGGAGCTTGATGAGGCAGGGGAGTATTGGGTGACGCTGAATTTGGATATGGGGCCGCACACGAACAACCACAACGGTTGGCGTGGGTGGGGTGGAACGATTGGGAAAGACGGAAAGTTTCAACCTCAGTCATTCGGAATGCGGTCGCCTAGTGGGATGGGTGCCAATGCGGCTGGTGATCTGTTTTTCTCGGACCAGCAGGGAACATGGATTCCTGCCACTCCGATTTATCATCTTCGAAAAGGTGTTTTTTACGGAAATCAGGAATCTGCTAAAGGTCAGGAAATTGAGGGATCGCCGATGAAGATTGAGATGCCAAAAGCAAATGTGCCGTATCCGCAGGCGTTGAGAAGTTCAAAGGAGTTTGTTCCGCCCGCAGTGTGGTTGCCCTACAACAAAGTTGGGCGGAGCGGAACTGACGTTCAATTGATCGACGCGGATGGAAAATTTGGACCGTTTGATGGACAGCTTTTGATTGGTGAATTTACCAACGCGGGGGTGAATCGGGTGTTTCTTGAAAAAGTGGGTGGCGAGTATCAGGGGGCCTGCTTTCCATTTTTGAGTGGGTTTCCAGCGGCAGTTTTGCGGTTGGAATTTTCGGATGACGGTCCGCTTTTTGTTGGCATGACTAACCGTGGATGGTCGTCATTGGGCAACCGCTCATACGGATTGGTCCGCGTTGATTATGATCCCAAGGTTCCGCCTTTTGCGATCCAGGAAATGCGGGCGAAGTCGGATGGATTTGAATTGAAATTCACCCAGCCAGTTGATCGCGAAACGGTTCTAGCCGCCGGTGCATTCGAGTTGGAGAACTACACGTATCAGTATTCACAAAAATATGGGGGCGATGAAATTCAAAAACAGATTCTGAAAATCGAGCTTCCGGTAGTATCAAATGATGGACTGACCGTGCGATTGAAGGTGGATGGGTTGCGTGAATTCTACGTTCACGAATTACGGACGAAGGGAATCAAATCGGCGAGCGGAGGGAAATCACTCGACTCGCCGACGGCGTATTATACGCTGAATCAGATTCCCCCAAAATGACCATTCAAATTTCCAAGGTGTGCATTGTGCTGATTTTTTCGTGCGCGATTCTTTCGGCTCAGGATAAAAGTGCGCTGCCGAAACTGACGGCCAAAAGTGCGCTGACAGTCGATGTAAAAACCGGGGCGGTTCTATTTTCGAAAAACGTCGATGAGAAGCGATCCGTTGCAAGCACGCAGAAACTGCTGACCGGGCTGATTATTGCTGAAAGCGGTGATTTGGACAATATGGTGATGGTGGAAAAAACCGACGGAATGGTGACGCCGCGCAATTTGTGGATCACCGCAGGAAGTCGTTATGAGAAAGGAAAGCTGCTGGAGGTGATGTTGGTTCGGAGCTACAACGATGTCGCGAAATGCCTCGCGCGAGACCATTCCGCGAGTCAGGGAAATTTTGCGAAGGTGATGCAGGCAAAGGCAATTGAGCTGGGCATGAAGAACTCGGTTTTTAAGACAGCTCATGGATTGACCGTTGAAGGCCAGCATTCAACTGCGAGTGACATGATGATTTTAGCCCGTGCCTGTTGGGTAAACCCAGAAATTCGAAAGATCGTTGAAACGAAGAAGACAACGTTCACGTATCAAGGAGGCAAGACGATCGAGATCGAAAACAGCAACGAGCTGATTCATTCCTATGCAGAATGCGTCGGGATGAAGACCGGTTATACTGAATCAGCGGGGTGTTGTCTGATCGCTGCCGCAAAGCGTGGCGACAAAGAAGTGCTCGCGGTGATTTTGGGGAGTTCCTGGGAAGGCGTCTGGACTGATGCCGAATTGGTTTTGAAATGGTCGCTGAATCAGTGAGGTTTGGTTTTTTATTTTCCGAATTTTTGAATCGCCCAATTTTTAAAAACGCCATGTGCGTTCTTACCTTCTCCGGGAAATCCCACGTGCTGAACCATCCAGATAACAGCGATGCCTTGCTCAGGAAAGATATCCATCTTGGTAGCATGAGCGCCACCGTGTCCGAACGAATCACCACCAACTGAGAAGCCTAATCCGTATCCGTTTTTGATGGAATCAGGCGTCTGTTTGCGGGAGAGTTCAGCAAGAGCAGCCTTGCTGATGTATCGTTTGCCATTGAGTTCACCTCCGTTGAGAAGCATTCGGCAAAACGTTGCGGTATCCTCTGCCGTTGAAAAAAGTCCACCGGCCGGCATGGGAAAGCGTCCCGTGCGGTCGGTTAGAGGCCACTTCATTTGGCCCAGTCCAAATTCTTCGAGATTGTCTTTGGTTTTGTTAGGCCGATACGATTTTGCAAGCCTTTCAACTTGAGTTTCACTCGGCCAAAATGTGGTATCATTCATGCCGAGTGGATCGAAGAGCCGCCGCTGCATGAAATCTTCATATTTCATCCCTGAAACGACTTCGAGAACACGGGCGGCGGTATTGATTCCTGCATTTGAATATTGGAAATGAGTTCCCGGTTCGGTTGCGAGCGGTGCAGCTGCATAACTGCGAACTGCCAAATTCAGAGGCAGTCCGTCCAGAGTGGGTTCCTCCATTGCTGATTTGAATGGCAATCCGCTGACGTGACTTAACACTTCACGAATTGTAATGGGATGGACGGGCTTCCGAAGCAGGACGTGATCGTCATCTATTTCGGCAATCACCATCTGACTTTTGAACTCGGGGAGGTATTTCTCAACGGGATCATCAAGGGCAATTTTTCCTTCGTCGACAAGCATCATGACTGCTGTGGCGGTCATTGGCTTTGACTGCGATGCAATCCAAAAGGTAGAATCTGCTGCCATCGGTTTTTTTGCAATGATGTCCGCAAAGCCTACTGTAACCGTTGCGAGTTCGCCGCCTTTTCCGATGACAAAACCGACGGCTCCGGCCAACTCTGAGTGCTCAACAAACGGCGTGAGTAATGATTCTGCTGTAGTTGGTGCCTGACCAAAAACTGGCTGTGCTAGTGTTACAAGAACAACGGCGAATGAGAGATGATAGAATTTTTTCATGAGAGCTGGAGCTGGATTGTGCCAGACCGAATCGAAAATTACTCAGATTGTTTCAGAGCGAAACGTACTATGGATAAGTTGGTTGCGAACAGTTGAAGCATCTCATTTCCAATGCTGAGCGATTTTTCGTTTCAGAAATTCAACGCTGCGGGCGAGCTGATTCATTCCATCAACGCCGTCTTCGATACTGATCCAGCTGTCGAAGCCTTTGCTTTTTAGTTCAGTGAAAATGGCATCATAGTCGTTGAGGCCTTTGCCGATCTCGCCATGCCGTAACCGTTTGGCGTAGCCGAGGGCGCCGCCTTCTTCGTTGCGCAAATCTTCGATGGTTCCTTCAGCCAGATAGCGGTCGCTCGCGTGCATGGTGACGACGCGATCGGACACTCGCTTTAGTAATTTGATCGGGTCTTCTCCCGCCAGGTAGGTATTGCTGGGATCGTAGTTCACTCCGAAA
This sequence comes from uncultured Verrucomicrobiales bacterium, assembly GCA_937891465.1. Lineage (GTDB taxonomy): Bacteria > Verrucomicrobiota > Verrucomicrobiia > Verrucomicrobiales > DEV007 > JABDJT01. The sequence continues at coordinate 25,414 of CALAHF010000212.1, read as the reverse complement.
TTCGGGTGATCGATTTGATCCACCAATTGGCAAAAGACGTCCATTTGCTGTGCAAATTCGGGATACTCCCAAAAGTCATCCTTGTAGTGATTCTCGATGATCAAGGTGATGCCGTGTTCCTCCGCGTAGGGCAGGCAGTCGATGATTGAATCGGCAGCGAATTTGACGCCTTCGTCGATACTTAACTCAGGCCGACGTTGCCCGCTGAGCACTCGGCAAAAACTACCGCCGAGGGCGTGGGTCATGTCGATCCAGCGCTTTTGCTTTGTGATTTCCTGATCGCGAAACGCTTTGTCAGGATGCGTGAAATCGGGAGAACAACACATCATCGGAATCACTTTTCCCGTGTCCTCTACCTCGGTTCGAAAGCGGGTCCAATTGGATTCATCCTCCATCTCGATGAACCCCGCATACCATTCGAGCCCCTGAATATCGAGGTCGGCAGCGAGTTGAATCCATTCAGAAACAGTCATCGTGCCATCCTTGCAGAGGGCTTGCATGAAGGCTTTGGGAAATGCGGCGAGTTTTGGCATGGGTATGTTAGTCGGGTTTCAGAACAGATTTCACAACTCCGCCGGAATGCATTTTCTCGAATGCTTCGTGCCAATCCGTGATCGACCAAACGCCTCCGATAATCGGTTTCACATCGAGTTGACCACTTGCGAGAAGCGCAATAACTCGTTCCCAAATAGGCCAGTTGTGACTGAAGCTTCCCTGCAGCTTAATGTTTTTTTGAACCAACGGATCAAGATTAAAATTCAAGGGATCACGACCCCAACCGACTTTACTGATCCATCCTGCAGGCCGAACGATGTCGAGCGCGATCTTCAAGGTGACACTGGCACCCGCCGCATCGATCACCCCATCGCAGCCCAGTCCATCACGTTCCAGCGCCCAAGGTTTTGCGTCGCCGATGATGACTTCGCATCCATATTGTTTTGCGATCTCAAGGCGATGCGCATCTTGTTCGAGGCCGACAATGGCGACCTCAGCTCCGCAGAGTCGAGCCATCGCAGCGCAGAGAATTCCGATGGTTCCAGGGCCTAACACAACGACGCGATCCCCCGGTTCGATCCGCGCATTTTTCACCACCGCACTGTAGGCAACGCAACACGGTTCAGTGAGGCAGGCTTGTTCAAAGGGGAGGGCGTCCGGCACGTGATGAAGAATGCGCGACGGAACGCGAACGTATTTTGTCATCGCTCCATTCACACCGTAGCCGAATCCCTTGCGAGTGGGATCCAGATTATAAAGGCCTCGGCGCGTCATCGGATTGTTTTCGCTGATGATGGCAGCGGTTTCGGAAACGACGCGATCGCCTTCGTTCCAACCTTCTACCTCTTTTCCAATCTCGACAATGTGGCCGCCGAATTCGTGACCAAGCACGACGGGGTAATTTACCGGCCAGGAATGATCCGCCGTCCATTGGTGAAGGTCGCTTCCGCAAACGCCTACATTGGCGACTTCGAGGAGAACATCATTTGAACCGATCTCAGGCCGTTCGATTTCGCGGATTTCGACGGAGCCCTTTTCGGGTGCGTAGTTAACAACAGCTGCTGATTTCATGTTAAAAGTGGGAAGCGCTTCGATTAAAAGGAAGGGACATCTTGCGCGTGAATCGCATCACAAATCATGCGAAGCGATCCTTCGAGATCACCATCAGCCGTCTTAAACGCATCGGCATCGATTGTTAGGGGAGCGCCGAGCACGACAAGCGGCGCTCCTAATTTTGGACATTCGATCGCCTGTTCCAGACTCAGTCCTCCGACGGCTTGAACCGGAACCTTCACCGCATCGACCACTTCCCGAAGTTCATCAAGCGGGCTCGGCATTCGCTGACCGGCTGCTGCGATTCCACGGCGCTCGTCGTATCCAATGTGGTGAATAACATAGCCGCAACCAAGGTCTTCAAGAATTTTTGCTCCGTCGACCATTGAGGGGTAACCCAAATTGTCGCCCATCACTTCGCATCCAAAATCTGCACCTGCCTGAACCACACACTTGATGGTTTCGGGGTGGGCTTGGGCCATGACGACGACATGCGTTGCTCCCGCTTTCGCCATCATTTCAGCCTCCAAATAGCCGCCGTCCATCGTCTTTAAATCCGCCACAACAGGAGCATCGGGAAAGGCCTCGCGAAGCGCGCGGACGCCGTGAAGTCCTTCAGCTAAAATTAAAGGCGTGCCTGCTTCCAGCCAATCCACTCCTGCTCGACGCGCGAGGGTAGCCGTTTCGAGAGCTTCATTAATATTGGTGAGATCGAGAGAAATTTGGACGATTGGTTTCATTTCGTTTGGATTAATCGTTCACAATTATGAGTCCACCAGCCAGGTATGTCGCCGAAATTTGCAGGTGAATTGCGCCACGGATTTGTTTGATTTGAAGAATGTAGGGAAGGGGAGGCTTCAGCCCTTATCAATTTTTACGATCCAACCCTATTGATTCATCGAACAGACCCTGTTCGATCGGAAGATGCGAGTCCAAAATGTGTCCGAGGTGGGACGACTCGCCCCATCTTGGATGTTTCCCACCAATTCGAATGCTTTCTACTTTGTGAACCCACATCTCACAATACAACAGCGAAAGTTCGCCAAACAAACCCTGTCTATTCGGAATCCCAATGTGATTTCAGCAAGTCTAGCGTTTCCGCAACGATCTGGTCTCCCGCTTTTGGGTCGACGACACACGTTTTCTCAAAGGCACCATAACCGCCCTGGCGAACGGCTCGCTCGGTTGGGAGATAAGAGGCGCTGCCCGCAAGTTGAACAACGAACGTTTGCACGGCTGGACTGCGGCCCTTCATTTGAATTCCGCAGTCGAGATACAGTTCGAAGGGATTGGTGACAATCGCAACATCTCCAAGCCGGACCGCGTGAACTTCGATGGGAAATAGGGGCGCTTCAGGAACCGGTTCCTGAAACCCAACTTGAACTTCAAATTGTCGTCAATATTGGCGTAAACCGATCTGAAAAGAAATCCTCCCATGGCGACGATGGTGGCAAAGAGAAATGCGTTTTTTGCGTATGAAGTCATTAGACTAATGGTGGGTGTGTTTTTCGATGTGGTTATCTAACGACACGTCCGGATGCTGAACCGCCCATAAGGGATTCGACTTCAGAGCGAGTGGAAAAGTTGAAGTCGCCCTTGATAGAATGCTTCAGGCAAGAGGCAGCTACTCCGTATCTCAACGCAGTCTGAGGCTCGCTGAGCTCAGCTGTTGTAAGGGCAAAAATCAGGCCGCCTGCGAATGAGTCACCACCGCCGACGCGATCGACGATATTTTTGATTTCGTAGGACTGATAATTTCCTTCGCCGTCAAGCGGGGCAAAATAGGGGGCATCGTTCGCGGCAACGTAGAGCATTGCGCCCCAGTTATTGTGGGTTGCTGAAAGACTCTCGCGCAGGGTGATGGCAACTTTGCTTACGTTCGGGAACTGCTCGACGACCTGCCGGGCAACGTCGGGATATCGCTCCGTGTTCAATGCTCCTGCTTCAACATCAGTCTCGGCCGCAAGAATTCCAAGAACGTCGGAACAGTCTTCCTCATTCGCAATGATCACATCAATATGAGGCAGGATTCCACGCATCGTTTCTTCGGCCAGATCACCTGCTGACTGGGAAGGATTCCAGTCCCAGAGTTTCTTACGGAAGTTGAGGTCGATCGAAACCTGAACCCCTGCCGCCTGTGCTTTTTGCGCGGCCACGAGGGTCGCCTGCGCCGCTATTTCTGAAAGGGCAGGGGTGATTCCGCTGAGATGAAGCCATTGTGCCCCATCGAAAATTGCATCCCAGTCGTACTGCTCCGCTGGAGTGGTCGCGATGGCCGAATCAGCACGGTCATAGATGACATTGCTAGGTCGCTGATTGGCCCCGGTTTCGAGAAAGTAAACTCCGAGACGACCAGCGTCCGTTCGCTTCACGAATTTCGTGTCGATTCCAACGGCGCGGAGCGAATCCATCGTCGCTTCGGCCAAGGCGTGCTTCGGCAGTGCCGTAATGTATCGCGCCTCACCGCCGAAGTTGCAGACCGATGCTGCGACACTGGCTTCGGCTCCCGCATAGGTAACTTCCAACTCGCGTGTTTGACGCAGTCGAAGATTTCCCGGCGATGCGAGTCGACACATAATTTCTCCAAAAGTAACGACGGGCTTCATGTTTTTTTATCGGTTGATTCGATCGAGGACTTCTGCTGCGCTCGCTGTGATTCCATCCCAGTCTTCCTTCATGACTAGATCCTTTTTGACGATCCACGATCCGCCTACTGCGGGAACGATGTCATCTGCCAGGTAATCATTCATGTTGTCGGCATTCAAACCGCCGAGGGGGAAATAACGAATCCCGAGATGCTTGTAGGGCGCTGCCATGCTCTGTAGATATTTCAGGCCGCCGGAGGCTTCGGCAGGAAAGAATTTCACGAAACGGCAACCCAGGGTAATCGCGGCTTCCACATCGGAAGGCGTGCAGATGCCTGGAGCAAAAGGCAGCCCCGCCTCCTGCGCGGCGCAAACCACCTCTGGATTTAAGCCGGGGGAAACACCGAAATCGGCTCCCGCTTCTTTGACTTCTCTCGCTGTCTCGGGAGTTAGGATTGTCCCGACGCCCACCAGCATTTCGGGCACCTCGGAGCAGATCGCTTTCACAGCATCCATCCCAACCGAAGTGCGCAAGGTCAGTTCAATCGCGTCTATACCGCCAGCAAGCAGGGCTCTGGCAAGCGGGACGGCGTGTTCGACTTGGTCCAGGGAAAAGCCGGCAACGACGCCACCTTTTTCCAAACGTTCTAGAATGCTATCGGGAAACATATTCATCGGGTTTGTTATTAATTTTCAATCAGGACGGACACTCGTTTCAGAGTGAGGTATTCTTCGAGGCTGTAACGCGAGCAGTCTTTGCCCACTCCACTTTGCTTGAGTCCCCCATGCGGAAGTTGAATCGAATAATGCGACTCATTCACATTGATAGGAATTTGGTTTTTCAAGGGTTTTTAGCGGCGCGTTGGTCCGGCCGGGTTTGAGGGAATTCAGGGGGAGAAAGGGTGAAAAATTTGAGTCATCAGTGGGGTCCAGTCAACATTTTTCAAATTTTGACAAAGGTATTCAGCCAAATGCTCTCGGCATTCAAACGCATCATTCTTCCTCGAATCATTTCACGAACCAATAGGGTTGCCTCAACGAACGTACCCTATTGACTCGTGAAAACCCTGCCAGACATTTGCCTTAGGCTGTCTGCGCTCCACCTCGGGCTCCCACAAATAGTTGAGCCGTGAGACGAGCTGAAAGCTCGAAGTCACAAAGCCTGAGCGTCGTCTTCTCCCACTCGACGACAGCAAAAACTCCTACGGCGATGAACGTCCTCTTGATGAATCGATTCTTATCAGCGAATCCGGCGGGCTCGCCAATGTTTTCGTTTACGTGAAAAATCCGCCGAAAGGCAGAAAGGCAAATGGTCTGTGCCTTCGAAACCAGCCGTTTCGGAATGCCTTTGCGGTGTGCAAAGTGAAACTGATTCGCTCGCCCGGGCGCTCGAAAGCAGGCCGAATCGCATACTAGGTCTTCCATGTCCACTTTAATCAGGGACCGATTCGGAAAAGGTGTTTCAGTCCGCGAATGTAGAAGCTGTCACCGACCACTGCCGGGGTGCAGGAAGCTTCCTCTCCGAGGTGGGACTGCCCGAGAATCTTCAATTCGCGGCCAGGTTTGAGAATGTGCATCGTCCCGCTGCGGTCCAGCAGGTGGACTCTGCCGTCCGCCAGGATCGGGGAGGCATAAAAACCGTCATCCGCGTATTCGGTCCAGAGTTCTTCTCCGGTTTTCGCATCGAAACAGGCAAAGGCACCGTCGTCGGCCCCACAGTAGAGCAGTCCTTCGTGAAGCAGGGGGGTGGAGACCCCGGGCTTGGAGAAGCTGCTTTCCCACACAATCTTTTGAGTCTTCACGTCGATCGCGCTGAGATTGGCAGAATCCGCAGAAACGTAGACAAGCCCGTCAGCGTAGACCGGGACTGCGGTCACCTCGCCGTATTTGAGACAATCGAGCCGCCAGAGTTCTTTGCCGGATTTCAGATCGTAGGAAACCACGGTCGGTTCGGCCGCGAGAATAACCTCCTCGTGATCGCCGATCATAGCGACCAGCGGCATCGACCAAGAAGAGCGGAAATCCCGTTCCGTCTTCCAGCGTTCGTTTCCGGTCGCCACATCCAAAGCCGCGACATATCCGAGATTCTCCTGATCATACTGAATCAACAGGTTGTCGCCATGAGTTACCAGCGACGAAGCGTGGCCGTAGAGATTTTCCGGTTTCCCGAGATTCTTCGACCAGATCGGGCTTCCCTCGAGATCGAGGGCGGCAAGATCGCCATTCGCAAAGCTCGCGAAAACCCGAACACCGTCTGTCGCCATTGTCGACGACGCGTATCCAGCGCCCTCACTGATACGAACACTCTTGGGGGATCCGGGAATATTCTTCACGTGTCTCTCCCAAATGATCTCACCACTTTGGGAATCGATGCAATAGACGACCCGGGTCGATGCGTTGGCACCGGTTAGGTAGAGTTTTCCATCCCAATAAATCGGCGAGCTGTAGCCGGGCAGCGGAATCCGGGTCTTCCACTTGATTCCTTCGCCTGTCTCGCCGTTCCAATCCTTCAACAGGCCGGTGGCTGGGGAAACATTGGCCGCTGGCCCCAACAAGTTGGGCCAGTTCTTCAGTCGATCAGCCTCGGAGGCAACCCGCCGCTCTTCCCGATTCTCAGCAGGTTTGGCTGCGCCGGCAGTTCTCACTGCAGTCAAGAAAGCAAGCGCCACCACAAAGAGCCCCACTGTTGCGAATGCTCGATCCGCTTTCACATTAGTCGGGTTGATTTGAGGCGAGACAATCTGACAGATCTCCATCTTCATGAATTAATGACGGCTACAACCCGAATGCCGACAAGCAGAGAAAAAACATCGGACGATTCATGGCCCTGCCGCGATCTATCCAGAGAAAATCTCAGCGCCTCAAACCAGGCGCGCTCCATCACTTTCCGGACTCAACGAAAAAGACTTATTCCGTTTTTTCCCTGGTCAGCTTGGCGATTTGCTTATTGCCGGCCTCGGGGCTGCTGGTCACTTTATCATCAGTGCCGCGCAACTCAGCGATTTTTGCCTTTAGATTCTTTAAACCGTCGCGTTTTCGGATGTCACCGTATCCAAGGACGCCGAGGTTCTTCTCAATGGCAGAATCGAAAACGGCCACGATCGGAGTGGCCACTAAGGGAGCATCCTCGATGGCCTTCACAACCGATTTCGGTGTGAGGTGGAGGTTCGAGCCATCGATGAACACGATTATTGAGTCATCTTTAATTGCTTTGATTGCCGTCAAACTGGCGGCGTTGGAAGGGCCTCACGTGGAGCCCGGTTCCATCAGGAGAAAAGAGACAGCCTTGTTCTCTTTAGCTGCTTCCTTTTTGATCGCGTCGAGATTCTCGAGGTCTTCGAACCATATGACGCAATCAGGAACAATCAGGGGTTCTGCGGCGTGAAGCGACGCCGCTCCGATCAGGGATACTAGGGCCAAAGCGATTCTCATCCTCCCATAGTCGTCAGAATCCTTGCAGGATCAAGCTCGAATTGATACGCAACACGGGGATCCAGTAGATGCCGGAAGTTCCCTGACCTTTTTTCCAGGCTGCCAGGTCGTTCACCAGCCGCCCGGCAAATCGCTGAGCGTTTCCCGGAGAATGCCGCGGATCGCCTCCTTTTCTGTGACGGAAAGATAGGCAAAGTCCGGATTTGGTTTTTCGATACTGAGCGCTTCGCCGAGAACCTGATAAACGCGCTGCTTGAAGAGATCGGAAGTCGCCTGGAAGACGTCGCTGTGGATCAGGTAACTGCAAGGGTGTTTGAAAATCCGAGTTTCCAGGTCAAGATCCTTCAGCGAGATCCCGTTCGATGCCTCCTTGCGATCAGCGAGAAAATCCTCGCGATACTGCGGGTCGACTCGGATTCCACCTGCCGGAAATTTCGCTTCGTCGGCAAACAGCAGGTAGCGAACGAGTTCATCGGCAAGGCCGTGAAGCACCGCAACATGTTCCGGCTTGATTTCCCCTTTGCCGATATGCTGATAGGTCCGCGCCCGGTAGGTGGCTTCCAAAACCAGGTTCATGAATCCTGCCTGATGCTCGAGGATCAGGTGCGGAAGGATATCACTGGTCTCGGTGAGATACGCAGACCAATCAAATTCAGTGCCTGGCTCGATCACCTCGGTGACGATCTTTCCACCGACTCTCTGGCCGGTCAGGTTACCCTTGTGGTCGGTGATCCCCGAATCCCCAGTCACATGCCAGCCGCCAAAACGCTCGCTGAGAGGAATCTGATGGCCCATCTGGTTGTCGCTGAATGCCACGAGTTTGCCCCAGTTGGCACCGGGAATCACCGACCGAGTCGAGAGCCCGGGAACGCGCCGAGTCTTGGCGACAGAGTGACAATCCACGCAGAGCCCTCCTCCTCGTTCGAACACCGGTTTTGCGTCGTTTTTCGGTCTGTCGAAGATATGGAAGATTCCTCCGAGCTCGGGATCGAGCGAAATGATTTCGACACTTCCGCCGGGAATATACCCGACGTAGACGTTCTCGTTGAAATACACAGCCCGGGGATTGCTCCCCGAGATTCTCCGCGTTTGAAGGCTGGTCCGGGAGAAAATCAGCAATTGGGAACTGGCTGGAACGTCGAGATGTTCCAGCATGCTGGCGATGAATGCCTTTGAACTGCTGTTGTCGAGTTCGCGTTTCCCGGATTTGACATCCGCTATCAACCGAGTGAACGGATCGTTGAGTTCCTGGGTGTGGTACCCATGGACCGGACTAAACAGGTCGGAATAATTGATGTCCTGTCCGACGGCCGAAAGTGCCACGGATAAAACGATTAGAACCAGAACATGAGTTTTCTTCATCGGATCGGAACATCACCCAGCGAGAGTGCGAAAACAACTCACGGAATTCCGCCGTTAGGTCGACTCGAACGCGTGACCTACGGATTGGAAGCTGCCATAATCACCTGAGAACAACGGCCTATAGATTCCCCGTAAGAATTGCTTTCCTGTGTTAATCGATGCGCGTTCGTTCTTTTCGGTCAGTTGTTATCTATTCGTTACAAATCTATCATTACCCGTTTCCTCCATTCCCACAATTACCCCGCCGTGACATGCTTTGATGGGCCTGGATTGAATCGAGGTTATCGCGATAGGCCCGCGATCCGTATTGGCTGCCTTGATCGGTGTGAACCATCAAGCCGGGGTTTGGATTGCGGGTATGAATCGCCTTTTTCAACGCATCAATTGTCAGACTGGACCGAGGTGATGGGAAGCGAACGGCTGACCGGAGCACTGCTCGATCGTCTGACACACCGGGTCCACATTATAGAGGCCAACGGTGAAAGCTATCGCCTCAAAGATGCCCGGAAACGGCAACAAAAAACGAAGGGGGGGGATAACCGCTCCACTGGCTGGACGCCTCGTCGCCCTGTGGGCTCCTCACCGTCCAGCCATTGGAAAAGTCCTGAAAAACACCAATCTTGACTCAATCTAACCTTGAAATTAAAATACCTACAAGCGTACCGGAATTAACCCGCCATTTACATCCGGCATTTTTTCATCCACAAATCCCGCGGAATCTGATCCCTGAATTATCTCTTTCTGAAACTCAGACAGGAAACCGCTCTGCACTTTTGAAAGAGAGCCCTTTTTTATGAGGCAACGCGTTGGACGAGGAAGCTTCAGTTTCATCTTGCAACCCAAGAAATCTTATTCAACTTTGCAAGAAAGTAGTGAATTCGATGTCGGATCAATCTACCGTAAAATGATGAATCAAAAAAAGAATGTTTTCTCCAAAAAATCAAAAGGATTCACTATTCTGGAGTCTCTGATAATTCTATTCACGTTATTGATCCTTTCGTGGGTGATCATTGCCTTGGTTAAACATCGCTTCAAACCGGTTGGCACACCAAAAGTTCCCGCAGTAATTAAAGTCGAACAGCCTGAGCCCGAAATGGAGCAACCTGTGTTTGAAATGGAGCAACCAGAGTCCCGGTTACCAGGGTTTCGTTTACCCGACCTAGAATGAGGCAGTTTTCAGTCAAACGTCTTGGTGAAATTCTCGTAGATGACGATTCTCGGAAGCAATTCCTGGCGAAAGTCAGATTGCAGTGTCGGCGTATTCTGATTTTCCTGACATTGAGCTATGTAATTTCGCTTCTGCTGTGCATTGTTTTCTTTCGTTATGTGGGGGAAAAAAATCTGACTTTTGCATTCGGTTTGTATGTGCCTCGAGCTGTTTTCCTACTGCCAGCCATCATACTATTTCCTGTTCTGCTCCTTATTCACCGACGTCTATTCGCCTTGTTGGCAGTCGCTTGCGCCCTATTTGTGTGGATTGGCATGGGATGGGAAATACGCAAGACACCTACAGCTGTAACGTCGCAAGCTGGAAAAGAAATAACAGTTTTGACCTACAACCGTGGTCAAAACGCAAACCAAAGTCTCCAACCGTTCAAAAATGCGACCACCCCTGATGTAGTCGCTTTGCAAGAAGCTTCAGGAAGAGCGGGCCGGTATGCCGAAGCAGCAGGATATGAGGAGTTCAAGTTCACGAAAAGTGAAGGCGAATTCACTCTTCTGAGCCGCTATCCGATCGTGTCCTCAACGCTGGTCACTGTGCCACACGGCAATCAGGACTTTGCTCCGGCCGCTCGCTTTGAATTAGACTTTAGCGGGACTCCAATCGCCATTTACAGCGTTCATGTTATTTCTCCCCGGGACACCCTTAAGTATTATTTTCGAGGGTCGTTTTTATATGGGATCATCGGTATCCCCGGAACATCGCTCGGGGAAAAACGCAAGATCAATCAGGTTTTCTGGGATGAACGAGTGGAACAGGCTCGGGAACTCGTCCAGATCATGCGGGATGATCCATTACCTGTCTTGATTGTTGGAGATTTCAATGCACCTGCAGGTGGTTATATCCACTCCTTATTTCAGGGAGAGTTCAGCGACGCCCATGCTGAATCGGGTCATGGATTCGGTTATTCTTTTCCAGGTGTCACCCGAAATCCACTCAGCCTGGGAGGTCCATGGATGAGAATCGATTACCTCTATTGCAATGAAAACTGGACGCCAGTTTGGTGCATCACAGAATCCGATCGCCCATCTCAACACAGGGCTGTCACGGCTCAGTTTCGGATCGAAAACGAGTGACCTTAAAGACTCGGAACTGATTTTCAACAGCGCGCTTTCGCTTGGATCGAAGCTCCCCGACTTGTTGATAGGGGGCGGCAGCATTCGTTTCAGTCAGTAGTTTCAGGGCAAGTTTCCAGTGTGCTGCAGCATTTTTATCAGGATTATCAATAATGATGGAATCGATTTTCTGATCTTCTAAAACCTCGTCAAACTGGAGGCTGTCTTCGAAAGACGCCGCATAGCCTCGTCCCAGCCAATCACTGCTCGCCAGGATTTTTGATCCTCTTTTGACTGTTACCGAATCATTATTCAAAAAAGCAGCGGCAGAAATAAGCGCGCCTTCGCCTCTGGCATTTGAGATTACTAGAATCGTAGTCTTTCTTTCATCATAATCGGCAACTGCGGCAGCAATAGCTTCATTGGATCCTGTGTATATCTTTTCGACTGGGCGCCAAGTCTCAAAAAGAACAATCGCTGCGAAAATTAACACCGCTACAATTGAAAGCCACCTCCTTTTCCCGGAGCTGCCGGCGAATCGTTCAATTCCTAAAACTATTAAGACGAAAGCAGCCGGCAAAATCGGAACGAGATAGCGATAATCGAACCCGGAAGGAACGGTAGCGTACAAGATAAACAGGCCGCAAATAAATGCCCACAAAACACTTTCGATCGGAGAAATGGATGAACGAACTCGTCTAATCAACGTCCAGGCAGCAAGGCCAATCAGGAGAATGAAAGCGCCCCAACCCATCACTTCGGTGCATCCTGAAAAATAATAAGGAATCGCCTGTGTGAGATATTCGGCAAACGGCTGGTGGCTCATCCCTTCTTCCGTGATATGGCGAGTCAACAGCAGCCAGGGAAGTGCGAGAACCAGAACGGGCAGTGCGGCTATCCAAAGCCGCCAGTCACGGAGATAAGACCATTTTGCGTTTAGACAAATGGCGATTGGCGGAACCAATGCAAGCATCAACCCTGACCCCTTCGTAAGAATTGCAAACGCAGCCCAGAAACCAAATGCAAGGGAGTAACGAAGTCTAGAAGTAGACAAATATTGTGCGAATGCCCACAGGGCCAATAAACAAAAATTTACCAACAATACGTCCGACATCACAATGGCGGTATAGATCCGGATCAGGGGAAGTAGACAAAGAAGAAACGCAGCGACGAGGGCTGACGATTTCGCTTGAAAAATACAATTCCCAATTCGCCATGTCAGCCAGCAGCAGAAGGCGCAAGAGAGTGCCATTGTTAATAAAATAGCTTCTGGAGATCGAGAAAATAACAAAGCCACACCCGCTACCCCATAAAATCCAGGCGGATAGTGGCCGATTGCAACTTTTGGATATTTATCATAATAAGACTCAGCGAAACGCACCGGGTGCAATTCTTCCTGAAATCCACCCGCCAGATAGTCGCGAACCATTAAGCTGGTTACGACATGAGCCCCTTCATCTGCATGTCCACCAAAATCACTCAGCCATGCACCACTCTGAATTTGGCAGCCAAGAACGACACAAAAAAGAAGCCCAAACACCACGAATCCACCGGTTTTTGAATATAAAAACCCGGAAGCCCCCGAATTTTCGGGTGACACAAGTGGTTGGCTAGTGGAATCTCTCACGACGCTGAATCAAAATGAAAAATACAGAAACGCAAGGAGACCAACCTGAGTTTGATGCTTTTGCTGAAGACTACGACACCGTGCTCAATCAAGGCTTGAAAATAAGCGGTGAGGACAAAAATTTCTTCGCAGAAGGTAGAACTCAATGGCTTAGGAGCAAATTGACCGAAATTGGAGCCGCTTCCAGCAGAACGCTGGACTTTGGCTGCGGAACCGGTAGCGCCACACCGTTTCTCTATAAGCATCTTGGAAGCGATTATATATTAGGAGTAGACCCTTCCGAAAAATCGCTTGCTCAGGCGCGAGCCGCCTGGAGTGGAGATTACTCCGTCGAATTCGCTACGCCTGAAGGAGAGCACACAGGGAATTTTGATCTCGCATTCTGCAACGGAGTGTTCCATCACATTCCTTTAGCCGAGCGAAAAAAGGCGGTTCAATTCGTCTATGATCAACTCAAACCTGGCGGTGTATTCGCATTTTGGGAGAACAATCCCTGGAATCCAGGAACTCGTTACGCAATGAGTCGAGTCCCATTTGATAAAGATGCCATCCTCGTGTGGCCTCACGGAGCCCGTAAATTGCTTACAGAAAATGGCTTCAGTATTCTTCGGACCGATTACGTCTTCTTTTTTCCCCGCCTGCTGAGTCGATTGCGTATGCTGGAGCCTTTCATTCACTGGCTACCCTTCGGAGGCCAGTATCTTGTCCTCTGCCAAAAGGCCAAGTAGACTGGATTAGGTGTCGTCGCTTTTTTTGAAAACGTGAATACCTAACAGCCCGATAGCCAACATCAATGGTAACCCCAGCAGATGAATACCTCCGATCAAAACGTTGGTCAGATCCAAATTCGCGAAATTGTTTAATACCCAGTTTAAAACCACAAAACCAACCAATAAACCTTCAGTCACCAAAATCGACAGGAGGAAGAAAAACAAAGGTCCTTCACCAATTTCGATCAGCTTATTTGTCATTCTCGTCGGTTTTTCTCTCTTTTTAAGAAAAAGCATACAACTGAAAACATAAAGCTGCATTCCCGTTATCCCCGCCAATAAAAGTAAGCCTTTCGAGTGCAAGTCGAAGATGTGAAGCCCTCCAATGTTTACCGGCCCTATCGCCATTGCCAATAATTGGAGAATAGAACTGATCCAGATTAGAACTAACCCCGACCATTCGAATAATCGCGGACGCTCTGATAAAATAAACAGCAAATGCCGCATCCCATCACGCCACGTTTGCAAATGCGCCACTCGTCCCTCCGGACCACGGCGCAGCCCCGATGGAATTTCCACCATCTTGGCTTTGTGCTTCAGCGCCTTAATAAGCAATTCCGAAGCGAACTCCATCCCACTGGCGCGGATCCCCCACGATTCATAAGCCGACTTCCGAATACACCGAAACCCCGAATTGCAGTCCGATAGTTTGCCTTTGAAGAGCAGGTTAATGAGTCCCGTTAATACAGGGGTTCCCAATCTCCGGTGCAACCACGGCATCGCCCCTGACTCAATTTCTCCCGTCATTCGCGATGCAATCGACATGTCAGCGTCACACTCAATCGCTTTGTCGTATAGAGTTAGTGCGTTTTCGTAAAGATAAGTGCTATCCGCATCCGCAAACATCACATATTCCCCTTGCGCTGCCTCGATTCCCCCTCGCAGAGCTGCCCCGTATCCTCGCTGGTCAACGGGAACGACCCGCGCCCCCTCCTCCAGTGCAATTTTTGCCGAGTCATCCGTACTGCCATTGTCAGCGACCACAATTTCGTAGTTTAATTTATCCCCCGCTTTATCAAGTGATTCCCGCACTGCGCGAATACACGATTGCAAAGATCCGGCTTCATTCAGGCAGGGGAAAACAAAAGTTAAGTTCATGAAATTTATCGAATAAACAACAGGAGCGATTAAGCCAATGCCTTCTGAATGGCAATAGAAAAATGGTTTAAGCTAAAACGATTGGATTCATTCGAATGAAGTTGATGATCAAATTCATTGGAAAGGTGCGTTCGGCGAGTGAAAACGTCAGAAGGTAAAAGGTGGGATAGTTCCGACTCAACAGGGTTGAGTCAGCGAGTAAACAGGGTCTGGTCGGAAACTCGAAGTTCCCCGAAAAATCGGTTTCTTGTCATGATTCTCATCATTGTTAAACAGTATTTCGCGCCCGCTGCCTCCATAAAAGAGGTTAGAGAAGCTACCAGCAAAGTCCTTCGTATGAGGGCGCTATGGATTTCAGATCAGCCCAGCCATTGACGTCGATCACATGATGTTCTTCATCTCCGCCGAGGAGCTTCTTCAATTCCACAATTTCGACGCAAGGCTTGGAAATCACAAGCGTTGTTCTCTCTCCTTTAAGAGCGACTGCCAAATCGGAAACGAGCAAAGAATCCAGCGAAGGCAATTTCGCGGCCGCGAATCGCTGATTTGCACCAACTAAATTTCGGGGCGCCACATCCGGGTCAAAAATTTTCACATCAAAATCCCGCAACAAAAGACTCGCAGCCAATTCCAGCATCGCACTGCCGCGAAGATCATCCGTTCCCGCCTTGAACGCTAATCCAACCAACAGCACCCGGCGTGTCTTCGAGAACTCCACTCTTTCAATGAGGGATTCGAGATGCCGCTGATTGCTTTCCAGTAAACTATCCAGCATCGGTACCGCAACCCCCATCGAGCGGGCTTTCTGGCAAAGTGCGCTGACATCTTTTGGCAAACAAGACCCACCAAAGGGAGTGCCCGGTCTCAGATAATAAGACGAAATATTCAATCGATCATCTTGACAGAGTAGGTGCATGACTTTGCTGGAATCAAGACCCACCGCTTTCCCAATTCGCCCGATTTCATTTGCGAACGCAACTTTCGCGGCATGAAAAGCGTTGCAGGAGTATTTCAGTAATTCAGCCGACTCAACTAAAACGACTTCCGTATCTTTCTCTAAAACACCAGTGATCGAATCTGTTTTTTGGGACACTTCAAGAACTCCGATCGCTGACAAGCTGGGATCTTCAAAATCCGCCAAAGCAGCTCCCTGTCTCAAAAACTCAGGATAGAAAAACACATCCACCAAATGTGAAACTTCACTAAAGAACCGTTCCGCTAGCTGTCGGGTCGACCCGGGGAGCATGGTGCTGCGGAAAACAATGGCATGGCGTTCTTTTTTTTCCTTAATCGCATCAGCAATCTGTTGCGAAACGCCCTCAACAAAACGCAAATCCAAAGCCCCCGATGCCGTAGATGGTGTTCCGACACAAATAAACGAGATAGTGCTCGCCTTTATCGCAGAGGCCGCATCTGTCGTTGCATGAATGCGCCCGACTTCATGTTGTTGCGAAATCAATTCATCCAGCCCGGGCTCGCTAATCGGGGCAACACCGGAATTTATTTGATCCGTTTTTGCTTGGGATATGTCACATCCGACGACTTGGAACCCTCGTTTTGCGAGGCAGGCCGCAGTGACGCTGCCTACATAGCCGAGTCCAAAAACGCTGATAGAAGGATTGTTATTCACGCGGTTATTCCTAGCCGCAAACGCTATTCCAGAAAAGCAGAATTAATAATATATCGTCGTGTTTCATGCTCGTCCTCTGTGAAAAGGGCAATTCGGGAAATATGTGCCAAGTCAACTTTGTTGTCGATCTCGCGAAGTGATATTTGAATTTCGGTTTTTCCGGTTATTATCTCTGCCTCATCGTAGAATCGCGCTCCATTATCGTCATCAATTCTGATTCCGAGGAAAAAATTCTCTCCTTTGTTGGTGAATTCGAGGCAAAGCAAATCTGCGGCCTCGCGTGCCCAATTTTGTTTTGCCAAGCAGGAAACTCCTCCGAACTTACCCGGTCCAATCGTTACGGAGAGCGAGTTGTCGGTCTGTTCTACTTGTGCATTTCCCTGTCGCTGCCAGATTCTCAAACAAAAAGATTCTGAAAAGCATCCCAAGTCTGGAATTCGAGATTGGTAGATTATTTCAGCCCGAAGTTGAAGCCAGAAAGGGAGTAATACCAAATTGAAGCAAATCACTGCCGAAAAACAGAAAACGGCCCATCCTCCCCGCTTCCATTGTGAGCCCCATTTGAGAATAATTGCCGCAAATCCGACGCCTAACAGATCAAGCAAAAAATCACCAAGTGAAGCCGAACGTCCGATGGTCACTGAATGAATGAGTTCACTGGAGATCCCGAGTCCAATTGCGGACAATACAGCGGTGAGGAGTCTTTGCCCTGGGGACATTCCTAGAGGTAAAACTCTCGCGATTCCCAATGTGATCAGAAAGAATACCGGAAAATGGAGCGCATTTGAAAATACATTTCCCAAAACTCCAAGCGAGGAGGGGAGACCTCGGGAAAAAAGAAAAAACAGAATGATGCCCAGACACAGTGCAAACAAGAGTCGTTTGAAAGGCTGATGTAAGGTTTTACCTTGCATAGGGTGAATCAAAAATCACAGTATGCTCTCGAGAAGAATTCATGTCGGCTTTTTTTTTAATCTTATCCGTGCTGTTTCTGCAGCCCTTTCTCTGGGTGATATTTTCCCTTCTGGGCGCGGCGTTGTTACGGCCGCCTAAATGGAAAAAGGGGCTTTTGGTCACAGCCTTAACAGTGTTGCTCGTTTTTTCCAATCCGTTCATTTTCAAAATGGTGAGCAATTGGTGGGAACCCGCTCCCATTGCGTTTCAGGAAATCGAAGAAGCCTACGATTACGCAATCGTCCTCGGTGGGTTTACCCGAATGTGGGCTGCGCCGCTCGACAGACATAATTTCAATCAATTCCCCAATCGTTTCACAAACGCCATCGAATTGCATCGCCTGAAAAAAGCCAAACACCTCATCTTCGTAAGCGGCTCCCCATCTTCTGTCGATCCCACGCTTCGTGAAGCCGATTTGGCCATAGAAACAGCTCGACGGTTTGGTTTGAAAGACGAAGACCTGACAGCGCTCTCGACCAGTCTAAATACCTTTGAAAATGCGATTGAATGCCGGGATTATTTCACCAAAAATGAAACAAAACCGCAACCCAGAGTTTTAGTGGTTACTTCCGCATTTCACGTGCGCCGGGCGCAGGCTTGCTTCGAGAAAGCAGGCTTAGAAGTCGATTTTTTTCCAACCGACCACCAAACGAATCGCAGTCCCAGCCATTCTCCGACTTTTACCGATTCGTTTCTCCCCAGTACGAGTACCTTTGTTGCATGGAACCAGATTATTCGGGAATGGGCCGCCCTGTGTGTTTACAAAATCAAGGGACGGATTTAAAAGCAGCCCCTATCGCCGAAAACAGTAATCGCGGAAATTATCAGGGTTTCCTTCGCAACCATCTTCGGCGGCGTGTGCCAAATTCGCCATTTCACGGGCTGTCACGTAGTGAAAATTCAGATCCTTACAGCCACCGAGTGATTCATGGAACCGATGCATCGGTTCCCCCAGGAGCATTTCAAAATTTCGTTCGATCCCACCGTGAGTATGCCATTTCACAAAGACCCACTCTGGTTTTCCCGTGACAGAAATCCCTAATTTTTTTGCCAGATGTAAACGAGATAGGGTAGGGGGATTTGCACCCGTAATGTCCCCATTTTCGATCTTGGGAATAACCCCCCATTTTCGTTTTCGCCAATTTAGAGCAAGTGGACCGGGGATCATCAACAACTCATCTGTATTCTCCCGTCGGCGTATGGAAGCGTTTACCTCTGCATTTTCCGCCCTATCCAAAGCAAGCCGCCCTTTCAAATCCTGCGCATAACCGATTCGGTTTATAACCCGCGATTGAGTTGATGAAGGGGCTGAGGGCATCGTGAAATCTGCGTAACATCCCGTTTGGCGTAAAATAGGAATCTCGTGGTCGACGCCACACCCCTCTCCTTTCGGATGGGAATTGTTGAGCGCCCAATTTCCGTGAATAAAACCATACCGCACCGATCCTTCAGCATCACGCGACAGCAAACCATGACGCAGTAGATCAACTTTGCCTTTTTCTAAAGCCGCGCGAACTCCCGCAGGCGAGTCATTTTTGTGGTGCAGGTGTATCTCCACTTCGGATCCGGTTTTTTGACAGATTCCGGCAAGACGATCAAGTATATGAGGGTCGTACTGCTCAACTGGGAAAAAGAACGTATGCCGAGGGGAAACTCCATTCAAGTCTAGAAAAGAATCGACAAACTTGGGAAACTTCTGTTCCCAAACCGTCAGTCGTTCCCTTGCACCGGCCTTGTCAGACCCGTGAAAAGGCTCAAAATGATCGCAAACGGCAAGGAAAAGATGAATCGGCTCATCAGTCTTAATTATTCGACGCTTCAAATACGGAAGAAGCCACCTATCAAATGCTCGAATCATATTCACACTGCTTGGTCACTCATCGAACGTTCCATCCTCCCTTTACCTCTTTTCGCACGTTTGCCAGATAAAAAATTAAGCCTCTCAGGCTTTGCCATTGGAGAAAGAGAAATCCCCCGGGAATCGTCAGGATCCGCACTTTCGCTCCCTGAATCAGAATTCCTGTCAAACCAAGGGCGTAACACAGAATCTGCATCGCGAACAAGGTTCGATAGAGGGGAGAATGTAACGAAAGAATTGCTGATGAGAAGAGACAAAGACCGAGCAGAAAAGGGCCTGCCAACCGAAGATACTTGTGGGAGATCAGTTGCCATGCGCATCGATTTTGAAACGGATTCAACCAGGACGGATAGCGAAATAACATCTGATAGTTGCCTGCCAATGTTCGTAATTTGCGCCTGTTTTCATTGTCAGGGTCAAGGGTCTGAGGGTCAAAAGCAATCGCGGTCGGTTCAAACTGTATTGTAGAATTTCGAAGCAGGGCCGTCATTGGAATAACAACGTCATCAATCAGAGTATCGTCAGGAATTTCCTCAAACGAAGCACGTCGAAGGGCGTAGATCGCACCCGTGCATCCAATTACTGAATCCCATCGCGACTCTTCATTTCGAATCCACTTTTCAAATCTCCAGTAAGCATCCAGTCCCGCACCGGCACCCGCTTCTGATTTTTCGATTTCGAGACTTCCACTCACCCCCGCGACTTCCAAGTCTGTGATCAGCGGGGTGACCAGACGTTTAAGCGCGTTGGTCTCAAACCGCTGGCGCGCATCGGCGAAAACCAGGATTTCGTTCGATGCCTTTTTGACGCCAGCATTGATTCCGGCTGCCTTTCCCTCCTTCTCTGACTTTTCCAGGACTTGCAAAGAGATGCTTGTCAAAGTGGAATTGATTTCCGTCAAAGTAGCATCACTGCAACCATCACAAACGATAATAATTTCCCGGTCCCCTTCATATACACAAGCCTCCAGGTTGCGAATTCGAGCAGCGATTTGACTTTCCTCGTTCCAAACAACCAGTATGACCGAGAGGGATGGCAATCGTTTTGGCAAAGATTCCTTCGTCATCTCAGCTTGGGAAGACGGCTTCCGCAGAATATTCAGAAGCCGGAGACAAATTGGATAGCCGACAAAGGTGTAAATCACTACAGCAAGGCTGAGCCAAAAAAACATCGGGAGTATCATTCGAATTGGGAACTTTGTTCAGAACCATTGCAAATCAATGACGGCCTCCCGGAGGTAATTCTTTCTTGTCATGAGTCAATTCTTCGTTGTCGCCATCGAATTGGTCATAATAGGGGGCTGAATAGTAGTAGTATTGGTAGTAGTTTCCAATTTTTGAAAGATCAACGTAGTTGAGGACAAATCCGTAAAAATGGGCTCCCGTTTTTCGTAGGAGCAAAACCGCGTCCCTAACATCCTTCATTGATGTTTTCTCGGACCGAATCACGAAAACGATGCCGTCAGCGAGTCGCTGTAGCGAGGTGGACTCGCTCAATCCCAAAACGGGAGGACAGTCGAGAATGATCCGGTCGTACTGGGTCCGCCAGTGGGCAACGAACTTGAAAAACCCATCCTGGCATAGGAGTTCCGTGGAACCCGGGATAATCGGTCCCCGGGGGATTACGTCAAAATTCTCCTGCTCTGTCGAAAGGATAGCCTCGTCCGGGGAGATGTCCCCAATCAGCATTCTCGACATTCCAAATTCATTATTTAACTGGAGCAGAGCATGCTGTCTGCCTCGTCGCAGATCGCAGTCTACAAGGAGAACCCGCTCGCCCATGGAGTGATACGCCCAGGCCAGATTCGCAGATTGAGTGGTTTTTCCTTCCTGGGGGCGGGCGCTTGTTATCAGGATGACCTGCGAGGGGTTTTCGGCCACGCCCGCGTCAAGTCCAATGTTGGCGCGGATGACTCGAAAACATTCGAGCAGATAGTTGGGGACTGTCGCACCCTGGGCCGGTGAGCGGTGGACCGCTTCAAGGAATTCGGGATCGCTCAGAGGGACGATTCCAATCCCTTTGAGATCAATGTAGTCTTCTAGTTGGGGCATCGAGGTGGCCGAGGTGTTTAGCAGGTTCAAAAGAGTAGGGAGTCCGATTGCCCCTGCTAAACCAAGAAGAAGCGATAGCATGACAAGTTTTTTCTTGTTCGGGGAAATGGGAATTTCGTCACGCAAGCTGGTGTGCCCTTTGAATCTAAGTTGAACCCAATCGAAATCTTCGGTGAAGGTGATCGTGGCCAGTTTTTCGGCCAGTCGCTCCCGAGCTTTATCCCACATCATCTGCGCCTGTTCGATGGTGCTGTAATCGATCGAGGACCTACCGAACTCTTCGGTGACCTTCTGGTATTCGGGGATGCGCAATTCCAACTGAGCCAGTTTATCGGTAAGCCGTTGATACTCGAGATCAAATTTCTCGCGTAGGACGAGCATCTCGGTGTTCAGGCCTCGTTTGAGGATCTCCAGTCTTTCGGTGAGCGCCTTCATCTTCTGGTGTTCAGGAAGGAAGACTTTTGAGGCGTCAAGGATCTCGGTCTCAAGTATCCGCTTTTGTTTTTCCAGATCTCTCCACGGATCGATCCCGTCCACCTCCGCCGGCGTCACTACTCGAGGATCGGACTTTGCTGTTGTGGCCCCCGTCCTGCTGGGAGCGAAAGAGCGACGAACAAGATTCCCGACTTCGACTTCTGTTTCTTTCTCAAAACTTGAAAGGAGCGAGAGAATCGTAAGATTATTGGCGCTCACTCCTTCGGATTCGTAACGCTCCAAGGATTTCCGAATTGCATCCATGCGCGTCAGTCGTTCCCGAGTCTCGACAAGTTCCTTCGGGATCTGGAGCAGGTTTTGCTGTTCGATAGTGACCTCGGTGAATTTCTGTTCGCGCTCCATATCTGTGAGGAAGCCGACATTCTCAGCAACTTTTTCCTCCAGTTCAGTCAACTGCAATGCATAGCGATCCATTGCGTCGTCGCGAAACTCCGTCCAGGAAGACTCCTGGGTACTCTCAAATTCCTCGACAAGTGCCGCGCAGAAGTTCCTGACCACTTCGGGATCATAGGCGAGTACCGTTACTTCGACATGACGAGGATCGATGATCCCTACCCTCACTGCCGGAACATGCTCGAGAAACTCTTCATAGGTCCCTGTATCGCTAATCAGTCCGAGACGCCGGCCCGTTGCAAGCAAAACCTGCTGGGAGCGGATCCGGTCAGATAAGTTCCGTGATGTGCGTGACGAATAGGCTGAGGTCTCAGGGACTTCTCTGTCCCGGAGTGGAGTCCCAAACGATTGGAAGAAGACGAGCGAAGTGGCCTGATAGAGTGGAGTCGCGCATTGGAAATAGGTGACGCCGGCAAGGAGGGCAAAGGCGAAAACAATCAGCATCAGGCGGAGATGCTTTACGTAGGAGAAAGCCTGCGTGAGTATCCGAACTGGATCGAATTTTGCACTGGAGTTATTGGCTGGTTCCATAAGATTCAGAAGCAGAAAAATCGAACGATCAACAAGTCGAGGGCTGGTTAGCGAATTTTCTTTGCCATTTTGACCGAAGTGAAGTAAGGCCGAATGAAAGTCCAGTCGCTCTTAATGAAGCAACGCAGCGAGTACAGTCCGAGTCCAATGATTGGGATAAGCAGAATGAGTACAGCCCAAGCGAATTTTGCTCCTGAACGGACCTTGATTCTGCGCAGACTGTCGAAGGCGGCAATGAGCAAGATTAACCACACTGCCCCGAGAGCCCAGTAAACCATGGGATGTTCAGACGTTACTTGCAGTGTTAAGAAGTTTATCAGGGCTTGCAGCATGAATACAATGGAAAAGGTACTTAGGTTGAGAAAAGGTACTTAGGTTGATCCTGCTCTTTTGCGAGACAGCAATGAGTCGGGAAAATTATTCTTGGAAGCTACCTCAAGCTCATAATCCTGCAAACAAAAAGGAATTTAAGAGGGCTTCTGAAAATCTCCCTTGCTGATTGTCGACCGGAACTTTCGAAGCCGAATCGAGTCTTTGTTTTTCCAAATGATTCGTGATGGAAAGATGTGAGGTTGCCTCCTTTTTATTAAATGACGAAAGGTTCGCTACAGCTTTTCAGTGGGGGTTGTGATCGCTTCACGACTGTATTGTCAAATGTTCTTCAAGACGTAGTCCCAAGTCCAAAGAGTCAGCCAGGTCAGACCGACACAGATTGTTAGATCGAGCAATCCGAACCGATTCCATAGGGGCTTCACGGGGATGGTGCGGTCTGCTCTTGGTTGGAAGGCAGGAGTATTACGGTTTTCCCAAGCCCGTTTTACCTGCTTTGGGGGAAGCTCTCGCCCGTTCGGTGAATTTTCTTCAGCGGAAACACTGGCTTCTGTGGTTTGTTCCTCTGCTTTTGCGAGGCGATGCATGGCGGCTGCGGCAGCGATCAATAAGAAATACTCGGTGTGATACTGTCGGTTGATCATCCAGCCAGAGATCAAATTGGCAATCACAAATACCAGCAGGATCCGTCGACAGCGTTCCTGCGTTGTGTCGGAAGATTTGAAGGCGAGAAGGGTATGCAGGGCGCACCAAATTCCCGCCAAATAGAGGAAAAGTCCATAGCGTCCCAGATCAGCGCCGACCTGAACGTAGCTGGAGTGGGTGCCCTTGGGAACGATTAGGAAACGGTTTCCTTCCTGCCAGGGAATCATCGCGATAAATTGTCTCCACCCAACTCCCGTGTGATGGTTTTCTTCTGCCGTTTTTGCCATTTCCCACGCTAGAAGTCGTCCTTGAACTCCTTCGTCAGCCCGAAGATTGTTCATGTCGCTCATCCGGGGAAGAAAACTCAGTGCTGAGACGCCGATGATCAGGGCTGCGGAAATTGCGGTAAGCTGTAACCATTTGGGTTTTCCAATGACAAACGTCAGAACTACCAGGGGAGCGCCTACGAGGTAGCCGCCCTTGGACTGGGTCATCCAGGCGCAATAAAACACGATCGCCGCCATTGCAGGGAAAATAACGAAACGTTTCGCCATCGATCCCTTCCAGAAATAGAGAAGAAAGCAACCAGGAATGGCGACGACGACACTGTGAGCGAGTGCGTTTGGGTTGTCGTGGAGCCAGGTTCCGATGGCGAGTCGCCCCAGTTGAGTATAGAAGTTTTCCTGCGCTCCGGTTAGATCAAATCCTACGGTGCTGAGAACACCGATCAGTGCGATTGTGACGAGAGCGCCATTCCAGAAGGTCAGGTAACGCAACATTCGGGGCCAGGAGTTGACGGAATGTACCGTCAGGATGTAGAACGCTAACAGGGGAATTACGCCCATAATCGTTCCCCCTCCGAAAAACACGATGTAGCCAAGATAGCTCATCATGATCCAGTCGTGCGGTGTTCGCGCGAAGCCTGCGAGCGGGGAGGGACGCGACTTGCCGATTAGGAGAGTGATGAGCCAGAGGCCGACGACGGGGCGCACCAGCTCAAAGCCTGCCATTCCCGGCACCCAATCCTGGGGGCGAATGTAGTAGATGAGGAGAAAAAGGACGGCAAAGAAGAATTCCATTCTTGGCACGAAACGTGCAACGCTAAATTAGGATCTTCTCCGCTTACTGCAAGCTTCATTGAGGGGTGGGGCTAGGAACTTTTCTCCCTCGCTTCACCGGAATGGAGAAAACCCAGTTGAACTTGACGAAAGTGCATACTAGCATCTTTGCGTTTGGCGTCCTAAAATGTGAATTTCTGCCTCGAAACTATGGCCATTGATCATATCGGCGCAGAAGCGCTTCTTACATTGTCTCAACAGCAGTTGCCGATCAGTCGCTTCCTAATGTTAGGCCGACAACATCTCTCTTTGACCTCTGAGGACTGGCAGAGAATTTCATCAAAATTTCCTCAGTTGAAGAATGAAGCTTCGTCCGACTATTGTGAGGACGGAATTTTTGCGGATCGGTTTCTCCGCCAACTCGGCTGCGAGCAGGTTGAATCTCTCGATTTCAGTGACTACGAGGGCTGCAGTTTGACCCACGACCTCAACAAGCCCATTCCTGAATCCTGGCATTCACAATATGATGTGGTGTTTGATGGCGGTACGCTCGAGCATGTCTTCAATTTTCCGAATGCGATCGCAAATGCCATGAACCTGGTGGCTGAGGGGGGGTGTTTTGTATCGCACACCACGTCCAATAATTACAATGGGCATGGTTTTTACCAATTTAGCCCGGAATTGTTTTTCCAGGTTTTTGCTGAGGAAAATGGATTTAAGATCCGACTCCTGGCTCTTGCTGAAACGACGGGAAGACGCGAATTATACAA
>CALAHF010000211.1 GCA_937891465.1 uncultured Verrucomicrobiales bacterium | reverse complement strand
TAGAAAGGCCAAAATTGGAATGGATAAACAGTCGGTCAGTGAGCGGAAAAGGAGTGCGCCCTTGCGAGAAAGAGTGTGATAATCAAGCTCTGTTGCGGACCGTGATAGACTTTGCGCGTCACCAGTGCGACTCTTCCGAGAATTTTATGAATGAGGATAATATACAAAAAAGAGGCGTTACCCGATTTTCGGATGACGCCTCTTTTTATAACCCCTCAACACAAAAACAAGCGCCTCTTCAAACGCGTGTTGTTGAGACAACTGTATCACTGAATCTTTGTAAAAACAACAATTAATATAATAACCGTAATTAAAATATTGATTTTCGCTGGGCAACGACAACTTTTAAGCATTGATGAGTGTTTTCTCGAATCTGAATGTCTGGCGTGATGAAACGGATCGCTCAGTAGCAGCTCAAATGGCTGTGGATGAGGCAATCTTGCGGAAAACCACTCCAGTTCTTGGCAATTCGGCTAATCTTCGGTTTTATTTACTGCCGAAAGACGCGGTAACATTGGGCTTCTTTATGCCAATTTCGGAAATTGAAATTTCGCGATCAGATAGGGTGGAATCACTGAATCCCCCCTTTTCGATCGTAAGGCGTCTTACTGGTGGTGGAATCGTTTTTCATGGAAGCGACGTGACGTTCTCGTTGGCTGTGGGTAAGGAGAATCCGCTGTCTTCCTCGGTCACTGCGGATCGCTATCAGGTTATTCACGAGGCTCTGAGAGATTCATTGGTGGAATGCAACATTTATCCGGATGCTGAATTAGTCCTTATTTCTTCCAATGATTCTCAACCAGGGGAATTGGCGTGCTTTTCGAAGCCGGTTGGATGGGATGTTTTGAACCGAAATAATGGTGAAAAAATAGCAGGAGGGGCCCAGCGGCGATCTGGGGGAGCATGGTTGCATCAAGGAACGGTTCAAATTCCTGGAGAACGTTCTCTATTTGCTGAATGGACTGACCTATTTTCTAAAAAGCTTGGAACCGCTCGAAATTGGGACGGGTCTCCAGCTATCGAAATCGAAGCAAGCAACTTGGAAAAGTCGCGCTATTCCAGTCTGGAATGGAATGAGCGCCTTTGATCAATTCGGAGATCTCATCAAGTTACGCTCCAACCCCCATCGACAGCTAGAACTTGCCCCGTCACGAATTTTCCTCCATCGCCGAGTAAAAACAGCGCGGCCTCGTCCAGGTCTTTAGGCACACCAAGGCGACCTCCATCTAGCGGTTGCTTCTTTTTTACAAATTCGACAATCTCAACGTTGGTTTGAGCTCGTTCCGACATCGGAGTAGCCACCAAGGCGGGGGCAATCACATTTGCACGGATATTTTCGGGTGCATAATAGCTGGCGATCGACTTCGTAAAGCCGATGACTGCGGATTTCGTCGCCGCATAACCGTGAGACGCAAAATGGGTTGGCTCAGGTGAAAATCCCAGCACGCTTCCCATGTTTAAGATCGACCCTCCGGAGTTCTGCTTTCGAAATTGCTGAACCGCTGCCCGGTTTGAGAAAATGACGGACGAAAGATTCAATTCGCAGGTGAATTTCCAGCCTTCGTTCGTCATTTCGTGAAGGGGGCCGTCTCCCTGTGAACGACCGCTGCCGCCCGCAACGTGATACAGCCCCGAAAGGTTGCCGAATTGCGTCACTGTCCTCGAAATTAGGCTCGGGGTCGTTTCCGGTGCCGTAGCATCGCCAACCATCCCGGTAACGTTTTCGTTGCCGAGTTCATCGATAGCTGATTCAAGTGAAGATTCAGATCGGCCGCAGATTCCGATTTTCGCTCCTGCAGTCACCAAGGCACGCGCGGCTGAAAGCCCGAGTCCAGTAGTCCCTCCGATGATGACGATTGTTTTGCCGCTAAAATTCATTCTTCACCCTTTCGGAAAATCAGCTTTCCGGCAACCAAATGCTTGAGGTTTCGTCTAAATTTTATGAAATTCCCTCCCATGACACACAACCTAATAATCCATCGTCCAGATGAAGAGCCGGTGCTTTATGAGCTGAATGCAGACCGCATTGGTGTCGGACGAGCAATTGATAACCAGATTCAAATTGATCATCGAGATGATCTCCTCTGCGCACTGCGAGCTTCATCGGCGAGAAGGTGGATATGAAATCAGGGATCTGAAATCAAAAAATGGAATTAGGCTCAATGGCCAGAAGGTAGAAAGAATGGCGGTGTTGTCGGACGGAGACCGGCTTTTGATTGCGGAAACAGTTCCCGCGTTTTTCGTGTCGTTGGCAGCGGGGGAGTCTCCCGATGAAGCCGTGGTAAAAGGAGACAGCGCCCTTCAGCAGTCCGCGGCGAGTTACGCAAGTTTGGGCGAAAAAATCAATGAACTGGAAGGAAAGTTGGATGCCATTCGAATTCAGATCGAAGCCAAGCAGTCTGAGTTTAAAAAATTGACGCGTTCGATCGAAAAGCAGGAGGTGGACATCGCTTCGATGGCAGCATAAGGAGCAAATGAAGCTGAAATTGGAGCAATGAAAGAAGATCTTCTTGTTAAAAACCAGCGAGTCACGGTTCTGAAGTCCGATATGGTCGAGGCTGAAAAAGAGCTCGCAACATTAGAGAAAACCGCAAAGACAGCAGTTCGGGCTCCGCAATTACCTGCGTCGCGTCCGCCGATCGCGCCGCCGGTTCCAGGGGCAGGCCCGAAAAAGCCGCCGATGATAACTCCTTCAGGTCCGGGTCCAAAAAAACCGCCGATGCCTGGTGAACCTCCGAAAAAGCCGTAGAAACTTCAAGAAATAGTCACGAATTGTCATGCTGCAGCAAAATTTGGTGTGGAGTACGATCAGACCCTGTCTGATAGTTGTTCGTACCCTGTCGGATCGTTTTGATGTTTCGATCCAACCCTATTGATTCGTCAAACATACCCTATCTGATCGTGAAATTTCCTTTCTCCCTCGTGTGCATTTTTGGACTGTTTTTTGCCGCCGACGCTTTGGCGCAGGGGTTGAAAAGGACCCCTTTGAAACCGAAATCGGCGACTAATGGCGGAGCTGTTTTTGAATCTGTTTCGGCAGCGCAATCGGGAGTGAATGTGGTTCACCGCGTCCAACCGGATCACAAGATGAAACGGCTGTATGCTCAGGGGTGGGCTGTGGGAAATGTGGCAATCGGCGATTTGGATGGTGATGGTCGACCGGATCTTTTTTTCGCGGGCGGGGCAGACGTAGATCGAGTTTTTCTGCAAAAGGAATCGATGAAGTTTGAAGAGGCTACGGCGAGTTCAGGACTGATCGGGGGCGATCGCTGGAGCACCTGCGCGACGATGGGCGATATCGATAATGATGGCGATTTGGACGTCTATGTGACGACGTATCAAGGGCCAAACATGCTGTTCATCAACGAGACGCGGAATGGTCAACTTCGTTTTGAAGAGAAGGCGGAGGCCTTTAAAATTGATTTTCTGGGCGGTTACGGATTTGCAAATTTTGTAGATATCAACAACGATGGCAATCTGGATTTGTACGTTGGGGGATATCATCAGGAACCCGAAAACGGGCGTCCAAATGATTTAAAACTGACGAAATCGAATCCGAAATTGGGAGCGGATTGGGATCCTTTTTACGTAGCTTTTCCCGATGCTCAAGCCCGAATGCAATGGACTGAGGCAGGAAGTTACGATGGGATTTTGATCAACTCGGGGAAAGGTGTTTTTATGAACGCGACGCAAGTTGCGGGTACGGTGGGGGCCGCGAGAAATTACACGACATCAGCAGTATGGACGGATTTGGATTTTGACGGTCTGCAGGACTTGATTCTCGGTTCGGACAGTCACGGTCCGGATTTGATGTTTCGACAGGCTCCAGGCTCGGGATTTCAGGAGATGAGCAAAGTGGCGTTTCCGGTGGTTCCATGGCTGACGCGTGGAACGATTGCCGCAGATTTCAACAATGACCTGAAAATGGATTTGTTTATGGCAAGCGCGTCGCCGCGAAGTCAATTGGAACGACTCGCGTGGGGGGAGCCGACCCGGCGGGATCTGGCACGTCATTTCCAGACGGGTGGCGTGATGCAAGTCGCGAGAAATGTGATGTTGGCAAATTCAGGGACCCGTCGTTTTCACGAACTCGGAGAAATGGCGGGTGTGGCGCACACGGGAGCAAGTTGGACGTCGAAGGCAGGGGATTTTGATTGCGACGGCTGGACGGATTTATTTGTCGGAACGGGAGATTTAAAAGATCGGATGAAAGTGGAATCGTATTCCCTGGAAGGTGCCAATTTATTTGGAAAAACTCGCTGGGATTTGTTTGCAAAGGTTCCCGAACGACGTGAGCCCGACGCGCTGTTTCACAATCGAGGAAATTGGCAGTTTGCAGATGTGGCGGGGAGATGGGGCCTGGGTGATCCTGGGATGACCTACGCGGCAGGCCAGGGGGATTTGGATGGTGACGGGGACTTGGATCTGGTGATGTGTCGCGCGAGTGGACCTGTCGCGATTTATAAAAACGGAGCTCAGGGAAATCGAGTCGCAATTGTTCTGAGGGGCTCGTTGTCGGATAAATTTGGAACGGGCGCTGAAGCGTTGGTTGAAGTCGGAGGGCGGCAGCAGGTGATGCAAATGGCGCCGACAAACGGGTATCGGAATTCAGATGAAGCCCTGTTTTCAATCGGATTGGGGCAGGCAACGCAGATCGATCGCCTGACCGTTCAATGGCCGTCGGGAGTCGTGACCACGTTTCAGAATTTAAAATCGGGATTCCGATATGAGATTCCTGAGGGGGTAACTGCTCTTGAACCGATTGTCCGGAAAGTACTCGCAACACCGACGTTTCGCTCAACGCGAGGGCTTGAGGGAATGGGAACTGTGGAAGAGCTTTTTGATGATCGAGAACGGCAACTGTTGCTTCCACAACGGTTGAGTCATTTGGGGCCGTCGTTGGCAATGGTGGATTTGGACAAAAACGGCGAGGACGAGCTGTTTGTGGGTGGCTCGCGCGGGCGAACCGGGCTGTTGCTGGCTCGCAATCCAAAATTGGCTGAATTTGAGCAGCCATTCAAAAATGATGCGAACTCCGAGGACATGGGAGTTGTGTTTTTTGACGCAGATAACGACGATGATCTCGATGTTTATGTCGGAAGCGGTGGTCACGAATTTCCAGCGGGTGATGCCGCTTATAAGGACCGCCTGTATCTCAATGATGGCCGAGGCCAATTTGCCAAAGCTCCGGCAGGGGCGCTCCCTGACTTGCGGGATTCGACATCAGTCGTGGCGGCTGCGGATTTTGATCGCGATGGAGATGTGGATTTGTTCGTCGGAAGTCGGCTGAAGGTAGGGTCGTTTCCGGAATCGACATCTTCGCGAATTTTATTGAATGACGGCTCGGGGAAATTTTCAGACGGCACAGCATCGGTTGCGCCTGCGCTTCAAACCGCTGGCATGGTGACTTCAGCATTGTGGACTGATACGACAGGAAATGGTGCGATTGATTTGTTGGTGGCCACAGATTGGGGAGCGATTCGTTTGTTCAAAAATGATGGTGCTGGAAAGTTGAGCGAAACCACAGAAGCCGCCGGTCTCGCCAAGCACCTCGGACAGTGGCGCGGATTGGCCGGACGGGACATCGACAATGATGGTGACATTGATTACGTCGCCACGAACGCGGGTTTGAACTCGGGGATCACGGCAACATTGGATTGCCCCAAAGTTCTACTTTACGGCGATGTCACAGGAACCGGAGTGAATGCGGTTTTGGAAACTACGGTCGATGCAAGCGATGCGGTGATTCCTTCACGGCCATTTCTTGATTGGGTGGAAGCGGTTCCCGAGATTGCAAAAACAGTGCCGAATACGCGCGACTTCGCAAATGGCGGTTTCCAGAAAATATTTACGGGCGAGCGTTTGGCTGCTGCGAAACGGTTGTCGCTAACGGCGCTGGAAAGTTCTGTTTTGGTAAACGATGGAACGGGTAAATTTACAATTCAGCCGCTTCCTAGAATCGCTCAGGTGTCACAAGGCCTCGGCGTAGTGCTTTCGGATTTCGATTTGGATGGGTTGTGCGATTGCCTGATTTCCCAAAATGAAGGTGCTGCTGATTTATTAAATCCCGAACCTGGCGATAAAGGAATTGGTCAGTTTCTGCGCGGAACAGGTCGCGCAAAAGCATTGTTCGAAGCGGTTTCTGCTCCAGACAGCGGATTTGCTGCCATCGGGAGCGGGCGCAGTCTGGTGATCTCTGATCTGAATCATGATAATCTGCCGGATGTCGTGGCAACCTTAAACGGAGATGAGCCGGGAACGTTTTTGAATCAGTCAAAGCCGGAGAAAGATCGTCAGCCAATCCGGGCCGAGTTACTTCGAAACGGGCGTCATGCGGCAAGTGCGCGGGTTGTTTTTAAAGTCGACGGTCAGCCGAATCAAACCGCCGAATATCATGCCGGAGGCGGTTATTTGTCGCAAAGTGCGCCGGTTCTGTTTTTCTCCGCGCCAAATGGTGGTCCGGCAGAAGCTGCGGTGCTTGAAATCCATTGGGCGGATGGCGAAGTCGATGAGCGGACGATCTATTTCGGGCAGTAACGGATCCTTTCTCGTAGCGGAAGATACAAAATCTTCCGTTATTCCGTAAATCATCGAAGCCGGGCACAAAAAAGCGCCTCTCCGTTACTAGAGAGACGCTCTTAAAAGATGTTTGCATAAATGCAGCGAAATTACTGCGCTAGCATCGGCGAGTCTTCGCGGAAGAAGTCTTCATCAGAGGCTGGCTCCTTCGGCTTGGCACCGCGGAGCGGGCGTGGGCCGGGATCTTCTTTCTTCTGCAACGCACGACGAAGTTTCTTCAGCGCGATGTTCTGCAGCTGACGAATCCGCTCACGAGTTACGCCAAATTCCTGGCCAACTTCCTCGAGAGTCTTCGGCTTCTTACCGGCAAGGCCAAAACGAGCATCGATAATCTTACGCTCACGCTCATCGAGAACTTCAAGGAGATCATCGAGCTGCATGTGCATGTTTTTGTGAGCGAGAAGCTCCAGGGGCGTCTGAGCCTTCTCATCACCGATGATTTCACCAAACTCAGTGTTATCATCATCAGAAATCGGAGCATCGAGCGATGCAGGACGAAGCGCCGCAGATTTCAGGTGCGACAGCTTGGCGCGGTCGATCCCGATTTCTTCAGCAAGTTCTTCATCAGTCGGCTCGCGACCAAGCTCTTCGCTCAGCACCATGGCAACACGGCGCATCTTCGAAATTTTATCCACCATGTGGACAGGCAGACGAATCGTCTTCGACTGGTTGGCCAGAGCGCGCTTGATTGACTGCTTAATCCACCATGCGGCGTAGGTTGAAAGCTTACCACCCTTGTTCGGGTCGAAACGCTCAACGGCTTTCATGAGTCCAATATTTCCTTCAGAGATCAAGTCGAGCAGAGGCAAACCGTAGTTTGCGTAGTCCTGAGCAATTTTGACAACCAAACGAAGGTTCGCTTTGATCATGTGAGCACGAGCCTTCTTGTCGCCGACCTTGATGCGGTCTGCGAGTTCAACTTCCTGTTCGCGAGTGAGTAGGTCGGTCTTTCCGATCTCCCGAAGGTAGATCTTGATTCCGCCGTCCATTTCTAAATTAGCCATCTGTTGGGTAGGGGTAGTGAGTTAAGTGGTGTACGCCGCAAGCTGCCAAAAGTGAGGATCACTTTCGGTTTCTAAACGCTTGCTAAGTTATGAGTGTGATGAGGCCAGCCTCTGAATCGCAAAAGCGATTTTTCTCTTAGTAATCGGGCCGGTTTTTGGTGTCCGCCTTCAAATCACATTACTCATTGTCAACTATTGACGCTCGCGTGATATAATTGTTCAAAAAAAATGCAAGAAAAAATTTCCTGCGTATGTTCTTTATTGTTTCATTTTTATGAAAAATCAATACTTATTACAAGTATTTTAAGAAGAAAATCGTATTTTTCAGGTTTTTAGGCACAAATGACAGCTCAATCGGAGAATTTCATGATTTTCTAGGTTTCTGACTATTTCTAACATTTAGAAGTCACATCTTTCGTTATCGCATCAATTACAATAACGAATGTCACTTATCGACACAGAAGATCTGGCCGATGCGGGGTGGCCAAAATCCCCGCTTTACAAAGACCTAATCTAATCCGCTCGCGAGATTGAGAGACGCGGAGTTACGGACAAAGCTTACATCTTAAAATTGCTGGCGCGAGATTTCGAAAAGCCGGACTCAAAATTGAAGCCGCGCGAAGAGTCGTTGCCGCTGAATGAAGCCATTGCCGCGACCTGCGAAGAGGATGAGAAAAATATCTCAGCTTCGCGCCGCATGGAGCCGGCCGAAATCGCAGCCGAACTGCGACGATGCGTCATTTCCGAAAAAAAGGTGGTGAATACGACAAAGAAGCCATCGCGAAAGAAATCGCTGATTCAACCTGCGGGCTCGACATTCGTTGGTTTCATGGAAAAGCCGACCTTTCCGAAAGTCCCATCGGATATAAAAACGCCGCGCAAGTTCGGGAACAAATCGAGCAATTCGAACTCGCCGACATCGTCGCCGAAGTCACGCCGCTCGGTTGCATCATGGCCGGAGATGCTGGCCCGAAAATTTGGGAGCGAAAGCGCGAAGATTATTTGTCACCGAAACAGATCCGCCAAATTGGGCATCGCTCCGACCGTCGTAAAACCCGCCAGAAGCTGACTGAATTCGATCTCGACGAAGATTGATCAAATCCGTTTTCTCTGATAAAAACGGCCATGAAACATTATCTGATATTCGCTTTGGGATTCCTGATTTGTGGTATCGCGACTGCAAACCCGATCGAGGAAAACCCGATTTTCAAACTCTTCATCGGCGAATGGACCGGCGAAGGCAAGCTCGTTGATTCTGACGGCCACAAAACCAAAGTTGTAGAAACGTGGACGGGAAAACTTACGGACGAAGGAAGTTTTGTGATTTCCGGCAAGCGTAAATTCGACATGGCTGAACACGATTTTGCGTGGGATTTTTATGCAAATGGTGACCTCATTGAAGGTCAGATGAAAATGTCCAAACCGGAGGTTGAACAGCGCTTCGAGGTTGTGATCAACGAAGATGCGCGTTCGATCGAAATCAAAATCCCGCTCGGCGGCGGCACGACAATGACCGTAAAAAACACCGTTTCGAAAGATGGAAAAACCATCGAAGGAACGGTGAAACTCGAAGACGAAAGCGGTCAGGAAACGACCTCGGGAAAAGTTACGCACACGAAAAAGGAAGCGTAAAACGAACCAATAGTGCCAAAAGCTGGCTAGCCCGCGGTCTGAAGCAGGCTGGGAACCGGCCTGCGCAAGATGTCACTATTACAAACAAACAGGGTACGTTCGCTGAATCAATAGGGTATGATCGAAAAAACTAAATTTCACTCTCGACGCCATTTCTTCAAAGCGACTGGCGGGCTTGCTCTAGCAAGTGCTGGATTGGCAAAAGGGCCGCTCGCTGGACGAATCAAGATCGCGGTGAAATATCACATGATTCAGGAGCCTGAGCTGTCGGTCGTCGAAAAATTTTTGATGTTGAAGCGGGCCGGATTTGATGGCGTTGAATTAAAAACGACTGAGAAAGTAGATCACGACGAAGTGCTCGCAGCGATTTCAAAAACGGGGCTTTCCGTTCATGGAATAGTCAATGCGTCGAGTCCCGACGTCATCGCCGGGGTGAAGGTGGCGAAAAAGCTTGGGGCGGATTCCGTGCTCATTTTAGCGGCTGAGGATAAAAAACTTTCGTGGGACGAGAATTTTCCCGTCTGGCAAAAACGCGTTTCTGAAGCAATTCCCCTCGCAAAAGAATCGGGCGTGAAGCTGTGCATCGAAAACGTGCGAGCGACTTTTTTGAAAACTGCCGAGGGCATGTCGAAGTTTATCGATTCATTCGAAAGCGACGTTGTGAAATCCTATTTTGATTTGGGAAACACAATCACCTGGACCGAGCAATCCGGCGAACACTGGGCCGACGTGCTGGCGAAACGAATCTACAAATTGGACATCAAAGACCGTGGACACGCGGAATTTGGAGATCCAAAAACGAAACGCGCAGGGATCACCACCGGGACAAACGGCGGCGAAGTGAATTGGGCTGATGTGCGAAAAGAGCTCGCTGAGGTGAATTTTTCCGGCTGGGCAACCGCCGAAGTTGCCGGTGGCGATGAAGCCCGACTCACCCGAATGGCGGCGTGGATGCGCGATGTGTTGGATTTGGAGAAATCGGCGTAGACTGAGGGAAATGATGAAGATGAAACATCTCGCCTTAATGGCCCTTTTAGTTTCGAGTAGCCCGCTGATGGCTCTCGATTATGAAAAGGACATCATGCCTTTTCTCTCGGAAAAATGCGGCGAGTGCCACAGCAAAGAGGGCAAAGCGAAAGGCGGTCTCAAGCTGGATGACCCGAAGCATTTTTTCAGCAGGTTTGAGAAAAACGGTGTGGTGGTTCCAGGGGATTGGGACGCGAGTTATTTGTTCGTGACGTTGTTTCGCCCGGCGGATCATGACGACGCGATGCCGCCGAGCGGAAAAGGGGAGCGGCTGACCCCGGAGGAAACGCGGATGGTTCAGCAATGGATCGCCGACGGCGCGCCAATCGAGGGAGAAAAAGGTGAGACCGGACCGATGCCGAAGGAAGGCGAGGGCGGTTACATTCCCGGCGGCGACCCGAAATCAGTGGGCGACGCGATGGCGAAACCGTTACCAGCCGTCGAGCAAGATTGGGTGAACACCGACGGAAAAACGATGCGCGCGACCTTGCTTCGGGTGGATGGAGGCAAGGCGGTTTTTAAAATGAAAAATGGTCAGGTTTTCAAATATGCGATCGAGAATTTGTCGGAGGAAAGCCAAGCGAAACTGCCAAAGTAATGAGATTCTTCATTTCAATAATCGCTGTGCTGACAGTGAGTTCTCTCGTTGCTCAGGATGATCCACTCGCGAAAGTGGTCTCGATTTTTAACGGCAAGGACTTGGCCGGTTGGGAACAAATGGGCATGGCTGAATGGCGTGTCGAGGACGGTGTGATCGTGGGCGGGCAAGATGGCGATCCAAAACGCTCCGGTGTTTTAGCGACGAAAAAGTCGTACCAGAATTTTGATTTGGAGCTGGAGTTCATGATCGATGAACACGGGAAGTATAACAGCGGCGTATTGCTGAGGAATGGCCCCGGTGAGCGAAAGCAGCGTGGTTATCAAGTGAACATCGGTCGCGGCGCTGCGAAGGAATACGTCGGCCTTCACATGAAGGAGTGGCTCGATAAAGGCGACGAAGACGATTCGATTCGAAAGCCAAATGCGTGGAATAAATTGCGAATCCGCGCGGTCGGTCCGCACATCGAAGTGTGGCTAAACGGTAAGCAAATTGTTGATTATACCGATCCCAATCCGAAGCCCGAGCATGTTTCTGCGGGTGTGATTGCGCTGCAGACCTACGGCGCTGAAGGGCACGCGGGATGGGTGAAATTTCGCGGGCTACGGGTTTTGGATTTGGGAGAGTGATCTTTTTGGAGCCGTCTAATAATCAATTTGTCCGAAGAACGGATGGTCTCCGGCTGCGATCCACTCGAAGTTCTTCGAGTTAATCAGCGGCTTGAGTGACGGGGATGCTTTCAACAATAGTTCTGCAGTTTTTCGATCGATCAATAGAGTTGTAATCGGCAAACGAATTGGAACCAAAGGCGCTCCTTCCTTCAATTTAATCATTTCTAGTTTCAAGATTTTTAGAGACTTTAACTGAGAAAGATCAGCAATAGATTTTGGCGAAAGGAAGCAATAAGGGAGCCAAAGTTCGATGAGGCTTGGGAACATTCTCGCGATTTCGGGAATGTGATGTTCCTCAATTGTTAGCCCTCGAAGATTCAACCGCTCGACCGTTGGGATAGGAGGCGAGGAAAGCATGGTGTCGACGTTCCGGCCGCTTGAATAGTCGCTCCCGATCCATAGCCATTTCAGTTTTGGAAGTTTATGAAGTTGTTGAACGATGTCACCTCGAATTCCTGATCCATTTAGATCGAGCCCCCAAAAGGTTCTGGCATTTCAAAATGGGCACACAAGTTTCATCGTCGATTCGGTTTATCGGAAGGTATCCGAGTTGTGGGCACACTTTAGTGAAAGTTTCCAATTCTTTGCGAGAATAGAGGACATTGTTATTCAAGTTTAACCCGGGGGTTTTGCCCTTGAGTTTTGAAAGCGCGTCGAATTTTGTGCCACCAACGGTAGCTCCTCTGAAGTTAATGAATTCGATGTAGGGGAATTTTTCAGCAATGACGAGAATTGAAGAATCATCTAACTTAGCATGTTCCAAATCGAGGAAGCGACAGTTGGGCATTGTCCTGATAGCGGCGAGGTCATTCACGCTGACTTTCGAATTTGCAAGAGACAGGGATTCGATGTGCCTAAATTCCTGTCTCGAAATTATGGCTGCGAGTTCAGGTGACATCGTTTTTTCGACGAATATGTAGTTTGTCTTCCAGCTTTACGTTCTAAACCATTCAGCGATTGGTTCCTTAGTCGATTCCGGGATTCCCATGGAATCGAGGGCTGAAATTACTTTTTGAGTTTTAGCGGAAATCGAGCCATCTCGCGTGCCTTCGAGATAGAGGCCTGAACTTTCAGCCAGCCTAATTGTGTGGACTTTCCAACAGGCCATAGAAACAATGAAGGCGACGGTCGAAAAGAGAATTGCAAAGGAAACGTAGAAAGCCTGACGCTTTGAAAATTTTCGAATTGGCTTTGTTCCCATTTTTAGTCGCGTTTGTTTTGCTGCTTCCTTGCAACTAACGGTAGGCTTGAGAAGCATTCTGAATCCAGAAGAAAGTTTGAGACATGATTTTCGACTTCCATTTTCCTGAAAATTCGAAACCCTGTTAGACCTCGATTTTATGAAAAAAGTTATCCCCATTATTCTTGCTGCAATCACGCTGGGTTTGTTTGCCGCCACATTGTTTGGGCCGTCGATGGCTCAAGATCCTGCGAAAACAAAAATCGTTTTCATCGCTGGGTCGGTCAGCCACCCTTCGGGGCAGCATGAGTTCAATGCGGGGGCAATTCTGCTGTCGCGTGCGCTGAACGAGCAGAGTGGCTTGTCGGTTCACCTCGAGGTGGTTCACAATGATTGGCCGAAGGATGAATCTGTTTTCGAAGGCGCTGCGGCGGTCGTGATTTATTCGGATGGAAATGCGAAGCATCCGGTGAATGGCCACGAAGCGAAAATGGATGCGCTGATGAGCAAGGGCGTTGGTGCGATGTTCATGCACTACGGGGTGGAAGTTCCGGCGGGAGATCAGGGCGAGTATTTCAAAAAATGGATCGGCGGGCATTATGAAAGCGGCTTTTCGACAAACCCGCATTGGACGGCGGCGGTGGAAATCAATTCGGATCATGCCATCGGAAACGGAGTTCCGGAATTCACTGCCAATGACGAGTGGTATTACAATATGCGTTTTTCGGATCCGAAAACAGCGGCGGATATCATCACGGCAACGCCAACTCGCAAGCGGATCAATCGTTACATTCACTGGACTCCTGACGGCGAAAAAGGGCTCGGTAAAAAGCAGACAATGATGTGGGCAGTCGAGCGTAAAGACGGCGGCCGTGGAGTTGGATTCACCGGTGGGCACTGGCATCGTAACTGGGCGATCAATGATTTTCGCAAAGTTGTGCTGAACGGAATCATCTGGGCAGCGAAGATGGACGTGCCCGAAGGCGGCGTGAAATCTAAGCCGATCACCGAAGCTCAGCTCAACGAAAATTTGGACGAGAAAAAGAAAATGGAACACGTTTCACTTCCGTCAGACGCCGACCTGACGATGCCTGCAGCTGAGCCAAAGCCGTTTGGTTGGCCGGGAATGAAGAAGTGAACTCCGTGATCGAATCACATGGCCATTTCTCCAGACCGGGAAGATTTTTTGGAGCTCGAAAAGCACTTCGAAATTGCCAAAGCAGCGATCGGAGAAACGTCGTGGGAAAGTGGATACCCAAAATACCCCGACGAAGTTTGGGCGCTGTCGACATACATACAGCATTCGCCGTGGTGTGATTCCGATTATAAACCGTCCAAGATCACATCGATTTTCCAGCGGATATCTGAAGCGGCGATGGATGACGTGCGGATTATCCTAACCGGTTACTCCCGAGGCGAACGTTTTTGCGATGGGTACTTCTCTTCGCTGTTTGCAGATAAATAATTCGAGCCGGTCATTGAGCGGGCAAGAGAACTTACCCGATTTTGATGACGGAAGAGATTTACGAAATCACGGTTCCGTCTGCAATTGCCGGCTTTTCAGAAAGCGCGTTCCACTTTTTAACGAACCGATCCTGAGTGTCGGCGAAAAGTGGCGACACTTCGAACTTCACGGCCGGAAGACCAGAATCATCAGCTTCGATTTCGATGCCGGCTGCTTTTGCCCAGCGCGCGAACTGGCGGAGTTGATCGTCGGCGCTAGTCTGGGGCGAGTCGCTTCCTTCGGCATTTTTCACCGGTGAAAAATCGTCTTCGCGTGCGGTTTCGATGATCACTGGATTTTCGGCGAAAGGCAGCGCGTCGAAAACAAACATCTCGAATTTGTAGGCGTTCGGCTCGGCGGGTTCGGTTTTTTCGCCGGTTGCCGGATCAATATGCGCGACCTTTTTGTGAGCCAAATGAAAGGGCAGGGCGATTTCAGCATTGCCGGAACCCAGTCGCTCAACGAGGTCGCGATTAAAAATGTGGATCGCAATCGAACCTCCGCGGAAACGAAGTTCGCCATTGGCATCGCGCTCAGAAGCGAGACGCTCGGGCATATCGGAATATTCGATCACAACGGACTCGCCGTTTTTCTCGCAGAAGACGCCAACTTTTTCTCCGGCATCACGTTTCGGCAACGCCTTGCTTGAAAGCTCTGAATTGGCCAACAGATGAAAGCCGATGAATTCGGGATCAATGCAGCGAACGAGCGGGTTATCGACTTGGAAATAGCTGATGGTGTCGATTCCGGCGGCTTTCATTTTATCAATAGCACCGGAGCGAACCAGCGCGCGAAGACTGCCGCCGTGACCGTCGGGGCTCAGTGCAATGCTGTCTTTATCTGCGAGAAGAATTTTGCCATTCGCATCAACCGCGGACATCAATCCTTGGGAGAAGAATTGAACTTGGTCGGCTGCGAGGCCGAAAAAGTTGTGCTTTTCAAAATAGGCGATCGTGTTGTCATGATTGATGATCGAGGTCATGATGAACCATGGAACCGGCTTTCCGAATTCGATTCCGGCTGCGAGGATTTTTTCCGCAAAAACCTGAAAGAGCGATTTTTTCTCAACCGGCGTCACGGGAAACGTGCCTTTCGGAGCATCAAACCCCAAGCGGGTCCCTTGTCCGCCAGCGACAACAAAGGCTGCAACCCGACCATCACGTAGCGCTTGTTCACCCGCTTTACGGGCTCGTTGCCATTGACCTGAATCGCCTCCGTTCTTTGGAAGCGGGATGAATGGCGCGGGCTCTAAATCTTCTGCAATGGCATCGTTCCCGCCGTTGTTGGACCGAACGAGGGTTTCGACGAGGCGATCAATTTCTGCTAGATCGATTGCAGAAGCCTGATCCTTCAGTTGAGCCTGTCCTTCGGCATTCAATTCATCGTGAAATTGAAAGACGTGGCTCTGACCGTTGGCTATAAAAACTTCGTTTGGATGGCTCATGAATAAATTATGGTGGCAGATTCAGTGAAAAATAAAAGTTAAGTTTTATTTATTATTTACCAACCCTAAGGATGTTGCGATGATAGTTCAGGAACGAATAATCTATAAGGAGCAGTAAAAATACTATTTTTTAAAAATAACTTAAGATGTAAGAATATAACCTTCATTAATATTATGTCTTTTCAAAAAATAGTGCTGATATGTCTCGTGGCGATCGTCATCGGAGGCTTTAGTGGGGTGTTGGAAGTAAAATTCAAGAATCCCAAGCAGGGGTTTGTATCTGAGCGACTGGTTTCTCGCGAAATCAAGAATGCCCAGATAGCTGATAATGTGTCTGCCTCCGCAACGGTTCAGGAAGAGGAAGCTTTGAGACGCGAAAAAGCAGCGGGTCTTGAGGAATTTCTGGCAAATTACCCGGAAGGCGAAGCGAAATAGTTCGAGATAGCGGAGTGATACATGCCACTTGATGCGCTGGAAAATTTTAGATAGGTTGGCGGGTGATGCCAAACTCCTCGCGCTATTTTATCGACGCCCTCAACGATCGTCCCGATCGTCGTGATTTTTTGCTGAAAACTGGACACGGACTGGGAGCAGCGGCATTGAGTTCGCTTTTTGCACG
Source organism: uncultured Verrucomicrobiales bacterium (assembly GCA_937891465.1). Taxonomy (GTDB): domain Bacteria; phylum Verrucomicrobiota; class Verrucomicrobiia; order Verrucomicrobiales; family DEV007; genus JABDJT01. The sequence goes on along the minus strand of CALAHF010000211.1, from coordinate 31,980 downwards.
GGGAACATCACACGCGGCCGATCCTCATTCGGCGCCGGCTGGATCGTTTCCTAATTTCGATGGAACCGCCAAGCGGGTGATTTATTTGTTCATGGCTGGCGGGCCGTCACACATCGACACGTTCGATTACAAGCCTGAGCTGCGGAAAATTCATGGCCAGGAGCTCCCCGATTCGATTCGGAACGGTCAGCGAATCACCGGGATGACAAGCGGCCAGAAGAATTTCCCCTGCGTCGCGCCCATGTTTGAATTCGAGAAGTTTGGCAAACACGGCACCTACGTGAATAAAGATATTTTGCCGCACACCGCAAAGATCGTCGACGACATGACGATCATAAAATCGATGAACACGGAGGCGATAAATCACGATCCAGCCATCACGTTCATCAACACTGGTGCGCAGCAGCAAGGCAAGCCCAGCATGGGATCGTGGCTGAGCTACGGGCTTGGCAGCGATAATCAGGATATGCCGGCGTATGTCGTGATGATTTCACGCGGCAAAGGTCAGCAGCAGGCGCTTTACGAGCGATTGTGGAGTAGCGGGTTTCTTCCAACGAAGCATCAAGGCGTGAAACTGCGGAGTTCGGGCGAGCCGGTTTTGTTTTTGGAAAATCCGAAAGGAATTTCGCGTGATCAGCGCCGGGGAATGCTCGATGGCCTTGCGAAGATGAATCAGGAAAATTTCGAAAGGTTTCGTGATCCCGAAACGCAGGCCCGCATTTCCCAGTATGAAATGGCGTTCCGAATGCAGGCTGAGGTTCCGGATTTGATGGATATCAAAAACGAGCCGAAACACGTCATGGATCTCTATGGCAAGTCGGCCAATACTCCGGGTTCGTTCGCGCGGAATTGCCTGTTAGCGCGTCGCATGGCCGAAAAAGGCGTGCGCTTCATCCAATTGTTCCATCGTGGCTGGGACCAACATGGTTCGTTGCCGTCGAAGATTCGGAATCAATGTCTCGACATTGATCAGGCGGCTGCCGGTTTAGTAACAGATCTGAAACAGCGGGGAATGCTGGCAGACACCTTGGTGATCTGGGGAGGGGAATTTGGCCGTACGATTTATAGTCAGGGCAAACTGAGCGACGACAATCACGGCCGCGATCACCACGGCCGCTGTTTCACAACGTGGATGGCGGGTGGCGGCGTGAAAGCTGGATTCGAATACGGTAAGACCGATGATTTTTGCTACAACATCACGGAAAATCCGGTTCATATTCGCGACCTGAACGCGACCATTTTACACACGCTCGGGGTCGATCACAAAAAGCTCACGTTCAAATATCAAGGCCTCGATCAGCGGCTCACCGGCGTTGAAGAAGCGCACGTGGTGAAAGATATTTTGGCGTGAGATTCGATTTCTCGAACCAACCCTATTGATTCATCAACCCAACCCTGTTGGATCGTAGAGTTGCGAGGCACTGGCTGATTTTCCGAGAGTGACTTTGAGATTCATTTTAACGAGGTCGCCCATCGTTTTGCATTGTGAAAATTCGTCGGTCTCGTGATAGTCGTTCAGTTCACCTTTCAACTGTTCGATTTTTTCCGGAGTCGAAATCGTGTCCGGACACATACATTTGAAAAATGCTTCGAGACGCGCTCTTGCCAAATGGACACGACGAGCCATCAGGGTTCGCTCCTCGTCTTGATACTGCAGCATCGTTTGGTAATTGAGGCGTTGGGTGCAGAGCTCAACGACGAGTTGGTTCTCCAGAAAAAACTGAGGGAGATACATTTCTTTGGAGCCTTCGTAGCTTTGTTGATCGAAGTCGATCGCCCGAACGCGATATTGGGTTTCCTCAAAATCCGGTGTGATATCGACAACGTAATTGTAACTTCGCATGTCACCCAGCAGACGAACAAAACAGCGCTCATTGAATTTCACGAATTCTTTCGCGATACGGACGCGGTTGGTTTCTTCGCGCTCAAAGTAGTCGCGAATGAAGATGTCACCGGGAACTCCGGCGATGTGCTCTTCGACAAGCGTGTTCTGGCTGACGAGATAATTGATTCGGTTCGGCGACAGAATGTGCTCGAGCTCGAGGCCATAGATTCGGGACGCATCGGCGACCTTCACATAAAAGTGATCGTAGTTGTCGTTGAATTGATTGACGATTCGAATACGAAACGGGCGGGAATTTCCGAAGTCGCAAAAATCGACTCGCGCCACTTGGAGGTGATCGATGACGCGGGTGTCTCCCGTTTTTAAAAGTGAATAAATATTGGTGAGCTGCTTGTTCAGTTCTTCGCGAATGGAGAGGTCGTAGTGGGCCGTTTTCCAAAGCGTGTCGTTTCCCTCGCTGTCATAAAGCGGAAAAAGTTGTGAGAAACGATGCAGCTCCTCATAGACCGAAGGGATCTCGAAGGTGCGCCCGAAAGTTTTGAGATACTCTGAGAGCCCCTCGCTGACGGGATAAAATTCCTTTTTCTTGAGTTTGAATTCCACAATGCGGGAACCGTAGGCTTTTTTTCAACCATGACAATTCTGTAATCGAACCAGTCATCTCTTTGTCATTCTCCTCGTGAAAGATGGGAGCATGAAAAAGAACTACTCTGCTTCGCTTAACCGCCACTTGGTTTGCATCGTCCGCGGGACGCTTGCCTTCACCGCCGTCGTATACCTGCTAATTGCTCAGTCTGCAAATGCTCAACAACCTAATCGAAATGACAACGGGTCGCCCAATGATTTCCGGAAAAACGGAAAGCGTGGCCCGGATGCCAATCCTCGAACCAATGCTGAAAACCCCGGCGATGTGAAAATGGGAATTCGCACGATTGTTTCGCCGAAGGAATTCCGGACGATCGATGGATCAGACAATAACCTCACTGAAACAGAATGGGGGAAAGCTGAGATCCCATTCTTAAGAATGGTCGCGGCGGGTTACGCTGATGGAACCGGTTCTCCATCGGGGGAAGATCGTCCGAATGCGCGAGCGATTTCGAATGCGGTGTCGACTCAGGAAGAACTGATTCCGAATCGACGACGCGCCTCTGATTTCCTCTGGCAGTGGGGCCAGTTTCTTGATCACGACATCACGCTGACGCCGACTGCAGATCCGGTCGAGCCATTCAATGTCGAGGTTCCAGCAGGTGATCCTCACTTTGACCCTCAGGGAACCGGGGTGGTAGAAATTCCGTTGGATCGCTCATTCCACGAAGACGTTGATAGTGTTCGTGAACAGCTGAATGAAATCACGGCTTACATCGATGCGTCGAATGTTTATGGTTCGAACTCCGAGCTCGCCTCGGAATTGCGCACTAATGATGGCACAGGAATGCTGAAGACCAGTGAAGGCGATCTGTTGCCCTTCAATGTGAATGGTTTCCCGAATGCGGGAGGGGATTCTCCCAAATTATTCCTTGCCGGTGACTTCCGGGTTAACGAGCAGTCGGCGTTGTCTGCGCTGCATACGCTGTTCCTCCGTGAGCACAATTACTGGGCAGGCGTCATTGCTAAATCCAATGACGAGTTTTCCGGCGACCAAATTTATGAAGTGGCTCGCGCCATCGTCGGGGCGGAGATGCAAGTCATCACCTACAACGAGTTCCTTCCAATGTTGATGGGGCCGCGAGCGTTTCCTCTCTACTCGGGTTATAAGCCCAACGTGAATCCTGGAATCACAAATGTCTTCGCGACGGCTTCCTATCGCTTTGGTCATACCATGTTGTCATCAAACCTGATGCGGATCGATCGTCGCGGACGTCAGATTGAAGAAGGTCACCTCGACTTAGCTGCTGCGTTTTTCAATCCGTCTACGATCACGGATGAAGGCGGGATTGATCCGTTCATGCGTGGTCTGGCGACCCAGACGGCTCAGGAAATTGACACGTTGTTAGTTGATGACGTTCGCAACTTTTTTTTCGGCCATCCCGGAGCAGGTGGTTTCGATTTGGCGACTCTGAATATTCAACGAGGTCGTGATCATGGGATCGCCAGCTACAATGAAGTGAGAGCCGCCTACGGATTACGTCCGGCGCGGAATTTCAGGGGTATTTCGCCGGATTCGGCGACTCAAGACCGGTTGGCAGAAGCTTACGATACAGTAGATGAAGTTGATGTTTGGGTAGGTGGGCTTGCGGATCCCCCCCTTCGCGGAGCCATGGTCGGAGAAACGAACTTTGCGGTGTTGCGCGATCAGTTTCTCCGGCTCCGTGACGGGGACCGCTTCTGGTATCAGCGTCAGCTGAATCAGGAACTGCAAAAATTGGTCGAGCGCCAGACGCTATCAAAAATCATCAAACGGAATACCGATGTGGGTAACGAGCTGCAAGACAACGTCTTCATCTCAAAAGGATTCGTAGTTCCAGATGAGCCGGGTACGGTTCGCAAGCCAAGAGAACCGCGCCGGCGTCCTGGACCACCAAGTGGCGGTAGCGATGACCGCAAGCCTCGTGGCAAAGGCCGCTGAACTCTGAGTTGATAGATTTTCCAAACTCACCTTCAAATTTAGATAGGATGATTACTCTTGCCGAAATGCCTTCCCCTTCAGCGATTGACGCGGTAAATTGTTCGACTGAAAACATGAGAATCCTGGTTGTCGAAGATCAAAGTCAAATCGCCTCCTTCATCCGGAAAGGATTGGAGGAGCAGGGGATGGTCGTCGACTAGGTGGACGATGGCGATGAAGGGTATGCGCTGGCTACCACCGAGCCATACGACGCAATCGTCCTCGATATCATGCTTCCGGGACGTGACGGCTTGTCGATTCTGAAGAATCTCAGAAAACAAAAAAATGCTGTGCCGGTGATTTTGTTAACCGCTCGCAGTGAGCTTGATGAACGCCTGGAAGGCCTGAATCTCGGAGCGGACGACTACATGACGAAGCCGTTCTATATTGAGGAATTGGTTGCCCGTCTCCGGACTGTGGTTCGTCGCGCCAGTGGTGAATCAACTCATTTACTGAAGGTATCGGATTTGCACATGGACTTGGTTCAACATTCTGTTCATCGTGCGAAGGAAGAAATTCAACTTTCGATGCGCGAATTTTCGTTGCTTGAATACTTCATGCGTTCACCGGGGCGTGTTCTCAGTCGCATGCAAATTTGTGAGCATGTTTGGAATTACAGTTTCGATCCAGATACCAATTTGGTCGATGTCTACATCCAGCGACTTCGCAAAAAAATCGATCACGAGTTTGAATGCAAGTTGATTGAGACTGTTCGCGGTGTTGGATATCGAATTAAAGGTGAACCCAATGGGTAGATGATTTTACGAACCCATTTTATTGGGGCCGAAAACTGATTGATGCATTCTCTGCGATTACGTCTCGCTCTATTGTCCAGCCTCGTTTCGGGGCTGGTCATTGTGCTTTTGGGATTCTTCATTTGGGGCGTGATTCGAAATTCGCTTTACGAAGCCGTTGATCTTCGACTGTCGCTCCCGGTTGATCGAATCGTGCGGGACATGCATCCGCGAATGGATGCGAGTGTCGTTATTTCCAGAATCGAATCTGGAATGGGCGAGGATATTGCGATGGGAAATCGAGCGGCCTTTTTGAAAGATGACCAGTGGGAGCGAACCATTTTTCAAACACATGAAAATTCGTGGTTTTCTACGATCGATCCCGATTTTTTAAATGGGACGCCTGCGGAAATGGTTCATCTGCAAACCAGCCCGGATCGCCCCGATTTTATGAAAGGGGATCCGAAATTCAGGGATCCGTTTTACGAAGGTGCAGATTCGACCGAAGATGATTTTTCTGAAAATCTAGTTAGCGAAAATAGCCCCGTTGAACTTCTTCCTAAATCTGGAACTGATGAACTTCCGGAATCTGACCTTGATTTTCTGCGCGAATTCTTAGGAGATGAAATTCCCGGGGGAAAGGGGCGTCCGAAGGGGCAAAAAGGCTTCTATTCGAAGGGGCGGGAAGGCGGTCGAGAACGATCGCCGGAAATAAAATATCTCACGGCGGAGGTGGAAGGGGAGGCGTGGCGTTTCGCGAGTATTCGTGACCGCGGATATTCCGTCGTGTTGGGAGCTAATCTAAATGAAACTGAACAAGAACTCGCAAGTATTCTAAAGGGGTTTGGATTGGAATTCCTCTCGCTCTAATTTTTATTGGCGGCACGGGATGGTTCATTGCGAACCGTGCCCTTCGCCCAGTTCGTGGAATCACAGAAACTGCGAGCAAGATTACGGCCACGGGACTATACGAGCGGATTCCCGTTAGGCGGCACATGGATCAAGAATTGTCGGAACTCACGGGAGTGTTGAATCAAATGATGGATCGGTTGGAGCATAGCTTTCAGCATGCAAATCGGTTTTCGGCCGACGTTTCTCATGAGTTGAAAACACCTCTGACGATTATGCAGGGCGAGGTTGAAACTGCGTTGAGCAGTTGCGATCCAGGATCAGAGGTAGAGAATAATTTGTTGAGCGTGCAACGGGAGGCTCAACGATTAAAAACGATCACGGGCAGTTTGATGATGCTTGCACAGGTGGATTCCGGGAACTTGGTAACGCGTCGCCGAACAATTTCCCTTTCTGAAGAAATCGAAGCGTTGTGTGAAGATGCCGAGATTTTGTGTGAGCAAAAGGAGCTTACTTTGAGTTCAGAGATTCAGCGGAATATCAAATTCGAGACCGACCCTGATTTGCTTAGGCAGGCGCTTCAAAATTTGATCAGCAATGCGATCAAATATAATGAAGAGGGTGGAAAGGTGAGTGTACTTCTCGAGCGTGCTGAAGAGGAAATTGTGATTTCAGTCGCCAATACAGGGGCTGGGATTCCCGAAGATGAGCGCGATAAAATCTTCAACCGCTTTCATCGGGGTGATAAAGCGCGAAGCCGAAACATTGATGGCTTTGGTCTCGGCTTGAATCTCGCACAGGAGATTATCCGGATGCTGGGTGGTGATTTGTCACTCGCGAGGGCGACCTTTGAAATTACAAAATTCGAAGTCAAGTTTCCTACCTGAATTACGGCAATTATTTCCTTGTCAATCAAGTTGCCAATTCGGTATAAATTATAGTTCTGGAGGGAGTTGTGACTTTTTGGTTGCCTTCGAATTGCTACAATTTCTCCAGAGAGTAAAAGGAGGAGGCCCCGATGTAGTTAGTTCTGCGTCGGGGCTTTTTTGTACGCGACTGAACTTTTAGCCTAGCGCCCGAGAAGGGGAGCCAAGGTCTCGATGATTGAAGTGGCGTCTTTGATCAGGCTGGACGGCGCGTCGATTGGGTCTTTCACAGCGCCTGCAGCTTTTTTGATAACGTTTGCCGGTAAATCCTTGATAAAGGCTTCGCCTGCAGCAGCGATGATTCTAGCGGTCAGGTCTTCGCTGATGTCATCGAAGGTTCCGGTAATCGTCAGTGGAGTCCAAAGAAACCCGTCGCGCGGCTCTACAAAAACCGTTTGTTCTGCTCCAGGAATCCAGCGCATGGTTCCCGGCATGACCCCGAGGTTAAAGTTACCGGCGAGGGTATCTCCTTCAATCAAAAGATCGCCTTCAATTCGGGTGAGCCCATCTGACTGAATTTTAATATTGGTCAGCAGAATTCGATTTCCAACACGCTCGAAGTCCGCTGTGGCCTCGTTCAAGCCGAGGCGACGGAATTGCTCCGTCTTGGTATATTTAGCGACGGTGTTTAGGAAATCGATTGAGGTGACAACGCCTTCTTTGATATGAATCGTCCCGGTTTGCTTGAGGCCTTCAGGGCTTCCCGGAACCCCGGTAATTTTAACGGGACCGCTGATCAATCCGCTAAAACGTTCCTGCATTGTTTCGTCTTTGAGAACCTCATGCAGATTCAAGTTCTCCAATTCGAGATCAAGATTCAGTTGGGTTTTTTCTCCGAAGACGACGTCGCCCGTGCCGGAGATGCGCGCACCGTCCATGAAATTTGCGGAGAGTGAAGTGAGGTAAAGGTCTTTCTGCTTCCAGCGGACACCAAAGTTTTGGAGTTCAAAAACGGGAGAATTGGGAATCATCAGTTTTCCGCTGCGGCCGCTGAATTCCCACATTCCGGTTTCAAGATCGGGATCTATGGTCGCCGCAACATTTCTAAGACCAAAGGTTTCCTCGCCGGCTTCATTCATTGCGATCAGATTTCCGGAATCCACTATGATGTCACCGAGTTCAACTTTTTCGGGAAGGTAATTTCGAACCCACTCAGGCGCAGCGCTTTTGCCGTCGCTATCCGTCGAGACCATGCTGTGTCGAACAAATTCGCCTCCGATCCGATCTTTCGAAAACTCCATATTGAGACGGTTTACGGTTGCCTCCGGAATTTGCCAGGCGTCGTCGGCTTTACCATCAAAAGCGACACGCACACCGTCGAGATCGAGTTTTGAGAATCCCGCATCGTTGTAGCCTCGGGCTTTGAATCCATTAAGGTAGACTTCGGAATCCTTCCATTCGATCTTTTCAAGTGCGACTTCGGATTTCAGAACGGTCGCGGATTTCTTTTTCACCCAATCGCGAAATCCATCGCCACGAAGCCATGAGTTGATTCCGGCCTTGATCGCAAAAATCCCGCAAAACAGCACCAGCAATAGTGTCGTCCCCGTGATAAGGACCCATTTTAGCGGGTTAGCTTTTTTAGATTTTTGAGGGCGACGTCGGCGATTGCTCATAGGGCTACAGCGTATACCGTGACGGAAGATTTTGCCACCTCAGACGTGGTTTAAGTGGGATGAATTTTCTGAAAAAATGGCTGAACTGGAAGGTGGTAGGAATGCTCTCGTTTCTGGTGCTGTCGTTTTTGGTTGCCGGTTGGATTTGGCACCGAAATGGTGTCGTGACACGGCATGAGGAACTGAGGGAGTCGGTGGAAAAGTATGGTGGAAAAACGTATTTTGATCAGGGAGGTGTTGAAATTGAGTGCTGGTTGATGAAACTGAAACTGGGAAAGCGCGCCCATACTCTCTTTGGAGGAATTGTGATTTTTGGAAAAGAAGTCGATATCCGGGCATTCCTCACCGATCCATTTGCCGTCGAAATCAGTGAAAGCCCTGCGATTGACGATGAGGATTTGAAAACGATTGCGAGCTTTGGGACGATTAACGGTTTGGAATTACCCGTTTCAACATTGGGAGATCCCCAGGCGGAAATTTTAGGGCGTTGCCGAAATCTGGAATACCTCGATCTCACCGGCGTGAGCTTTTCCGACGATGGTTTTGCCCACCTCGGAAATCTGACGGGGCTGCGGGGGTTTACGTTTTCCAACAGCGTTCTGAGCGATCATTCTTGTGAGGTGCTTCTGAAAATGAAACGTCTGAGTCATTTAGAGATCCGGCGGACTTCGTTCACAGTTGAAGGATTACGACTCATCGCTGAAAAACATCGGTCGCTCCGTGAGATCATTATTACTGAGGGTGTTTTGCGAAAAGATGAGCTCGAAAAATTTGCTGAATTGAATTCCTAGTTAGAGATCACGTTGACTCCAGCGGGCGATCCATTCAAATCGCTCGGTCTTGAGACCATTTTTCGTTAGCAAAAGTGACAAACCCCGCCGAAATTGGACGTTTCCTTTTTAAACCCTGCCCATGTCCCCAACTTTCTTGCCAAACGCCGAAATTGAATCACTGACCCGCGATCGGTTCCCCGAATTCGGTGATGAGCCCGTCGACATGGACGTGATCGAGCGTTCGGGTTCAGGGCGTTGTTTTTACCGGATGAAGAATAGACGGGAGGCACCTGTTAGTATCATGGCGATGCAGTTCACGTTGGATCGTGAAGAGAACGGACGGTTTGTGGACATCACCAAATTTCTTCAATCGGTAAATATCAAAGTGCCGGGGATTCGGGGGGAAATATCGGACCCGAATATTTTGTGGGTGGACGATCTCGGGAATCAGCATTTGATCGACTGCTGTGATCGTGACTGGAACAGCCGCCAATTGTTGTATCAGCACACGTTGCTGGCCATCGCTGCGCTACACGACATCGGCGAAAAGGAGGCTCCTGCGACGTTGCCTGAATTGGAGAAACCGTTCGACGAGCCGCTTTACAAGTGGGAGCAGGATTACTTTTTCGAAATGTTTGTCGCGAATTTTTGCAAAAAAGCAGACGGCGAAATGATCGAGAGTATTCGTCACGGGAGTCAACTTCGTGAACTACGTGAGTCTCTGGCTGCTGAGCCGCGTTCTTTGGTTCACCGGGATTTTCAAAGCACCAACGTCATGGTGGTTCGCGGTCGCACTTGGATGATCGATTATCAGGGAATGCGTTGGGGCGTTCCGGAGTATGACATTGCGTCTCTTATTTATGATCCTTACGTAGACCTTTCCAGCACGCAGCGGGATGAATTGGCACATTTCTATTTTGAAGTTCGTCAGAATCAGGAAAATACGCCGAAAGAATCTTACGAGACTTTTGAAAAGCGGCTGAACCGTGCCGCCGCTCAGCGTCTCATGCAGGCGCTCGGCGCGTATGGGAATCTTGGACTGAACATTGGAAAAACTGAGTTTCTTCAACACATTCCAGTAGGCCTCGACCGGCTTCGCGAAGCGGCGGTCGAACGTGAAATTGCACCGGAGCTGGGGGAAATCCTGGAGACGGTTGAGTTCGCATTGTGACGTTTGCTGCTTGCCACGGCTGTCGATTTTCGAGCAGACTCTCAGCCCTATGTTCGAAAACATTTCCCGCGGCCTCATCGGAATCGTTGTTCTGTTAGGCATATGCCTGCTGCTGTCCACCAACCGCAAAGCCATCAATTGGCGCTTGATCATCGGCGGGATCATTTTGCAGTTGATGATCGCGGTATTGATTTTAAAAACGCCCTTCGCTGTCGTTATCACGTGGCTGTCGGGAGCGTTTATCAAATTGGTCGGTTTCACAGAAGCTGGCTCGGGAATGCTTTTCGGGGGACTTCTCGACGCGGGCAAGTTCGGACTCGGCTTCAAAGTGCTGCCGACCATCATTTTTGTGTCAGCACTGACTTCTGTTTTGTATTATTTCGGAATTCTGCAGCGCATCGTTTTTGGATTTGCGTGGATCATGAAACGACTCATGAGGCTTTCCGGTGCCGAGAGTCTTGCTGCAGCGGCCAACGTATTCATTGGTCAGACGGAGGCTCCGCTTGTTGTGAAACCTTATATAGGCCGGATGACGCGGTCGGAATTGATGGCGCTGATGACAGGGGGAATGGCGACGATCGCGGGGAGTGTGTTCTTGATTTATGTCGAAATGGTTAGTGGAGGGGATGAGGCTTTGAAACTCGAAGTGGGGCGCCAGCTCCTCACTGCGTCGATGATGAATGCGCCAGCGGCACTTCTCATCGCAAAATTGCTGGTTCCGGAAACCGAAGAAATTGATGAAAAAATCGAAGTGCCTCGCGACAAACAGGGAGTGAATGTTCTCGATGCATTGGCAAACGGAACGACTGAGGGATTGAAATTGATGCTCAACGTGGGAGCCATGCTGCTGGTCTTTTTCGCAGTGATTGCCATGGTGAACTGGGGATTCGGTTGGGTTGGTGGCCTGGGAGGCGGTTGGCTGAATAGCATGATTGCCACACTAAGCGGTGGCGTTTTCGAAACGTTTTCGCTTCAAGCCGTGATTGGCTTTGTCTTCGCTCCGCTGGGTTGGGTGATTGGCGGGGAGAGCGGTGATATTTTACAATTGGGCCAATTGCTCGGCACCAAAATGGTCGCCACCGAATTTGTGGCATACCAGGAACTGGGCGAGATGACTTCGTCGCTCAGTCCGAAATCAGTTTTCCTCGCGACCTTCGCGTTGTGCGGATTTGCGAATTTTGGATCGATCGGAATTCAGCTCGGTGGCATTGGGGCACTTGCTCCAGAAAGACGAAGCACATTGGCGAAGCTTGGTTTCAAAGCGATGATCGGCGGAACGCTCGCCAGTTTGCTGACGGCGTCCATTGCGGGAATGTTTTTCTAAGGAAATCAAGTTACTTAAGGGAGATCTCAACCAACTCGATTTTGCCTCCAAACGCATTGGGCTCGCTGTAGTCACCAACCAAACCGCCTTCGTCTTTGCCGACCATCAGGGCGTCAATCGGATGACCTTCGATCCACGGATTGCATTGCTCGACCGTCAGACGTTCGCCATTGCTTTTCAAAACGATCTTTCCTTTTGAAATGATGGCTTCGATTTTTTGTTCCGCAGTTGCTGGTAAATTGGTCACTGCGCTGACCGTTTTTCCTTTGCTTCGCGACGTGAAGTTCAATTTATTTTCTTTCACAAACAGTGTCCAGCCCATGTTTGATCCACCTTGAGAAACGATCACGCCGTCTGCCGGTAGGCCTGAAACCGAAGCCCGCACTTCAAAATTACGGTTGGCTACGGCAGGTGAAGTGGATTCATCAAACGCATCCCCGATCTTCGCTTTGAATTCTTTTTTAGCGGACTTTTTGCCTTTGCCCTTCTTATCTTTTTTCCAGGAACCAAACGGAACAACGCCGCGCTCCTTGGCCCACGTTTCGTATTGGGCTGCCATCTTCGATGCCAACTCAACTTTTTCTGAAATCAAATTATTCGTCTCCGTCCGATCCGCTTCCATGTCGTAAAGCTCCCACGGACTGTTCACGCCTTTTGCGACGAGCTTCCATTTTCCATCACGAACGGCTCGGTTTCCTTCGTGCTCAAAGTAAATTGGCTTACCGCGCTCAAGTCCGTTTCCTGAAAAGGCAGGAGCCAGCGAAATCCCTTCAACAGGAATTTTGTCAGCCGGATAAGTTGCTTTTCCAAGATCAACGGCAGTCGCCATAAGGTCGATCAAATGCGATGGTGAATCATACAGCGGGCCTTCATTGGTTTCGCGGAGAGCTTTGCCTGTCTGCGAAATTCCTTTTGGCCAATGCGCAATCAGCGGCGTCGCAATGCCTCCTTCATGAACCCAATGCTTGTATTCGCGGAACGGCGTGTTGGAAACATTTGCCCAATTCTGACCATAGCCGACCTCAGTCTCAGGAGGTCCTGGCATCACGCCGTCACCACGACGAAGTGGATACCCATCACGCGACTGAGGCGGAATCATATTTGTCTGCAATTCATCCTTACCCATTGGCTTTAGCGTCGGGGCACTCGGGCGTTCCAGCGGCCCCACCAGTTTGCCGCGACCAAATCCTTCGGCACATCCACCGTTGTCCTGAAAGAACATGATCAGCGTGTTGTCGTATTGATCGGTGTCCTTCAGCGACTGAATAATTCGCCCGATCCCCTGATCCATATTGTCGATCATTGCCGCGTAAACTTCCATGTTCGCCGATTCCCATTCTTTCAATTTTACATTATCCCAGTCGCCGACCTGATCAGTCACTTTCCAGTGGTCTGGAAGTAGCTTCATTTCTTCCAGACGTTTGATCCGAGCCTCGCGAACCGGTGTGTAACCGTCGTCGAATTTTCCTTCATACTTTGCAATGTCCTCCGGCAGCGCATGCATCGGCCAGTGAGCCGCTGTATAGGCCACATAGTGAAAAAACGGCTCGTCCGCGTGATCCTTCGCGTGATCCGTGATGTAACGAACCGTGTTATCAGAAATTGCATCGGTGTAATACCACGTGCCGTCCGGCTTATATTCCGGGTCGTTGTCTGGTGTGATGTGTTTGTTGTCACGGGTCAATGAATTTGGATCGAAAAACGAACCCGCTCCGTGAATCGTTCCAAAAAAGCGATCAAACCCACGCTGGCGCGGCCAGTTGGAGGTATCCGGATCCTCCCGATTGCCGACGTAAGGCGTCACATGCCATTTTCCAGCCATGTAAGTTCGATAACCAGCAGGCTTCAACGCTTCAGCGATAGTGACGCATTCCTGGTTCAGTTCGCCCTGATACTGTGGAAGTCCGTAGTTGCCTGTCATGTGACCAACTCCGGCTTGATGAGGATACAAACCAGTGAGCAACGAAGCACGGGTTGGGCAGCAGCGCCCCGTATTGTAAAACTGAGTAAATCGAACCCCGCCCTTCGCGAGCGAATCAAGATTCGGCGTCGCCGTTTCTCCTCCGTAACAACCGATATCAGACCACCCCATATCGTCGGACATGATGAGGATGATGTTCGGTCGATCGTCGGCCTTTGAAAAAAGCGGCGCAATCGCCAAAAGGGCTGCGAGGAAAAATTGGGGAAGGTTTCTCATTATTAAAATATGGTGTCAGCTATCAAACGAATCTTGTCCAGATAGGTCAAGTTTTTGCAGCAAAACGACACTCGCACGATCAGACAGGGTGTGATCGCTGAATCAACCCTGTCGGTTCGAAAAAAATACTCCAAGCTCGGTATTTTCGCTAAACTGAATTCCAATCATGAAACTTCTGATCGTCCTTGCCATAGCGCTTGCTCCGATTTGTTTGGGGCAGGAAAAGTCCCTTCCAAAATTCCCTGAGCCGGAGGTGGTTCTAAAATCGATGAAAAAAGCGACGGCGTTTTACCGGTCAAATCTGTCCATCGCCGGTGGTTATGCGAGCACGTGGTCGCGGGATTTGAAACAATCGAAAACGGAATCCTCTACCGGCACTGCATTAATTTCCATTCAACCGCACGGCACGACAACAGTTGGCCTGGCGATGCTTCGTGCTCATGCTATCACCGATGATCCACTTTTTTTACAAGCGGCGAAAGAAGCGGCTGATGCTCTGGCGTGGTGCCAACTGTCATCCGGAGGATGGGGTTCCGAATTTGATTTCAAACTCGGGGCTGCCCGAAAAATGCATTTTCGACGTGATCTCCTTGCGGGAGACATCCTTCTCGGAAAGCGCTACGCCCCTTCAACGTTGGATGACAACAAAACCCAATCTGCCATTCGATTTCTTATGGAATTTTCCGAGCCCCCGGAGGCGCTGGCGTTTGCGTGGAGCGGACTACTCGCCGCCCAGGCATCAAACGGTGGATGGCCGCAACGCTTCTCAGGGCCGGCTGATCCAACGCTGCCGGTGGAGAAAGCGAGTTATCCGCAGGAGTGGCCGCGAACGTTTCCGAGCGTTGATTACACCATTCACTACGCGCTCAATGACAATAATTTGGAGCATCTCATGGACATCCTGCTTGCAGCTCATCGACAGGAAAACATGAAATCCAGCCGGTTTCTTGACGCAGCAAAGCAGCTCGGTGATTTTTTGCTCCTTGCGCAAATGCCTGAACCACAGCCTGCCTGGGCCCAGCAATACAATCAGGAAATGCACCCTGCATGGGCGCGTAAATTTGAACCACCATCCGTTTGTTCAATCGAAAGCGTCGGGGCAATGCGGACGTTGATCGAGATTTGGTTGGTCACCGGCGAAGAAAAATATATCGCGCCCCTTCCTGCTGCGCTCAAATGGTTCGAGCGAAGCGAGCTGGAAAGTGAAGAAGACACGTGGTCTCGATTTTACGAATTGCAGACGAATAAGCCGCTGTATTGCCAGGCGGAAACTTATGAAATTATCTACGACGATGCCAACTTGCCAACGCATTATGGCTTTAAAGTTTCAGGTAGCATGGCACGGACTTTGGAAAAAATTGGTGAGATCATTTCCCAAAGTCGCGACGAAAATCTTGCAAAACGTGAACGTGACTCCCGCGATCCTGATTCCGAAAAAGGCTGGTCCGAAGAGGCATGCGATCTCGCGTCGAAGGCGCGCGGTGTCCTGAAGTCGCAGAAAAAAGAAGGGTATTGGATCAACAAAGATAACCAAATCGATGCAGGCGAATTTGTGAAATCTATGGCCCGCCTGACTGAATATTTCGAAGCGGCAACTCATGGAGGTGAAACGTTTGCCGCCGTTCGTAAAAAGGAAGCAGCGAAAGAAGCCGTTATCAAAAAAGCCGCGGCAGAAAAGAAAGCCGCAGCAGCTGCGGAACAAAAGTGAGCGAAACGAGTTACTATTTCTCACAACGCAAAAGAGTCATCACCGCGAATGCCGTTCCATATGGCTGATGATAGCTGTAAAACGGGAAGTCCCACCAGCTACCATCTTTTTCCTGCAAATCGAGGATCACACCAGCTAGCATGTTTTGGTGAATGGCCGCTTTTTCCGGCGGCAAATCTTCAATACACAGCGCTGCGTAGTAGTGGCCGTAGTAGTAAAAATAACCGGCAACTTGAGCCCATGCTTCGTGGGGAACCGGGCGTTTTCGTCCGATGCTGAGCCAGCCATTGCGCTCTCCAAGTCGAGTCAGCCATTCTTCCAAAACCTCATCAGTGATGCCTTCATCGCCCCACATTCGCAACGCGATGTTGCAAGCCTGACTTCGGCCCAAACTTCCACTGGCGCGATTGATGCCCTTCATCGGTGAGAGCTTGAGATATTCGCCGTAGGCGTAGGTGTTGTCGTTTTTCTGCTGACGTTTGATGCTCGCGATTGCCCGCTTGATCAGTTTGTCAGGAACCTCAATACCTTCGATTGATTCTGCTTCTTTAAACACCACTAGCATTGTCGCTGTTGTGAAACTGATTGAGCTGGAAGAGGGCTTTGCCGTTTGATATCGAAAATCGTAGTAGCCCCAGCCGCCATCGACAGATTCGTAGCGCGAAAGCCGATCAATCTGCCCGTTGATGACGGCTCGTATTTTCTCACAGCGCGGCGCGTCTTTCAGCTTCTCAGCCCGCTGATGCATATATACGAGGGCTTGAATTCCGTAGCCGTGACCCCAGACATTGTAGATCGCATCGCCTGTAGCACGCCGAACTTTTGGCAATTCAGCGAGTAGATAATTCTCGCCACGAACCATTGATTCGAGGATTTCTTCATCCGTTTCCGCATCGCCGGATTCGTAAAGTGCCGAAATGCAGAGTGCCGTTACGGCAGTTCTGAATGCTCCGTGTGCGCCCGGAGCGGGTGCATAAATATTCAGGCCTTTGGTTTGGCGGGGCGATCCCCAACTGCCGTCTTTGTTTTGATCTTCCAGTAAAAATTCAATTCCCCGATCAATGCCTTTCGCCAACTCCTCCGCTGACACCGGTCGGTTTGATGCGGAAAATGTGTATGGATCTTCAGCGACCGCGAATGGAGCGATGAATGAAAATGCGGCAGCGATTGGGAAAAAGTTTTTCACGATCAGATAGGGTTGGTTCGTAAAACCTTGCTTACTTCGTTTTCACTTCGTCGCCTGCTTTGAGGCCTTCGAGAATTTCGGTCATCGTCGCGTTTGATTTGCCAATTTTGACCTTCTGTTTTTTGCCGTCTTTCATCGTCACAAAATGATCCGCACCTTCTTTTTTGACCGCTTTTTTCGGGACGGTGAGAGCCTTTTCTTTTTTATAAAGTTCGAGGGAAATCTTCGCGCCCATGCCCGGGAAGATTTGTTCAGCGGCATTTTTAGGAGTGGTGAAGACGGTATCAAAAGTTTTGTCAGCGAAGGGAACGTAATTGATTGTATTGATCTTTGTTTCCAGCTTGGTGTCGCCGTCCCAAGCTGGGCAGGCGGTCCCTTCAATCCCGGGCTTCAAGTGTTTCAACTTTGCCTCGGGAGTGCTCACCCGAATCTGTTGCTGGCTGGGATCAACTAGAGTGATGAAAATTTCCTTCGGTAAAACTTTTCCGCCGGGGACGAGTTTTTTCTCGATGGTCTGGCCGGTAATCCATTTCCCGCGAGCGCTCGCGCCATAGTAAACGATTCCGTCGTGAGGAGCCGTGACGGTGAGCAGTTTTAAGTCTGCTTCCATATCAGCCAATTTTTCGGCAGCTTTATCGTGATCGCGATGTGCTTTCTCGACTTCGAGTCGCTTTTTCTCCAGTGCCGCGCGCGTTGATTTCTCAGTCGCCCGCCACGTCACCTGTGTTCTATCGAGCGCCAGTGTCAACGCCTCGTGCTCGCGTGGAATGGAGGTGTTGAGTGTTCGCTCGGAGCGAGCTTTGGACTGCTCAAGTTGCCACTTGATCGTGTTCACCTGATTTTGAGAACGGGTCAGAATGATCTCTTCGGTTTCTTCAGTCAGGTCATCTTGCTTGTACATCTTCTTGAGCTGATTGAGCTCCTCTTCTGCGTAGGATAGGCTTTGAATTCCTCGTTTTTGTCCTTCCTCGACGTCACGTTTTTTCATCGGAAGCGTGATGTCTTCGAAGTAGGCGAGATTTTCCTCGGCCTGCATTTTGCTGCGTCGTGAAGCTTCGAGGTCGAGAGGAGTCGTTTTCTCCAGCGTATCCAGTTCAGCGACTGCAGTTTCTAAAGTAAGTTCAGCGAGAGGTGTATTGTGAATGATCTCATCAATTGCTTTCCGCAACTTATCGTCATCGAATTTTGCAATGACATCGCCTTTTTTGACCTTTTCTCCATGCGCCGAGACTGAGACCACTGTGAGGTCAGTCCACGCTTTCGAATCGATTGCAATCGGAGATGACTGTGTCGCTTCAAACGCACCTTCAAGATCGACTTTGATTTCGAAGAGGCCCGCTTTCACTTTATGAATTGGCGGTGCTTCGGGAGTTTTCTTTTCTTCGGCTTTAGGCTTGGCGGCGTCAGCAGGCTTCTTTTTTTCCTGGGAAAAACAAATAGGTGAAAGCGCCAGACTTCCAAAGGTGAAAACAGAGAGAAGGGCAATGGCAGGGCGTCGCAGCGGGGAGTTTTGCATGGGGTTTAAAGTGTTCTGTGTGATTTAAATGAAAAGAATTCTATGTGGCTCGGTCAGAACTGGATATTAGATTTTCAGAGCGGAAGTTTAGTGTTTTTCCTCGATAAATGGAAGCCGAAAGAGGAGGGAATGACACGGAATACGATTTTTCAGTTTTGGCGAAATTCTTCGGCTCCCTGCCATTTTCCTCCATGGGGAGAATGATACCAAATTCCTTGGTCGAAATCCTTGCCGAGTTTTTCACGGGTAAATCCATCTAGTAATCTGACCCTGCGCGTAATTTTTTGAATAGTCGGCAGAGAATTTTCGTAAGGTTTCTGATAATTTATTTCTGCGGCTTCGGCGTCGGTGATGATCTCATTTTGCATGAGCACCCGCAGCGCAATCATAACGGAATCAATACTGGGAGAATTGAGGGATTGAATAATGTCCTCTGCAGGATCGTTTCCGATTTCAATTTCTGGCAAGGGTGTTTTGTGCCGAATTCTGGTCGCAAGTAATTCGAGATCAAAGTTAGTCGCTTCCCGTTTCAACGAACGATCACCCTCCAGAGTGTTTTGAATTTTTTGCTGGCCTGCCGTCAAGAAGGCGAGCCAGACAATAATGAAACTCCATGCGACGATGCAAATTCCGATTCGCCATTTGTTGCTCATTCTTTACAAGCGGACGGGGAATGATTTTGTTAGCCGGGACGCCCTACTGCGAGGGCTATACCGTCAATCTCACGAAACTCACGTCCATCGACGAATCCGGCTATCGAGCTGAAAAACCTGCCCGGACACGGCTTCCATCGATTGCAGAAACGTCACGAAACGGGCGACGTCATCGACAGTGTTAAATTTACCGAGCACGTGCTTTTGCTTCGCGGATTCAATCACTGCCGGCGCGAGATCACGGGTCATTTTGGTTTCTAAAAAACCGGGCAACACGCAATTCACGCGAATACTGCGCATCCCGCCTTCGTCTGCTAGGACATGCGTGAGGCCAATGAGACCGGCTTTGGCAGCTGCGTAATTGACCTGGCCTGCAGGAGGACAAACTCCAGAGAAAGAGCCGATGTTCACAATGTGTCCAACGCGCTGTTTCAGCATGATGCGAAACGCGGCTTTGGCGCAACGAAACGCGCCTTTGAGATTGGTGTCGAGTACGCCATCCCATTCGGCTTCGGGCATTTTTAAAATCGAGCCATCGAGGGTGATCCCAGCATTGTTTACCAGCAGATCGATCCGTTCGATTTTCTTAAAATAGGCAGTGACTGAATCTGCCGAGCAGACATCGAGTTCTTCGTGCCCTGGATCAAAAACAGAAAACCTGCTTGCTCTCAATTCAGTGGCTAAAGCTTGACCGAGGTCACCTTGGCCACCGGTAATGAGCGCGACGGGTTGTGGGTCGTTCAAAACGATCTAAAAATCAGACTACTTGAAAGGGTCCGGAGCCGGTGCGTTGTTCGGCAATGGATTCACGGAGCTTTTTTCAAAACCGGAAGCATTTTGAATGGGAGCCGTTGTTGTCGGCGATTGTGCGATGAGCGGAGTTCCCACGATCGCATGCTCTTCGAACTTAAAGGTCGTCTGGGAAAGGCTGCCGACGTAACGGATCACCTCGGTGACAGGTGCGTTGCGCAATTTTAGAGTGATCTCCGTATTCGCCCGTTGTTCAGAAGTGCCTTTGTAAATAAAGTTTGCTGATTGTTTTCCGTCGGAGAGTTCTTCAACCCGCTGAGCAATATAGGCCAATACGTCGCCGAGACTGGCTCCCTGGAAATCGACTTCCGGGATGGTGATCGATTTCAACGTCGCTTCGAGATCAACCTTCGCGGTGCGGCCTTCTTTGATCGCCAACTCGGTGAGCTTGAGGTAGCGCATGTTGCGAGGATCACGCGGATTCTTGGTCTTCACGTATTGAAAATACTTCATCGCCTCGGGGTAACGCTGTGCATCGTAAAGCTTCACGCCATCACGGTAAACGTCGGTTAGCGTGCGAGGCTTTTTCTGTTGAGCTTCTGCTGCGGTAAACGCAAAGCAAAAGGCGAGAATGAGGGCGAATGCTGGGATTCTAAACAGTTTCATGATGGTCATTTTTACGTCGGCGAGGTGATAATTGCATCCCGGGCTGGGTTGGATTTTCACACTGACACCGGATGGTTGATCCGGGAACACCCATCCGCTGACTTATACGTTTGGCGCAATCGCGCCATGAAATAGGATACTCACAGAAAGTGCCTGTGCAAGTCAACGTTTTTTGAGCGAAACTTTTGAAGCCGTTAGTCCTCATACCCTTTCGGGTGTTTGACGTGCCACTTCCAAGCCGATTCGACGATCGATTTAAGGTCTGCGAATTGAGGGGCCCAGCCGAGTTCGCTTCGAATTTTTGAACTATCACCAACCAACGAAGCGGGGTCGCCCGCTCGACGCGGAGTGATTTCGGCAGGGATCGGATGACCTGAAACCTCGCGAACGGTCTCGATAGCTTCTTTCACCGAAAAGCCGCTGCCGTTGCCCAAATTGTAGTGAAGCGATTCGTTATCGCTCAGGGCTTCCATCGCTAAAATATGAGCCGATGCCAAATCGGATACGTGGATGTAATCGCGAACGCACGTGCCGTCGGGAGTGTCGTAATCGTCCCCGAAAATCATGATTTTCTCCCGCTGCCCCAGCGCGACTTGAATCACCAACGGAATCAAATGAGATTCAGGCTGGTGGTCTTCGCCTTTGATATCGGTGCAGCCCGCCGCGTTGAAATAACGAAGCGCCGCGTAGCGAAGGCCTTTCGTCTTTTGCAGCCAGAAAAGATAACGCTCGATGATTGCTTTTGATTCGCCGTAGGGACTGCCAGGCACAATTCTCTCTGTCTCAGAAATCGGAAGCGTTTCGGGCTCGTCGAATAAATTTGCGGTGGAAGATAAAATGAAACGCTCAACGCCGAATTCGACAGCCGCATTGAGCAAGTTGAGCGCGTTAGTAACGTTATCACCGAGGTATTTCAGCGGATTCTCCATTGATTCACCGACCAGCGAATACGACGCGAAGTGCATAATTGCCTGCGGTTTGTGCTCCGCAAAAGTCGCCGAGACCTTTGCTTTATCCGCCAGATCACCTTCCACGAAAGCCGCCTTGGGATTCACCGCAGCGCGATGACCCATGTAAAGATTGTCAAAAACCACCACTTCGTGGCCCGCTGCGATCAAGGCGTCCACCGAGACGCTTCCAATGTATCCGGCGCCGCCGGTGACAAGAACTTTCATAAATGAATTCGAATTTCTATTAAAAATTAGATTTTCTAAAATAAACACGCAGGCGAATTGGGTTTCAACCCGACTTTTGATTTTTCACGAAGCAATAGGGTGCGTTCGATAGACGGATACTGTTGGATCGAAAAACGGCGAAATACCTCCCACGATAAATTTCTGTTCATCGAGGGAATTTTATCGCAAAATCAACCAGTTAATTGCAATACAACTTCATCATGAAACATCTCAAAGTTCTTACATTGGCCGCCCTTCTTGTTGGCGGGATCGCAACATCACTCATTTCACAGGACAAGGCGGAGCTCGTTTATCCTGAGCCCGGCAAAACTCCGAGCGCTGAAGACGCGAAGGTTTACATCATTGGTTTGAAAGATGGAAAAACAGTGCCAAAAACTTTCACCGTTCGTTTTGGATTAAAAGGCATGGGCGTTGCTCCTGCCGGCATCTACCTTGGCGACGAAAAGCCGACCGGACACCATCATCTGATTATTGACGAGAAAGTTCCTGATCCAAAATTGCCATTCCCAATGAGCGACAATTATAAGCACTTCGGTGGCGGACAGACTGAGGTAACGCTCACGCTTGAGCCAGGAGAGCACACGCTCCAGCTCGTTCTCGGCGATCACATTCACATGGTTCACAACCCACCTGTGATGTCGAAGGTGGTTAAGATTGTTGTTGAAGATAAGTAATCTTTCTGAAGGATTTAGGGGCTGGGAATCAGGATTCGGGGCGCTGGCTTTGCCGGTTGTTTTGCCTCTGATTCAGTTTTTAGGTGTTTGGGTTTCCGAATTCTGACGCCTAAAACCTGATTCTTTCTTTCAATGTCCAGCCCTGAATCCCGAATCCTGAACCCTGATTCCCTCCTCAAGTGGGGCATTATGGGAACGGGGATGATTGCGAAGAAATTCGCGACTGACTTGCCTCAATCTGAAACGGGACGACTCGGTGCGGTTTCATCGCGGACGCAGGAATCGGCAGATCATTTTGCGGCGGAATTCGGCGGGCGTGGCATTGCCGGATACGACGCGCTGTTGGCAGATCCTGAAATCGATGCGGTTTATCTTGCGTTGCCGAATGGGTTGCATCGTGAAATTGCCATCGCAGCGATGCGCGCTGGCAAACACGTCTTGTGCGAAAAGCCGATCGCGCTCGATTTGGCTGATGCAGAAGCGATGTTTGCTGCGGCTGACGAAACTGGAAAAACATTGTGCGAAGCCTTCATGTATCGGGCGCATCGGCAGACGGAAAAACTCATCGAATTGGTTCAATCGGGTGTGCTTGGCGACTTAAAATTAATCCGCACAGATTTCACGTTTGATCGCCCCGTGACCGATGGCGATGCTCGTTATCGTCCTGATCAAGGCGGTGGAGCAATCATGGATGTGGGCTGTTATTGCACGAATTTCACTCGCGCGTTGGCTGGCGCTGAACCGATTGAATCCACTGCCGTCGCGCACCTCATCAACGGAGTCGACGATTACGCGGCGGGAACCTTGAAATTCGAAAACGGAGACCTCCTCGCGACGTTCACCTGCGGTATGACCGTGGTTTCAGATCAAAGCGCGCACATCGCTGGGACTAAGGCCCGCATCGAAGTCACGCGTTTTTGGCAAGGTCTGGAAGGATTTACGATCATTCGGCCAGACGCCGAACCAGAACATATTTCAGTCGAAGAAACGCGACCCATTTACGCGGTCGAAGCGGATGCTTTTGCGGCAGTCGTTCGTGGCGAAGGCGGGCTGTTTGGCGATCGCGAAGACACGCTCGGCAATATGCGCGTGATGGATGATTTGCGAAAGTCGGCCGGTGTTGTGATGCCGGGGCAGGGGGCTTCGTAGATTTACGGAGTCGCAAGTTTCTCCGACAAGTGCTTCATCAGCGAGTGTTTCTCGTTCGGCGAATCTTGGCCAAATTCCCAGACCATCACGCCGCCGAGTTTGTATTTCTTCATCAAATCGAGTCGCAGATCGCAGGCAGCTTTTCCGACGGGCGAGAATTCGTGATCGCTTTCGGGAATTGTGGATTCGCCTTTGCCCGCCAGTTTTGTCCACTGAATAGCCCGTCGTTTGCCGCCGAGTTCTTTGGTGAAAAACGGGAGGCCCAGAATGAGTTTTTCCGGCGGTAATCCGGATTCTAAAAAGTCGGTCACTGCTTTTTCAAGCCAGACTTCGTAGGGCTGTGGATTCCACGGCTGGTAGCTCATCAAATTCACGTGATCGATGCAAGCATTGGCCTCCGCACTCAGCGAGCGGGTATATCCAAGTGCGATCGTGAGAATTCGATTAGTCGTGTGAAGCTTTTCGGAAAGCCGTTGTAGAAACGAATTGAGATCTGCGTGCTCTTGATCGCCTTTTGGAAATTCCCAATCGATATCGACTCCGTCGAGCGCATTTTCTTCGTAGCTGATTTTCCCGAGCTTCCGGTATTCGCTTTCGATCACTTCGGGCGCGAGCTTGAGATCGCTGGTCGAGCGAAAACAGACTCGAGTGAGTACGAACCAGATGATGGCAAGCATCGAGAGGGTGATGGGAAGACCAAGCAGCATGAATTGACCAAATGAAATGACGTAGCCAGCATCGGCGGATTTTGGAAAACTGAGTTCAAAAATTCGGAGGAGAGCGAGATTGGGCGGAGTGCCGACGAGAGTGGAAACGCCTCCGATACTGGCGCTGTAGGCAATTCCTAAAAGCAGGGCGACGCCGAGGTTTTTGGTCTTGTCAGCGCCGTATGAATCTTCGGCCTGTTTGATGACGGCGAGTCCGATGGCTAGCATCATGATCGTGGTCGCGGTGTTTGAGATCCACATCGAGAGAAACGCGGTCGCCAACATGAACCCGAGAACGAGTCGCGAGGGCTGCGAACCGGCGAGACGAATGATGCTCAGCGCGATGCGTTTGTGTAGGTTCCATCGTTCCATTGCCAGGGCGATGAGGAAACCGCCGATGAACAGAAAAATGATGTAGTTCATGTAAACCGGCGCGACGTCTTTGCCCTTCATGATTCCGGAAAGCGGAAATAAAACCAGCGGCAGCAGCGAAGTTGCGGCGAGAGGAATCGCGTCAGAGATCCACCAGATTGCCATGAGGGCGGCGACCGCAGCCATGCGACTTACGAGTACGTTGTCCGGGCTGAGGTTCCCGATAAAGTAGATCAGGTAAAACACGACGATCCCAAGCCAGAAACCAATGCGGTTTCCGAGTGAACGCGGGGCGGTGATAGCGGTCTTTGCAGCCATTGGGGGGGGATGGTGGAAGACTGGGCTTGGGATGGCAAGTTTGAATCCTACGAAATGTGCTAAACCCGGTCTTGACTGAATGACGTGATCAGAGACGATTTTAGGTAAGCCTGCGATGAGGGTTTCGATTATTATGCAGATTGAAAACAAGCTCGTGACGACGGTGCTTTTCCCGATCTGGGACTGAGTTCGGGTTCTTAGTGAAAGTCGTGAGACTGCGTTTGAAACTGAGCGTTTTTCCATGGGAGTTGCTCGGCGTGCAGCGCGTAGATGCTGGTCACGTTGTCTTTGATTTGGAGGCGACCGCGAATGATGAGAAATTGTTCGCGGGTGATGACGAGCCGGTATTTGGCAAAGGTCTCAGCAGGAACAAACGCGTTGGCGACGCCGGTTTCGTCTTCGAGTGATACAAAAACGTGGCCTTTGGCTGAGCCGGGTCGTTGGCGACAAATGACGAGCCCGCCGATTTCGACAAGTTGATCCGGCTCGCCCAGTGCGAGGTCGGAAGCTCTCCACATCTTGGTTTCGTGCTGCAAATATTCCCGAGCGTATGCCATCGGATGCGGACCGGTGGTGAGGCCCATTCCATCATAATCAGCCTGAAGCCGTTCGAAGGGAATCATTTCGGGGAGCGGTGAATTTTCTTCTGCCGCATCTTTTTTTGCCAACTCGGATCGGCTTTTCCAGGTGAATAAATCATCGGGCTCGAGAAGCGGTTTCTCGATTTTCCAAAGCGCGTTGCGGCGATGCTTGATGTCGTCGAGAACATTCAGTGCGCCGATTTTTGCGAGCACGCGACGGGCGTCACGACTCGGGCGGGTGCGTTGCAAAAAATCCTCCAGCGAAATAAAGTCGTTGGTTTTTCGCTCAGCAACAATGCGAGAAGCGGTTTGTGAATTGAGACCTTTCACCTGATTCAAACCGAGCCGAATGATTTGATCTGCTTCAATCGTGCAGTGAACTTCACTCACGGAAATGTCGACTGGCCGCACGCGGATGTCGTGGGCTTTGGCGTCTTTGACGAGGGTTGCCCGCGAGTAAAATCCCATCGGCTGATTGTTGAGCAGGGCGACGTAAAATTCAGCAGCGCGATGCACTTTCATCCACGCACTGGCATAGGCCAGCAGGGCGAAAGAAATTGCATGGCTCTCGGGAAATCCATAGAGCGCGAAGCTTTCGATCGATCCCGTGATTTGATCCTGTGTTCCCGCCGGCACGCCTTTCTGATCCATCGCCGCCCGCAACTTGCTCATGACTTTCGCCATGCGTTCTTCCGAGCGATGAAAGCTGATCGCGCGGCGTAATTCTTCCGCTTCGCTTCCGCTGAAGTCGGCAGCGATCATGGCCATTTGCAAAACTTGTTCCTGAAAAAGCGGAACCCCGAGGGTGCGTTCCAGCGCTGGCTTGAAGGCATCGTCGATGTAATCGATTTTCTCTTTGCCGCTCCGTCGGTTCAAATACGGATGAACCATTCCGCCGACGATTGGGCCGGGGCGAATGATCGCGACTTCGATGGCGAGGTCGTAAAATTTGCGTGGTCTCAGTCGGGGGAGCGTCGCCATCTGCGCGCGGCTTTCGACCTGAAAAACGCCGATGGTGTCAGCTGCACAGAGCATGTCGTAAGTCGCCGGGTCGTCATCTTTTCCAATCTGGGCGAGGTCGATGGGGCGCCCGCGTTCGCGACAAAGCTCTACGCAATCTTGCAGCGCAGCCATCATCCCGAGGCCGAGTAGGTCGACTTTAATGATCCCGAGATCCTGGCAATCGTCTTTGTCCCACTGGACGACACGGCGATTTTCCATCGTGGCATTTTCCAACGGAACGACGGTATCGAGCTGTTTGTCGGTGATGATCATCCCGCCGGAATGCTGGCCGAGATGACGCGGCAAACTGTAAACCGACTGATACAAATGAACGAGGGCAGGGAGGCGGGGGTGCTGTTCGGCGATGCCGGCTTCCAACATTCTCTGATGCAATTCGTCGGTATCGTTGATCGCGCTGCTGCCCCAGGTATCGGAAAAACGCCCGAGGATTTCCTCTGGGATATCGAGCACCTTTCCCATCTCGCGCATGGCCGACCGTCCGCGATAGGTGATTACGTTGGCTGTCATGGCGGCGCCGCGTGGGGCGTATTTTTGGAAAACGGATTGAATGACCGCTTCGCGACGATTGCCGCTCGGCAGGTCGAGATCGATGTCCGGCCACGTTTTGCGGCCTTCCGATAAAAAACGCTCGAACAACAGTTTCTGGCCAATGGCATCGACTGCCGTAATTCCGAGGCAATAACACACTGCCGAATTTGCTGCCGAACCGCGCCCCTGAACCAGAATGTCGCGGTCCCACGCCATTTTAACGATGTCCTGAACGATTAAAAAATAGCCGCAAAATTCGAGTTTCGAAATCAGGCCGAGTTCGTGATCGAGCTGTTTGCGAATCTTCGGTGTGATTTCTCCGTAGCGCTTGATGGCTCCGCGATAGGCTTCCTCCCGCAAAAAACTGGCTTCGTCATGACCGGCGGGCGCGGCGAATTTTGGGAATTCGTAGCCAAGATTTTCGAGTGTAAATTCTAATCGGTCAGCGACGCGCAATGTGTTTTCAACGACCTCAGGCCGATCCGCAAAAAGCGCCGTCATCTGCGCGGGGCTTTTTAAATAGGTCTCCGCATTTCGGGCGAGCAACTTTCCTGCCGTGTCGAGATTGACGCGATTTCTCAAACTGGTAAACGCATCCGCGATGAACCGACCCTGTCGGTTCGCCGATTCAACCCTGTTGGAACAGATCACCATCAAACCATGCGTGTCGCCGAGATCGATGAGATGGCGATTGATCCATTCCTCGCCGCGCAGGTGATGGCGGTGAATTTCGACGACGACATTCTCTTTTCCGAAAACGTGAATTTGTTGGAGCAACGATTTCTCCGCCGAATCAGTGTCGCCGCGTTGAAGCGCTTTTAGAATCGCCCCGTCTTCGTCACCGGTCAGCGAAATGAGACCATCGGCAAATTCCTCGACTTCCGCGAGCGTGACACGGCCATCCTTTCGCGGATTTAGTAAGGGGTTTTCCTGAGCCTCGGTTTCGGAAAGCCCGCGCAATTTTCCCCGCGTCAGCAGTTGGCAAAGATTCTGATAGCCAGTCCGCGATTTTACTAAAATAGGCACAACCGCTTCGCCCGCGAGGGTGACTTCCGCCCCGATCAGCGCCCGAAAATCCTTGCCATGCTCCTTCTTCAATTCCTTCGCCGCAAAATGAGCCCGCGCCGATCCATAAACGCCATCGCGATCGGTTAGCGCCATCGCCTGCATTTTGTGCCGAGCCGCTTCGCGCACGATGGCTTCGGGATGATCGGCCCCGCGCAAGAAACTGAACGCACTGCGGGCATGAAGTTCGATGAAATCAGCCATGAACGATCAGCCGTAAATGCCCTCCACCTTCCATTCGTCCTTTCCCTCGCAAGCCAGTCGGTAAAGCCCTCCGCCCGCCATTTCCACATCCCATTCTTTGCGCGACCAGCGACTTTCTTTTGCCCACCAATCGCCACTGATTGCCCACGGGCCACGACAATCAGCAATGGCGCCTTTCACCCGGACGCTGCTGATTTGAATCGGTCGTTGATCGGTCGAAGAGACGGCGACATTTGCAAAAATTGGAGGCCGAAAACGCCGCAGCGGCAGCCCGAGGCGAAACGATTTTTCCGGCTTCGGAGCGTTTGATTTTTGATCCGTGATCGCTTCCTGAAACGGTCGCATTCGAAATGCATCGGGGCGATGGCAGTCGAGCATTTCGGGAATGCCAACGCGCTCCGAACCGAGCAGGCCTTCGAGTCGCGCGAGGGTTTCGGCAAAGCGGTTGGGATCGCGTAAACCGGGTTCAAAAAGATGAAACTGACGCTTCGCGCCTCGCGCTGGCAGGGCTTCGAGCCGGACTGTGATGATCGGAGCCTTCGCTTCAAAATCTTCAAGATGGGCATGCAGCATTCGAAAAAGTAACTCCACTTCCGTTGTCGGATCCGGCACACGAAAGGCTCGCTCGTAACCGCCGCCCCGGGCAAAATGAAGCGCAAGCCGAATTTCTCCCGCCGTGAGCCAGGCCGCAGCAAGCCGCGCGCAAATCGTTTCCAGCACCCGCCGCATCATGAACAAGAGCGGTTCCAGCGTGTCGACTTCGTGATCGAAATCCACCGTCTGAGAAAAATCCTCTGGGGGGCGCACCAGCCGGAGCAGACGCGATTTTTTTCCCGAAACCCGCTCCCACAAATCCAGCGCATCAGGTCCGAGCCGTTCAGCGACATCGCCCTGCGGCAGCGCGAGAAAATCGCCGATCGTGTGAATGCCCCACAGCGTCAGGACCATCGTGATGTCCGGCGGCGGATTCAGCGCTTCAATCGGCAATTGCTGCAGAAATTCATCGTCGCTTTCGCCCGCGATCGATCGAACCGGATCGGCCTGTTGCGCGACCATCAGGGCTAAATCCGGCGTTTCCGCAAAGCCAATCTGTGCTCGCAGCGATGATGTTTTCGCCAATTCCTCGACCAATTTCCAGCCCAACTCCCACTCATCGCCGCAGCGAGTTCCCATTAAATCCAGCGTGCAAATGCCCAGCCCGGTTTCTTCAAAATCTCGCGAGCAGCTGACTGATAGCTCCAGTAAAATTCGTTGCGCCTCGGCCTCTGCTTCTTCCGACGGGTGCAAAATTCGCAGCTCCCCGCACCGCGCTTGCCCCTGCGCCGCCGTCATCCCGGTTTCGACCTGAAGATCACGCGCTGCCTGATTTAGCGCCATGATTCGAGCTTTGCTATCGTTGCTTTTTTTCGCCGTTTTCACCAGCGCCGTCGGCTTTGTATCATGCGGATCGCGCAGCTGCGCTTGCAGGAAAAAATCAGGAATGTAAATGACCGCGAACATCGTTTGTATTCCAAAAAATCAACTCGCTGTTGCTAGAAAATCGGCCGTTTCCTGAGCCGGACGCGCCCGCTCCAGCACTGGAGTAATCGCGATGTCTTCGCGACGTTCATCAAAAGCCGACAACGAAAAGCGCTGCGAAAGCGACCATCGGGAATGCGCAGCAGGCACCAGTTTTTCCGGCGAAAAAACCAGACACGCCGTCTCTGTTTCCTCCGCAACCGCCCGCAGCCGATACCACGAACTTGCCGGAATCCGCCGCAATTCCGCCGCCGGATTCATCTGCAAATCCATTACCACCAGCGGCAGATTTCCATCCCGCAGCAGCCAGTCCGCTGACTTGATTGCATCCTGCGCATCGCGACAGCGCACCCATAAAAAGCGATTCAAAAACTGCGCATCCGTCGATCCCGGATCAAAGCAATCCTGTCCATCGATTAGTGCCAAATGCTCCGAGTTTTCAAAAATCAGCCGCTCCATGACACAGGCCAGGCCCGCGGTTGCCCGCGTGGGTTCCGCAATCATTTCATGAATGCCTGCTTTACCGATCCCCAATGCTTTTCGACAATTCGTGTCCAACCTCGTTTCCGGCGGCTTCTCCATATCCGCCGCCGCGATCGAAGCCGCCGTTGGAGCAAAAAGCTGCGCGCTGCCATGTTTATCCCGGAGCATCTTTCGAAGATCCAGAATCTTTTCCCGGTTACTGTTCATTAGTGTGTTCGGGTGAACAGTATTTTAAAAGTGCGGTAACGTCAAGAAATCAGACGAATATTCGTCTGCATGCGAGGGTGAGGAGAGAATGTACAGACAGAATCCTCACCTATTCCGCCCAAATTTCTTATCCAACCCGGTTGACTCAACGTTCGCTGAAATCTAATTCAGATCGAGTACACCGGAGCTACTCGCAAATTGATCCGCCTCGATCCCGACTTCCTGAAGCAACCGGACAAACAGATTAGAGAGAGGGGTGTTGTCTGTCGGGTCATGTGCGAGGAGTCCTTGGTGAGTGAGCCCGCCACCGGCCAGTAGGATGGGATTGTTTCGGGGATCGTGGGCCGCGGCGTTTCCAAGGTTGCTTCCTAGAAGCGTCAGTGAATGATCGAGCAGCGAGCCTCCGGCTTCGTTTGTTGATTTGAGATCGGTGAGAAGACTTCCGAACGAAGTGAGAATGGCACGTTCGATTTTCTTCAGCTGAGTAATTTTTTCCGGATCTCGGCCGTGATGTGAAAGGTTGTGATGTTCGGTTTCGACTCCATCGATCAAAGGGACTCCGTGGTTGTTTTGGATAACGATGCTGATGACGCGAGTAGAGTCAGTTTGAAGAATGAGCGGGACAAGCTGGAACAAAAGTTCGACTCGCCCAACGAGATCGGCTTTGTCAGGAATGTCCTTCGGTGTGGAGGCGTCGACGGTTGGCTTCGGGCGATCGAACCAAACTTCAGCCTCTGCGAGATTCCGTTCGGTCTGCCGAACGGCTTCGAAGTAGGCGTCGAGTTGTTCTTTGTCGCGAGGGGAGGCACTCCCAATAAGGCGACGACGCTGATCGGTTAGCGCATCGAGAATGCTGTGGCCATCACTTAGCTTCTGTTTCTCCTTCGCGATTTCTTTCGCGTTGCCCTGGAGAAAGAGTTTGGCGAATACTTGAGATGGCCGGGCCATGGCGGGAATCATCACACCGTTGCTCGTATAGGACTGGCTTCGTGCGCCGTCACTGCTGAGCGAGAGGGTGGGGAAGCGCGTCACATTGCCGAGTTTTTCAGCGGCGAACTGATCGACCGAGATCGAGTTTTTGAAACCGTCCCGCCCCGGGTTTCGGGCTGCACTCAACCAAGTCCTTTCGCAGGCATGTTCGCCCCCTTGATCGGGATGCGAGAGTCCCGAGAAAACGGTGAAGTCGTTTTTGTGTTGATCGAGCAGGGATAGATATTCCGAAGGAGCGTAGTCGATTCCGGCCGCCTTTGGATAAAACGCCGGTGGATAAAATCCGAGCGTGTTGCAAATGAACAACGCCCGTTTCGGCGGGGTCTCAGCGATCTTCCCGAAGGCTTCGAGCATTGGCAAGGCCAGGGAAATTCCTGAGGCTTTGAGCAGGGTTCGGCGATTGAGGGTGTGGCGTTGTTGCATGCTATTTGTTTCGAAAAATTTGGCT
>CALAHF010000210.1 GCA_937891465.1 uncultured Verrucomicrobiales bacterium | reverse complement strand
GACAATTCAGCCATCTTTGAGCTGCCGCAATTGATCGAGGCCAAAGTCGATTCACTAAAGATTGAGGGGCGCATCAAAGGGGCTCACTACGTTTATACAGTCACTGACACCTGGCGAAAAAAGATCGATCGTTTTGTCGAGTCGGGAGATCTTTCGGGTGACGATTCGAACCTTCATAAGGTGTTTAATCGGAGTTTCACCAGTTCATTCCTCACGGGGAAGCTTTCCAAGGACATGTTCATCGATAGCCCGAAGGACTACAGTGCCAAGCATGCTATTGAGATAAATGGGGCGACGACTGAGTCGGAGCGTCAAGTGGTTCAATGGGATCTACGTGACGAAAAAAAGGCCATCGGTGACACGCTCGCTGACAAAATCGAAGGCCTCACGATCGAGAAGCCTGAGCTGGTGATTTCAATAAAGGCCGAACTCGGTGAGAAGCTGGTTTTCGCAGCCCAAACAGGAGGGCGAGAGTTTGTAGTGACTTCAACCTCTCTCCTGCGCCCTACTGAAGGGCTCTCAATTACACCGGATCTGCTGACGAAGCGGTTTAAAAGTTTTAATGACGAAAATTACAACTTAGCAGCGGTCGATTTCTCCAATCTCATTGAAGGCTTAAGTGTTCCCTTCAAAGAGCTCAATGCGATGAAGAAGGAGCTGGCCTTCGTTCTGAACGGATCAGTCGAACATGTGCCGGCGATAGAAGTTCCCATGCTTGCGCAACATCCAAAAGTGGAAGCGTCTCCCAAGCTATCCCTTCTCATTAGTGATGAGAATGATGCTCATCTCTGTGATGTGACGGATGCGGACATCTATTTCAAAATTCCTGAAAGCTTAAAAAAGGGCTGTGACAAGCACTCCGAGATTCTTCTTAGGAATCCGCGATTCATTCCATGGTTTCCCGCCGTATTGATCGGTAAGGATTATCTTGAGGCTGTCAGAATCCTGGAACGAACCAAGCCGAAACGCATCGTCACGAATAATTCAGGGGTCGCCTACAAGGCCTTTGAGATGGGGATCGAGTGGATTGCCGGTCCCTTTCTAAATACGACAAACTCTCATGCTCTGATGGAGATGCAGGAGGTCTTTGATTGTAAGGGCGCATTCATTTCGAATGAGATCAATCGCAATCAAATCAAGAACATTCGACGCCCCAGGAACTTCAAGCTTCTCTACAGCATCTACCATCCAATCTTGATGATGACGTCCCGCCAATGCTTCTTCCAAAGAACCGTGGGCTGTCCAAAGGCGTCCATTGAAGACAACTGCATGCTGAGCTGCACAAAGGCCACCACGATTACGAATGTGAAAGGAATCTCTTTTGCAGTCGATAAGCAAAAAGGCGGCTACCCGAGTATCTATAATCACGAGCAATTCTTAAACCTTGAAGCCGTTCGAGATTTCTCTGATCTCTTTGATGAATTCTTTATCGATCTCACGGATATTGGCTCGGGATCAAAAGAGAAGCTGGATAAAGTGAAACTTGTTCAAGAATTTGAGAAGTTCCTTGTTGATGAGAATCAAACAAAAGTCGCCCTCCATGACATGGTGGCGGTGAAAACAAATGCTCAATACGTGCAGGGTCTTTAGTCGTTTAAGTTGCGGGCGAACTGAACTAATAGGAATTTTACTTTTTAAGGTGGGTTATGACGCCTCGATCCTGTTGGATAGGTGCATGAAGGTTCCGAAATTCAAGAAATGTTGACTGACCCCTAAAATGAATCCATGGCCCCCATCTCTCCGTGATGACCCAACTTACTGAGCCCTTCGCGGGCCAATTGATGAATGAAGGCAACGGTTGGCTCTTCGGGTGTCGGTTCTGCTTCAGGCATCGCATCAGCGTCGCCGCTGGTTTCGAGAGCGAACTCTTTTCCTACCTGGTCGGCTGGAATCTTGGCGTGTTTGCCGTCGCAAAATGGGGCGTTGGCAGTTTGCTTGCATTGGCAGAGGTAGGCTTCTCCGTCCTCTTCCGCGACGAATGACTTGGGTGCAAAATTCGTCCCTTTGTGCGAGCCGTCGCAGAAGGGTTGATTGGCCGATTTTCCGCAGGTGCAGAAGTAATATTCTTCGCCTGCCTTGAGGTCGACGGGAGTGGGCTTGTTGTCAGCAACGGTGGGTTTGTTCATGATGGTGGGGATATTGTTTGTTAGCTTGCGAACGCTTGAACCGCACTGTTCAGCTCCGTTTCGAGCGCTGCGTCGGAAATGCCATCTGCCGAGAAGTGGTCATAGAACGAAGGCAGACTGAAGGTGGCTTTGAGATTGGCTCCCATGCGTGGGAAGGTTGCTTTGGCTGCGTCGAGAACCGTGGCACCACCGCGTCCACCGGGGGAACTGGCCATCAGTAACATGGGCTTGTCTGACCAAACGTTTTGGTCAATCCGGGAAACCCAGTCATATAGATTTTTGAAGGCTGCTGCGTAGGATCCGTTGTGTTCGGCCAGGGAAACAATGATTCCGTCGTGGCTGTTGATGAGGTCTTTGAAGGCCTGTGCATCGGCCGGGATTCCGTTAGTTTCTTCTTCATCCGAACTGTAGATGGGCAGGGTGAATTGACTCAGGTCGAGGTTGGTCACCTCTCCGGCGGGAACTTTCCCAGCGGCGTGGTTGGCGAGTTGACGATTGATGGAGGAGGAACTGGTTGAGCCTCCGAAAGCGAGAATTTTCATGAAATAGTGATTCGAGTTCGAGTGTTAGTTCACCAGCTTGGCAAAGGAGGACCTTCCTGCCCAGAGCAAAAACGCAGAGAGAACGGCAACAAGGATGACGGGTGGTTGAGTGAGTCCACCGGGAGCGACGAAGGTATTGAACGCGAGGATGTTGATGACAATCGGTCCCAGCACGAGAAGTCCGATGTTCCTGGTCTTGGGAACCGCGACGAGAATGCCTCCGAGGATTTCGAGCACCTTCACGAAGGTCAGGTAGCTAGATCCGTACATCGCGCCCATGAAGGCTGCGGCCGGGGTGCCTTCAGCAGGCGATGGCATCGGTATGAAATGGAGGAAGAAATTGAGTCCGAAGACAATGAATAGCAGGCCCAGCAGGCCTCCCGCGATGAGTGCGATTTTGTTTTGCATGACTTTTGTTTTTGGTAATTGGTTCAGGAAAGGCGGAAGAGGAGGAATTTGCTATCGGCGGTTGCTGTGATTTCGAAAGCTTCATTGGCGTCTTCGACGGCAAGGCCGTCAGCAGTGCTGAGTGATTCCCCGAGAACTGAGACGTTTCCTGAGATGACTTGAATCCAGGCGTGGGACATTTTTTCCGAGGCGGGAACCGTAACGGTTTGATCTGCTCCCGTGTCTCCGGATTCCGTCTGACCAAAAAAGATCTCGGCGTCCTGTCGGATTTCGGTTGAGCCGTCCCGACCGTCGCCGGAGTAGAGCAAAGTGAGGTCGTTGGGCTTCGCGATTTCCGCGAGATGTTTTTCCATGTAGCGGGGGGTGCCTCCCGGTTTGTTGGGGTGCAGCCAGATTTGGTAGAGGTGAGTTTGTTCCGTTTTTGACGGATTAAACTCACTGTGTTCGATGCCGCTCCCAGCGCTCATGTACTGAAGATTTCCGGGAACGAGGACGGCGCCATGGCCAAGACTGTCACGGTGTTCGAGCTGACCCTCGATGATGTAAGTGAAGATCTCCATGTCAGAGTGTGGGTGAGTTGGAAATCCTCCTTCCTGTTGAATCGTGTCATTGTTCATGACTCGAAGCGATTTGAACCCCATGTGATCGGGATCAAAGTAACCCGAGAAAGAGAAGGTGAAGCGAGCCTGAAGCCAACCGTGATCAGCACGGCCTCTTTCGGCAGCTACGCGTTTCGTGGTTGTGGGAGCCATGATTTCTCTCATGTGCTCATCATTCTCTGTTTCATTGAATACGACCAATGCCTTGTTTTTGGGTAGGTATGCGTATTAGTTATACCGATGGAACTGCGACACCTGCGATATTTTGTGATGGCGGCCGAGGAGGCCAACATGAGTCGAGCGGCGGCCCGGCTGAATGTGTCGCAGCCAGCGGTCTCGCGTCAGATCAAGGATTTGGAGGAGGAGTTAGGATTGCCTTTGTTTGTCAGGGAGCCGAATGGGCTTAGCCTGACCGAGGGTGGCGCGGCGGCATTGGCTCATGCACGCGAGATTTTGCGCCAGTCCAATACGATGGTGGAGGCCATGGAGGCCATGGCGAATCGCGAGGCAACGGTAACGGTGAAGGTGGGATTTCTTCCTACGGCATTGCCCG
The DNA here is from genome assembly GCA_937891465.1 of uncultured Verrucomicrobiales bacterium. Classification (GTDB taxonomy): domain Bacteria; phylum Verrucomicrobiota; class Verrucomicrobiia; order Verrucomicrobiales; family DEV007; genus JABDJT01. The sequence continues at coordinate 1,637 of CALAHF010000210.1, read as the reverse complement.
GATTTCTGGCTGATGGAATGCGGCAGTTCAATCGCAAATACAAAAATGTATCGGTGCAGATTTTTGAAATGACGCCGACGGAGCAGGAGGAAGCGTTGCGAGATGGGGAGATCGACCTCGCCTTGATAGGAGAGCTTTGTCCGAATGTGAAAAAGGACTATCACGTGGATACGATTCGGCGCACAGAAATGGCGATGGTGTTGCCGGATGACCACCCCTTGGCCGGAAGAAAATCGGTCAATTTGTCAGAGTTTGGTGAAGAAACCTTTGTGACGCTTCATGAAAAACATTTTCCGGGGCGTCCTCAGATGATGGCGGACATGTTTTCCAAGGCGGGGATCAATCCAGAGGTGACGATGCACGCCAAAGGATTGTCGGAGTTGCTAGGTCTGGTCGGTGGGGGAGCAGGTGTGGCCATGGCGCCGGCAGATATGGTTCAGTTGCCTCATCACGGCGTCGTTTTTGTGAAGATGAAAAAGCCGAAACTGTCTTTGTTGTTTTCGGCCGCCTGGAGAAAAACGGGCGATCTGTCAGGAGTCGAGGCACTTGTGGCGTTGTTGAAGTGAGTGGAGTAGCGAGCAGACAGGATTTGGGGGGGTATTAGGTCTGTCTCGACTTGCTCGCTCAGGCCTGTGTGGCCGAAATTTCGTGCCGGTCGTATTTAGCAACAGGGAAGGTTGCAATCGCACGGCTTCGCGTTACCGGTTTTTCCCTTTGAGTACTTCAATTTCAGCTTCCACAAATTCGGTTTCCGCCACCGACGTACGCGAAATTTCGCGGCGCCGAACTTTTGCGATAATTTCCCACCCGGATGCGGGAAAAACGACACTCACTGAAAAGCTCCTGCTTTACGGGGGAGCGATCGGCTTGGCTGGTAGCGTTACTTCAAAAAAGGAACAGCAGTCCACCTCCAGTGACTGGATGTCGATGGAGAAAGAACGGGGAATTTCGGTTTCATCGACGGTGCTTCAATTTGAATACAAGGATTGCTGCGTCAATCTGCTCGACACTCCGGGGCACCATGATTTCTCTGAGGATACTTACAGGGTTCTTTCGGCGGTCGATGCTGCCGTGATGGTGATCGATGGGGGTAAGGGAATCGAGGCGCAGACGTTGAAGCTGTTCGATGTTTGTCGTCGACGTGGCGTTCCCATTTTTGTGTTTATCAATAAAATGGACCGACCTTCGCGTCCGCCGCTGGAATTGATCGACGAGCTGGAAACGGTGCTGAAATTAGCGCCAGCTCCCGTCAACTGGCCGCTCGGGGATGGGCCTCGGTTTCGTGGGGTTTATGATCGGAAAAAGGGGGAGGTGAATCTTTTTGAGAAAACTGCGCACGGAGCGTTCAAAGCGCCTCTTGAAGTCGCTGGGATCGAGGATGATAAAGTTCGCGAGGCTCTGGATGATGAACTTTACGAGGCCGTGACCCAGGAGGTCGAAATGCTCGACGGGCTGACCGAACCTCTGGATATCGAGCGCGTTCTGGCTGGCGAACAGATGCCCATTTATTTCGGCAGTGCGATGAACAACTTTGGAGTTCAGAATATGCTGGAAAGCTTTCTGGAAATGGCTCCGCCTCCGGCTGGTCGAGTGAGCGATGGCGAAATGGTCGATCCGACGACGGAGAACTTCTCGGG
>CALAHF010000209.1 GCA_937891465.1 uncultured Verrucomicrobiales bacterium | reverse complement strand
CCTCGTCCGGAATCTTGATGTCCAATCCCAAAATTTCATCAACCGTGGTTTCCCATTTCAATTTTCCCTCTTCAACAAACGTCGCAGCCAACGTCGCCGTCATTGATTTCGTGCACGAGCCGATGTGCCATTTATCATCCGCCGTGACAGCTTCGCTCCCTTTGTATTTTCGCAATCCAGTGACTTCGGCAGGCTGAATTTCACCATCGACAATTGCGATCACTCCCAGCGCCGGAACCTTCGCATTCTTTCGAATCGACTCCAAGGTCACCGGCCCGTCATCTTGCGACTGCCCACACGCCGTTGAGAAAATTAAAGTAAAAAAAAAGAGTAACGCAGTTCGCATTTCAAATGCTACGCCGAACACAAATCCCGCTCAAGCCGCGGCTTTGTAACGGCTCCAAACTTTTCCCGCCAACCCATAACCAACCAGCAAAAGCCCCAAACACAGCAGCATCCAGAGCAACCATTTCCCGCGTTCCAAATCGGCAGGCCGACTTGAATCAATCGTCAGTTCGGCGTGATCCTTCAGTTTCTGAAAATGATAAACCATTCCCTCGACCGGAAAATCAACCGCGACCGATTGCCGCCCCTTCGCACGAAACGCATCGTCTACGGGATTCGCAACCAATCCAAAACCAGCATTCGCTTTTGCTGCGGGAACTGCCGCTTGCGAAGCCTTTGGTTGGTTCACTGTCGGTGTGTCACCAAACGGATCAGGTTCAAGTGCTGGTGCGACGGGCTTTTGAGGCACAGCCGTCTTCGACTTCATCCCTTTCGATAAACTGGAGCGCGCATTGTTATAACTCTGGTTTTCCATTTGCACCCCGCCATCAATATTCTGCTGGCCGCTCCCCGTCTGCATATTCGTTGTCTGACTCAGTTGGTCCGCTTGCTGAACCGTCACATCATTCCCCTGAAATCCGCCGCCCAGCTGAATATACCCATTTGAATTTACCACTGCACCACTCTGGGCTTGCTCAGCTTGTTGCCCCTGATATCCGCCGTGGCCAATCTGGGCGTAATTCAACACGCTCAGCTTTTCGTCGACCTCACTGGAAGCCTTGCCGTTCCCCGATAACTTCCCGATTTGCTGCCCCTGAAGTCCGCCCCCTTTAACCAGCGTGTCTTGCTGCGCCGCATCATTTTTCTGATAAGCCGCCGCATCGTTGTTGAAGAATTTATTCCCCAATGAAATGCTGTCATTCAAACGCTGCTGCCCGCGCACCTTATCAATTTGTTCCGCTACTTTAAGTTCGATTCCGGTATTCCGCGTCTCGAACTCGATATTGTTAGCGCCCCACGTCACCTTCCCTTTTTTCGCTGCAGCCGGAGTCGCATCAGTCTGAATCGGTGTTCCATAATTGATAAATCCTTCGAACTCGACAACTTCAGGAACGAGCGTCAGGTCGTTGGTCGCCTTCTTCGTGTCAAAAATCGGCATCTCAATCCGATTTTCGGTGATGATTATTTTCTGTTTCTCCAGCCCCTCCTTCAACTGGCGACCTTCTTCATCTTGATCAGAAATCTGGCTCAACTTTGCTTCAAGGCGCTGCACTAACACACCACCATTTCCCAGCGCCACATTTCGCAACTGCAACCCGTTGTCGTCATCCCCCGATACAAGATTCAGCGTTTCGAGTTCAGCCAAATCGCTCCGTAGTTTCTCAATCGTATTACGCTGAGCCTGCACTCGATCCATGTTGCCTTCCGCATCATCGAGTTTGTGCCCTGCTGGCAAATAGACATTCCACAATGTTTTTCCAACCGTCACCCCGACTACCTCGGGATCGTTTAACGTCCTTGAAATTTCATCAAGCAGCTTTCCATTTTTAGAAGTTCTATCTCGCTTTCGAAAGACAAGCTCAACATCGTAAGCAAGCTGTCCCGGCTTCGTTTGGATCAATGGAACCAGCACCACACTGCGTCCTTCGACCTCGCCCCGATCAGCTCGCACATCATTCCCCGAGACGCGAACCGAAACCAAATCCGCAGCCTCCGGCAAATCGACCGGCAAAAATTGCAGGGACCGATTCTGCAAATGATACACAGCCCGAACCCATTCCTCGCCGTTCGCGCGAAACGCCGTCGTCAGTTCGGCGTATGAAATCGATGCTTCGTTTCCAGCCGACGTTTCTAGTTTCTCGACCGTAACTTCGACATTCCAATTTGCCGAAGGCGCCCGAAATAAATCCGCCGACAGCAACGTATCCGGCGTATAGGGCAACATCGACTCAACCGTCGTTTGCACCCCTGCGTGCGATAACTTCATCCGATCGCTTGACTGGTTTTCCACAATCAAAAACCGAGCCTCTCGACTGGCATCAACGAACACCACGTCCGGAAGTTCGCCCGTTCCGCTATGTGGAATTTCGGTTTCCAGATTAAAATAAATCGCGTCGGTAACAAATTTTTGAAACCGCACTTCGTAGTTTCGACGCCCATCCGCGACTGTCGTTTTCACCTCGCGAACGTCGTCGGAAATCACCCGAAGTTCAGGCACCGATTCCAGAGTCGAAAACTGAACCCGATCAATCGCCGATTGCGTGATTTCCAAATCAGCTCGAATCGAAACATCGAGCCATGACTCATGCGCCTGCGCGAGCATCACCCACGCCGAATCAAATTTAGGAGTGATTGGCGTAAGCCGAACCGTGCCTGAAAAATTTCCAAGCTCAAATTTCAGCCCCCGCTTTCGCTCTAATGGAGCCAGAATTTCGAAATCCTTTCCCACTTCATCCGCCCCAACTTCGCGAACCACCTGACGCCCCTGATCAAAATCGACTACCGTATTTTGCTTCACGTGAGTCACTATCAGGCCCGATCCCGAAATGTCGTTATCATCAAACCCAACCAAGCCAAACGGCGCGACCGCAATTTCCGTCGCATCCGCATCGAGTTCCTGCGTGATGTATACCAGCAGTGCAGTGACCTGCGGCGTAGGCCCCGAAAAACGAACAAATAATTCATCACCCGTCCGCCACCAATCACGAACCCGATTTCCATCAACCGATTGAATCGTCCCGTCCTTCGGCAACGTGATCGTCGCTGAAAGCAGCGGACCATCCGGCGACCTCATTTGAAATTGTCCCACCGTTTCCAACTTTCCACGTCCTGCCTGAAACAGATATTCAGCGATCGCAGACCGCTCTGAATCGCGCTCGCTCAATACATACGACAGCGCTTCGTTTTTACCCGCCAGCGAATAACTCGCCACCGGAACAAAACCCGACAAATCAACTCCTGTGTTCACAAATTCCATCTGGCGATGATTCCCACCTGGCGACAATACGACGTCCAAATCAGAAACCCGAGCCACCGAGCGAACCTGAACAACTCGCGCCGCATTCGCATTCATCTGTGGAAAATCCCGATTCCCTCCAAGTGCATCGATCAAACGCTCTCCGATCATTTTCACGTCCAGACGATCCCGAACTGGCTGAGTCAATTCAAACTGCAACGAACGCATGCCCTGCTTTTCCGAAACCATCTTCCAACTCTGTAAATTCGGAATTTCGAACTGCACCGGCGTGATCGATTCATCAAAATCAATCGTAAAAGAATTCTCCTCTTGTCCTTGAAACGTCAGTTCGAAATTTGCTTCCAGTCGCTCCAACCCCTGCGCTACAAAAAGATGCGATCGAATCGTTGCGACATTGGGTTGCGTCATTCCCCGTCCCGACGTTTTCAACCGACGACGAAACTCCACCTGATTTTGCTGCCCAATCGCGGCGAGATAAACCTTTTTTCCCGCCGCGGTCGTTTCTGACATCGGCCAGTTTTTCAAAAGCACTGGCTCAGCGAACTCCGAGTCCATCGTGATTTCCAGAAGCGTTGCCGAAGCTTGCGGAATCGACCACGTCGCCGCTTGGTTTTTCTCATCCAGAGGAAGCTCGAATTTCACCGTGATCTCATGTTGGCCAGGTTCTTCAATGAGCACTGCCCCATTCGTGAATGACGCCGCCGAATCATCCAATTCGATTGACGAAATATTCACTCCGGCAAATTTCAGTGGAACCGATTGCCACGCTTTTCCTCGTGTCGAAACTAGAATTTTCCCTTCAACCGTCAGGCGATCCCTCGTCGAAAAAATCCGATACAACGCTGACGAAACCACAGAATCTTCCGGTTCTTTCTTCAATGCCGCATTCAACTTCCGCCCATTCTCCCGAAATATTTTCGCCTGTTTCCACAACGTCTGAAACGTTTCGTATTCCAAATAGAACTGATTCGCAGTCTGCTCCGAAATCGGTTTTGTGTGATCGTAAGGAACGACCACGGTGTGCTTTTGTTGAGCAAAAAGTGAGCCAGCAAGAAGCGCAGCGCCCACAAGGAGGGGCGTCTTTCCAAGCGCCCAATCAACCCCCGTTTTCAAAAAGTTGTACCGCCCGATGGCTCCACGGGCACTTGGAAAGACGACCCTCCCAGCTTTCCCAAAAAGTGATTTCATATCCAAAAAATTCATACTGATACCTCCCGCGTTTCACTCACCTGCGATAATCGCCAGACCACCCAAATCGCGGCGGCAACCAGCCAACCGATCAGCAACGCATTGCAGAACGCCAGCAAACTTTGAGAGATGACCAACGGCACAAATGTGAGCAACACCACGCCAACCAACCCCACGAAGATCGGCTTCTGCAGTTTCTTAAAAGCTCCAAACCAGAACGCGAGTCCGCCAACTAAAATCCAGATCCAAGCAAATCGAATTTGCCGTTCCCAATTCACAAACCGAAACTCAATTGACTCCGGCGCGACCAATCCAGTGAACGAATAACTCCGACCACTTTCAGGCAACACGAAATCAATCGGCAGCCTTCCGATGTCGGCCAAATCGAAGCCTTTCAAATCAGCCGCTCCCCCGAGAAATTCGCGCTCGAACGTTTCCGCACGCGACGCCGCATGAGCTTCCCGCGATTCCACATTCAGAAAAGCCGCGTAATGACTCGCAATCGCTTCCAAATTCGGACGCGTGTTTCGCACCGCTAAACGACCCGTCGCCGGATTGTAAGCGGCACTAGATCCTGTAGGAAATTTGATCCCCGCATCTCTCAGCACATAGCGAGCATGCGCTGGTAGCGACCCACCGTTTCCGTCTGGCATCTTAAATTCGCTCTCTGGCAGTTCGATAAAAATCGTCTGCATCGGCTCCAGCGTTACTTGCTTCGGCGCAAAAGCGATCCCATCCGGAGTCACCCGAAAATGAGTGCCTGATGCTTTCGAGATCTGATCCAACGCTTCCAAAACTGTGACGTTCAACAACTTCAAGTCCAATTTATTTTTGATCGCCGGATCAACGCCGCTCGGCGGAGCATTCTCTGGTTCCTGGTAAATGAACTTCACCAACTTGCTTCGCGACGTCGCACTGTGCGTTCCAACCGGAGCAGCATCAACACCCTCGGCCAGCGTTTTTTCACGAATCAACCCAAGCGCTTCCTCAACCGTTTTCCCCTGCAAATTGAGATCATTAATCTTCATCTTCCCGAGCTCAATTCGGTTCTCAGTGATCACCACTTCATCACTCTGAAACAGCCGCCCAATCGTCGGCACCTGATCCAACACTGGCACCTTTCGCCAATTCGGATTCAACTGATCAATCGCTTTCTGACCGAAGAATTGCTGCATTTTGTTTCCGACTTGATTGGGAAGTTCCGGCGGATTGTATTCTGTGGGGAAACCGAACTGATTAAAGTCAGTGGGTGTTGCTGGGGTTACAGGGAAAGTGCCCGGTTCACCAGGAAGTGGTGCTGGGTTCAGGGTATCATTGAAGATTTCAACCAATTCCATTTGATCTTGTGTTGTCCGGACAATCAACTGCCCGGTCTGAGAATTATACGAAGCGCTTCCACCCGGCGGAAACGTTACTCCTGCAGCTTCCAATACCTCGGTAGCGCCCATCGGGCCCGAACGAACAGCTTCAATCGGATCCGCAAATGCATCTGCAGCAGCACCTCCCCCTCCCATAATTCTGTTACCTGCCGTCAAAAAACCTGGCGGAACCGTGTAAGTATTAGTGTAAAGTTTATCGTCCGGACGAGACAAGGGAACGATGAGAACAGCATTTGGCTCGACCTTATATTTCATCTGAGCCAACGACGTCGTGTAACGAAGCGCCTCCACGAGCGGCACATTTTTCAAACGAAGCGTGATGCGAGTGGCACCAACTCCACTATCAACTCCAAATCCTCCGCCTCCAGCAGCAGGAGCGGGTGCTGCACCACTGCCGGCATCCAAAATAAAATTTAGTCCCTTCCGAGTTGGGTCAGCCTCTGCGGTATCGAGTTCCACCGCCCTCTGCTGTAAAAACTGGAGTGCTTCATTCAGTGGAGTATCGACAAATTCAACGGACGGCAAAATGATCTGTTTCAATTTGTTTTCCGCATGTGAAATCTTTTCGGCTCCACTGCCTACTCCCGAAGCATTCCCAGCCAACCGTCCCGATTTATCGTTTCCAAACGCGCCACCAAAATCTACTCCTCGATTTTGCGCAATCATCATCAACTGATTGCCGAACGCCTCCTCCCTCTTTTTGAGTTCCTGAATCGATGCAGTTTTTTCGCTAAGCATTTCCAAATCTTCACCCCGACTATTTTCAGCAAGAGACGTATCACGGACCTTCTTATCTAGCTCAATCACCTCCGCAGTCCGCTCCTCCAATGCCTTAACCGTTGCCAAATAATCCCGACGCATCGTGTCCACGTCAGCCTCCGAAATATCGCTACCATTCGGAACGGAACCTCCAACAGGAACCGGCATTTCCCATCCTTCAGCAACCTTTCGCCTGAAAGTCGCCCGCGTCTGATCTCGCGCAGTGTCGTAATATCGCTCTCGTTCCTCTTCGACGGCCGCAAGCGATTTCCGCGCCGCTGAATTGTACGGGTCCTGATTGAGTGCCTCAAAGTAGGTTTTTTCAGCGCTTTCGTAATCACCCAAATCTAAATGGCGCTGCGCAACTTTGTTTGCGTATTCGATCCTTCTGACTTTTTCCAAATGACTTGGCGTCAGCTCAGGCGAATACCACTCACTATCCTGCAGCCGCTCGAGAAGGCGCTTCGCTTCCAAATTGTCTGGATCAACCGACGGCTTCAACACCTCAGCCAACACATTTGTAACTTCCCCGTATCGGGCTTCAGCAGCTCTCTGCTCGGCTAATTTAACGCCCGCACTTACCGCCTGCTTTATGTAAGCGTCGCGCCTGGATTTTGTCAGGTTGGCTTCAGGCAACAAATCTATCCCCGCACGGTATTGCTCGAATGCCCCCTCATAATCTTCATCAGCCATCAGTTGCGAACCGCGAAGTGCTGATTCGTCGGCCTTCTTAACACGTTCCTGCAAGCGAATAACGTAACGGCTGGCGACTCCTGGAACTCCCTCTTCTTTGGCCTTCGTTTCATCAGGGTGAATACGGCCTATTGCGTCTACCCTCAAAGGCCCTTGCCCTGTCTCCATCTCGCTTTGATTCATCAAAATTTGCCCCTGAATCTCCGGAGGCAGGGCATCGATAAGAATCTCGTTCCCGTTTTGATCGGTGATGGGGGCGGGCTTCGAAGACGCGCTCGAAAGCAACGCATCGATGGAAACATCTCCTTTCATCTCCGCACTTTCCGATTCGAATAATGAAAAGGCGAAATTCGAAGTTGGGCGCGACCGACTCCACCGTCCAAATTCATCCCCCGCATATCCAAGCAACGTCCGATCAACCACTTCAAATTCTTCACTCAAGTTCGACTCAAATTTCTGATAATCGTATCCTTCCGGCAAATGCAAAAACCACTTTGTCCGCATGATGGGAATGCGATCGGCCATACGAATGGGCTGAAGTTTTTCTTTGCCTGAACCCCTCCATTTTCGGCCCGGCGTTTGATAAATGAGCTTTACCGAAATCGCCCGCGCGTTGGCATTTTCGTGAGCCGGAAGCTGAACTCGAATTGTTCCTGGTGCGGCTCGAATTGGCTTCACCGTTTCGGCATCGACTTTTAACATCCACAAAACCGAGTCCTTCGGCAGACCAATTTCGAGAAACTGCTCGCCGGTTGTCCGCAAACTCATCATCGCCTGGTGCCGCTCATCGCCGTCCGTTGAAACCACGGTATCAATCCGAAGATCATCGATTACCGTCGAAACCAAATCCTCATGCGCATGGCGTGTCCCCGCGAGCTTCAGCGACCACGAATCGCCTCGATACCGGTAAGCAGCAATCACTCGATGCCGTGGCTGATACCCCGAAACAGCTGGCACTCGCAACGAATCAACCGCATCCAATCCATTCGCTTCGAAAGTCAATTCGGTATCCGTGTTCGCTTCCAAAACCCAATCTCCGCGCAACCGCTTTGCCGCAGGAACTTTCACCACGGGCAGTGCGATTTCGAATCGCTTCTGATCACTGTCTTTACCAACTTCTTCGACCTCAAATGGTAGACTCATCCGATAGCGAAACCGTTGCGGCCCGATCAATTCATCGTGAAAATCCAGAGTCCATTCTCCAGTTTCTGCATTCAGGGTTTTCTCAGAAAGCAGCGGTGAATCAAAACGCACTAGTTCAGCAATCTCGACCGGAAATGTGATTCCGATTTCACCAATCGGCGTGTAGCGAATCCCCAAATCAACTTGCCCTTCGATCTCCAAATTCGACGCCAACGGCAAGGCGTAGGCCGTGTGCGACGCCTCGATTTCAGTCGCCCGACGACTCGCATTCAGAGTCAGATTAAAATCCGAAAGCCTGAACCACGCCAGTGTTCCAGCGATTGGCGTCGTTCGGCTATCCCGAGGATCAAGCCCTTCCGCTGTCTCCGTTTCCACCCGAAACGATTCGTTGAAACTGACCGCGACATAACCCGACAGCGCTTCTGCACCATCAATCGTCGCCGACGTAAAATTGAGTTCCATCGCCTCATTGCCCAACGCAAACCAACCTTCAGGATCGCGCCGACTTGTGATCGTCAACGAATCGCCAGCCCCCGCAGAAAGCCCCGCCTTCCACGAAAATCGAATCGCATTCCTCTCGCCTCGCACCCATGAAAAATCACTTCGGCCGCCACCACATGTAACGTCGAGCAACTCCTCGCCATCCGGCAAATCAAAATCGATTTCGAAAGTCCGTCCCTCATCGGGAATCACATTCAAAGTCCGCGTCAATTGAACGGACTCCCGCTCCATCGCGATTAGCGTATCCATCTGTGCTTTGAATTTTTCACCGATCTTCGAAAGGGTCACTTCCGTTGCTCCGGCCGCGACCGGAAATCGAAACGAAGCGACGTAATTTGGAGAATTTGCGATAGCACCCTCGACGTCATCGGGAATGGGCGCCGTCAATGATCCCGTCGCAATATTCTTCACTCGAACATCATCAGCTCCGATCAACGCCATCGTTCCCGACGCCCGATGAATTCCTAACACATCCGCAATCGGAAGTTCGATAACCGCATCACTTGCATCATCTTCAATTTTCACATCCGCCTCAGCCAACACTCGCAAATCAGTCACATCGCGATCACCGGCCACGAGAACCACTTCAATCGCACCGCCCGCCAAACGCGTCCAACGAAGCAATTCAGATCCCTCAACAGATAAAACCCGAACGTCTTCCGCCATTTTAATTTCGAATCGATTGGGTAGCTTTGTTAGGTTCGAATTCAGAACAAAACCCAAATCCGCCTGCACCCGCGTTGAATCGATCGAATACAAATACTGGCAGTTTTGGAAAATCGCTGCGTCAGGAATCTTCGCGACATTTCGAGCAATCCAACGAATCTCAAACTCACTGCCGCTTTGCGCCGGAAGAACAAATTTCGCGACGTTTGGCTGATCGACCGCCACCACGAACGGCAATGCCGAATCCAATTCCGCACCGTCAGGAAAATTCAGATTTAATGACGCGGCAGCCGTTCCAGGCGAGGCAATCACCATCGAATTCCCCGTCGGCGAACGTTTTACAGGAATATGAAAAACGGCTTTCACCGGATGTTTTCCTTTTCCTTTCACAACCAAAATCGGCTGCCCCTTTGCACCCTTTTTCGGCGGAATGACACGCAGCGCAGAAACCGCATCAACCTCAATCGAAGCCATGCTTGCTTGCGGAAGCGACAGCGAAATTTCCGCCCACTCATCTGTAAAAGACTCGACGACATAATCTGCCACCATAGTTACGACGTCTCCGCCCGTCGAAATCGTCCCCGAGAATTTGGCATCCCGAATCGTTGCCTGAACGGGTGGCAACAATTTCTTATCGGCATCTGGATTCGGAACCGCCAACTGTGAATCGCGCAACAACGCGTCGTATTGCTCCGGCGTCAGCATCACCGCGCGCGGCATTTTCTTCAGGACCGATTGGAGATGCTCCGTCGGAACCCAAAGCTCGCGCTGCGTGGCCGCAGAAACCTTTTTAGGTGCTTCTTTTGCGATCCCCTGCACCAAAACCAACGCAGCGAGTCCAGCAAGGAGGGGCGTCTTTCCAAGCGCCCATGCAAGTCCTGCCGCAACCACCGAGCGCGAGGCTTCATCGGCGCTTGGAAAGCCGCCGCTCCTTGGGGCTTTCACGAACCAACAGGGTGCGTTCGATGAACCAATAGGGTACGTTCGAAACAGCTTTCCGAGGCGAGTTAAAAATCGATCTTTCATATCAATCTGAATTCCGATTTTTAAAATTACGCGTTGGTATCGTCTTCGTTGTCTTCCGATTTTTTCTCCTTCGCAGCTTTGGTAATCTGCGCCTTTGCTTCGGCTGCTAGCTTTTCACGCACTGCGTTCTGCTCGGCTTTTCGCGCAGATCGCGCTTTAGCCTTCTTATTTAGCCAATCGGCTCCGCGTTTGGTTTTTCTCAAAACTCCGAAGACCAGCCAAATCAATGCGGCCAAAAACACGCCGAGGTAAATCGACTGCCAGACGCTTGCCGCGGTTGGTGCAACAGCACCTGCAACAATCAATGCTCCAAGCCCTGCAGCCGCGAAGTAAATCAATTTGATACGACGACTTTTGTTCAAGAGTAAAAGTCCAACAATGAACGCAACCAGCCCAAGCAATGCTTCCCAGAAAAAGGCAAAAGCTTCTGAGCGATAACCAATTTTCACGTCAGATGGAGCATCCAGACGGTGCAAATCGAACTGACGGCCTTCGGTCGGAATCCGAATATCAAATCCGCGTTGCTGATTCGCTTTCATCTGTGGTGCCTGTTCCCAACCGTTAGCGTGCTGATTCGGAATCTGCGGCCCGAGCGATGGAATCAACCAGCTGAACGCATTTCGAAAACGATCCCAACCACGATTCGCAACCGGCATCCGCATGGCGCTTTTAAAACTCCGGTAAACGTAATCTTCCGGCAGATACAATTTCAAATGGCTCTGCAAGACTTCGGCGTCGGTCAGTTCGACAGGAGAAAATGTGACGCTCCCCATCGCGCCGAGTTTCTTTCCAGGATTCGGGCTCGGGACTTCGTAAACGAAACGCACTGCAAAAACATCGAGTCCTTCTTCAACTGGCAATCGAATTAAAACGACGTCTTCATCCGCACGCCGCATCGGCTGTTGCGGCGATCCGTTCACATAAATGTCGCTGACCATTTTTCCGTTCTCCGGAAGCGACACGCTGAAAAATTGCTTAGCGTTGTTTCGCACCCAATAAATGACCTCCGTCGTGATTGCCTGATCGCTGCTGATAACGCTCGTCAAATTTGCGTAGGTTACGACCGCTTGCGGAACGGGTAAAAATTCGTTTCGGCTCACGTTCAGGGTCAGACCAATCGGATGGCGTCGATATTTATAGGAAAGAAAAACGCCGGGCCGAGCGAGACCGCCGCGCAATTCTTTCGGATCAATCGACTCGAGGCTCACTGGCTTTGATTCAAGAATCTCGAGATTGTCGTCTTTTACCACCGCGACTTGGCCAGTTTCGGAGTCGACGCCTTCGAGTTTAATTTCCGGCAACTCAATTTCAAATTTCCGACCATCTTTCGCTTCGGGGCCATCGGGCGCATCGGCTGGATCATCCGCTGCGCTGGCAACGAGCGGCTCGTCGAGGGTCAATTTCAGCTGATAACTGCCCATTTTTTTATCTCGCAAAACGATCGCCCAGAGCACGCGACCTTCGGTAATCGTCACGGGACTATCCACGCTTTCCTTCGGCGCATAATTTTTATCGACCTCTTTAATCAGCGCGCCATCGTGGCGGAGATTGTCAGCAATCGCTTCGGGAACGCTGATGATGAATGTGTCGACGCCGGCATAAAGCACGTTGTAACTGATCGTCCACTGATAGCGAATGAGCTGCTCTTTCACTTCGACGAGAGTGAACACTTCGCCGTTCACCTGCGGTTTTTTCAGAGTAAAACCGATCGTCGCCGGAGCTACTTCACCCCGATAACGAAAACCAATTTGGAGTGCGCCGCTTCCGGGAACGCCGATGTTGTTTGATTTCGAAACGCCTAACACATTCACATCTTGCTGACGCAAATCACCTTCATCTTTGGTCGATGGATCGAGGCTGGTATGAATTTGAATGCCAATTTTTCCCTCGTGGCGCTCAACATCCTGCGGAGAGAAAACAGGAACGATGGCATCTTCCGCAGCCGATTCGCGAATCCGCCGACCGGTAATTGTGAGTGAGAAATCACCCTGCGAGCGATTGTTAAACTTCACATTCAAATAGCGCTTTCCATCAACATCTTCTTCGGAAAAATCTTCCACGTTCGGCCCCGTTGCTTCGATTCCGTCGAACCCCGTTGGGATTTCGATTCGCGTATCAAAAATTCCAACGCGCTTCACCCGGTAATCAAAACGAGCGATGAAATTCGCAGAATCCCGCTCGACGACAAATCGCGTCCAGCTTTCGACTTCGACGGCTGGCTCCGCTTTTTTCACCGACAGCGTCATCGTGAACGGCATCGTGAGAAATCGGAATCGCCCGTAGTCGTTGAGCGCGTAGCCGACTTGGATCGCGCTACCATCTCCTCCGTGTCCAATTTGAGCCATCGAACCCTGAACGATATCTGGACCGTTATCAAAATCGCCAACATTTTGATAGGCTCCCAAGTTCACAACCGTTTGTTGAGTAAGCCCTTCAATTATCACGGTTTCAGCTTCTAATTCTCCAGCTATTTTTATCGAAACGGTTCCCCGCTGCCGGACCACGTTTTCAGCGGCGATTTGTGGCACGTCGAATTCGGTTGGCATCGCGCCGATCGCTTGTTCGAGCCCGATGGTGAGCGCGTAATTCTGCTTCGCGGCGGAGTGCAAATTCACCAACAGTCGCTGACTTTGCCCCATGTCGGAGACGTCCCATTCCTTGATATTTTCACCTTTCACTTCGAGAACTTCCTGGCCTTTGGGAATACTGACTTCGAAGGAATCGACTCCCGCCCGCAAAATTCGGTAGTTTAAAATGGCATCGGTTTGCAACGCTCCGGGAACGACTTTTGAGGTCATATTCGTCTGGACAAAAAGCAGTGGAGTCAGCTTGGTTTCTTCCCCCTGCTTCTGCCAACCGATATCAAAGTGCTCCGTCTCGCCAAAGAAAAACGCCAGTTTGGTGCTTCCGTCAGGCTGATCCTGCGAGGTGTAGGCGGCACCGGGTTGGATATCGAATTCCCAACCGAGTTCTGGGACAATCGCTTCGAATTTCGAGACACCTGCCTTTGGCAAATTGATCCCCACGGAATGCCGCCCGCTGCTGCGATTTACTTTCGCGTAGAGCTTGAGTTTGATTTCATATTGCCCTTTTTTAGGTAAAATCAGCTCGTAGCCATTCTTCCCCAAATGAAGCGTCGCCTCGCCCGTTTCGGCTTCCGCGATGTTCATTCCACCTTTCAGCAACGGCACGACCGCCCAGCCTTTTTCTTTAAAACTCTCGACGGTGAGGACCGCATCGATCGCTAAAACCTGATTTTCATCCCCTTCGACAACGGCTGTATAGTGGGCCGATTCCAGAACGCCATCGGTCGGCGGCTTAACGTCCTCTTCTTTTTTATCCTGAAGATTGATTTGGTTCCACAAATCCAAAAACTCGCGATATGGCAGAAAAACGCCTCTTCCATCTTGCTCGAACACAGCTTCCAAATCTTCATAGGGAACATAAATTGACCGCTCACGATTGATGATCTCGCGTTCAGGTTCCTGCGCAGGTTCAGTAACCGTCGGGGCTGGGGTAATCGCAGGAGCAATCGGCGCGGGCGCCGGATCGTCTTGAGCATGGGTTTGAAATGCGAGCAGAGCGGTGCACGCAAGAGAAAACAAAGGCAGGAAGCGTTTCATAAAAGCAGTTTTTTTTGGCAGCAAAACAAAGCAACAGGGTTCGTTTACCGAACCAACCCTATCTGATCGTTAAACCAAGATTGCCACAGAATAGCAAAAGGGTTGTCAGCCGAGTGTAAGGGATTTGTAAAATTGATGTAAAGAGCCAGTAACAACATTTCTTTACTCTTTTTCCGCCCTCAATCCGTCGCGTCATAATTCGACTACTGGCTTGAATTCCCCTCGCAATTGCCGATGATTTTGGCTTATGAGCAATGTTCTTGATCACCTGAAATACGCAGAATCCCATGAATGGATTGATCCCACAACGCCCGAAGCCGCGCCGGTTGGAATCAGTGATCACGCGCAGGACGAAATTCAGGATGTGGTTTATCTGGAGCTACCCGAGTTGGGCCGCGTGGTCGAAAAAGGAGAAGCGATTGCGGTGGTTGAGTCGGTGAAATCCGCGAACGACATTTACGCCCCCGTTGGCGGCGAGATTGTTGAAATCAACGAACCGCTCGGCGAAGCGCCGGAATTGATCAATACCGATCCCTACGGCGAAGGCTGGATCTTTAAGCTGAAAATTGCGGATGCGAGCGAGTTGCAGGCGCTGGATGATGCGACTGCGTATTCTGCGAAGATTGGGTAAATCCAAGGCGGGGCGTCCTTCCAAGCGCCCACGGAACCAATCCGAATCCTTCTCTGCCGATTGCTCAACAGGCGCTTGGAAAGACGCCTCTCCTTGAAAAAACATGTCCGATTTTATCCCACGCCACATTGGCCCTAACGACTCTGACGCTGCCGAAATGGCGTCCGAAATCGGATACGAAACTGTCGATCTGCTCATCGACGACATTGTTCCGAAATCGATTCGCTCGACGGATCCGCTCGACCTTCCCAATGCGGCGAATGAAAGCGAAGCCCTCGCCGAATTGGAAGCGATCATGGCGAAAAACGAGGTCCGGCAGTCGTTCATCGGCCAAGGCTACTACGACACGATTGTCCCGCCGGTGATTCAGCGGAACGTGCTGGAAAATCCGGGCTGGTATACCGCCTACACGCCTTACCAAGCGGAAATCGCGCAGGGCCGACTTGAAGCGTTGCTGAATTTTCAGACCATGGTTTGTGATCTCACAGCCATGCCCGTGGCCAATGCCTCGTTGCTCGACGAAGGCACCGCCGCCGCCGAAGCGATGGCAATGTGTTCTGCCGCCCGAATGAAGGGCACAACGTTTTTTGTAAGTGACCGCTGTCATCCCCAAACCATCGAAGTGCTGAAAACCCGCGCCGAGCCGGTCCAGATCACGCTCGAAATCGGCGACGAATCGGCCTTCGATTTTTCAGCAAAAGGCGACGAATGCATCGGCGTATTGCTGCAATACCCAGCGACCGATGGCGCGGTAGAAGATTATTCAGAAATCGTCGAGCGAGTTCACGAAGCGGGCGGTCAAGCCGTTGTCGCAACAGATTTGCTTGCGTTGTGTCTTTTAAAACCGCCCGGTGAATGGGGCGCGGACATCGTCGTCGGCAGCGCCCAGCGATTTGGAGTTCCTCTTGGATTTGGCGGACCGCACGCCGCGTTCATGAGCTGCACCGACAAACACAAACGACGCTTGCCTGGGCGTTTGGTTGGAGTTTCGAAAGATGCTGATGGTCGCATGGCGTTGCGCCTCAGTTTACAAACACGCGAGCAACATATCCGCCGCGAGAAAGCGACTTCGAATATTTGCACCGCGCAGGTTCTGCTGGCAGTTATGGCGGGATTTTATGCCGTTTATCATGGACCGGAGGGGCTGCGGAAGATTGCGGAAAACGTGCATGCCAAAGCCTGTGAAGTTGGCGGGACGGGCGCTTACTTTGATACAGTAAATGTCGATGGTGAACGAAAAGCGTTTGGTGAAAGTGATGGGATCTCACCTTCGGGAAAATCGGCAATTCCTGAAAACCTCCAACGCACCACCCCCTACCTCACTCACCCAGTCTTCAACAGCTATCACACCGAAACGGAAATGCTCCGTTACCTCCGGCGTCTCGAGGGCAAAGACATCGCGCTGAACTGGAGCATGATCCCTCTCGGTTCGTGCACGATGAAACTAAACGCGACTTCGGAAATGTTGCCGCTTTCGTGGAAAACAGTGAATGGCCTTCATCCCTTCGCACCACCTGAGCAGTCGCAGGGCTACGCGGAAATGGCGGATCAACTCGAAACGTGGCTCGCGGAAATCACTGGATTTCACAGCGTCAGCCTTCAGCCCAATGCCGGCTCGCAAGGCGAATACGCGGGGCTTTTGGCGATTCGGCAATTTCATCGAGCAAACGGAGATGGCGATGCGCGGAACATATGCATTATCCCGACTTCGGCTCACGGAACCAATCCCGCCAGCGCCGTGATGACTGGCTTTTCAGTCGTTCCTGTAAAATGCGACGACGAGGGAAATATCGATGTCGAAGATCTTCGCGCCAAAGCGACCGAGCACGCCGATTCGCTCGGGGCTCTGATGATTACATATCCGTCGACCCACGGGGTTTTCGAAGAGCCCATCGTCGAGATTTGTGAAATCATTCATCAAAAAGGCGGTCAAGTTTACATGGACGGCGCCAACATGAATGCCCAGGTCGGGCTTTGCAGTCCTGGCGCGATCGGTGCAGATGTTTGCCACCTCAATTTGCACAAAACGTTTTGCATTCCTCACGGCGGCGGCGGCCCTGGTGTCGGTCCCATCGGAGTTGCCGAACACCTCGCTCCGTTTTTGCCAAGCCAAAACGTAACAGCGAGCGTGAGCGAGCAGGTCCGCGAAGGAGTCGGTCCTGTATCCGCAGCTCCACTCGGTAGCGCCTCAATCCTGACGATTTCATGGATGTATATCCGGATGATGGGCGGCGCGGGACTCACCGATGCCACCAAAGTCGCGATTCTAAACGCGAACTACATCGCCCATCGATTGCAGCCGCACTTCCCAGTTCTCTATCGTGGAAAAAGCGGGCTGGTTGCCCACGAATGCATCATCGACTTGCGTCCGCTAAAAGCTGATTCCGGCATCGATGTTGAAGACGTCGCCAAACGGCTCATCGATTATGGATTCCACGCGCCCACCATGTCATGGCCGGTTCCTGGAACCCTCATGATCGAGCCAACCGAAAGCGAATCCCGCGACGAGCTGGATCGGTTTTGCGACGCGATGATTTCGATTCGAGGAGAAATTCAAAAAGTGATCGACGGCGATTTTGATACTGAGGACAATCCACTCAAGAACGCACCGCATCCTGCCGAAAACGTAATTTCAGATTCATGGGATCACAAATATTCCCGCGAAGAAGCCGCCTACCCGCTGGAATGGGTTCGCGAACGCAAATTCTGGCCGCCGATCACTCGCATCGATAACGTCTATGGTGACCGGAATTTGGTCTGCACCTGCGCGGGAATGGAAGAGTATGCTGAGGCGTAATCACAAAACGTAACGTCGACTTTAGCCGAGGTTACATTTGGGACGATTTATTCTACCGCCTCTTTCGCCCCTTCAACTTCTTTCCAATCCGTTACGGACAAGATATCTCCACGGACGAATTGAAGGACGATCGGATTCAAGTCCATCCTGAACGGTTTCAAGTTTGATTTGCCCGGCCGGACTTTCCCGAACGGGATCCGCAAAAAGATCTGCTCCAGCTCCACCACGGTTCACACCTCCTGACTTCAGCGAATCAATAGGGTTGCTTCGTGAAAATCAGAATCCTCTACTTTTTAGCAACTTTCAGCTCGCCCAGCGCTGCGGCAATGTCTGTCCCGGCACTTCCGGGTTTCACTTTTTTATCAATGTAAGAGATCTTGCCCTCCGCATCGATGTAAAAAGTCCAACGCTCGGGAACGGCGCGGCCTTCATGAACGACACCGTAGGCTTCGGCAACTTTCTTGCCGGGATCACTCAGAATCGGGTAATCAAGGTTTAGGGATTTCGCGAACTCGGTATTTTTTTCAACCGTATCGCAACTCGCAGTGAAATAGGCTGCGTCAAAAGCCTGAATGTCTTTGCCACTCTCACGGAGCGACTCGCATTCCTTAGTTCATCCACCGGTGAAGGCTTTAGGATACCAGGCAATCACAACTGCTCTACCTTTCATATCGGCGAGTTTGTAGCTTTTGCCATCGCTGCCGGTGAGTTCAAAATCAGGGGCGGCATCGCCCTCTTTCAGGTCAGCTGCGAA
Source organism: uncultured Verrucomicrobiales bacterium (assembly GCA_937891465.1). Taxonomy (GTDB): domain Bacteria; phylum Verrucomicrobiota; class Verrucomicrobiia; order Verrucomicrobiales; family DEV007; genus JABDJT01. The sequence goes on along the minus strand of CALAHF010000209.1, from coordinate 12,723 downwards.
GGTCGTGCCGAGCATTGCTGCCAGCGCGAACGCACATCCAACCACTGCGGAAAAAAACGCTTTTCTTTTCATGGTCTTGAAGCGTGACGCGAATTGCTTCAACTGTCCAGCCCGACGCTTCGCCTATTCGAGTAAGTCCCGTATCCAGCAAGGTGGCTCCGCGATCAGGCTGTTGCCAAACAGTCGCCAAAAAGAGATGGTGCAGATTAATTAATGATCGAAATTGGTGACATCTCGCGCAGGTCTTTTCTCCGTGTCGGAACGCTCGGGATGGGTGGAGCCGCGATGTCGCTGCCACAATTTCTCGCCGCAAAATCGGTTGATCCAAAAATCGTCAAAGATCGCTCGGTTGTGTTTCTCTTCATGCATGGAGGGCCTTCACAAACGGAAACATTCGATCCCAAGATGGATCAGCCTACGGGAGTTCGATCTGCGACTGGAGAAGTTTCGACCTCAATTCCCGGTGTCAGCTACGGAGCCACTTTTTCAAAACTCGCGAAGCTCGCTCACAAAACAAGCATCGTTCGCTCATTCACCACTGGAACGGGTGCCCACGACATCAAACCAATCGTTGGCAAAAACTCGCTGGGCGCAAATATTGGTTCGCTCTACACGCGCGTTGCCGGCCCGAATAATCCGGTCAATGGCATGCCAAAAAACATCGCGGTTTACCCAAAAGCGGTCGATCCAAACGCGTTGGAGATGATCAAGAAATTCGGTGACTTCGCCGCGCCCGGCCCTCTTGGAGCAGCCTACGCGCCCTTCGAACCAGGCGAAGGCGGCACCATGCAGACGGACATGACGTTGCGGATGCCGCAGACTCGATTCGAAGATCGGCGATCACTTTTAACCGAACTCGATCAAGCAAAACGGACCCTCGACAAAAACGGCGCCGACGGCATGAGCGGGTTTCAAGCTCAAGCATTCGACACTATTCTCGGTGGAATATCCGAGGCGTTTGATCTTTCCAAAGAAAATCCAAAAACCCTCGCTCGCTACGACACTGCGCCCTTGGTGAACGTCGGTTCCATCCGAAAAAAATGGGCCAATCACGAGCGCTATCGCGACCACAGCCAAAATATCGGCAAGCAGATGTTACTCGCTCGACGGCTCTGCGAACGCGGCGCAGGCTTCGTTACCGTGACGACAAATTTTGTCTGGGACATGCACGCAGACAAAAATAATGCCACGATGACCGAAGGCATGAGCTATGTCGGTGCTCCTTTCGATCACGCCGTTTCAGCCTTTATCGAAGATGTCGAAAGTCGTGGCCTCAGCGAAAAAATCCTGCTGGTTTGCTGCGGTGAAATGGGAAGAAATCCGGTGATGAACAAAAACGCCGGTCGGGATCATTGGGGAAGAATTGCTCCGCTGATGATTTACGGTGGCGGTTTGAAAATGGGCCAAGTCATCGGTCGTAGCAATAAAAACGGCGGTGAACCAGCTAGCTCCCCCATTTTGATGGAAAACCTGACCGCGACTATTTTACACAGCTTGTTGGACATGAATGAAGTCCGTGTGATGGACGGACTTTCCAACGATGTATTGACCGCGATGACAGTGCCGCGACCAATTCGCGAGCTTCTCTGAAAAATCATTTCACAAAAAAGTCACAACTTTTTTTGCATGAGCACCTCGATTGATCCGTCAATCGAGCATGATGACCAAAACCACACTTACCCTTGCCGCACTCGCCCTCGCATTCGTTCCTGCAACCTCACAGGCCGATGACGTTACAGACTTCGTGAAACGCCTCAAAGGAAACGTGAAAAGTGAAGCCAAATCACGCTTCTCATCCTCCTCTTCAAATCGGGGAAGTTCATCAACCAACGCCTCTTCAAAAACCAGCCGACCATCCTCCAGCACATCCGTTAAAACACGAAGCCTCAGTTATTCATCAGGCAGTGTCCCAACTTCTGTTCGCCGCGCCGCGTCACAAAACAAAGTCGGCCTCAACAGTTCACGAGGCGGCGGAGCTCGACTCAGCTACGCAGTTGATTCCCAATCCAAGATTTCACGCGACGACATTCTCTTCCGCAAAGGCAGCACTGAATTTGCTGATCGCTACTCCCGCGAAATCGTCCGCGATCTTGCCTGCGCCATGCAGGATCCAGCCCTTCAAGGAATGCAGTTCGTCATCGAAGGCCACGCTTCGGCCGATGGTAGCTACGGAAAAAACCTCGATCTTTCCCAGCGCCGCGCCGAGCGAATTATCAGCGAAATGATTCGCCTCGGAGTTGATCCCTACAGCCTCATTGCAGTTGGCTACGGTGAAAGCGAAGCCATCTACGACAGCTACTCTCCTGAAACACTTCTCTCCCAAGACCGGAAAGTAGTCGTCTACCGCATGGACTAACATTCGTCTCTCCTTTCAAGAAAAATTGACCCGTCGGCGAACGCCGAACGGGTCAATTTTATGTTCCAAAACGACGATGCGAAATGAACAGCTCTGGCATTCGTCATATCCACCATGAATTTTTTCAAAGCCCTCCAACTCGCAGCAGCCATCTGCATCTCAACAATCGCCTGCGCTGATGAATCTGCACCAAAAGTCGTGACCGACGCCTTCGAGAAAAAATATCCGGGCGCCAAGGCCAAGAAGTGGGAGATCGACAAAAACGGCAATTGGGAAGCCAAGTTTACCACAAACGGGGAAAAGTATCGCGCCGACTTTTCTACATCTGGAATGTGGATCGAAACCGAATCTTCCTTGAAATTCGAAGACCTCCCCGAAGCGGTAAAAAATGCTGTAAAACGCGAGTTTCCCAACGAAGAAGTCAACGAAGTTGAATCCGTCGACAAAGCGGGTCGAGGACACTTCTACGACGTTGAATTCAAACAAAAGGGTCCAAACAAAGACGTCGAATACCGAAAAAGTGGTGAGCGCGTAAACTAAGCCTACGGTGGGGCAGCCCACTCCGACACGAATCAACAGGGTATGTTCATCGAACGCACCCTGTTCGTTCGAAACGCTGCCACGATCCAATAGGGTTGATTCATCGAACCAACCCTATCTGTTCGTAAAACGTTTTTTTGATTACGCAGAAGCGGCAAGCGCTTGATCAATATCGGCGAGAATGTCCTCGATGGACTCGATTCCAACACTGAGCCGAATCAAGCCCGGAGTGATTCCACCACCTGCCTGCTGCTCAGGTGTGAGTTGAGAGTGGGTGGTTGTGGCAGGGTTAATCGCCAACGATTTTGCATCACCCACGTTCGCGAGGTGTGAGAACAGCTTAAGGCTTTCGATGAATTTCATCCCGGCATCAGCGCCGCCTTTGATTTCAAAAACCACCATTGCGCCGCCTTTTCCGTTCAAATACTTCAGGTTCTTTTCGTATTCAGGATCGTCTTCAAGTCCGGGGTAACGAACCCACTCGACCTGATCATTCCCCTTCAGGTGACGGGCAACAGCGCCTGCATTTTCGCAGTGACGCTCCATCCGCAGTGGCAGCGTTTCGATTCCCTGGAGTGCGATCCAGGCATTGTCCGGCGCGATACACGCTCCGAGATTTCGAAGTGGCACGGTGCGCATCCGCAAAATGTAGGCGAGAGGAGCGAGCATGTCCGGCAAATCGTGGCCCCAACGAAGACCGTGATAGGAATTGTCCGGCTCATCAAAAAGCGGGTGTTTTCCACCGGTCCAATTGAACGTTCCCGAATCAATCACAACGCCACCGATGCCGGAACCGTGTCCGCCGAGCCATTTTGTGAGCGAGTGAACCACGATGTCTGCACCGTGTTCGATCGGACGACAGAGATAAGGAGTCGAAAATGTCGCATCAACAATCAGCGGCAAACCGTTGTCGTGAGCCAGGTTCGCGATTGCTTCAATATCCGTCACTTCGCTCGATGGATTCGAAACCGTTTCGCAGAAAAACGCACGAGTTTTGTCATCAACTACATCAGCAAAAGCTTGCGGATCATTTGAATCCACGAATTTCACAGTGATACCCAGCGCTGGCAAAATGTCATTGAACTGCGTGTAAGTGCCGCCATACAAATTACGAGCCGAAACGATGTTGTCGCCGGCTTGCGCCAAATTGATGATCGAATAAAACACGCCAGACGTTCCCGAAGCTACACCGAGACCAGCCATTTCGTGAGCGCCTTCGAGAAGGGCCATCCGTTTTTCCAAAACATCCGTCGTCGGATTCATCAGACGCGTGTAGATGTTGCCGAGCTCTTTCAGCGCGAACAAATTGGCCGCGTGCTGCGTGGAATTAAACGTATAAGCTGCGGTGCGGTAAACCGGCACGCCGCGAGAGTTTGTAGTTGGGTCAGGCTGCTGACCGCCGTGAAGACAAAGGGTTTCTAGATTCATGGGCTGCAAAAGTCGCGGATTTCTCCATGAAGATCAAGCAAGATTCGCTAGAATCGATGGATCTCGTATTCGAAACCTCAACGATTAAAAATCTCATGCGTGTTCGCCCACGACAAAACAATTCCGAGCATCATTCCCAACACCAAAATGAGTTTTCTCGCATTCCGAAGCAGATTATGAAATTTTGTTTCCATCACCACAAATTCCACCGCATAGATGAGGGAGAACGCGATATTCGCCAATACGAATCCAATCGCGAAAGCAACAATTCTGTCCACTGTCAGCGTCGGTTCAGGATCCCCAAAAGCCGGTGCAATTTCTCCCCGAAGAAAAATGGTTGCCAACACTGTCAGGCCTAGAATCGCCGAATAGAGGATTCGCCCTCGCTCCCAAACCGAATAGCATCTCGTCTCAATGTGGGAAAATCGGGCGATATTCGACTCTCGCTCATCTTTAAATCTCAATTCCAACCGCGCACAGTCGCTTGAAATCCTCCCACTCGATTTCGAGATCGGAATCAGCTTCTTGCAACGCCTTCATTGTTTCAGAGGCAATTTGCTGACGTGCGGCGGTCAGGGTGCGGCTCACACGAGTTTGATCACACTGCCACATTTTTGAAATCGCCGTTTGGCTCAGACCATGCAAGTAGGAAAGCTTAAGCATCAACAGCGCATCCGGCTCGAGGCTTCCGAACGCCTTTTTAATCGCCCCTGACATCAGGCTGGAGAGATCTTCTTCTAACACATCTTCACCGAGATCATCGCCTTCGAGTCGGTCAAATTTGTCCCCGTTCCGGCCACCTTCGTCTCCTTCGAATTCAGGGAGATCCCCGCGAAATTTGTCGCGTCGCTTCAGATCCAACCAACGATTCCACGTCGTCCGGATCAACCACGTAGAAAGCGAAGAGCGCCCTTCAAATTTCGTCAGCAACGGCTTGGTCTCCCCCTTTTTACCCGCACCAAAACATTCAGCGATGACATCTGCGACAAGATCGTCGGCCTGCCCGCGATCAACCCCTCGAGCCATCAATACGCGGCACAACGTCGGGCGGTATTCACTTTCAAAATGACGGACCGCTTCGTCCTCACCTAAGAGGGCACGGCGCACGAGATCAAAGTCTTCGGCGTGTTTGAAGGGGGTGACAGGTGTATTCGCAGGGCCTTCCATAAATCGCCTCGAAATCTAAGGGATGCGAGGTAGTTGGTCAATCGCGATGCGCGGGGAATTTTGCATTCTCCAGAGACGATGAGGTCTCGAATTTCTCACCCAAAAAGCTCCGTCACCACTTTCCCGTGGCCATCTTCGGTGGCATAAAACGGACGCTTCTCGACATCATACGCGGTCTTAGGTGAAATCCCCATCGCCCGAAAAATCGTTGCGTGCAAATCGCTGATCGACACCGGGTTTTCTATGGCCACGAGTGGTCGCTCATCAGCGGTTTTCCCGTAAACAAAGCCTTTTTTCATTCCGCCGCCAAACATCGCCACGGTGGTTCCGCCGGTAAAATGTCGGTGCAATCCGTAGTGCCGCATCTCGCCGAGATTATCGACTTTCGCACGGCTTTGATCCGTCGCGACGGATCCCGGCACGCCTTCGATCATCATGTCGCGGCTGAACTCACTGGCGATAATCACCAAGGTCCGGTCCAGCATCCCGCGCTCTTCCAAATCGCGAACGAGCTGGGCAATCGGGGCATCTATTTCTTTCTTCAATCGCTCCAGCGTTGTGTGCCCGTTCTCATGGGTATCCCAGTGTAAAAACGGCACATACTCAGTCGTAACTTCAATAAAACGAGCACCGTTCTCGACCAAACGCCGTGCTAATAAGCACCCCTGACCAAAGCGAGTATCGCCGTATTTTTCGCGGTTTTCTTTCGGCTCTTTTTCCAGATCAAACGCCTGCTTTTCATCGGACTCGAGCAACTTGTGAGCGTTCTCAAAGGAACGCAGCATTGATTCCTGCTGGAAATCACTCATGAAATCCCGATTCGGATTGCTATCGACCAATTTCTTGTAAGCCTTGTAACGATTCGCAAAACGACCGGCATCCATTCCCTTTGGCGGACGGACCGACGCCATCGCATCCTGTGGATACGGCAGATTAAATGGGCCAAATTCTGTTCCGAAAAACCCTGCGGTCGTAAACGCTTTCAGCTCTTCCTGCTCGCCGACACCTTCGATACGCTGACCAATATTAATAAAAGCCGGCATGACTGGATTACGCGATCCAAGCACTTTTGCCATCCACGCACCGATATGCGGAGCGGCAACAGTCTGAGGTGGAACATAGCCCGTATGCCAATGGTATTGATGCCGCGAGTGCAGAATTTTCCCGAGGTCAGCTTGAACACACGACCGAATCAACGTCGCCCGATCCATCACCTCCGCCGTCTTTTCGAGCCCCTTGGAAATTTTGATATGATCAGCCGCCGTATCAATCGCCGGGAAAGTAGAAAGAATTTTCTCAACCGAAAGGCCAACTTCAAATGGTTCATAACGCTTCGGATCGAACGTCTCCGGAGCAGCCATTCCGCCTCCCATCCAAAGAACAATGCAGGCATCCGCCGTCGCTTCAGGATGTTCAATCGCTTCTTTACCCAGCAATTGACGCGGTTCATTTGCCATGAAGGCAGCCGTAGAAGCCGACCCCAGCTTTTTCAGCAAATCGCGTCGTGCCAGTTTTTCTTCAAAAGAGATCAATCTCATCATTAAAATATAGCTACGCCACAAGACCTCACAAGGTCGTAAACCAGTGATTTGGGGGAGTCAGGAAAATAATTTAGGCCTTGGTATAAAAGCAAAAAATTAACTCCGCGTGCTCCGCGCTTTTGCGTTTTCACTTTATCAAACCCAGTTCACCAACCAACCGGCTGTGTCCAGGCCTGCTTTTTCTGACCTTTAAACGAAGGGTTCACATGCCCCTTCGATGACGTAATCGTCACTCGGGCATACAGTGCATCTTTTGGAATTTCGAATCGCACAACCTTCCCTGTTTCCGTTCCGAAGACCTCACCGATCCTCGTTTTTCCTTCCTCAGCCGCAGCATCGTATCCCTTGCGAGTTCCGATCAATTCGCTCGTGAAAACCGCGTCGCCATCTTCTTCGATTGCGATTTCGATGACTCCGTTATCAGCTACATAATCGACTGATTTCAGCGTCACCCCACTGCTTGAATAAAAATCCCCTGCCCGCATCGCCAATACCAAGGCATCCCCTGACAGCTCCTTCGCAGCCACCATCACCCAGCCCCGGCCTGGCGAAACATCCCCGCCGTGATACGTGTGCGAGTCATCCGTCGCAATGCCGTAAAGCGGCTTCTCGCCCATCTCGGCAATCCGAATCGTGTTCGCGATATCCCAAATCCCCTCATCTCCCGGCACTCCCTCTTTCCCTAAATGATTGATGCTAGGGTGTCCGTTGTAGACTTCAAAAAACCGCTCTTCTGCCACTGCCGCCAATTGTTGAGGTGTTACCGCCCACTGAAAATTCGGATGATTCAAATGCGCCAAAATCGGCTTACCCGTTTTCTTTTCCTGAGCGATGACCGCTTGGATCGACTGCCGCATGATCACATCTGCCGGCAATTCTTTGCTCTTCACCGACGGAATTTTCTCCACCAAATTGATCGCATTCATGTGGACTCCACCTGTCTTCGAGCCATTCGAAATCTCCTCAGCCATCACAATTAAAAACTCACCCGGTTTTTCAAACTGCCCGCGGAAGTTCTCCAACGTTTTCAAAACGACTCCGGGTTTACCTTCCACCGTCTTTCTCGTAATCCAATCTTTGCCAAACCGAGTTTCGCATTTCGCAATCGCCCCCAACCCAATTTTCGAACGCTTTCGTTTGTCGATCAATTCTTCCGTGATGAATTTCTCGCCCTCCTGCAGAATATCGTGATCACTGAGACACGCGAACTGATACCCATTTTTGTGATAGAAATCGATGATCATTTCCGGAAAATCATTGCCATCACTCCACAACGAATGCGCATGGGTATTGCCTTTGTAATAAGTTTGTGTCTGGCAAAAAGCCGACGAACTCACGAGGACGAGAATGGAAAAAAGCACAGGGATTTTCATAAAAACATTGGGTATCACGATCGAACAGGGTCTATTCGACGAACATACCCTATTGGATCGAAAAGGCTTCACGATCCAATAGGGTTCGTTCATCGAACCAATAGAGTGCGATCGTAACACCGCCTGAACTTGATTGGCAATGGAATCCCAGTCCGCAAAACCGTAAGGCGATCGCTACTCGATAATCAGCGTTCCTTTCATCACGGCCCAGTGCCCGGGAAACGTACACATGTACGGGTAAATGCCGGGTTCCGCCGGAGCCGTGATATTCATTTCGTAACCACTTCGCGTGTATAACATCGGTGAAAAATGCAGCACATCATCCGTCTCGGGAACGTAATGCATCTCTGCAATTTTCGGATTCGCCAACATCATGCTCGACGCCATTCCGACAGTCTCCAATGTTCCCGGCTTGCACAAAACAAAATTGTGCGGAATCGAATCCATGTTCTGGAATCGAATTGTGATCTGCTCCCCGGCCTTGGCCTTCAATTCCTTTTCAGAAAATCGCAGCCCGCTGATGGCTTCGATTTTTAACTGCCGCCCCCGTGTTCCATTCGGAACTTTCGGGACAAATTTAACCGGCCAACGTATCGGCAAATTCAGTCGTTTGGTGGTGTTACCCGAATCAGCTTCCAAACGAAGAATCGTCGGAAAGACATTCAGTCTGAAATCTGCTCCGCTCGCCGATTTCAATTCGCCGTAAACGTGAAACTGCATTGCGGGCACTAAATTCGGCATTTCGAGAAACAGCGTTTTGCCGTCGTCCGAGAGCCGCACCTCTGAAATTGGAACCGTGTCATGTCCCGGTACTTCGGGATTTTTCACTGAAAATTCGAGTGAGCCGTAATGCTCGCCGTATGTGTAATTCCACGTCTGACAGAAAAAATTCGAGGCTTTCACCGATTCAGGATCAAGTGGTGTCGCAAACGTAAATTCGATTCCATCTGCCTTCGCCTGCCACCCGGCTGGGTAAAGATTTTCGGATTCGGGATTGTACCGAATCCGATCAAAGCTGCCGTCCGTGATCGCATAATTTCCCCAGCCATCCGAACCGACCACGTAGAGCTGACCATCCTTTGGATTGAACCGCGCGCGATGAGCCCCGCTTTCAAAATCACCCGGTAGCGGAACCACCGCCCCCTGTGTGCGCTCTCCGGATTTCTCATCGCGAAGAATCGTCATCCACGTTCCATTTCCCCATGAAAAATGAATGAGTTGATCTTTCATCGGCCCCCATTTTTCCGACGTGCAGAAAATCTGACCGCCGCTGGAATTATCGATTCCTCGCGGCAAATACACCATCGCCGGCGCGATCGGCTTTCCGTCCTTCATCGCTTTTCGGCCATAAAAATCGCCTTGGCGGATTTCCATCACCGCCGACGCCGGCGTCCAGTCTCCTTCGTTTGTAGAAGCAACCACCAGCCCGTCACCCCTCACCCCAATCCCGTTTGCGTTGCGAAATCCATCTGCCATGACCGAAAAGGAACGTCCGTCCGGCGAAACTTTGATCACCCCGGAATTTGCCGCCACGAAGTAAAAATAGCCTGCCGAATCACGTTGCAATCCTACATAAAAATCGTGGCCACCGGGTGATGCCGGATAGCCGCCGCAGAAGTTTTCATAAAAATCCATCTCGCCATCCGCATTCAAATCATGCAAGCGCGTGATTCGATCCCGACCCACAACGTAAATTTTATCGTCAAAAATCGAAAGCCCCAGCGCCTGATTCAGGCCCGTCGCAATTCGGGTCCAGGTCACCTTCTCCAAGGTTTCGTCGAGGCCCGAAACCCGCCACACATCACCCATCATGGTGCAAACCGCCGCATCTCCGTTTGCGAAAAAGTCAACGCCTCCAAGTAACATCACCGACCCAAACTCATTATGAAGCGGAACCGGAATGCGATCAATCGTGAACGGTGAACCGGGGATTTGCTTGCCGATTTTTCCTGACAGCGTGATGGATTTGTCAGCGTATTTTGCAGGAGAAATATCACCACGTTCAAGTGAGACATTCCTCTTAAGTTTCCCGGCTTTGTCGATGAGAGGTGTGTCGTAATAGGTCTTCCCAGCCTCTTCGTAGCTGAACGTGATCCCTTTTACCGTGTGATAGTAGCCGAGAAATAGAGGAAGCCCTTTCCCCTCTGGAAAGGCAGTTCCGACCGAAACCTGCTCGCTATCAGGCGAAATTCCACCACCTATTCCCCAGCGATTTCCCGGAAATTTCAAAAAATCGCCCTTCCAAACATGCGAGTAGCTCAGCGTTTCAGTATCGAAGGCACTGCTCAGATCATCACTTAGCCGGACCGCAATGGCTCGCGGCAGAGTTTGCTTTCCCGAGCGAAAAATTCCCGCCACCGCAGGCCCGTGCTCTGCCAAATTGTAGCGGCGATCCCGATAACTGTTTTTATGAAACATCCCCCAATGCCCCTGAACTCCACCATCGATATCGGGATAATTCGGGAGCGAATCAGGACGATCCCGTAACTTCAACGCCTCCGCCGCTTGATTCCGATACCAGTGGTAAGTCCGATATTGATTCACCGGATGATTCGCAAATTCAAAACCCGGGTCGACGTCATCTCGCTTTGCTCGCAATTGCTGGAACTCCTTCAATTCTGGGTCCGTTACCGATGTCACATCCGTCTCTGCCGGAATCGCCATATCCAAACACCAGAAAATTCCGTTCGCGATTTTTTCAAATGCATCCGGTTTCAGCTCCGATTTAAAAACCCTTCCCTTCCGACCGCCTTCCACTCTGTAGTCCGATTTCTCTCCTGCTGCGGCATCATCAAGGACGTCCATCCCGGTTTTCGAAAGCACAACCACCGGCCGACCGTCTCGTGGAAAGTCTTCAGCATCTGTCATGGTTCCTGAAAGCACCAACAAATCGGCAGTGTTCAAGATCCGACCAGGCATCGCCAAATCATCATAAATCACGCATTTGAAACCATGCCTCACAGCCATGATTTGCGCGAGGCTCTCCACCGCTTTCGTGCCCTCGTCGCCTTCACTGCCAATAAAAACCAGCTGCCGGCCATAACCCTCGGGCGCATAGCCATGGTAAACTATTTGGCCAAAACCAAGGTGGCCACATGTCAAAAGTAGGAATGCTAAAACGAAGCGCATCTACAATTCCACCACAGCCGTTTAAAACCGTCAATCGTGGAGTTATCCCCCCTCTCGTTCTGAAGCAACCGTATTCATTTCCAAACCGCGAAAACGTACCTGAAATCTCTCGTTTTCTGGGAGAACCTTAATCAAGCTCCTCCATTCGCTTCACTTTCGCCATTTATCTGATGAATCCCCTTCGACTCGCTACTTTTGCCCTTTCATGGCTTGGGTGCAGCGTGGTCGCAAACGCAGAAATAACTGCCGAGCAGCGCAAGTTTTTCGAAAACAAAATCCGCCCGATTTTGGCGAAGAAATGTTACAAATGCCATGCTGCGGGTGCTAAAAAAAACGGAGGCAAGCTGCTGCTCGATACGACTGCAGGTTTGAAAAAAGGAGGAGAATCCGGCTCGCTGATGGTTGCCGGAAAACCGAACGACAGTCTTATCGTCCATGCGCTGAAATGGCTCGACGATCTGGAAATGCCGCCGGATGAACCACTCCCGGAAAACGTGGTCGCTGATTTTGAAAAGTGGATTTTAATGGGCGCTCCCGTTCCTGCTGACAAAAAGAAAGGCACCGCAAAGGCCCCGGCTGTTGAGCCGAGAAAATACAAGCCGGGTGAGTTGTGGTCATTTCAGCCAGTAAAAAACCCGCCGATCCCTGAAACTAAGAGTGAATGGCCCCGCAGCACGATCGACCAGTTTGTTTTCGAAAAAATGGCAGGGAATAGCCTGAAACCAACCGCGGATGCACCGCCAAATATGTTGGTGCGCCGTTTGTATTTTGACCTGATTGGACTGCCGCCGACGATGGCCGAGTCAGATGCGTTTGTCGCTGATTTCGAAAAACGTGGTCAGGCTGCCGTGGAAAAACTTGTGGACGACTTGCTAGCGTCGCCGCACTTCGGAGAACGCTGGGGGCGTCACTGGCTCGACGTTGCGCGTTATGCGGAATCGAATGGAAATGATGGTCTGAGCCGGAATGCGTCGTTTCCAAATGCGTGGCGGTATCGGGATTATGTGATCGATGCGTTGAACCGCGACGTCCCGTATGACCGGTTTATTACCGAACAAATCGCGGGTGATTTGCTCGAAGCAAAAACAGATATCGAACGTGATCGCCAGCTGGTTGCGACAGGCTTTTTAGCGCTTGGCGCAAAACCGGCGAAGGCGATGAATACAAATTTCAAGATGGATATCGTGGC
>CALAHF010000208.1 GCA_937891465.1 uncultured Verrucomicrobiales bacterium | reverse complement strand
CTGGTCGAGTGAGCGATGGCGAAATGGTCGATCCGACGACGGAGAACTTCTCGGGATTTGTTTTTAAAATTCAGGCAAACATGAATCCGCGCCATCGTGACCGGGCGGTGTTTGTGCGGATCGTTTCCGGGGTTTTCGAGCGGGATATGCAGGTCACCGATCAGCGCATGGGGAGAAAAGTGAGACTCGCGAATGCTCAGAAGTTGTTTGGTCAGGACCGCGAAACTCTCGATACCGCGTATGCCGGAGACATTCTCGCCCTCGTTGGGAACTACAATTTCCTCATCGGAGACACCCTGACGAGCGACCCGAAAGTCGTCTATGATGAGATGCCTCGCTTCACCCCGGAGTGTTTCACTTACATCATCAACAGCGATACCGCCAATATCAAACGCTACCGTTCGGGGATGGATCAGTTGATGAAAGAAGGCGTGGCTCAGGCTTACCATGTTCACGGAAGCGCTCAGCGAGTTCCATTGTTGGGGGCTGTGGGACCTCTTCAATTCGAGGTCTTGCAAGCACGTCTGATCTCAGAGTATCAGGTCGAAACCCGGCTTGAGGATTCACCGTGGTCGGTCGTTCAGTGGTTTTCGGAGAAAGAGCCTGATAAATCTAGAAGCGACCGTGATCCTCCTAAGGTGAAACTTCCTTCGGGAAGTGACATTGCCCGAGATCAGGATGATAACTGGGTCATTCTATTGACCGCAAAGTATCTGCTCACTGTCCTGCATGAGCGGAATGAGCACCTGATTTTTCGAGATCACGCAAACGATTAGGAATTTGCCTTTTCAAAGAGTTCTTATCGGCGCCTCGTTTCCAGGGATTTTATGCAGTGCGATCAAATAGGGTTGGTTCACCGATCAGACCCTGTTGGTTCGTGAAAACGCCACAATGGGATTTTCCTGAAATTCAATTCGTTAAAAAAGCTGAGCAATCGGCTTTCCGCCGTCCGTAATTGGCACGGGGCGGTCTCCGTCGTAGAGGTTTTCGGATGGATCAATCTGCATCGCTGCGAGCGCGGTGGCGAAATAGTCGGGAACGGTAACTGGATTTTCCACGACGCTTTCAGAGACTTCGTCCGTCATCCCCCAGGCCCCTTTGTGATTGAGCCCGCCGCCGGCGATGACTGACGTGAAGCATTTCGACTGATGTCCGCGCCCGCCGCCGGAATCAAATCCTCCGGGTCGGCCAAACTCGGAATTGATGAGAATGACGGTTTTATCCAGCAAGTTGTGGGATTGGAGATCGGTCATCAAGGTAGAGAGCGCCGCATCGAGATCTTGAATCAGCAAATGCTGTTTCAGCTGCCCCTTGTTGTGGGTATCCCAACCGGTGCCGTTTTTGAAATTATCGCTGTAGGAAATTTCGACAAAACAGACGCCTGATTGAAAAAGCCGCCGCGCGAGAAGGCAGCGCTGACCAAATTCACTGCCATATAAATTGCGAAGATCAGCCGGTTCATCCTCCAATTGAAATGCTTTCATGAAATCCGGTCCTGAAAGCCGCAAACTTTCTTGAACAGCCGCGTCGTAGTCTGTAAATTTCTTGTCGTCACCAAATCGATTCGCCCCCCCTTTCCTCACAGCGTCGAGAAGCTTTTCCCTGCGTGAAGACCGCTCTGAAGAAATGCTGTCAGGCCGCGCTAACCCTGCCGGACCAGCTTTCAGGTCGTTCAGATAAATGAAATTTGCCGCCGGGCCGAGAAACCCCGCGCCGCGGGTGAGATTGGGATAACCCATCAAAACGTAGGCGGGAACTCCTTCCGCCGCCGCGCCGCGCTGACTGGCAATGATCGAACCCAGCGAAGGATACCGGACCGCTCCACTGGTCGGCCGCCCCGTGTGCATTCGATTTGTCGCAGCAGCATGTTCATCGACGACTTCGTGATGGAGCGAGCGCACTGCCGTGATTTGCTCCATGTGACGGGCCGTTTTGGGCAAGTGCTCACAGATCTTTACACCCGAAACTGCGGTGGCGATCGAGTCGTAATAGGAACCCGACTGTTTCGCTTTTGCGTCGCCGCGAGTTTTAGGATCAAAGGTGTCGATCTGAGACATCCCACCTCCCAGCCAAAGCATGACGCAGTGTTCCGCTTTGCCGAGTGACATCGCTGCATCTGCGGCATTGGCCGCATGCAAATTCGGCAGGGTGAATCCACCAGTAGCGGCACCGGATGATGTTTGTAAAAAGTGTCGTCGATTCATTATTGGTATCAGGGAATCAATATCATTTCCGGTGAATTTAGAAGCGCCCACAAAGCGTCTTCTGCCGTTTCGCGCCAGGGCGCACGTAGAAATCTTGTCGGTGGATCACCTTTCCGAACGGCGACTTCCTGACGTTGTTTGATGCTGTTTGCCTCGCCATCGAAGTGATTCGACCACGATACATGCGCGTACCGCACAACATCAGGCTTTGGCGGGATCTCGGATTTTGGAACCACACGATTCTCAAACCCCTCTGAAAACAGCGCTCTGAACTCTGCTTTTTCATCAGATGTCGGAACTCTAGTCAGGAATCGCATGAAAAGAGTCTCCGTCAATTCATCCGGTGTTTCGGCATTGAGACACAGTTGGGTAACTTCGCTGTCGTCCGTTAATTGAGTCAACCATCCACCCATGACACCGTTGGCAAGAACACCGGGTTGCAAGGGATTCGCCTCTTCCTCGCGATAGGAACTTGGCTCCTGTCTTGATTCCCGCCATCCAAACACACTCAGAACATCGACCACTGCCTGCGCTTTTGGCAACGCAAGGCTGGGGCGATCTCGCTCATTTGCTGGTGAAGTAAATTCCCAGGCGTGTCTCGGTTCGCCGAAATTCATGAAATAACCGGGAGGAAGTCGGCCCTCTTTATCCAGCGACAATATGCCAATATTCATCGTTCGCCCGGACACCTCCCAGGCGTTGTCCACGATCTGTTCCGCTGTCATCCGGCGACGATACGGGCCTGCAAAAAAGCGTTGATCAGAATCTGTATCCGCGATGCTGATCGCTTCGCGCTGATAAGCCTCCGAGCCTACAATCATTTGAGTCAGCTTTTTCAAATCGTAACCACCATCGACAAATTCATCTGATAAAAACTCAAGCAAAGCCGGGTCGCTCGGTGCATTTCCTTCCCAATCATTGACCGGCTCTACGATTCCAGCGCCCATGAACCGCTGCCACACGCGGTTGACCATGACTTCGGAAAAACGACGTGACGTGGTCACTTTGGCGGCAAATTGTTCCCGCGTGTCTTCGGGAGTTTTCATCAGACTGGCAGAAACCGGTGCGGCATCAAAATCTTCAAATGGCCAGGCAGGATCGACGTTTGAATCGACAGTCAACGTCACTTCGATCAGCGATTTGCGACCCCCATTTTTCAGGTGCTCAAAAAATCCGGCCGGAACGCTGCTTGATTGAGGAACCGTGACCGGCTCCCGCGCCAGCATGGCCGCCATCGCAAATAAATCCTGCTGACTCGTTTCGTGATAGGGCGAGTCGTGACAGCGCGCGCACTTCATTTCCACCCCGAGAAACGCCGTTCCGATAATGTGAGCCTTCGCAGCCATTGGCACATCATTCTGAGTGGCGATTCCAAAACCAGCCGGACCGCCTTCCGACTCACTGCCATCCATCATGATCAATTCCGTGGCGAACCGATCCATCGGTTTGTTGTCTCGCAGCGCTTCCAAAATCCAAAATCGAAACGGCCCGGAATTATTCAGCATCGGCTTCAATAAATTCGGGTTTTCCGCCAATACATCCTGCCAGTAACCCATCCAGTTATCCGCCCACCGATCATCTTCCAGCAATCGTGAAATCATCCGGCTTCGTTTGTCCGTCGCTGTGTCAGCCTGAAATTCACGAACGGCATCCAACGGCGGAGAAACCCCAACAAGATCGAGCCAGATTCTCCGCAGAAAAGTCAGATCATCAATCTGCGGAGTAACGCCTTCAGTATCGAGCGCTGGCTTGTCCATTACCGCCCCGCTTTCGACCCATTTCGTCAGCGTCAGGATTTCTTCATCACTGAGAAGATCGCCTTTTGGCGGCATCCGGTCATCCCCGGCTTCCGGTCCGACTGCTTCCAGAAGAAAGCTGTCGTGCGTATTTCCCGGAACAACGGCAGGCAGTTCAGAATCACCACCCGCAAGAACGTTTTCACGATTCTGGAGATTCAGTCCGCCTTTTTCCTTTTCTCCGTGACAACGATAACAGTGCTCCGAAAAAATCGGGCGGACCTTCGAATTGAAAAACGAGTCCTTGTCGCCCGAAGCGTTAATCGCCGCTTCAAGCCGAGTCTGGATCAACTGATCAATGTTTTTCTCTTTGTCCGATCGCTCCAGATTCTTACGGGCAAACACGTGACGTTTTCCCCAAAACCCGGACTGCTGATCTGCAGCTCGCCTCTGCTTGCGATCCACCTTTTCCAGCACGTCGCTCGTTTCCAAAACAAAAGCGAACCGTCCCTCATCCGTCAATTCCGGCCCGGGTTGCTGCGGGCTAATCATCCGAAACATTTCACCTTTTTTGGCAATCGCGATGCATGGTTCCCCAAAATCGAGCCGCAACTTCGGACCTCCCACCATCATATCGAAAACAACGGTGTGCTTTCCGCCGGCACTGGTGAACTCCACCACTTTTTCCACATCATCCATCGCCGGTGGACGCATCCGCATGCCTTTTCGCGGCAATTCAGAAAGCGGATCAACCTTGTTATTTTCCCCGTTGTGACGCTTTTGTTTCGGGAAATCCATGACCACTTCTCCATCAATGAAAAGTCGCGAAAAGCTCCGGCTGCGACCAAGAAAATCATAGGTGCCCGGCTCAAGCTGAATTTCCACCACCGCCCGAATCATGACTCCCGTTCCCCAATCGATCCGAATGCCCGAGTCATCATAGTGGTGAGGAATCCGCACAAACCCCATCGCCGATTGCTCCCAGGAAACGAGCACTTCGCCCAGGTCATCCGGAAACGCTACATTGTTCTCAAACGGACCATACAAATTCACCTGAACGACGCCATCAGTCGCTTCCGGCAATTTTTCGGCAAAAACCGCCGGGGCCAGCGAAAGAAAAATGGCAAAAATAGCAAGGCGGCCCATAGAACGAAAATAGTTTCGGTAGCCGAAAAATCAATTGGTTGATAGCGTCCTTATATGTCCGGTTCCAAATCATCAAAATCGAAAAACCGGGAGGCGCCGACCGGGGTGTTTGATCCCAGTCCAAGATCGCGAAAGCCAAGGTCACCTCTGGTTCCTTCGAACTTTTTTATTGATACCCCTAATTGTTTTTTCAAGGATTCCTTGTCGGTGCGTCAGTCCGGCCGGGATTGAGGGCTGCAATCGACTTCCCGATCTTCGCCAGCGGCAGTTCTATTGTCCCATTCCGATCCATTGAGTTCCTTCTGTTAAGCGCCTTTAGACCCCCTGTTGCCTCACTTAAAAAAGACACCGTAGCATTCTGAACTCAGGCTGCTTTTG
>CALAHF010000207.1 GCA_937891465.1 uncultured Verrucomicrobiales bacterium | reverse complement strand
TAAAAAGGGGCTGTAGCTCAGTGGTTAGAGCAGGGAACTCATAATTCCTTGGTCGTCGGTTCAAGTCCGACCGGCCCTACTTATTTTCAAAGAGTTACGATGATTTTTGTTTGCTTGGTTGAAATGAAGGGGGTAAAAGGGGGCCAATTCAAGAGCTGCTATTTTGGTTGTAAAGGTGAGCTCATTTTTTTCGGAAGTGATGGGAAGAGATTGATCAGAATCAATGATCTCTCGATTCACGCCATTCAGCAGAGAGTTTTCTCAGCAGAGCTGGAACTTCATCGGCCCTATTCGGCGTGCAGGTCATCACGTTTGCGCCATAGGTGCCGAATGAAACCGATGTGAGCAGCGTCCTCCAAGTCTCCTACTGTAAAACAGGAGTCGATGAGATCTTTTTCCCAAGGCGCAAAGATCTCGAGGGAGATGGCTCTGACGATGACACCCGTACCGGAATTATCCCGCCATTTACATCAAGGAGCCGATGGAATTTGGAGCTTTAGTTTGCCACCATTCCGTGCCAACTCCTTGCTAATCGTTCCCTGAGTCCCCCCAACGGCTCGCGCAATCTCACATTACCGCTTGGCGCTCGCGCCGCAAATCACCAGTCATATCCGATCTTCGCGCTGCCGAAGTGGCCGCTGGCGTTGTTCCGGCCGAACATGCCCTGATAGCCGAGCTGAACATTGAAATCGGTGTTTTTGATGTCCAAACGTGAAGTCACACCCATTTCCAACCAATCCGTTCCCGCGTGGGCGCGTTCTTCGCTGGCGGTGAAGCCACCGATGCCGCGAGCGCTGTTCCCGGTGACGAGAGCAAATGGACTCGTTTCGAGGCTTGCTGTGACGTTTCCATTCTCTGGCTGAAATTCCTGGGCCCAACCGCCACTGACCTGCGTGGTCAGCAATCCTGCTGCGGTATCGGTCTTGAAGGTCGCGTAGCCGCCGAGACGTCCGATCATCGATTCGAAATCGTGGTCGGGATAAATCAGATTCGCGAGCCCACCGTTGCGCTCAGTGAAGCCGTCGACTTCTCCGGTCGCGTAATTCAATCCCGCTGAAGGACCAAAGCTGAATTGATCCGTCGCGTGAATTGTGTGGCCGAGGTTCAAATCGATGTTGAGCGAATGACTCTCGGTGTCGCCGTAAGCGGTGCGGCTGAGTAGCGTGTTCCGCGCAATGTCATTCTCGAAATCGCCGTAGCTGCAGAGCACATCGAAGTAGGTGTTCCCGTGAAAAGCGGTCGTATAAATGCTGTAGACCTGGCCATCGAGATCGTTCGATCCGAGATTCGCGGTCGAGCGGGTGTCGCTTTCCAAATACGTGAAGGCAGCACCGGCGACGAGCCAATCCGTTAGACGATACTCTAATCTGGCTGAACCGGCATAGCTGTCCGTTTGAAAGCCGCGAAAGGTGCGGGACAGGTTGTCCTGATCGTAGTAGCCGTAATCAAAAGAGGAGAACACTTCGTAATTGGTCTGCGCGACGTCATCGATCACGACATTATCGCCGATCTCGCTTTTGCCGCCTTCGACTGCGACCACAACGGATTTCGTGACGGCTGGAATGCCTGCCATCGCAAAGGGATGACCCGCTCCACCGCCAATGCCGGAAAGCGTGTCGACGATTTCGATTTCTTTTCCTTCAGCAAGACCGAGCGCCACCCGGTAATCAATGTTCTGAGTCTGGGCAAAGGTGAGATAGTGCGAGGTCGAATCGATTCCGACATCTTCCGGAACTCGCCACCCGCGCGCCCGGCATTTATGGGCAATGAGCCGACCGATATAGCCCTAGCTGACGTGGACACCGACCGGAAGCACCCAGTTGTCCATCCACTTTGAAATAGCGTCTTCAGATTTTTGCCAAATGGCTTCGTTTTTCGACGTGTCACTCGCCACTTCGAGCAGGGGACAGGGAAAACCATTCTTTTCAGCAATTCTGAAAAACTCGAGGGCTTCAGTTTTTGCCCCGAGGCCTCGACGAATGAGCGCCGCAAAATTTCGGAATCCACGATCCAGAAAATGCTCGACTCGAATTCTGCCGCAGGCTGGATAGTCTGGAAACACCCCGTTCATCTGGTCTTTAGCGGGTGAGTTGAACCAAATATTCACGACGGGGACCGCCTGGTTGGCGTGCGCTTTGGTGGCCCGCCCAGTGAGGCCGTCGTATTGCTTCGGGTTTTTGACAAATTCGTCGATGATGGTTTCCCAGCCTTTTTCATCCGCATATTGCTGGATCCCGGCAAATGTCCGGGGGTGCCGCTTGCAGGGCCACTTCAAATCCAATTTGAGTGCGATGCGATAAGGCTTATCCATATCGTGCACTTTATCGCGAAATCCGAAGCCCATGCACGAATTCGTCGTTCTTTTTCTCAAAACCGTTGGTGTTTCATGATATACCTTTGTAGCGCGATTTTCGAATCAACAGGGTCTGTTCGATGAACCTACCCTGTTGCTTCGTGAAGTGCCTGATTCAAAATGAAAACATCTCTCTTTGCCTCGATCCGATTTAGTAAACCAAATGTCCTGTTTTTTGCAGCGGTTGGAGCACTGCTGTTAGGAAGCTTGAGTGGCGCTCAAGAAGGAAAAATCCGTGGAGAGAGTTTTGTTCGAGCTCCTGCGATTGGTGAGAAGCTCTGCGTGAGCAACGCGTTCCAGAGCGGAATGGTTTTGCAGCGGGATAAGCCAATCAAAATCTGGGGCTGGGCGACTCCAGACGAATCGATAACGGTCTCATTTTTAGGCAAGAACGTTGAAGCGAAGGCCGGCGCGGATCGTTCGTGGAAGGTCACGCTCGAAGCAGTTCCGGCGAACAGCGTGCCGCAGGTTTTGACGATCAAAGGGAAAAGCGAAACGCGCAAACTGGACAACATTCTGGTTGGGGATGTGTGGGTTTTGGGAGGTCAGAGCAACATGGAGTTTCCGATTGTGAAAGTGGATGACGGGATGCTTGAAATTGCCTCGGCGAACTTTCCTCAGCTCCGGTTGTTGACGATTCCCCAGGGCAAAGGATTTGATTCGGTGAAGAGTTTTGAGCGGCTCGATGAATGGAGCAGTTGGTCGAATCGGCATTTCGCGAAAGGAGATTGGGAAGTCTGCACGCCAGAGACGGTGGTGGAGTTTTCTGCGATCGGCTACGTCTTCGGGCGGCGATTGGAGATGGCGAGTGGCGTGCCGATTGGTTTGATTGACGCCTCAGTGGGCGGAACCACGGTTGAAACCTGGGTTCCGAAGCCTGTGGTTGCGAAAGAAGAAGGCAAAGAAACCCGAGACATGGTTCAAACCTGGGCGGACAAAATCGCGGCGTATGATGCGAAAGCGGACTTGGAAAAGCAGATTGCGAACTATGAACGCAACAAGCTGAATCGCGAAAAACAGGGTAATCCGTTGCCTGCCGATAGCAAGCCGCCGAGTGAGCTGCGACCGGGGCCGATCGCTGATAGAAACCAGCCGGGTTATTGCTATGCGAGCATGATTCAGCCGTTGGAAGGCCTTTCCGTGAGGGGCGCGTTGTTTCATCAGGGGTTCAACAATTGTTTCAACGGTTCGGCTGGGGCGCGGCTGTATTACCAGCTTTTCGGAAAGATGATTACCTCGTGGCGCTCTGCTTTTGCTGATCCCAAGCTTCCGTTTTGCATCATTTCGCTGTGCACAACGGGCGAGCCTCAGGTGGAGGAAAATTTCGCGAAAACGATGTATGACGTCGGGCCTTATATTCGGGAGGCGCAGCACAAGACGTATCGGGATTTCCAAGAGGATGGGGATGAGCAAATTGGGTTTGTGAGCTCGTATGATTTCCGGATCAGTTGGTATCACCCGCAAATCAAAGTGCCGATTGGGGAGCGCGCTGCGAAATGGGCCATGGTAACTCAGTATGAACTACTACAGGGGCGAGATTCGCGCATGAACTGGCAACCGCCCACGATAAATGAAACGATCATCGAAGACGGGACCATCCGGCTGACCATGAGCACCGATATCAAGACAGCGAATGACAGTCGTGCGGATATGGTGGGCTTTGGCGTTGCCGGGGATGACCGGAAGTTTTATCCGGCTGATGTCGCATATCATGCTGATGGCGTCGATGATCGTAACAGGCCGAAGCTCAAAAAAAATATATTGGTTTTGAGCAGTCCCTTCGTGGCGGAGCCGAAGCATTACCGGTATGCGTGGGGGAGAAACCCGATGGGGAATTTGGTGAATCGAAATCGGATTCCGCTGTCCACTCAGCGAAGTGACGACTGGATTTTGGAAGAGATTCCGGCTCAGATCGAAGTTCCTGAGGGGATGGATAAGGGATCGGTTTCGAGGTGGCTGGGGAATCAGCAGAAGAAGGAACTGGAGAACATTGATCTGGAGCGTCGTCTTTTGGAAGCCGAGGCATTGGTTGAGGAGCTTGCGCCCAAAGTGGAGAAAATTGCTGAGGAGGCAGCGAAGAAGAAATGATCGAGCGATTTAATATCAGCCTGTTTTATGCAGTTGCTTTCGCTTTCGCATCACCAGTTTTTGCGTCCGAGCCGGCTGCGAATAATGCCGAGGTGATGATGAGCAATTATTGCTATTCGTGTCACGATGGAGATTCTGAAAAGGGTGACATTCGTCTCGATAATCTTGCTGACCTTTCGTTGACGAATCGGCTGGAGTTGCTGAACAAGGTCAAGGAGCAGACGTATCTGAAAGAGATGCCTCCCAAAAAAGAGAAGAATCAGCCGAGCAACGAAGAGCGGCGGCAACTTTACGCGGGGGTTTCGGCCGAGTTGGACAAACATGATGCGTCAACCCTTGAAGAAAAACTCACATATCACGGATATGGTAACTACGTTGACCACGAATTGTTGTTTAGTGGAAAGGTAGAGGCGAAACCTTATACCCCGGCGCGGCGGTGGCTTGTCAGTCCCGCCATTTTCGAAGAACGGGTGCGCGATGTTTTCAGGCTCGAAGGACGTGAGCGGAACATCAATCTTTACGGCGTTACTAATCCGTTCGTTTTGCCGGAGCGTTCCGGCATTCGGGATTTTGCCAACGCGACGCTGGATGGCGGGCACCTTCTTTCGATGCTTTCGAATGCGAAGTGGATCGCCGGAAAACAGACATTTGCCGCGCGGAATAACAACGCTGACAAGAACAAGATCGTTTATCCGAATCCGAAAGATAAATGGTATCCGGCAAAAACTCCGGAGGCTTTTGGACTGATCATTTCGAAAGAATCAGCACCGACAGAGAGCGAAATGATCGCTGCCATTCGTGCTCAGTTTGACTGTGTTTTAAGGAGGGAGCCAACGGAGGCTGAACTTAAAAAATATCTGGGGTTAACGAAAGAGGGGATTGAAGTGGCTGGCAACACGACTGGGCTGCAGCAGATGTTAGTGACTGTTTTGTTAGAATCGGAATTCCTTTATCGAGTCGAATTTGGCGAAGGGGATCCCGACCAGGATGGCCGGCAGAAACTTTCGCCGCGAGAAGCCAGTTATGCCATTTCCTATTCGCTGGGAGATCGGAATCCGGACGCTCTCCTTACCCAGGCAGCGGCAGAAGGGCGCTTGGAAACAAAAGCAGACTACCGTCGTGAAGTGAATAGGTTGTTCGAGGACAAGGAATACTACAAAGGTAAGATTGACGCCTCACTTGAGGGGAAGCACGTCCGTTCGCTAGTGATGTCTCATCCGAAACTGGCGCGGTTTTTCCGCGATTTCTTCGGGTATCCCGCTGCGCTTCGCGTTTTCAAAGACTCGCCGCGTAGTGATGGGTATTATCGAAATCCCTGCCGCAGCGGGACTCAAACGCCCGGGCGTCTTATCAGTGAGGCGGATCGGATCATCGGGTGGTATTTGGAGAAGGATGAAAATGTTTTCGAAAACATTCTGACGACGGAGCAGTTTTTTGTCTATCACGATCGAGACGCCGAGGCTGGGGGAAAGATTATCGATGAATGGAAGGTCTTCTTCGAAAAGCTGAAAGACACGAACTGGAGAACGGATCCAGAAAAGGTTTACGCAGAAAACGAGGAATACATAAAATCGCAGAAAAACATCAATCTCCGAAGCAACAACCGCTGGAAGGTTTCGAACGAGCTGCGGACCTACATGACGTTCTTCGATGAATATTTCGGAAGAGGAATCACGCCTTTCACAACGGTTCCGTGGGCTCACGGCTATACGTTTCACCACTCAACTTTTTACAGTCTGCCTCCGACACCGAGTATTGGCCGTTATTACGAAGTGAATAACAAGAATTTCAAAGGCTATGATGAAATGAACTTCTGGGATTATCCGGTTGAGCAGCCGTTTAAGATCGCAAACCGAAAAGGAATTCTCACGCATCCGGCGTGGCTCGTGGCGCATTCTCAAAATACCGCGACCGATCCGGTGAAACGAGGGTTGTGGATTCGTGAAAAGCTACTCGCTGGTCATGTGCCTGACGTGCCGATTACGGTCGACGCTCAGGTGCCGGAAGATCCTCCTCACACCCTGAGGGAACGCCTTGAATCGGTGACGAGTAAAAAGGAATGCTGGAAGTGTCATGAACGCATGAATCCGCTCGGGAATGCTTTTGAGATGTTTGATGATTTCGGGCGGTTCCGGGTTGAGGAAAGCCTCGAGCATCCGGATAATTTCATTGCCAAAACAACACGTCACAATGGTGCGGATCTTTATAAGACCAAACCCGTGAATTCAACCGGCGCTCTCAACGGGACGGGAGATCCGGCGCTCGATGGAGAAGTCGAAGACGCGCTCGAAATGATCGACCGACTTGCGAAATCAGACCGGGCGCGGCAGTCCATTATTCGCCACGCCTTCCGATTCTACATGGGGCGCAATGAGATGCTGTCCGATTCCCAAACTTTAATCGATGCTGATCGCGCTTACCTTGAAAGTAGCGGCAGTTTCAAAGCCATTGTGGTTTCTTTCCTTACTTCCGATTCGTTTATGTATCGCAAAGCTATTCACTGATTTATCGTTATGACTGACCGTAGACAATTTCTAAAACAATCCGTTCTCAGCGCAAGTGCG
Source organism: uncultured Verrucomicrobiales bacterium (assembly GCA_937891465.1). Lineage (GTDB taxonomy): Bacteria > Verrucomicrobiota > Verrucomicrobiia > Verrucomicrobiales > DEV007 > JABDJT01. The sequence goes on along the minus strand of CALAHF010000207.1, from coordinate 2,457 downwards.
ATGGGCCTAACGCCGGGCTTGTTCGCTAATGCGAGCGGTCCAAACGCACCGAAGCGTTTCATTTTCATCCACAAAGGAAACGGGCTGCTCCCTCATACGCTCGCACCGAGTTCGCTCAGCGCGCAGGATCAGGAAAAGGAGAAGCGAAAAGAGGCCTTCGAGATCAATCTGGCCGATCACGACCTTCCTGAATGGATGGGCGCGCTGAACGAGCTCAAGGACAACATGACGATTCTGCAGGGATTGTCTGGAAAGATGTGCACCACGGGTCACCACACGTGGCAGTCGTCGCTTGGCGTTTACAAAGCGAATCAGCGGCTCAGCACTCTGAAATGGGCGACGGTCGATTTCGAACTGGCGAAGCTTTTTCCGTCACCGCTTGAGCATATCGAGCTGGCCTGTTTTCCGGATACCGGCGGCAATGGGCGGGGAAATATTAATGGAATCGAAAAAGGCTTTTCAGCCCGAGGGCCTCAGCAGCCGAACTATGCCTTTGGTTCTCCGAAAATTGCGATGGCAGAGCTTTTCAAATCGGTCGCTGAAGATGAGGGCGGGAAGATCGAATTTGAACTAGAGCGTCGCATGCTTGAATTCGCGGCAGGAAGTCAATCCGAGCTGGGAAAAAATCTGCGAGGTATCGAGAAATCAAAAGTTCAGAATTACGCTGACTCCATCGAATCCATTCGCGAACGGAACCGCAAGCTCGATGGAATGGCCGACGTGATTCGAAAGCATGTTCCGCAGCTCGACGACAAATATTTCGCTGAAGACATCAGTACGATTGACCGCCAGATCGGGCACACTGAAATTCTGCTCTCGGCTTTGATTTCCGGAATGACCAACGTAGTGGCCTTCACCGCAGACGAGCTGGGAACGACCTATACCGGGATTTCCGATCTCGAAAACGAACGGGTCAATCTTCACGACGTTGGCCATGGAAAGCCAGCCGGTTCATTCAAAGCCGAAGAGGTTCGCGAGAAGGTTCGGAGCCATCACATGTCGGTGCTTGATACCATCGTGACTCGGCTGAAAAGCGTTCCGGAAGAAAGTGGAACCATGTTCGATAGCACGATGATCTTCTACTTCCCTGACAATGGGGAGACCCACCACAGCCACGGCACCGAATGGCCGTTCATCGTTTTGGCTGGCGACAACGTCAAAATCAACACCTCCGGGAAATACATTCGACTGCCAAAATACGGCGAGGAGGGCCACAAAACACTGGGCAACTGGTATACTACGGTTCTCAACGCCTACGGAAATCCGATCGAGCACTACGGTGATTTCGATATGGGGTTGACCAAATTCGGCATCGATCAGGCTGGTTCGATCAAGCAGTTTCTGGGATGATGCATCGACTTATGAAGCGTTTCTGTTTTCTTTTGACTGTGGTGTTCGTTGTTGGTTTCTCGCAAGCGGGCGAAATCAAGCCGGTCAAACATTTGATCGACACGCACATTCACCTCTACGACACCGCGCGTGACGTCGAGATCACCTGGCCGCCCGCAGACGATGCGGTGCTATTTAAGCCGCACCTGCCGGCTGAATATTCCAAAGAAGCCAAAGCCGCCGGTGTTTCGGGCGTGGTGATTGTCGAAGCCAGCAACAATCTGGAAGATAATCGATGGGTGCTGGATCTCGTGAAAGAGGATGCTGATTTCTACATTGGCTTGGTTGGAAACGTGGACGTTTATCGCGAAGATTTTGAAACGCAGATCAATAACCTCAAACAAGACAAGCGTTTCGTCGGTGTGCGTGCCCGACGGAAAGGGGACATCGACTACAGCGATAAACGCGTGCTCGAAAGCCTCCGCATTCTCGCAAAACATGACCTGACGATGGACTACCTCACGAATGGAGCTGGCGTATCTGGAATTGAAAAAATCGATGCAGTTGCCAAGGCGATTCCTGAACTCCAGATCGTCGTGAATCATTGCCTGGGCTACAATTTCGACGGGAAAGCTCCGGACGCTGAGTGGATCGATGCGGTTAAAAGCCTGGCGGCAAACAAAAATGTCTACTGCAAGATTTCAGGACTTTACCAGCGCTCGGTCACTCAGCCGGCACCACAAGACCCGAAACATTATGAGGCTGTCCTCGAATTTTTGTGGCAAAACTTTGGACAAGAACGCCTGATCTACGGCAGCAACTGGCCGTGTACCAAGCACACCGACGATTACGCCAGCTTTCTGGCATTGGTCGATCAATTTATCAGCGGCAAAGGGCAGGAGGCGAGAGAACGTTTCTATTGGGGGAATGCAGCCAAGGCCTATCGGCTAAGGTTGAAGTAACCAGCCACGGCATGCTTTCATGCCGACCTCATTGATTCGCCTTGCGTTTTTGGTTCCCCTTTTATCGATTATCCAGGCAATGGACGCCCATACTTTGCCAATTGTGGCGAAGCAAATCGGTGGACTTCGGTTTTAGTTTCTATTAATTGATAAACTATGGAACAAA
>CALAHF010000206.1 GCA_937891465.1 uncultured Verrucomicrobiales bacterium | reverse complement strand
TCATTTTTCATCAATCGGCCATTGTATCGATTTTACGGTGTCGATTATCGGGCGAATTTGGTTTTGGCAGAAGCGTTGTCGAATTTTGCTCACGAGCGTTGGGCTGCGGGACGTTGGGTTTCACCGGAGTTGTGGCGCAGCTGCGCGAATTTCGTTTCCAATCCGCAAATCGCAGAAGATCTTGAGCGCGTCGCCGGAACCGATGAAGCAGGTCAGCTCGAAGCCGTCGCATTGATCGTGGCGAAGGATGAATCGGGGGCGCTGGATCACCTTCGAGATGCGACGGAAACCTTTTTGGATGACGTCGCGGATGGCCGCCTGACGTGGCGGACGCTTGGGGAGCAAATCTGACACATTACGCGATCAACTTTTCAACCACTTCGCCGTGGACATCGGTGAGGCGGAAATCACGTCCCCGGAAACGATAGGTCAACTCTTTGTGATCAAAACCGAACAGGCGGAGAATGGTAGCGTGAAGATCGTGGACATGGACAGGCTCGTCTTCGACGCCCCAGCCAATTTCATCGGTGGTTCCAATGGTTTGCCCGCCTTTGACTCCGCCGCCTGCCATCCACATGCTGAATGAATAAGGGTGATGATCCCGGCCGGTGACGGTTTTGAATCCGGTTCGATTTTCGCCGAGTGGTGTGCGGCCGAATTCGCCTCCCCAGACGACCAGGGTTTCATCGAGGAGGCCGCGTTCCTTTAAATCTTGTAGCAACGCGGCGACTGGTAGATCGGAAATTTGGGTGTTAGTGGCGAGGGCGGAATCAAGTTTGCTGTGCTGATCCCACGTGGAAAGAAACAAGGTTACAAATCGGGTGCCGCGCTCGACAAGGCGTCGTGCCAGCAGGCAATTTCTGGCGAAAGAGGCCTGAAATCCAGTTTTGTCCTGACGGTTCAATCCGTAAGCTTCGATGGTGGATTTTGACTCGCCGCTCAAGTCGATGAGATCCGGAGCAGCGGACTGCATTCGGTAGGCGAGTTCGTAATTTTTGATCCGGCTTTCGATTTCCGGATGCTTGACTCCACTGAAGCGCTGGCGATTTAATTCGTTGACTGCAGAGATCGTCCGGGCCTGCATATCAGGAGAAATGCCGGCGGGGTTTTCGAGATTCAGCACGGGGCTGCCTTCGTTTCGAAAAAGTGCGCCCGAGTAATTCGATGGCAGAAATCCACTGGACCAGCTCGCTGCTCCGCCGGGAAGTCCACGGCCGAGCGTTGTCATGACTACATATCCGGGGAGTTCGCTGGAATCGCTGCCGAGACCGTAATTCAGCCAGGAGCCAAGCGTGGGAGCGCCTCGAAGTGGTGATCCGGAAAGCATCAGAAGTTGACCGGGAAGGTGGTTGAACTGGTCTCCATGCATGGAGCGAATCAGTGCAATATCGTCAGCGTGTCGGCTCAGGTTGGGGAGCAGGTCAGACATGTCCATCCCGCACTGGCCGTGTTTTTTAAACGTTCGGGGGCTTCCGAGTAGCCGAGCGGATTCCTTGTTGGTGAAGGAGAATTTTACTCCTTCGAGCAGCGATTCCGGCATGGCCTGGCCGTCCATTTCATTGAGCTTCGGCTTCGGATCGAAAAGATCCATCTGACTCGGACCGCCCTCCATAAATAGGTAAATGCAGCGCTTTGCCTTCGGTGCAAAATGGGGCGGACGGGTGAACGATTCCGCCCCGAGTAATCCTTCGTCGCGGAGCATTGAAGCCAACGCCAAGGTACCGATTCCGTTGCTCAGAAATCGCCGTCGACTTGCCATTTTATGTAATTGATCAATCACGGGAAATAAATTCGTCGAGGTTCAAAATGACTCGGGTAGTTGCGATCATCGCCATTTCTTCTGACTTTGCGGATTCCAGAAAATCACGATGCGCTGATTTGAGCGAGTCCAGCTCTCCTGAAGTAGGGGGGCGGTTCAGGCATCGTGAAAATAGATCGCGAATGGCGGGTTCGATTTGTTTTCCGTGCGACTTCAGCACACTTCGACCAAGCGTTTCGGCACATTCGAAAAAGACAGGGTCGTTCAAAAGCGTAAGTGCCTGCATCGGGGTATTGGTTTGCTCGCGTCGACTGCAGGAGACGCTGGTATCGGGGGCATCAAAGGCCGTCAGCATGGGATAAATAACGGTGCGTTTCAGAACGATATACATTCCCCGACGGTATTTTTCGGTGCCTTCGCTGACTGGCCATTTTACGCTTCGGCCGACAGCAGTCATGAATTCTGGAATGGGAGGACGAATCCCAGGGCCACCGATTTTTGGAGAGAACAAACCGCTCGCGGTGAGGTGGGCATCCCGCACCAAATCCGCGGTCAGCCGGAAGCTGTTTTGCCTCCATAGAAGGTCGTTCGACTCCTCTGGATGAGTGTTCACGGACGATTGACGGTAGGTCTTCGAATGCACAATTTCGCGGATCAATTTTTTCCGGCTCCAGCCGTTATCCCGAAATTCAGATGCCAGCCAGTCGAGCAACTCAGGATGAGTCGGGTCCTCGCCATAGGTGCCAAAATCGTCGGGAGTCGGGACAATTCCGATTCCAAAAAGCTCCTGCCAGATTTGATTCACCGCGACGCGAGCGGTCAGCGGATTCCTCTCATCAAAAAGCCAATGGGCGAGATCGAGGCGATTGGGCGTTTTGGAAGCGAGCGGATTCAGAACGGCCGGTGTTCCCGGCGTCACAGCTCCGCCGTCGCGAGTGTAATCACCCCGCACATGAATGAATGAATTCCGGCGATCCTTGCTTCCCCGTTCGACGAGGGTTTGGCCTTTTGTGGGTGGTTTTGTTGGAGGATTGAGGTGCTTTTCAACCAGCAAACGAGCTTTCACAAAGTCGGGATCGATTGCTTCCGAAGGCGGCGTGAATGGGCCCGCCTTGTCAGTGGTTAACAGCTGAAAATGCCGCAATGAATCTCCAGGCCCCGTTTTGTGGCCCAGTGAAAATTTCAATCGGCTCCCTGCTGGAATCGTTTCCGGTTTTTCCAACTCGAATACAATTGAATGATTTTGATAAGCCTCAGTGGTGATCCGCCATCCGTTGTTCGTGGGCAGAATCGTTTCGGAAACGGCTGAACCTTTTCCTTCGTCAAAATGAGTTGCCTTAGCCGATTTGAGCTTCAGGCGATGGGCTTTTCCATCGACAATGAGATCAGGGAAAAACATCGAGAGATTGAATTCTCCAGATTTTCCACGGCCTACTGTTTCGCCTTTGGTTTGCCCTTCTCCGAAATTCCCAAAGGCGTCGAGGCGGAATCCGGTAATCGTTCGTGTCTGCTCAACTGGGGATTCGACAAAATATGAAACGGTGGAAGGAACTTTGCCGGATGCGAGGACTGAGCCGTCCTCTTGAATCGTCAAATCGGTTCCAGCCGCTTCGACTTTATCGGGAGCCAGAGGTTTCCAAAACGCAGCTGTGCTAGAATTTTTAGATGCAGGGTTACGAGGCGGGACTGCGGCTAACAACGTTTTCAATTTCGCCTCCCAGGTATTTAATTTTGCTTCGTATGCCATCCATTCCTCTTCGATCCGCACGCTAATATCTGCGTCGTTGGTATTGTTGAAAAAGGCATACAGCTGATAATATTCGCGCTGAGAAATGGGATCGTGTTTGTGATCGTGGCATTCTGCACACGCAATGGTCAGGCCTAGCCATGTGGTCCCCGTCGTCGCAACGCGGTCGACGATTTGTTTGGTTCGATTCAGTTCGAGGTCCGACCCAGCCTCAGTGTTTTTTAGATTGTTACGGTGGAATCCAGTCGCGATCTTTTGGCTTTGAGTGGCATTCGGCAACAAATCTCCCGCGAGCTGTTCAATCGAAAATTGATCATACGGCTGATCCCGATTTATCGCATCGATTACCCAATCGCGATAAACCCAGGCCCATTCGCGCACTGTGTCGCCAAGGTAGCCATCGCTATCAGCATAACGGGCCAGATCGAGCCAGGGACGGGCCCAGCGCTCTCCGAAATGCGGCGAGGCTAACAGTCGTTCCACCAATTCTGAATACGCTTTTTCTGGATCAGCCGCCCATGATTTTTCCCATGCTTCGATTTCCCGGAAAGTTGGCAAAAGCCCTGTTAAATCAAGATGTAGGCGGCGAAGCAGCACGTGAGGCGCTGCCTGTTGTGATGGAGTAAACCCTGCCTCGTCGAGTTGCGCTTGAACCAGGAGATCAATGGGACTCTCGTTCGCTGGACCTGCAATCGTGGTCCGGACAATTGATTGAAATGCCCAGTGATCCCTGTCACCTGCCAGTGCAGTTGATGCCAATGCTAAAACCGCAGCAGCTGTGGTGAATTTTCGAACCATTTCTTTGTGTTAGCAACTAAATCGCTTTACCAAGGATGAACAAGGTCCGGCGATGCGGGAGTGGCTTTGAAAAAAGAATCTCAATGTAAGCGCATGATTTGTGATTTTTATTCAAAAATTGTCCTGCCCTTTGACATTTAGCGCCTCTCTTTTAAGTTTGGCATGCCTCAGATTGAAGTCTGAGGCGCACCAAAACCCCTTCAAAATGCGCTTTTTCGATTCCCACGTCCACATGGTCTCCCGCACGACGGATGACTACCAACGCATGGCTGCTGCCGGTGTTACCGCGATTGTTGAGCCTTCCTTTTGGCAAGGCCAACCCCGGACCGAAGTCGGGACGTTTAAGGATTATTTCAATTCACTGATCGGTTTCGAGCGATTCCGTGCGAGCCAGTTCGGAATTGCCCATTACTGCACGATTGGGCTCAACCCTAAGGAAGCGAACAACGAGCGCCTTGCCGAAGAAGTGCTGGAATTGATGCCGCTGTATATTTGCAAAGAAGGCGTCGTTGGTATTGGTGAGATTGGTTTTGATGACCAAACTCCGGCAGAGGAAAAATATCTTCGGATGCAGGCTGAATTGGCGCTGGAGGCGAATCTGCCGATTCAAATTCACACGCCACACCGTGATAAAAAAACAGGCACGATTCGGACGATGGATGTTCTGGAAGACGTCGGAGTCGATCCGGGAATGGTGATCATCGATCATAATAACGAGGAAACCGTGAAGTCCGTTTTGGATCGTGGTTACTGGGCGGCGTTCACGATTTATCCGCACACCAAGTTGGGGAATCAGCGCATGGTCGAGGTCATGCAGGAATTCGGAGCCGAGAAAATTGTCGTCGACAGCGCAGCCGATTGGGGTATTTCCGATCCTCTCGCCGTGCCCAAGACAGCGGCGTTGATGAAAGAACGCGGCCTCACGATGGAGCAGATCGAGCAAGTGACGTATCACAATCCGCTCGCAGCCTATGGCCAAAGTGGGCAAGTGCGTGAAAGCGATTGGGCTGGCGCAAAAGGTGTCGACCCAACTGCACTATTTGGAGGAAACTCTTTGTTGCGTGGTGGAATGGATGTTGAGACTGCGATGTCTCAGTATGTGATTGAGTAATCCGCAATCCCGCACCGTTTTCGCTTCATTCGCGGCCGATTTTCCGATATGATCGACGTATGAAAACGAATCTTTCGCGTCGTAAATTTCTCGGATCATCCGCAACAGTGGCTGCGGCTTCCTCGCTGGGCTTTCCGGCGATTACCCGTTGCCAATCTCCGAATTCAAAAATTGGTGTTGGCCTGATTGGAGTTGGCGGGCGCGGCCGCTCGCATGTGAAAGCGTGCGCGGGTGAGGACATCATTGCGATGTGCGATGTGAACGAGAGTAATCTTGGTGGAGCCATGAAATCCGTTGCCAACTCTGGCGATGTGAGGACCTCGAAAGATATCCGCGAGTTTTATGAAAACCTGAACGGGATCGATGCGGTCGTTGTGGCAACAACGGAACACACCCACGCGTTTGCGACGCTTCCGGCGCTTCAGGCTGGGAAACACGTTTATTGTGAAAAGCCGCTGACTCGCGATGTGCATGAGTGTCGGATCATTACTGAGGCTGCTGCCAAAGCTGGCGTGCAGACTCAGATGGGAACGCAAATTCATGCGGGTGAAAATTATCGTCGCGTCGTTGAGATGATTCAATCAGGTGCGATTGGGCCCGTGACAGAAGTTCACACGTGGGTTTCCCGCGCGTGGGGATGGCAGTCAGAAGCTGATGCAAAAGCGAATAAAGACATCATTTACACACCGGATACCCCGGCAAAAGGAATGAAAGTGCCCGGTGAACTGGATTGGGATTTGTGGATTGGGCCGGCGCCGTATCGCGATTTTCATGATTTCTATTTCCCCGGACCGCGTTGGTATCGTTGGTGGGATTTCGGAAATGGCACGATGTCCGACCTCGGAAGTCACCGGAACGATCTCGCGTGGTGGGCGTTGGAGTTGGATGCCCCGCTGACGATTGAGCCTCTTTCGGGACCGAAACCGCATCACGATATCGCCCCCGCCTCGATGAGTGTAAAATACACGTTCGGCGCACGCGGTGACATGCCGGCGGTCGATCACACGTGGTATCAGGGATCGGAAAAGCCACAGATTTGGCATGATAAAAAAATCCCACAGGCCGGAAACGGCACGCTGTTTATCGGCGAAGACGGCATGTTGCTCGCCGACTACGGAAGCCTGAAATTGCTTCCCGAAGAAAAGTTTACAGACTTCAAAGCACCTGAGCAGTCGATCGAAAAATCACCCGGCCAGCAGGCCGAATGGATTCGGGCGTGCAAAGGCGATAAGCGCGAGCCGCTCTGCAATTTTGCGTATGCAGGACCGCTGACGGAGGCCAATCATCTCGGAAACGTGGCGTATCGGGCTGGCAAGAAGCTGGAATGGAATGCCAAAGAAATGAAAATTCCGAATGCGCCCGAAGCCGAAAAATTTCTCGGTCGGAAATATCGTGAAGGTTGGAGCTTGGGTTAAATCGATCCAACAGGGTTCGTTCGATGAACCAACCGTATTGACTTGAAGGTGTGGCATTTTGTTGATCTGAAATTGATAATCATCGGGCCCATGAAAAATCGTATTTTCGCATCGCTTATTTTTGCCATCAGTTCGCTTGGCTTAGCCGCCGAACCGATTGCCAAAAATGTGGTGCTAATCATTTCCGATGATTTGAAAGCGGATGTGTTGAGCATTCACGGGAACAAGGTCTGCAATACGCCGAATATCGATAAGCTCGCAGCTGAAGGCGTTGTTTTTTCACGGGCGTATTGTCAGGGAACGGTTTGCGGGCCTTCTCGGACGTCGTTCATGCGGAGCCGCTATTTGGATAAAAAGGGGATCACCCTGGGCGAAAATTTGATCGCGAATGGTTTCTATTCGGCTCGGGTCGGGAAGATTTTTCACATGCGGGTGCCGGGCGATATTATTGCCGGGACAAATGGCGCGGACATTGAGGCGTGCTGGACAGAGCGGTTTAATGCGCCGGGGAGGGAAGCGCACACCCCGGGGAATTACGCGCTGCTGAATAAAAATATTTTTACGACGGATCTGGAAGGGCGGGAGTCGACAAAGATGCCGCATCGGATGTTCGTGTCGGTTTCATACGAAGGCGATGGATCAGATCAGCCGGATCCGAAAGCAGCGGAAATGACGATCGAATTGCTTCGGCAACGAAAGGAAGATCCCAATACTCCATTTTTCATTGCGACCGGTTTTGTGCGCCCGCATTATCCAAGTGTCGCGCCGGAGCAGTATTTTGAGCCCTATCCGCATGGGGAAATCAACATTCCGCATGTGCCGGAAGGTGATCTCGAAGACATGCCGAAGGCCGCAATCACTCAGTCGCGCTCGGAATTAAATGGAATCGACCAATTTCCTGAAAACCAGCAGCGAATGTGGGCGGCGTATTACGCGACGGTTCAATTCATGGACGAACAAGTTGGCAAGGTGATCGACGAACTAGATCGGTTGGGGCTTCGAGAAAGCACCTCGATTATTTTCACGAGCGATCATGGTTATCACCTCGGCGAACACACATTTTGGCAAAAGGCGAACCTGCACGAGCGGGTCATCAATGTGCCGTTGGTGATTTCTGCACCGGGGATGAAGCCGGGTAACAGCGATTCGATCGTTGAGCTGGTTGATCTGTTTCCCACCGTTTGCGAGCTGACTGGCGTGCCCGTTCCAGATTCGGCCGAAGGAAAAAGTCTCGTTCCCCTGTTGAAAGATCCCGCAGCAACAACTAATCAGCGGGCGCATTCGTTCACGAGAAATGGTGAGTCGATTCGAACGCCGGGTTTTGCTTTCATGCACTATAAAGACGGAACAGAGGAGCTTTACGACATGAAATCAGATCCCGACCAGTTCACCAATCTCGCGTCAGATTCGAAGATAGGAGCCAAGCTCGTAGAATGGCGGAAGTCGCTGAAAATGGAAAAAAATCGGTGATTCAGTGAGCGTTTTAGCAGGAAAGCTGCTTTTCACAGTTGAAACGGCCAAAATTACTGGCGTCTCTGCCACTTTTGTATGACGAATTCCTTGGAGTAACCGTATTACTGACATGCGAATAGGAATCACAGGAGCCAGCGGATTTATCGGCTCTGCAATCATTGGACGCGCGAATGCTGACGGGCATATCGCTATTGGATTTTCACGAAGTGCCGGAAAAATCATTCCCGGTTGCGAAGAGGTGCGCGATTTCTCGGATCCAGAGAATGCCGATTACAAAGGCCTTGATGCGATCATTCATCTAGCCGGAGAATCGATTCTCGGTGTGTGGACCAGCGGGAAGAAAAAGCGGATCTATGATAGTCGAATTGATGGTACCGCAGCGTTGGTTCGTGGGATTGGAAAAATAGAACAGGCCAAGCGGCCTAATGCATTGGTTTGCGCTTCAGGAATCGGCTATTACGGCGATCGAGGAGACGATGTTCTTGATGAGGAAGAGGACCGTGGATTTGGATTTCTCGCAAAAGTCGTCGAAGACTGGGAAGAGGCGGCTCAAGTTGCTGCCGAAAAGCACGATGTTCGAGTGGTCACCCCGCGAATTGGTTTTGTCCTCGGGAAAAGTGGTGGGGCGCTGAAAGTGTTGAAACTGATCTTCAAATGCTGCCTTGGAGGGCGGCTTGGATCAGGGAAGCAATGGATGCCATGGGTTCACATCGATGACATTGCCGGGATTTTCTTGAAAAGTGCGACGTCTGACTCGATGAGCGGACCCGTGAATGCCGCCGTGCCCAACCCCGTTAACAATCGTGAATTCACGAAAGCACTCGCCGGAGCGGTCGGTCGCCCAGCCTTCATTCCGACCCCTGCGTTTGCTCTGAAGATGCTTCCAGGCGGCATGTCCGAGATGTTTTTAAATAGTCAGCGGGCAAATCCAGCGGCCTTGAAGCTGGCTGAGTATAAATGGGAATTCACGGATGTAGACGTCGCTCTGGCTGATTTGATCGAATCGTAAAGTTACAGAGTTTTTAAAATTTCGGGCTTTCGGAATGGTGGTTTTTCGTGATATGCGTGGTAAATTTATAAACTTTCCATGGCTTCTCCCCAAAATATTATCGGTATCGTTTACGATTACGACCAGACCTTGAGTCCCACCTACATGCAGGACGAGGTGCTTTTCCCCCGGTTCGGCATCAATCCGGCAGAATTTTGGAAAGCCTGTAAAAAACTCGTCGAAGAAGAGGGGTATGAGAGTGAATTGGCCTATTTGAAGGCGATGCTCGATTATTTGGAGATTGATCGGCCGTCGAATAAAGATCTCGAAAAGCTCGGGGCAGATCTAAAATTTTTCGACGGATTGCCCGAGATGTTTTCAGAAATGGAAGACCTATTGAGCCCCGAGCATCGGGCGATGGGCGTGAAATTTGAGCACTATATTGTCTCAAGCGGCATCAAAACCCTGATTGATGGCAGCAAGCTCAAGCCTTTTATTCATGAGGTTTTTGGCTGCGAATTTGCCGAAGACGAAAGCGGTCGTATCGCCTTTCCTAAGCGGGTCATCAGCCACACGGCGAAAACTCAATACCTCTTTCGCATTAATAAAGGCATGCTGAATGCGCACGACGACGTGAACGATCACATGCCCGAAGAGCTCCGGCCGATTCCTTTCGAAAACATGATTTATGTCGGAGATGGCCCGACTGATGTCCCGTGTTTCACCGTGATGAAGAAATTCGGCGGTCAGGCCATCGCAGTTTACAATCCGAAAGACGAAACACGCTCGAGCTTTCGAAAAGCCTACCAACTTTCCGGAGCTGCTGATCGTATTAAATACATTGCTCCGGCGGATTATCGAGCTGGAAGCCATTTGCGACTGCTTCTTGATGAAATGGCTACCGATGCAGCGAACAATATCGTTGCTCGCCGCCTCCGCGAGTTGAGTGATGCTACTGTCGCAGCTCCAACTCACTGATTTTTAACAACAAAACGATACAATAGGGATGGTTCGATGAAAGAACCCTGTCTGATCGAAACAAGTCCACGAACCAATAGGGTTGGTTCACCCGTATATTCAAACAGCAAATGCATAAAATCG